>NZ_JAUSLG010000059.1 GCF_030646615.1 Phenylobacterium sp. | reverse complement strand
GCGCCCTGGTGACGGAGCCACGGCTGCTGCTGCTGGATGAGCCCTTCGCGGCCCTGGACGAGATCACCCGACGGGCCCTGGCCGACGATGTGCTGCAGCTCTGGGCCGAGCTCAAGCCGGCCATCGTCTTCGTCACCCACAGCGTCGAGGAGGCGGTCTATATGGCCAGCCGGGTGGTGGTGCTGACCCGCGGCCCCGGCCGGGTCGGCGGCGAGATGACCATCGCCGGCCCGACACCCCGCCCCCCAGGCTTCCGCACCACTGCGGCCTTCCGCAGCGCGGTCGAGGCAGTGTCCACCGTCCTGGCCAAGGGCATGGAGGCGGCCGCATGAGGCGGCTCACGGACCTCATCGCGCCCCTCGCCCTCATCGCCATCCTGCTGGCCGGCTGGGAGATCGCCTGCCGGGCGCTCCAGGTCCCCGCCTATTTCCTGCCGGCGCCCAGCGCGGTCGCCGTGAGCCTGGCGGCCGACGCGGGCACGCTGCTCGCCTCCGCCTGGAACACCCTGGCCATGGCCCTGGCGGCCCTGATCATCGCCAGCCTGGCGGCCCAGGCCCTGGCCTTGCTGGTGGCGTTGAGCGCGGTGCTGGAGCGGGCCATCAAGCCCCTGGCCGTGGTGCTGCAGGTGACCCCGGTGGTGGCCATCGCGCCCCTGGTGGTCATCTGGGCCGGCATCGACAACCCCGAGCGGGCCATCGTGGCCCTGGCCGCCGTCGTCGCCTTCTTTCCGATCTTCTCCGGGGCGGTCACCGGTTTGAAGGCCGCCGATCCGGACCTGGAGCGGCTGTTCGATCTCTATGGAGTCGGCCGGGTGAAGCGCCTGCTGCGGCTGCGGCTGCCCTCGGCGGTCCCCTATCTGATGGAGGGCCACAAGGTGGCTGCGGGCCTGGCGCTGATCGGGGCGGTGGTGGCCGAGTTCGTGGCCGGCTCCGGCGGCGCCCAGGGTCTGGCCTGGCGGATCCTGGAGGCGGGCAACCGCCTGCAGACCGCCCGCATGTTCGCCGCCCTGGTGGTGCTGGGCCTGATGGGCGCCCTGCTCTATGCGGGCCTGGCGCGGCTGGAGCGGTTTGGTCTGCGCTGGTGGCGGGGCCGTTAGCCACAGGTTAAGCCGATAACCCTAAAGCTGGCGGAGCATGAATCGCCCGCTCGCCCCCGCCCTTCTGCTCGCCCTGCTCGTCGGCGCCCATGCTGCGCCGGCGGCGGCCCAAGGTCTGCCACAGGATCGCTATGGTCCGCCCCAGCCCTGGACGGACAGCCCCCAGGCGGCCAGCGCCCGAAGCGCCGACGTCGCCTATGCCGGTCCGATGCT
Source organism: Phenylobacterium sp. (assembly GCF_030646615.1). Taxonomy (GTDB): domain Bacteria; phylum Pseudomonadota; class Alphaproteobacteria; order Caulobacterales; family Caulobacteraceae; genus Phenylobacterium. The sequence goes on along the minus strand of NZ_JAUSLG010000059.1, from coordinate 7,643 downwards.
CGGCTGGGCCGGAAAGCGCTCGCCGCAAGGCCCTCCGGCGAACGATGCGGCGACGGCGCCGGAACGCCCCGAGCCCATGGCCCTGTCGCGTCAGTTCGCCTACGCCCAGCCCCCGGCGCAAGCGCCCCGCGCCGCGCCGCCGCCGCCGGTTCAGCCCGGCTATGAGCCCGTCCTTCGCGGCGCGCTTGCGCCGGTCAGCGACCGGGCGCCGGATCTCCTGGGCGGACCGCCGGCCGGTCCCCTGCCCACCAGCATCTATGACCAGGCCGCCGCGGCGCCCGCCGCGCCGCAGCCGCAATATCAGCAGCAGGCCCCGGCGCCGGCCGAGGCGCCACGACAGTTTGCCCAATCGGCGCCTCTGCCCGCCGCCCGCCCCGGGGGCTCACAGCTCTATTCCCTACACCGGGAGTACGGCATGACGCCCGACGCCATTCCCGCCCCGCCCCAAGGTCAAAACTACATCCTGGTGGGGCCGCCCGACGCGCCGCCCGCCGAGGAGGAGGCCGACGAGGGTGGCGAGGGTCTTGATCGCCAGTTCTGAGACATTGCCCATGGAACGGTCCAAGCTTCACGATCTGATCGCCCTGGCCAACGAGCCCTCCAGCGCCCGTCGGCGGGAGTTGCTGCGGGGTGTGACCGATCTGTTCTTCGCCGGCGACGGCGCCCACGGCGGCGGCGAACTGGCCCTGTTCGACGATGTCATGGGACAATTGGCCAGCGACATGGAAGAGGCCGTGCGCGGCGAGCTCGCCAGCCGTCTCGCCGCGGCCTCGGCCCCGCCGCGCCACCTCCTGCGGGATCTGGCCCGCGACACGGCCATCTCCGTAGCCGAACCGGTCCTGACAGGATCGACGGCGCTGACCGACGATGACCTGCTGGCCGTCGCCCACACCCGCGGCCAGGACCATCTGCGCGCCATCAGCCAGCGCTCGACCGTATCGGCGGCCGTGTCCGAAGCCATTGTCGAGCGGGGCGACGACCACACCCTGGACGCGCTGCTGCGCAATGACGGCGCGGAGCTGTCACGGGAGTCCCACGAGCGCGTGGTGGACCGGGCCATGGCCAACACCGATCTGCACGCCGCCGTCGTCGCCCGCCGCGCCGTGCCGGTGGATCTGCTCAACGAAATGTACTTCGTGGTCGAGGCCCAGCTGCGCGACGCCATTCGCGACCGCAACAGCGAGGTTGATCCCGAAGCCCTGGAGGCCGCCCTGGCGGCCGGGCGCAAGAGCCTGGCCACCCGCGACGGCGCCCTGCCCGACGACTATGAAGAGGCCGAGCGGGCGATCCGCCTGCTCAAGCTCCGCAACGGAATCACCCCGCCGGTGCTGGCCGCCTTCCTGCGCAACCGCGAAACCACGCGGTTCCTGGTCGCCCTTTGCGAACTGGCCGATATCGACTTCGGGACGGCGCGCAAGATTCTGGAGCGCCGCGACCTGGACGCCCTGTCCATCGTCTGCAAGGCGGCCGGCTTCGAGCGGTCGCTCTACCTGACCTTCGCCGTCCTGATCCTGGACCGGGAGGCCAACGCCATGGGCCGCGCCCGGGAATATGGCGAACTCTTCGACGCCCTGCCGCGGGAAGCCGCCCAGCGCACCATCCGCTTCTGGCGCCTGCGCCGCCAGAGCGGCGACGTCGCGGCGGCCTGAGCGGCCGATCGCCCTAGGGTTGACCCTGTTTCGTCTCAGCCGGCGCCGCTTCTGGCGGCAGCTCGTAGCGGATCGGCAGGGTGACACGACCGCCGATGGTCGGCAGCCCCTGCTCGGTCCAGACCGACAGGCGGAAGTGCGGCGCCAGGGCGAGGGCCGCCTGGCCAAAGCCGAACTCGGCCGGCTCTTCTGACGTCACCTCGCAGTCCTGCACCGTCCCGCCCGTCCCCACGTCGCAGTTCATGACCACGCGAGCGCCCGATATCCCCTGGATCCGGGCCTCGGCGGGATAGCCATCGACGACGGCGCCGGCCGACGGAAGCTGCGTCCACTTTGGTTGACCGATCACCCGCCTTCCAGAGTCCAGCATCTCAGGGGCGAAGGTGACCATGTACTGGGTCTCGATCCCGCGGAGTTCGACATCGTCGGGCGCCGGAGCCAGCACGAACCGCTCCGACAGGGTCCGGGCCGCCTTGGCGAAGCCATAGCCCCGCGGCGTTTCACTGAGCGTCGTACACGCCCTGAGGCGACCATATTCGTTCAGGGCGCAGCGGATGGTGGCCGAGCCGCCGATCCCTTCGGCGGCGGCCTTTTCCGGATAAGCGGCCGCCGTCTGAGCATGGCTAGGGGCGTCAGCCCACAGGGGCTGGCCCATGAAGCGGCGAGTCATCAGATTATGGCCGCCGGGCAGGTGTGATCCAGTCGGTGTTCCCAGACCCTTGAAGCTGATCGGGATGCGGACGCCCCCGACCACGGGGCGTCCGTCCTTCATCGCCGGTGTCATCAGGAACTGCGGGGTGAGCGCGATGGCGGCCTGGCCAAATCCCATGTCCGCGGGGTCTTCGGAGAGCACGACGCAGTCGAACAACGCGCCTTGCAGGCTCACCTTGCAGCCGATGGTCGCCTCGCCGCCCACCCCCTTGTCCAGGGCCTTGATGGGGAAGACGGCCATGAGTTGGGACCGCGTGGGCAGCCTCAGCCAGTCAGGTTCGACATCGGGGCGCCCCGGCGGCTCCTGGGCCATGGCCAGCCCCGAAAAGCTCAAGGCCGCGCAAAGGGCCAAGCTCATCATTCTCATCGCGCGTCCTCCACAGGGAGGAGAGCCTACCAAAGGTTGTTTTCGGTTACGATGCCCGTATTTCAAACCCCGTCGCGGGGGACCACGCGCAGGCGCAGCCGCTCCATGGCGTCGATGGCGATCAGGGTGAAGGACCGAAGCCCTTCCTCGGCGAACACGTCGAGGGCCGCCTGCAGGGCCAGCGCCGCCGAGGCGCGCTCGCCACGGTCCTTGCCGGTGATGTCGAGCCGCGCCTCATAGATCCGCGCCAGATTGACCTGGGCCAGCGCCCAGCTGACCGGATCGACGCCGGCCCGGCGGTGGGACAGCTCGATCTTGAAGGCGGCCTCGGCGGCGTCCAGCACCGCCAGATCGCCGGACAGCTCGGCCGAGCGCGCCAGGCAGATGGCGCGGCCGTTGGAGGCCTCGGCCCGCAGGGCCAGCGCCGGCGCATCGGCCAGCACAAGGCCCGCACGCTCGTAACAGGTCACCGCCTGCTCGTAGGCCCGCTCACCATCGGTGGCCTCGCCCAGGATCTGCAGGGCCAGGCCCAGGGCGGCCTGGACGCGCGCCCAGTCCAGCGGGCTGTGGTCGCGGGTCAGGTCCTCGACCACGTCGGCCAGCAGGGTGACAGCTTCCAGGATCTGTTCGATGTCGCCGCTGACCTCGCCCATCAGCGCCAGGATCTGACCTCGGAGGGCGGCGGCGCGGGCATGGGCCAGGGGCTCATAGGCGCCGTCCAGGCCTTGCGCGATGTCGTCGGCCTCATCCAGGGCCATCTGCAGCAGGTCCGGATCCTTCAGCCGAGCGCCCCAGCCGGCCAGCATGTCGGCGCGCAAGGTGCGGGCCTCGGCGATCAGCAGGTGGGCGGCCGAGCAGCGACGGGTCAGGGCCTGCAACGCTGCGATGGGGGCGGAGAACCGGGCGGCGGTGACCCGGGCGGCCTGGGCGTCGCCGAGACCCATGCGCCGGCGGCCCTCGATCAGGGCCAGGCCGACCTCGGCCAGGGGAGCGGCCAACCCGCCGCGGGCGGCTTCGCGGGCCTCGCGGAAGGCGACTTCGGCGGCGGCGTTCAGGCCGTCGTCGCCGAACAGTTCGGCGCCCAGCAGGGCGCAGAAGGCCTGTTCGCAGCGGGCGCGGGCCCAGCCGTCGGGACGGCGATGACGATCGAAGGCGCCTGCCGCGGCCTCGGCCTGAGCGGCGGCCTTGCGCAGGGTGGCGGCGTCGCCGGAGCGGCGGGCGACCTCGCGCCAGACAATGGCCGCTTCCAGACGGCGCTGGGGCTTGTCCTTGGCGCTGATGCGCCCGGCGGCCACATCGGCGGCCTTGCCCTCATTGCGCAGCAGGGAGAGATCGAGCAGTTCCAGCAGGGCCGCATCGCCGCCGGCCAGGCCGTCACGGGTGGGACCCCAGGCGCCCTGCCCGCCAAAAATCCGCTTCAGCTCCCGGCCGAACTCGAACATGCCGCGATACTCCGTCCATCAGAGTCCCGCGGCGGGACGCCCCGCGCGGGTTCAGGTCAGACAGAGCAAAGCCGGAGCCGCGGCAATTAACAAGTCATTAACTCTTGAAGATGGTTAACGGAACCTTGCTGGCCTTGAGCAAAACGGCCGTGAAATCGCTCCCGCATCCTGCGGCGCGGCTGGGATTCAGGCGAAGATGGCCGCCTGTTCCTCAGGGCTCAGGATGCGCCAGTCGCCTGGACCCAGGGCGTCCGGCAGGGTGAGCCCGCCGATCTGATCCCTATGCAGGGCTTCCACATGGTTGCCCACCGCGGCGAACATGCGGCGCACCTGATGATAGCGGCCTTCGGTGATGGTCAGCCGGGCCTCGGTTGGCGAGAGGGCCTCAAGGATCGCCGGCGCGAGGGGTTCGGTCTCGCTCTCCAGCATCAGGGTTCCGGCGGCGAAGAGTTCGCCTTCATCGCCGCCTAGCGGCCGGGCGAGGCTGGCCACATAGCGCTTGGCCACATGGCTGCGGGGCGAGATCACCCGGTGCAGCAGCGGCCCGTCGTCGGTGATCAGCAGCAGCCCCGTGGTGTCCAGGTCCAGCCGCCCGATGGTCGAGAGGCCCGGGGTCCGCGCCCGCCAGCGCCGGGGCAAGAGTTCATAGACGCTGCGCCCGGGCTCCCGGTGGGAGCAGACGACACCCAGGGGCTTGTGCATCAGCAGGGTCAGGGGGGCCGGGGGATCGACCGGCGCGCCCTCGATGGTCATGCGGGTCGGCAGGTCGGCGACCACCGGAACCTTGAGCCCGCCATCGCTCACTGTAGCGCCGTCGAAGATCACCGCGCCCTTGCGGACCAGGGCGTGGACCTCACGTCTCGAGCCATAGCCCAGATTGGCCAGCAGCCGATCGAGCCTGGCCATCGGCAGCTTGCTCAACGGCGTGCCTCATAGAGCTTGTAGCCGCCCTCCTCGACCAGCAGCTTGACCTTGGTCCCGAAGCTGTCGCGCAGGGCCGCCTCGTAGGGCAGGTGGCGGTTGGCGACCATCAGGAGCTTGCCCCCCGACCTCAGCGCCTGGGCCGCAGCGGCGATGAAGGCCGCGCCCAGGGCCCGATCCTCGGCGCCGCCATCGTGGAAGGGCGGGTTCATGACCACGAAGTCCAGATCCTTAAGCCCGGCCGCGCCCAGCCGGACATCGGCCCAGACCACCTCGGCCCGGGGCTCGTTCACATTGCGCCGCGCGCAGTCCACGGCCCGGCGGTCGATATCGATCAGGGTCAGGCGGGTGACGGCGGGCGAGGCCAGCACCCCGTGGGCCAGGACTCCCAAGCCACAGCCCAGGTCCGCGCCGGCCCCGGTCTGCGCCGGCAGGCGGCTGAGCAGCAGGGCGGTGCCCGGATCGATCCGGTCCCAGCTGAAGACGCCGGGCTGGGTCCACAGACCAAGCTCTGGCGACAGTCGCGGCGCGCCCTCGGTCAGGGCCTCGGTGAGGTCGAGGCCTTCGGTGCGGACCACGTCGCAGATGCGATGATGGCGCCGGGCGTCCTCGGCGACCTCAAGCCCGAAGGCCTTGAGCTCCTTGGCCAGGCGCGAGCCGCCCTTGGCCTTGGGGGCCAGGGCCGTCAGCGTCCCGCCGGCCTTCAGGGCGCGCAGGCCCTGGGCCAGGACGTAGCGGCGCTCCACCGTGCCCGGGGGCGCCAGGACGGTCAGATGATCGAGGGACTGACCGGGAACGGCATCCAACGCCTCCGACCCGGGGATCAGGGGCGAGAACTGGACGGCGCCGGGCTGCGGCTCGACCAGCTCCCGCGGCGGCAGGCCATAGAGCCCCTGGGTGTCCATGGCTCAGGCCCGTTCCTTGGAGCGCTCGAAGCGCACATTGGGATAGCGCTCGGCCACATAGCCGATCTCCCAGGTCGACTTGGCCAGGAAGACCGGCTGGGCGTCGATGTCGCTGGCCATGGCGCCGCGATGCTTGCCGGCGAAATCCTCCACATCGGCCTTCTCGCCGCCCAGCCAGCGGGCCTCGGCATAGGGGGCCGGTTCGAAGGCCACCTCCAGCTGGTACTCGTTGGCCAGGCGGTCGGCCATGACCTCGAACTGCAACTGGCCCACGGCGCCGACGATGAAGTCGGCCCCGATATTGGGGCGGAACAGCTGGGTGACGCCCTCCTCGGCCAGGCCCTCTAGGGCCTTCTTCAGGTGCTTGGCCTTGAGCGGATCCTTGACCCGCACCCGCTGCAGGATTTCCGGGGCGAAGTTGGGCAGGCCGGCGAAGCGCAGGGTCCCCGTCTCCGACAGGCTGTCGCCCACCCGCAGGACCCCGTGGTTTGGAATGCCGATGACGTCGCCGGCGAAGGCCTCCTCGGCCAGCTCCCGGTCGGAGGCGAAGAACATGATCGGTGAATTGACCGACAGCTGCCGGCCGGTGTTCTGAACCTTCAGCTTCATGCCGCGGGTGAACCGGCCGGAGGTCAGGCGCAGGAAGGCCACCCGGTCGCGGTGGTTGGGGTCCATGTTCGCCTGGATCTTGAACACGAAGCCCGAGACCTCCCGGTCGCCCGGCGCCACATGGATCGTCTCGCCGTTCCGCAGAGCCGGCACGGTGTCCGGCGGTGGGGCGTAGGACCCTAGGCCTTCCAGCAGCTCGGCGACCCCGAACTTGCGCAGGGCCGAGCCGAAGAAGACCGGCGTCATATGCCCTTCCAGGAAGGACTGCGGGTCGAAGGGCTTGGAGGCCTCCTGCACCAGCATCGAGCCCTCCTCCACCTCGGCCTGTTCCTCGGGGTCGAGATAGGAGACCACGGCGTTGGACTTGAAGGCGATCGGATCGGGGTGACCGTCCTCGTCGGCGGTCTTCTTGGCGAAGGGCAGGAAACGATTGCGGCGCAGGTCCACCATCCCCTTGAACCGCCCGCCCGAGCCCGCCGGCCAGTAGAGCGGCGCAGGGTCCAGCGCCAGCTTGGTGGAGATCTCGTCCAGCAGTTCGAAGGGGTCCTGGGCTTCCCGGTCCATCTTGTTGATGAAGGTGACGATGGGAATGTCGCGCAGGCGGCAGACCTCGAACAGCTTCAGGGTCTGGGGCTCGATGCCCTTGGCGGCGTCCAGCACCATGACCGCGGCGTCGGCGGCCGTCAGGGTGCGATAGGTGTCTTCGGAGAAGTCCTCGTGGCCCGGCGTGTCGAGCAGGTTGAACATCAACCCCTCATGGTCAAAGGTCATCACCGAGGCCGAAACCGAGATGCCGCGCTCGCGCTCGATCTTCATCCAGTCAGACCGGGTGCGCCGGTTCTCGCCACGCGCCCGCACCGCGCCGGCCGCGCGGATCGCGCCCCCGGCCAGCAGCAGGTTCTCGGTCAAGGTCGTCTTGCCGGCGTCGGGGTGGGAAATGATGGCGAAGGTGCGTCGGCGGGCGGCCTCGGCGGCGGGAGAATTGCTCATGGCCCGCAGGTAGCGCAGCGCGAGCCCGCGCGAAAGCCCGCGCTTGCCC
>NZ_JAUSLG010000052.1 GCF_030646615.1 Phenylobacterium sp. | reverse complement strand
GTACTTCTTCGCCGTCGCACCGCCAGACTTCGCCAGCGTCATCGTGATCGCCGCCGTCAACGTCGTCTTGCCATGGTCAACGTGACCAATCGTGCCGATGTTGCAATGCGGCTTATTACGTTCAAACTTCTCTTTGGCCATCTGGTCCTGCCGGCGATGCGCGCAAGGCGCTCTTGTAAAAGGTGTCGGTTATTGGAGCGGGTAGCGGGAATCGAACCCGCATCCTCAGCTTGGAAGGCTGCTGCACTACCATTGTGCTATACCCGCGCCGAAGGATGCGGGGGCGCCGCAATACTCCTTTTCGAACCGAGGCGTGGTGGGGGAAGTAGGACTCGAACCTACGAAGGCGTACGCCAGCGGATTTACAGTCCGCCCCCTTTGCCACTCGGGACATTCCCCCGCGCGCTCGGAACCGCTTTGAGCCCTGAACAAATTCCTTCCGCTCGGGGTTGCGGCCTCTGCTAGAAGCATCGCCAACACCCCCGGAACGGGCGGAGACCTGTCCCGGCCTCAAAATGGAGCGCGTCTTATAGTGTCGTCGATCCGGGAACGCAACGCGCCCCGAACCAAGCGTCGGAATGGGCCACAAACCCCTTCTCCCACAAGGGCTGAAGCCCCGTCCGCCGCCTGGTTCTGGGGCTGGCACGCCGTGCTGGCCGCCCTCGAAAATCCCTTGAGAGCCCCACCGGAGCGAATCCTCGCCACCGCCGAGCGGGCCGCCGATCTGGCCAAACGCTTTCCCGATCTCGCCATCGAGGTGGCTGACGCCCAGCGCCTGGGCAATCTGCTGCCGGGCGCCGTGCACCAGGGCGTGGCCCTGCGTCCCGGCGAACTGCCCGAGGTGGATCTGGAGAGCTTCGAGGCCCGGCCCGGCGCCGTGCTGATGATGCTGGACCAGGTCACCGACCCGCAGAATGTCGGCGCCATCCTGCGTTCGGCCGCCGCCTTCGGCTGCGTCGGCGTCATCCTGCAGGACCGCAATGCGCCGCAACTGACCGGCGCCCTGGCCAAGGCCGCCGTCGGCGCGGTCGACAAGATCCCGGTGGCCCGGGTGGTGAACCTGTCCCGCGCCCTGGACGCCCTGGCCGATATGGGCTGGCGGGCGGTGGGCCTGGACGGCGAGGCCAAGGTCAACCTGGACCAGGCCATGGACGGCTCCCCCAGCGTCCTGGTCATGGGATCGGAGGGGGCGGGCCTGCGGCGGCTGGTGGCCGAGCATTGCGACGTGCTGGCCAAGATCCCCATGCCCGGTGGATTTGAGAGCCTGAATGTGTCGGCCGCCGCGGCCATCGCCCTCTATGAGGCGTCCCGTCCTCGCCCCTAAGGCGAAGCTTGTTCGCGCCGGCCGATTCCCAGCTTTGATTTCACCGTTATGTCGTGATCTGGTAGTTAACCATAGGCGCGATATTGAAGTCAGACACGGGTACGGGGGACGTCCCATGGCGATCAGGACCATCAGGCGGACGCTTGGCGAGCAGGGCCTTGGGCTCTTGGCGACGGCGGGCTTGCTCGCCGTCGTCGGCTGCAGCGCCCCTTCCGGCCCCCCGGCCCAGAGCAGCGACTATTACGCCGAGGCGCCCCCGCCGCCGCCGCCTCTGATGGGCGCAGCGCCAGGCTCGGCCGACGACGGAACCGGGCTGATGGGCGGCCCGCCCCCGCCGGCCGACGTTTCCCAGTCGGCCCTCACCTCGGCCCAGGCGCGTAACGACGCCGTGGTGCGCTTCCGCCGCGCCGACGGCATGCTCGTCACCACCATGCGGCCGGTGGCCAATCCCGAGGACATGGACCCGGCCGAACGCCAGCGCGTCTATGGCGCCGCCAGCGCCCAGGCCCCGGCCCAGCCCCGCCCCCGGGCCTATAGCGCTGACGCCCGGGTCGCGCCCGCTCCCAGCCCCGCCATCACCCCGGCCACGCCTCAGGTCGCACAGCGCGTGACCCCAGCGCCGAAGCCCCCCGCGACGGGTCCGATCGCCAAGGCGCCCCAACCCAAGCTCGCGCCGACCCCGACCCCAGCTGCGCCCACGGCCAGCGCCCCGGCGCCCAGCACTGCGGCCCCCAACGCTGCGGCCGAAGCCGAAGCCGGCGAAAAGAGGACCGGCGGGGTCTTCAGCTTCCTGGAGCGGTTCAAGTTCTGGGACCGCGAAGTCACCCCGCCCGACGCCGGCCAAGCCGCCGAGCAGGCGGGCCAGGCCGCGCAACAGGCCGGCGATCTGGCCGATCAGGCTGTCGAGGCCGCCCGCACGGCGGCCGATGACGCCGGCGCCGCGGCCGAGCAGGATGGGCTGTCGACCCGTAGCATCCTCCTGGCCCTGGCCGTTCTGGCTGCGGTCCTGATCCTGGCCGCCATCTCCCGCAACGCCACCTCGCGCAGGCAGGCCCAGCGTCGGCGACGCTTCCAGACCTATGGCTATGGTGCGAACGAGAGCCATGACGATCACGACGATGATCGCGGGCCGGGTCTGGCCGCCCCCCTCGCCGCCGCGGCGGCCGGGGCGGTGGCCGCCACGGCCTACGCCCATCATCGCGAAAAGGCGGACGATGAGGCCGAAGCCAAGGCCGAGGCCGAGCCTGAACGTGAGCCCGAGCCTGCCTAGCGGGATGCGATCAGGCGGAATGCCTGGCCTGTGATCAGGCTCGATCTCCTCAAATTTGAGCGCGTTTCAACCGCAGGACTGGATTCCGGTCCTGCGGAACGCGCTCTGCGGCAGCCTATAAAGATTCTATAGTCGACCTTGAGAATAGGCGTTGCGGCGGCCCTGGGCCTGTCGCATTGAGGCGACCATGTTTGAGTCATTGCTCGCCGAATACGGCCCCGCCCTAACCGCCCTTTTCCAGGTCCTTTTGATCGACCTCGTCCTGGCCGGCGACAACGCCGTCGCCGTGGGCCTGGCGGCCGGCGCCCTGCCCGCCGACCAGCGCAAGAAGGCCATCCTCTATGGCCTGATCGCCGCCGTGATCATGCGGATCGGCTTTGCGCTGATCACCACACAACTGCTCGGCATCATCGGCCTGTTGTTCGCCGGCGGACTGCTGCTGCTGTGGGTCTGCTGGAAAATGTGGAAGGAACTGCGCGAGCAGGCCGTCCATGACGAGGCCGACGCCGAGGCCGTGCTCGATGGCGATCCGACCACCGAGCCGACGGCCCGACCGGTCAAGAGCTTCCGGGCCGCCTTCGTCCAGATCCTGATCGCCGACCTGTCCATGTCGCTGGACAATGTGCTGGCCGTGGCGGGCGCAGCCCGCGAGCACCCGGGCATCCTGGTCTTCGGCCTGATCCTCTCCATCGCCCTGATGGGCGTCGCCGCCAGCTACATCGCCAGCCTGCTGCACAAGTACCGGTGGATCGGCTATATCGGCTTGGCCGTGGTGCTTTACGTCGCCCTGTCCATGGTCTGGGAAGGCCATCGCAACGCCGTCGTGAAGCTCGACAATGTGGACTCCTACAACGCGGTGATGCCAGGCTTCCTGGACATCTCGCCCGAAGAGGCGGCAGAACACCGCCTCCACTAGAGCGTTTCCCGATAAGTGCGCCGCGGTTATCGGATCAAGAAATGCTCTCACTCTAAGAGATAAGGTCCGGGCGTTCGCGCCTGGGCCCTTCCCTTTGGCCGGAGCGCAGTATGGCGGGCTACAAGGCGCGACTGAGCGAAGACCTTGATCGCTGGATCAACCAGGGTCTGGTCGATCCAGCGTCCCGCCAGCCCATCCTGGACAGCGTGGCCGAGGCCCGCCGCCTCGACGCCGGGATCGCCCTGGCGGTCATGGGCACCATCCTCGCCGGCCTCGCCGCCATCGCCTTCGTCGCCGCCAATTGGGACGCCATTCCCCGCCTGGCGCGCTTCGCCCTGATCCTCAGCATCTTCGCCGCTGTCTGCGCCGGCGCCGGCTGGGCCGCCCTGCGCGGACGCCCTCTGGTGCGGGACGTGCTGCTGGGGGTGGCTGCGCTGATCTATGCCGGCGCCATCGGCCTGACCGGGCAGATCTTCGACCTGGCCGGCGATCCGCAGGCCGCCCTGCGCGGGGCGGGCCTGGCGGCGGCGCTGCTGGCCCTGGCCGGCCGCGCCAATGCAGCCGCCATCGTGTCGGTAGCCCTGATCGCGCTGGGCGATTTCGCCGGACCTGAAGGCCTGTTCGGACTGCAGCTTCGCTGGCTGGCCATCGCGGCCCCGGCCGGCGTGCTGCTGGCCCTGGCCTGGCATAGCCGCAGCCTGGCCCACCTGGCGGGGCCGGCCATGGTGGTCGGCTGGCTGTTCGCCGCGCCGGATATCCAGCCTGAGGCCTATCTCGCCCTGGCCGCCGCCTTCGCCATCGCCGCGGGCGCCAGCCGCTGGGCCAGCGAACGCGACCTGCGGGCGGCCGGCGTCATCTATGCCTGGATGGTGGCCGGCGCCCTGCTCGCCTTCGCCGTCGCGGGCTTCGCCGACGAAACCCTGGGCCTGGTCCATCGCCTGGCCTGGCTGATTCTGTCGGGCGCCGTGGTCGCCCTGGGCCTCCATGACCGGATCGGCGCCGTCACTGCCGCAGGAGTCCTGGCGGCCATCGGGGCCGTCAGCGCCATCCTGATGGACCTGGGCCTCGGCCTCATGACGGCGGCCGGCGTCTTCGCCGGCTGTGCGGTTCTGGCGCTCGTGGCCGGGGGCCTGCTTCGCCGCGGGAGGGCCAAGGCATGAACCGGATTTCGAGCCCAAGGGCGCTGGTCCTGCGGATCGGCCTGGTGGCGACCCTGCTGATCCTGGCCCTGATCGGCCTGCTGGTGCGCGAGGACCGGGCACGGGCCACAGGCCAGGAGGTCCGGCTGGCCATGGAGGCGGTCGATCCCCGCAGCCTGCTCAGCGGCCACTATGCGGCCCTGCAGCTGACCGAGGCCCTGCCGCCTGGCCAGGACTGCCCGCCGGATCTGGAGGCCCACTACGGTGGCGACGAGAGCTGGGTGGCCCTGTCGCCCAGCCCGGAGGGCCATCACCGGGTGACGGGGGCCGGCGCCAGCCGCGAGGCCGCCCTGCGCCATGGCCCGGTGGCGGTGCGCGGCGACGCCCACTGCCGCCAGGCGTTCGCAGCGCCGCCGCCAGTCCCTGAGGACGGCGCGCCACTGGAAGACGACCGGGTGCGCGACAGCTTCGTCACCCTGGATGTCGGCGTCGACCGCTTCTATGCCGACCAGGACGAGGCCGTCGCCCTGGAAGAGTCCCTGCGCGCGGCCGGCCAGCCGGGCGGCCCCGCCGCCTTCGCCATCGTCTCCATCGGCCAGGATGGCCGCGCCCGCCTCCGGGGCGTCGAGGTCGACGGGACCCGCGCAGACCTGAACTGGTTCTAAGTCCATGAATTCGCCCAAGCGCGACGTCGCCGTCATCGGCGGCGGACCGGCCGGTCTGATGGCCGCCGAAACGCTCGCCGCGCAAGGCCTGTCGGTGGATGTCTATGAGCGCATGCCGAGCCTGGGGCGGCGCTTCCTGATGGCCGGTCGCGGCGGCCTCAATCTCACCCATTCCGAGTCCCTGACGGACTTCGTCGCCCGCTATGGCGAGGCCCGCGACCCGCTCGGCGGTATCCTCGCGGCGTTTGATCCCCAGGCCCTGCGCGCCTGGGCCGAGGCTCTGGGCCAGGACACCTTCGTCGGCTCCAGCGGCCGGGTGTTTCCCCGCGCCCTGAAGGCCTCGCCCCTGCTGCGGGCATGGCTCGGCCGGCTGGACGCTGCAGGCGTGCGTTTTCACCTGCGTCACGACTGGTCCGGCTGGGGCGCAGACGGCGCCCTGAGGTTCGCCACGCCTGCGGGCGAGGTGGAGGCCCGGCCCGCCGCCACGGTGCTGGCCCTGGGCGGCGCGAGCTGGCCGCGGCTCGGGGCCACTGGCGCCTGGGCGGACGCCTTGAGGGACGTCGGCGCGCCGCTGGCGCCCTTCGCCCCGGCCAATATGGGCGTGCTGGCGCAGTGGAGCCCGGATTTCACCGCGCGCTTCGCCGGCGCGCCGCTCAAGGCCGTGGCGCTCACCTTTGGCGAACAGACCATCCGCGGCGAGGCCCTGGTGGCCGCCTATGGCCTGGAAGGCGGCGGGATCTACGCCCTGTCCGGCGACATCCGCCGCGCCCTGGCGACCGGCGGCCAGGGGCAGTTGCGCATCGACCTGCGGCCGGACATGCGCCGGGGCGACCTGGCCTCCCGCCTCATCGGCGGCCGGGCCGGCGACAGCCTGTCCAACCGCCTGCGCAAGATGCTGAAGCTGGCGCCCGTGGAGATCGGCCTTTTACGGGAAGCCTTCGGCGCCGGCCTGCCCCGCAGCCCGGTGGGTCTGGCTGAAGCGATCAAGGCGGTTCCCGTGAGCCTGACCGGCGTGGCGGGCCTGGACCGCGCCATCTCCAGCGCCGGGGGGCTGAGGTTCGAGGGCCTGGACGAACGCCTGATGGTCAAGGCGCGCCCGAGCGTCTTCGCCGCCGGCGAGATGCTGGACTGGGAGGCGCCGACGGGGGGCTACCTGCTGCAGGCCAGCTTCGCCACCGGCCGGGCCGCGGCGCTAGGGGCGATCGACTGGTTGGCTGAGCGAGGCTAGGCGGGCTCGGCCTCCGCGCCGCCGAAGCGTTCGCGCCATTCCTCGACCTGCGCGTCCTCGATCTTGCGGAACAGGACGTCCGGCGCCGCGACCTTCGTCCCCCGCGCCAACAGGTTCAGCAGGGCTGCGCCGTCGCCTTGCGGCCAGCGCCCCGGGAAGGCCTCGCCCACGCCGCCGGCGATCTTCTCGGCGGCGAACGGGATGAAGGGCTCGGACACCTTGGCGAACAGCGCCACCAGGTTGAGGCCGGTGCGGACGGCGACGGCGGCGCGATCCCGGTCGGTCTTGATGGCGGTCCAGGGCGCGGCCTCGGTCAGGTACTGGTTGCCCAGCACCCAGAGCTGGCGCAGGGCCTGGGCAGACTTGCGCATTTCCATGGCTTCCATCAGCTCGGTGAGTTCGGCAAGCTTGGCGGTCACATCGGCGGCCAGCCTGATCTCCAGCTCCCCGGGCTCACCGCCGTCGGGCACGACGCCCTCGAAGCGGGTCTCGGTGAACTTCAGGATGCGGTTGACGAAATTGCCCAGAACGTCGGCCAGGTCGGCGTTCACCTGCACCTGGAACTGCTCCCAGGTGAAGGTGGCGTCAGACCCTTCCGGCGCATTGGCGACCACCCACCACCGCCAGTAGTCGGCGGGCAGCAGGTCCAGGGCCTGATCCATAAACACGCCGCGCTTCTGCGAGGTGGAGAACTTGCCGCCGTAATAGTCGAGCCAGTTGAAGCCCTTGAGCCGGTCCACCAGCTTCCAGGGCGCATTGTTGACCGCCCGCCATGAGCCGTCGGGACCGCGCTGCTCATTGGCGCCGATCAGGGTGCAGGGGAAGCCGACGGTGTGGAAGGGCACGTTGTCCTTGCCCATGAATTCCACATAGGTGACGTCGGCGGCCAGAGGCTGGCGCCACCAGCGTTCCCACTCAGCCTCCTCGGCCACGCCCCGGCCTTCAGTCGCAGCCTTGGCGTCCGCCCATTCCCAGGTGGCGCCGATATATTCGATGGGGGCGTCGAACCAGACATAGAAGACCTTGCCGGCCAGGCCTTCCACATCCGGCGTGGCGCCGTCGGGATTGGGGCCCCAGTCGGCGGCGTTGACCGGCACGCCCCATTCAAGGTCGCGGGTGATGCCCCGATCCTGCAGGCCTTCGTCGAGCCATTTCAGCGCAATCGAGGTGACCAGCAGCGGCCAGTCGCCCTTCTTGCCGTCGATCCAGGCCCGCAGCTTGTCGGAGAACAGGCTCTGGCGAAGGAACAGGTGCTTGGACGGGCGAATCTCGATGTCGTCCGAGCCCGACACCGCCGAACGCGGGGCGATCAGGTCGGCGGGATCGAGCACCCGGGTGCAGTTCTCGCACTGGTCGCCGCGGGCGGCCGTATAGCCGCAGTGCGGGCAGGTGCCGATCACATAGCGGTCAGGCAGGAAGCGCTTGTCGGCGTTGGAATAGACCTGCTGGGTGACCTTCTCCTCGATGAGGCCGGCCTCCCACAGGGTCTGGGCGAAGCGCTGGGTGAGCTTGTGGTTCTGCGGCGAGGATGAGCGGCCGAAATGGTCCCAGGAGAGGCCGAACTTCGCGCCAAGCTCGGCCTGGACCTCATGCTGCTGGGCGCAGAAGGTCGCCGGATCGACGCCCGCCTCGGCCGCCGCCAGCTCGGTGGGCGTGCCGTGTTCGTCAGTGGCGCAGATATAGAGGGTCTCGCGGCCCCGGGACCGCTGGAACCGCGCATAGACGTCGGCCGGCAACATGGAGCCCGCGAGCGTCCCCAGGTGCTTGATCCCGTTGATGTAGGGCAAGGCCGAGGTGATGAGGATGCGGGACATGGGGCGCCGGTTCGTATGTGAGGGGTCGTGAGGGCGGGCTTATATGGCGCCGCGTCCAGCTTGCCAAAAGCCATGGCC
Source organism: Phenylobacterium sp. (assembly GCF_030646615.1). GTDB lineage: Bacteria > Pseudomonadota > Alphaproteobacteria > Caulobacterales > Caulobacteraceae > Phenylobacterium. Next base: position 21,995 of record NZ_JAUSLG010000052.1, on the reverse strand, counting down.
GCGGCGGCGCATCTCAGACCCGGATCGGCCCCTTGAAGATGAACAGCGCCCCGGCCGCGATCAGGCCAAAGCCGATGGCGTGGTTCCAGGTGAATCGCTCCCCGAGATACATCACCGAGAAGACGGCGAAGACGGCGAGCGTGATCACCTCCTGCATCGTCTTCAGTTCGGCGGGGGAATAGACGCTGCGGCCCATGCGGTTGGCGGGCACGGCCAGGCAGTACTCGAAGAAGGCGATCCCCCAGCTCACCAGGATGATGATCCACAGCGGCCGATGCTCCACCTTCAGGTGGCCGTACCAGGCGAACGTCATGAATATGTTGGAAAACACCAGCAGAACGACAGGAGCGGCGAACGCCATCAGGGGCGTCAGGCCAGGCGCCAGGGTCGGGGGCATTGCAAGGCTCCAGGACAATCGGCGCCGAATGGGCTCTTAACCCCCGCGCCATCGGCCTTATAAGCTGAGGTTGGGCTGATCAGGGAGAAGGTGATGCGGGCTTGGGGTATGAAGACGGGACTGGCTGCGGTCGGCGTGGCGACCCTGCTGGGCCTCGGCGCCTGCGGCCAGGGGGAAGGCGCCAACGACACGGTGCGGATCTACAACTGGTCGGACTATATCGACCCCCAGCTGCTGGAGGCCTTCACCAGCGATACCGGCCTGAAGATCGTCTACGACACCTTCGATTCCAACGAGGTGCTGGAGACCAAGATGCTCCAGGGCGGCACCGGCTATGACGTGGTCACGCCGTCCAACCACAACATCCCGCGCTATATCGAGGCCGGCGCCCTCGCCGAACTCGACAAGTCCAAGCTGACCAATATCGGCAATCTGTCGCCGAAGATCATGGCCTATATGGAGCCCTTTGATCCGGGCGGCCGATACACCGTGCCCTATATGTGGGGCACCATCGGCATCGGCTTCAATCCGCAGATGGTCGCTGAACGCCTGCCCGGCGTGACCATCGATTCCTGGGACGTGCTGTTCAAGCCCGAGAACATGGCCCGGCTGGCCGACTGCGGCGTCCACTTCCTGGACGCCTCGGAAGACATGTACGCCGTGGCCCTGAACTATCTGGGCAAGGATCCCAATTCGACGAGCGTGGCCGACTATGAGGCCGCCACCGAGATGCTGATGGCCGTGCGGCCCCATGTGCGGAAGTTTCATTCCTCGGAATACGTCAACGGCCTGGCCAATGGGGATATCTGCGTGGCCATCGGCTATTCCGGCGACATCTTCCAGGCCGCCGACCGGGCCGAGGAAGCCGGCGCCGGCGTCGAGGTGGACTATGTGATCCCGCGCGAAGGCAGCCAGGTCTGGTTCGACGTCTTCGCCATCCCCGTGGACGCGCCCAATCCGGACGCGGCCTATGCCTTCCTGGACTTCATGCTGCGCCCCGACGTGATCGCCACGGCCTCAAACTACACCGCCTACGCCAACGCCAACGAACCGGCCACCGCCCTGGTGGACGCCGAGGTGCGGGACGATCCGCGCATCTATCCCAGCGACGAGGTGATGGGCCGGCTGTTCGTGACCACGTCCAAGGGCCAGAACCTGGTCCGCGAGGTGAACCGGCTGTGGACCCGGGTCCAGACGGGCCAGTGACGGGTCCCGCGCCGATCAGGGAGCTCGACCTTTCGTGAACGCCAAGCCGCGTTTGAACATCGGCGCGGTGCGGTCGAGCTTCGCCCCCTGGGCGGATCCCTTGGCCAAGCCGCTGGTCCGCTTCGACCAGGTGACCAAGCGCTTCGGCGGCGAGACCGCCGTCGATGCGGTGTCCCTGGACATCTATGAGGGCGAGTTCTTCGCCCTGCTGGGGCCGTCCGGCTGCGGCAAGACCACCCTGATGCGCATGCTGGCGGGCTTCGAGGAGCCAGACGCCGGACGCATCACCCTGGCCGGGCAGGACCTGGCGGGCCAGCCGCCACACCTGCGGCCGGTCAACATGATGTTCCAGTCCTACGCCCTCTTCCCGCATCTGAGCGTCGCCCAGAACATCGCCTTTGGCCTGCGCCAACAGAAGAGGCCCAAGGACGAGGTCGCCGCCCGGGTGGACGAGATGCTGGCCCTGGTGCGCCTGGAGGGCCTGGCCCATCGCAAGCCTCACCAGCTGTCCGGCGGCCAGAGGCAGCGGGTGGCGCTGGCCCGCGCCATTGCGCCCAAGCCCAAGATGCTGCTGCTGGACGAGCCCCTGGGCGCCCTGGACCGCAAGCTGCGCGAAGAGACCCAGTTCGAGCTGATGGCCCTGCAGCAGCGGCTGGGCATGACCTTCCTGATCGTCACCCATGACCAGGAAGAGGCGATGATCACCGCCGACCGCATCGCCGTGATGCGGGCCGGCCAGCTGGCGCAGATCGGCCGCCCGGCCGAGGTCTATGAGGCGCCCAATTCCCGCTATGTGGCCGACTTCATCGGCGACGTGAACCTCTTCGAGGCCCGGGTCACCGAAGACGACGGCGACATCATCCGCCTGGCCAGCCCTGAGGCGCCGGGCGGCCTGGAGGCCATCGAGGACGACGAAGTGCCCGTGGGCTCCACCGCCTGGCTGGCGGTGCGGCCGGAAAAGATGCGGGTGCATCTCGATCCGCCGCCGCCCGGCCCCAACCGCCTGGAGGGCCAGGTGGCCGACATCGGCTATCTGGGGGACTGGACGACCTATCTGGTGGAGCTGCCTGGCGGCCGCACCATCCGGGCGGCCCGGGCCAACGCCAGCCGCGTTGTGGACCGCCCCGTCGACTGGGACGACAAGGTCTGGCTGACCTTCGCGCCGGATTCCGCCGTGGTCCTCACCCGATGACCGCGACGGGCGCCCCGCGCCCACGACGCCCCTGGAGACGGTTGGGACGCCCCCGGGGAAACCCGAGCTGGGAGGCCCGCGCGGCCTTCCTGCCCTATCTGTGGCTGGGGCTGTTCTTCCTTGCGCCCTTCCTGCTGGTGGCCAAGCTGTCCCTGTCGGACGTGGTCCTGGCCATTCCGCCCTATGCCCCCAGGCTCGACTGGGGCGCAGGCCTTGCGGGCCTCGCCGCCTTCGTCCAGGCCCTGGACTTCGAGGCCTATGCCCGCATGGGCCAGGACGGGCTCTATCTGGCGGCCTATCTCTCCAGCCTGAAGTTCGCCGCCGTGGCGACCCTGATCCTGCTGCTGACCGGCTACCCGCTGGCCTATGGCATGGCTAGGTGCCGCCCCAGCGTGCGCCAAGCCCTGCTGATGGCGGTGATCCTGCCCTTCTGGACGAGCTTCCTGATCCGGGTCTATGCCTGGATCGCCATCCTCAAGCCCGCCGGCCTGCTGAACATGGCGCTGTCCCAGGTGGGCCTGCCGCCGGTGGACATCCTCAACACCGACACGGCGGTCTATATCGGCCTGGTCTACGCCTATCTGCCCTTCATGGTGCTGCCGCTCTATGCGGTGCTGGAGCGGCAGGATGACAGCCTGCTGGAGGCCGCCGCCGACCTCGGCTGTACGCCGTTCCAGACCTTCTGGCGCGTGACCTTCCCCCTCTCCCTGCCTGGCGTGGCGGCCGGCGCCCTGCTCTGCTTCATTCCCATGGTCGGCGAGTTCGTGATCCCCGACCTGCTGGGCGGCTCGGGCACCCTGATGCTGGGCAAGACCATCTGGACGGAGTTCTTCTCCAACCGCGACTGGCCGGCCGCCAGCGCCGTGGCCATCGTGCTGCTGGCCACCCTGGTGATCCCGATCGTGCTGTTCCAGCGCCAGCAGACCAAGCTGATGGAGCAGCGCTGATGCGGCGGGGACCCAGCCCCTTCAACATCGCCGCCATCACCCTGGGCATGGGCTTCCTGTACCTGCCCATCGTCCTGCTGGTGATCTATTCGTTCAATGACAGCCGGCTGGTGACGGTCTGGGGCGGCTTCTCGACGCGGTGGTACGCGAGCCTCTTCCAGAACCAACAGCTCCTGGCCGCAGCCTGGGTGACCCTGCGGGTGGCCTTCGTCTCGGCGACCCTGGCCACCATACTGGGCGCGCTGGCCGCGCTTGGCCTGGTGCGGGCCGGCCGCTTCCGGGGCCGCACCCTGTTTTCCAGCATGACCTATGCGCCCCTGGTCATGCCCGAAGTGATCCTGGGCCTGTCGCTGCTGCTGCTGTTCGTCTCGGTGGGCCTGCCGCGGGGCTTCTGGACGGTGACGATCGCCCACACCACGCTCACCCTCTGCTACGCCACCGTGGTGGTGCAGGCCCGCCTGGTCTCGTTCGACGAGGCCCTGGAGGAGGCCGCCCGCGACCTGGGCGCCCCGCCCTGGAAGGCCTTCGTCCTGGTGACCCTGCCCAATATCGCCCCGGCCGTGGCCGCGGCCTGGATGCTGGCCTTCACCCTGTCGCTGGACGACCTGGTCATCGCCAGCTTCACCACCGGCCCCGGCGCCACCACCCTGCCGATCCGCATCTACAGCGCTGTGCGCCTGGGCGTCAGCCCGGAGATCAACGCCATCTCGACCCTGCTGATCGGCCTGGTGGCCACCGGGGTGATCGCCGTCTATCTGCTGAACATGCGCAGGCGGACGGCCGGGGCCTGATGTGTCATAGGTGGGACGGTCCTGGAATCAGGGGGCCTTCACGCTGCGATGACCCCATGAAGCCGCCGACCAAGAGACTGTCCGACCTGAAGCCGCCAGCCCCGCCGATGGATGTCTATGCGCCGCCTAAGCCGCGGGTGTCGCGCCAGAAACCCGGCAAGGTGCTCAGCGCCGCCGAACGGGCCGCCTTCCTGGCCGCCCGCCCCGACCTCGACGCCGGACCGAAAAAATGAGCGACAGCCCCGCCGACGACGGCCCTGAGGACGAGACCCCGATCCAGCGCGCCCTGCGCCTGAAGAAGGCCGCCCTCGACGCCAAGCCCAAGCCGCCCCGCGGCGGGCGTTTCCAGCGCGAGCAGGCCGCCGCCCACCAGTCCTCGTCCAAGTCCAAGCCCTGGATGGGTCGCTAGAGCGCGTTCCGATAAGTGGGAACCGGTTATCGGAACAAGACGCGCTCAAGACTCAGAGTTTAGAGCCTTCCAGGTCAGGGCCGCGCCCAGACCTCGATGTGATGGCGGCGGTCGACCCGCGCCTGCCGCGGCGTTCCGATCGCCGACAGCCCGTTCCGCGCCAGCAGGTCGTCAGCCCAGCGGCGGTCCTCCGCGGAAAGCGCGCCAAGCGCCGCCTCGGTCCGCTGCACCATGTAGAGCAGATAGGGCTGCACCCCGACCTCGTCGGGAACCCCGCGATAGCGGCCGGCCGCCTGGCCGATCGTCCGCTGGTGCGGCTTGGCGCTGACCGGATCGCCGTCTACGGGCGCCAGCCGTTGGTAATGATCCTCCAGCGCGGCCAGCTTGGCGCCGAGCTCGGCCCCCATCTCCGCCCCCATCTCGGCCACAAGCCCCTCCAGGGTGTCCAGCGCGGCGTCGCCGGCCAGCCAGCCCTCGGCCTCCGGCATGTCCGGGATGTCCAGGTCCGGCGCATGCAAGCGCTCGATCCAGCGGAAGACAGCCGGGGCCAGGCGCTTCATGAGGTCGGCTGGTACCGGATCGCGGCCCAGATGGGCGAACAGCGGGCCGAACAGGCCATAGTCCCCGATGCTCGGCCGGCCGCCGAACAGATAGGGATGCACCGACAGGTGCGCCTCAAGCGCAGCCAGCAGATCGCCGTAGCCCTGCTCGATCAGCGGGATGGTGTCGGGCCGCACGCCCAGGCCGGGCAGATAGCTCTGCATCTTGCGCATCGCCCCGCGGCTGGGATCGTCTTGGGCCCCCGATACGCCGAAGGCATGGTCCAGGAAGGCCGCCTGGACGTCGTAATAGCTCCAGCGATAGTGCATGGCCGTCCGCAACAGGCCCTGCGAGCCGAACAGCTGGAAGAGGTGGGCCAGGAACCGCTGGCGCGGGCTTTCGGGATAGGCGCTCAGCGCCGGGCCCACCCGTTCGAAGTGGTCGATGATGTCGACGCTGTCCTGGACGATCTCGCCCTGGGGCGTCACCAGCACCGGGATGATCGAGCGGCCGATGGCCGGCATGACCTGAGCCCGATATTCCGGCGCCCTGGGCGAGCGTTCGGCGAAGGTGATCCCCTGCTTGCGCAGATAGGCCCGGGCCGGCCCGGTATAGAGCGAATGCGGCAGGCCATAGAGGATGTAGGGCGCGTCGGTCATGGGGCGACCATAGGCGCCCGTTCGCCGCTGGCCACTGGAAAACGCGCCCCTCAGAGCATGAGCGCGTTGTTCCGATCACCGGCTCCCAGCTATCGGAACGCGCTCTTAGCCGCGCTGAGCCGCCCTGCGCGCAAGAGCGCGGCCGATGGCCTTTGGCGGCTCGCTGCGCAGCACGAGGGAGGTGGTCACCGGGCCAAAGCGGGCGACGCCGTCCACCAGGGTTTCCAGATCCCCCGGCGTCGGCACGACCACCTTCAGCAGGAAGCAGTCCTCCCCGGTCAGCCTATGGGCCTCGATCACCTCCGGCATGGCGGCGAACCGGTCGAGACAGGCGCGTATGTGCTCATGGGTGGTGCGCAGGCGGATGATCGCCATCATCGGCAGGCCCAGGCGGGTGGGATCGATGCGGGCGCCGTAGCCGGTGATCACCCCCCGCTCCTCCAGCCGCTTGACCCGCTCGGAGACCGAGGGCTGGGACATGCCGATCTGTCGGGCCAGTTCGGACAAGGGCTGGCGGCCGTTCTCCTGCAGCGCCTCCAGGATGGCCAGGTCCACCCCGTCCAGCTCGCCCTTGAGGGTCCGCCCGCCATTTGCCTTGAAATCATCGGAAACGGCCGTCTTTTGCCGATGATCAACCATGTTCAATCCTCCCCGCGACCTCGATCCTCTGTCCCTGGACTTTAGAGCAGGGGCGAGGCGATGGCGCGGCTGATCATGTTGCCGGGATTGGGCGGTTCCGGGCGAAACCACTGGCACACCCGCTGGGAAGGTTTTGAGCCCACGGCGATGCGTCTGGCGCCCGCCTCATGGACCGCGCCGGACCTTCGCGACTGGATCGCGGCTCTGGATCGCGCCGCCGCCGAGGCGGGCGAACCCCTGGTGCTGGTGGCCCACAGCATGGCCTGCCTGCTGGTGGCGCACTGGGCGAAAGCTCGGCCGGCCGCGGCCTGCGGCGCGGTGCTGGTCGCCCCGCCGGATGAGGCGAGCCCGCGCTACCCCGCCGAGGCGGCGAGCTTCGCCCAGGCGCCGGCTGTCCCCCTGCCCTTCCCCAGCCTGGTCGTGGCCAGCGCCGACGATGCCTATTGCGCCCTGCCGGCGGCGCGCCGCCTGGCCGGTCAGTGGGGCGCCGGATTCGTGGACATGGGTCGCCTCGGACACATCAACGCCGCCAGCGGCCTGGGCGACTGGCCGGAGGGCTGGCGCTTGCTGAGCGCCTTCCGCGCCGGGCTGGGCGCGCCGCCGCCGCAGGACGGGCCGGTCCCGGACCTGAGGTGAGGTCTCAGGCCTCAGCAGTCCACCAGGTGGAGGCCAGGGACAGGTCGGTCGACTCCAGGAGGCGGGTCTTGTCCGCGTCCTGCCGCGCGCCCACGACAACTATCTGGGCGTAGCCATCCGCCCGGAGCCTTTCCCGAGCCTCAGCCAGCAAAGCGCCGCCCAGGGCCTGCCAGTGGGCCGGCGCCACGACGAAGTCATCGATCACCGCCGTACGCCCGCCAGGATCGTAGACCGGCGGTGAGGGCGTCGGCTGGGCGATGAGGAAACCTGTCACCGCCCCGTCGAACTCCACCACCAGCGCTAGGACATCGGCCTTGGCGAACAGGTGGGTGAACCACAGGCGGCTCATCTCAACGGCGTTCTCCGCCCGACGCCAGAAGCGGGGCTCGAAGGTCTCATAGAGCGCCCGCCGCATCTCGGCCAGCTGCACGCAGGCCTCCACGTCAGTCGCCTCGGCGATGCGAATTCTCATGTCGACAACCTCAAGGCGGCGCCACCCTGTCGAACCAGGGCCTGGCCTGTTCCAGCTGGCCGGCCAGGCGGAAGAGCCGCCCCTCCTCGCCCATGGGGGCGACGAACTGCAGGCCGATGGGCAGGCCCTCTTCGCTCCAGGCCAGGGGCACGCTCATGGCCGGCTGGCCGGTGTTGTTGAAGGCCTGGGTGTTGCTCATGAAGGAGAACAGGCGGCGGGCATATTGGCTCAGATCCTCAGTCAGCCAGCCCACCGGCGGCGGCGGCCGCCCGGTGGTGGACAGAAGCAGGATGTCAAAGTCGGCGAACAGGCCCGCCACCGCGCGGCCGAAGGCGTGCACGACCGCGACCGCCTGGACGTAGTGCGAGGCCGACAGCTCGCGTCCGCGGCGATAGCTCATCCAGGTGGTGAACTCGACCTCGTCCTCGCCGATCGGCCGGCCACGACGCTCGGCCTCGGCGTCAAGGGTGGCCGCCACGCTGGCGGCGATGATCACCCCAGCCGCCTGCGAGAGGGCGGCGAGATCGCCGGGCAAACTGGCCTCCGTCACATCATGGCCGAGGCTCGCGCAGAGGGCGGCGGCGTCGCGCACCGCCTGAACGCACTGCGGGTCCAGTTCGGGGCTGGCGAGGGAGGCGGTGGTGAAGGCGATACGCAGCTGGCCCGGATCGCGGCCGACCTCCTGGGCGAAGGGGCGCTCTGGCGGCGCCAGGAAGTAGGGATCGCCCACCTGCGGCTGGCTGACCACATCCAGCAGGGCGGCGCTGTCGCGCACCGAGCGGGTGAGCGCATGCTGCATGGAGGCGCCGGCCCACCCCTCGCCGGCCGGGGCGAAGGAGACCCGGCCGCGCGAGGGTTTCAGACCGAAGAGACCGCAGGCTGAGGCCGGGACGCGAATGGAGCCGCCACCGTCGCTGGCGTGGGCGCCAGGCACAATGCCCGCGGCCACCGCCGCCGAGGCGCCGCCGGACGAGCCCCCCGGGGTGTGATCCAGGTTCCAGGGATTGCGGCTGGCGCCGAACAGCGCCGGCTCCGTCACCGGGGCCAGGCCGAACTCCGGCGTATTGGTCTTGCCGAAGATGATCAGACCCGCCCGGCGATAGGCGGCCACGATGGCGCTGTCGGCCTCGGCGCGAGCGCCCTTGAAGGCCCGGGAGCCGCCGGTGGTGACTGTACCGGCCAGCTGGGCGCCCAGGTCCTTGAGGAGAAAGGGCACGCCGGCCAAGGGGCCTTCTGTCGCGTGGGCCAGCTCGCCGCGGGCGAAGTCTGAGAGATCCTGGGTGATGGCGTTGATCTGCGGATTGACCGCCGCGGCGCGCGCCAGGGCGGTCTCCAGCAGTTCGGTGGCCGAGACCTCGCGCCGGGCCACCAGCGCGGCCAGGCCGGTCATGTCGTGGGCGCGATAGTCCTCGAACCTCATGGCGCGTCTCCTGATGGGTTGGCGGGTCTAGCGGCTGCGGCCCCGTGCGCTAACCGGCCAGATGTCGGTCAGGGTGTCGCCGGCGACCACGTGGTAGCTGTCATAGAGGTTCACCGTGGGGTCGCAGTGGGGCACGGCCAGGGTGACCAGGTCGGTGATCTGCAGGGTCTCGCCGACGCCCCTGGCGATCACCGCCCCGTGCTCGTCGCCCATGAAGGCGAACCGCGCCCCCTCGGGCGCCCCGGCCAGCACCTGCGGCGGGGCCGCGTCGGTGGAGAAGGCCTTGAACCCCGCATCCACCGTGACGAGCATCGGGCTGTTGGCGCTGACCACCCGGGCGTCGACGAAGAGGCTGCGCTCATACGGCGAAGGCCCGTCGGCCGTGAGCGCGCAGGCGGCGTACTGGTCGTCCATGAAGACGTAGGAGCCCACCTGCCACTCGGTGAAGACGCCGAGCTCCAGATCGATCCGATGGGTCCCGGTGCCGCAGCCGGTGACCACCGGGGGCGCAAGCCCTGCGGCCGCCAGCGCCGCGATCGTGGCCTGCAGCGCCTCGGTCTGGGCGATGATGGCCGAGCGGCGCTCGTCATAGGCTTCGATGTGCTGCTCGCGGCCGCAGTACTTCTGCACCCCTTCATAGGTCAGGCCCGGCGCCTGCGCGATCTGGCGGGCCAGGGCGACGGCGGCTTCGTCGGAGGCCACGCCCGTGCGGTGGATGCCCGGATCGATGTCGACGAACACGCCCAGCTGGCGGTCGGCTGAGGCGGCGGCCAGGGCGGTCACATTTGCGGGGTTGTCGGCGACCACCGACAGGCGCTCGGTTCGGGCGTTGAGCGCCATCAGGCGGGTGATGGCCGGCGCGGTCACCACCGGCGAGGTGATGTGCAGCCCCTCGATCCCGCCCTCGGCCAGGGCTTCGGCCTCACCGAGCTTGGCGCAGCAGAGGCCGACCGCGCCGGCCGCCACCTGACGGCGGGCGATATCGACGCTCTTATGGGTCTTGGCGTGGGGCCGCAGGCGCACCCCGGCCTGGGCGGCCAGCTCGGCCATGGCGGCGATATTGCGATCGAGCGCCTCCACGTCCAGCACCAGCACCGGCGTGTTGAGCGCCCGGCGCGAGCCCTGCTGGCCAATCAGGTGGCCGTGGAGGCGGCGGTCGTCGGACAGGGCGGTCATGGGATCTCCGGCCCGGTTGAGCGGCTCAGCGAGATAGCGCGCCCTCTCCGTTTCGCCTCAGGTGATCAAAGACCGGCGGCCCTGGCAATGGGTGACCGAGCGTCATTAAGGCTCAATTGGCCGCAGGGTTTGGGCCTGCCGATCAGGTATTCGGCCTTGGCGCCGGTGCGACGACGTGGCATCCGTCGCCGCAACAAACGTCTTGCGGCTACGTCCAGTGTCCCATGCGTGCCCCCCAAAGGGGCGGAACAGGATGAGGCTGCACGATGATCTCTTTGATATTCCAAGGTTCGCCGGTTTAGCTCAGCTGGTAGAGCAGCGGTTTTGTAAACCGAAGGTCGCGGGTTCGAGTCCTGCAACCGGCACCACCTTCTCAGGCGATATCAGATCAAAAGGCGCGCGCCGAGAGGCGTGAGCCGCCACCGGAAAGAGGATTCCGATGTCATTTCCCGCCACGCATCCGGCGCTCAGCCGGGCGCTCGAGGCGCAGGGCTATGCGACCCCGACCCCAGTCCAGGCCGCCGTGCTGGAGGCGCCGGAGGGCCGCGACCTGCTGGTGTCGGCCCAGACCGGGTCGGGCAAGACCGTCGCCTTTGGCCTCGCCGCCGCCACCACCCTGCTGGGTGAAGCCGAAACCTTCAGCCAGGCCGGTCCGCCGCTGGCCCTGGTGATTGCGCCGACCCGCGAACTGGCCCTGCAGGTCAGCCGCGAACTGGAATGGCTCTACGCCAACGCCAAGGCCCGGGTGGTCACCTGCGTCGGCGGCATGGACGCGCGGCGCGAGCAGCGCGCCCTGGGCGCCGGCTGCCATATCGTCGTCGGCACCCCTGGCCGCCTGCGCGACCACCTGGAGCGGGGCAATCTGGACCTGTCGGCCCTGAAGGTCGCGGTGCTGGACGAGGCCGACGAGATGCTCGACCTGGGCTTCCGCGAGGACCTGGAAGAGATTCTGGACTCCACCCCGATCACCCGCCAGACCCTGCTGTTCTCGGCCACCATCGCCAAGGACATCGTGACCCTGGCCCGCCGCTATCAGCGGGACGCCACGCGGATCGACACCACCCGCCGCGACGAGGCCCACGGGGACATCGCCTATCGCGCCGTCCGCGTTGCGCCCAACGAGGTCGAGAAGGCCGTCGTCAACCTGCTGCGCTACTATGAATCTCCCGGCGCCCTGATCTTCTGCGCCACCCGCGAGGCGGTGCGCCACCTGTACGGCGCCCTGCGCGAGCGCGGCTTCTCGGCGGTGCAGCTGTCGGGTGAGCTCAGCCAGAAGGAGCGCGCCGACGCCCTGCAGGCCCTGCGCGACGGCCATGCGCGGGCCTGCGTCGCCACCGACGTCGCCGCCCGCGGCCTGGACCTGCCCGACCTTGGTCTGGTCATCCACGCCGAACTGCCGGTCAACAAGGCCGGCCTGCTTCACCGGAGCGGCCGCACCGGTCGGGCCGGGCGCAAGGGCGTGTCGGTGCTGGTGGTGCCCTATACCCGCCGTCGCAAGGCCGAACAGCTGCTGGCCTCGGCCGGCGTCGAGGCCGAATGGGTCGGGCCGCCGTCCGGCGAAGAGATCCGCATCCGCGACCAGGAACGCCTGCTGGCCGATCCGATGCTCAACGAGCCCCTGACGGGCGAAGACCTGACGCTGGCCCAGAAGCTGCTGGCCGACCGCGGCCCTGAGGCCGTGGCTGCGGCCCTGGTGCGTCTGCACCGCTCACGGATGCCGGCCCCGGAGGAGCTGTTCGACGACGTGCGCGACCGCTCGCCGTCCGAGCCGCGCCCGGCGCGCCCCGAGCGCGGACCCCGGCCCGAGGCGATCTCCGACGGCGTCTGGTTCCGCATGCCCGTCGGCCGCAGCAAGAACGCCGATCCCAAGTGGATCCTGCCGATGATCTGCCGCCTGGGTCACGTGACCAAGAAGGACATCGGCCAGATCCGCATCTTCGACCGCGAGACCAAGTTCGAGATCTCCAAGGCCGCCGAAGAGCGCTTCCGCGAGGCGATCAAGGCGGCGGGCTCCACCGCCGAGATCCCCGTCGAGGCCAGCGAGCCCCCCGGCGCCGCGCCACCCCGTCGGCCTGGTCCGCCTCGCAATCGCGACGATGGCGACATGTCGCGTCCGCCGCGCCGCGATTTCGGCCCCCGCCCGGACTCCCGTCCTGACACCCGAGGCGACGCCCGTCCCGATCGGGGTCCGCCCCGCGACCGCCCCCGCGGCGACGGCCCGCCGCCCCGCGGCCCCCGCTCGGGCCCGCCGGGCGCCGGCTTCGCCGGTCCCAAGGGTCCGAAGAAGCCCTGGGACCCCGCTGCGCCCAAGGGCCCCAAGGGACCCGGCAAGCCGCGGAAGCCCCGGGACTAAGACCTTAAAGCCCTGCGCTCAGGCGTTGAGCGCAGGGCCCGTATAGCTGTCGCGCAGGTCCTTCTTCAGGACCTTGCCGATGTGGCTGCGGGGCAGGTTGTCGATCAGCACCACGTCGGCCAGGCGCTGGGTCTTGCCGACCCGGGCGTTGAGCCAGGTCTTGATCTCGTCCGGCGTGGCGGTCTTGCCCGGGCGCAGGGTGACATAGGCCACAGGCGTCTCGCCCCAGCGGTCGGACGGCACGCCGACCACGGCCGATTCCAGCACGTCCTCGTGCTTGGCCAACTCCAGCTCCATGTCGCTGGGATAGATGTTGAAGCCGCCCGAGATGATCATGTCCTTCTTGCGGTCCATGAGCGTCAGGAAGCCGTCCTCGTCGAAGCGGCCTACATCGCCGGTACGGATGAAGCGCAGGCCGTCTGGGCTGTACCACTCGGCGTCGCGGGTCTTGCCCGGCTGGTTGTGGTAGCCGACCATCATCGCGCCCGAGCGACCGACCACCTCCCCCACATGCCCCTGGGGGACCTCCTGGCCGTCCTCGTCGATCAGCCGGATGTCGTGGCCGTTCATCGGCTGGCCGACCGTGTGCAGCTTATCGGGGTGCTCGTGGGCCACCAGCATGCAGGAGCCGCCGCCCTCGGTCATGCCGTAGAACTCGATCAGGCCGCCGGGCCAGCGCTTCAGCACATCGGCCTTCACCTCCGGCGAGAAGGGGGCGGAGGTGGAGAACTTCAGGGCGAAGCTCGACAGGTCATAGGTGTCGAAGTCGGGCCGCTCCATGATCCGGCGGTACTGGACCGGCACCAGCATGGCGTGGGTGGCCCTGTGGCGGGCCGCCATCTCCAAGAACTTCTGGGCGTCGAACTTGGGCATCAGCACCGCCGTGCCGCCATTGCCCAGGGTCGGCAGGAAGCTGACCAGGGTGGTGTTCGAATAGAGCGGCGTGGAGACCATGGTCACCGCCTCGTTGGAATAGATGCCCCGCCGAACCTGGCCCCAGCGCATGGCGTGCGGCTGGACGATGCCCTTGGGCGCGCCCGTGGTGCCGGAGGAATAGATGATGTTGAACGGATCGTCGGGGCCAACGTCCACGGGCTGGGGCGTCGCCCCCTCGGGGGCCAGCCAGTCCTGGAACGACACGCCGACCGAGGAGCCGTCCAGGGCCACGCGCCTGGCCTTGATCTGATCGGCCACCGGCTCCAGCAGGGCGGCGACGCCTTCGTCGAGGAAGAAGACCTTGGCCCCACAGTCGTTGAGCATCATCAGCAGGCTGTCGGCGGTGGACGAGGGCGCCAGCGGGGCTGCGGCCGCGCCGGCCCGCAGCGCGCCCATGAAGACCGCGGCATATTCGAGGGACGTGGTGGCGCAGATCGCAGCCGCCTCGTGCGGGCCGACTCCGTCCCGCTGCAGGGCGGCGGCGATACGGTCCATCAGCTGGGTCAGGCCGGCATAGGCCAACGTGCGCTCGCCATCGACCAGGGCGACATGGTCTGGCCGCTCGCGGGCCTGGGAGGCGATCAGCTCCGCCAGGGTCCCGAAGTCCTGGCCCATCAGTTCCTCGGTGGTCATCGCAGCGTCCCTTTCCCGGATGTCTTTTCGGGAGTGGGCATATCGCGGAAGCCCGCCGGGCGGCAACCGCGTCGGCGTGATCTCAGCCGTTCCAGCGCCGGATGCGGCCCACGTCCACATGGACGAAGTCCGAGCCGGGATAGTAGCCGACCCCGCCAGACTGCAGGGCCCATGCGGCGTCGCGCAATCGGGCGAGTTCCACCCCGGGCAGGCGGATATCCATGGCCAGGCCGTCCATATGCAGGCTGCGCTTGGCGACGCCCCCGCCGCCGGACTGGCGCAGGGCTTCATTGGTGCGTGGGGACCGATAGCCGGAGATGACCTGCACCGGCTGAGTCGCCCCGAGGTCCGTCTGCAGTCGGGCGACCAGGTCGAGAAGGCCCGGCGCCATCTCGTGCGTCTCGCCGGTGCGGTGGTCGCGCAGCACCCGAGCAAGCCCCTCCAGGGCGTCCCGCACATAGGCGCCGGCCTCCCAATAGGTAGCCGCCAGGCGTTCGCCCGTGTGCAGGTTGAGGACCGAAAGGCGGCGCGGATTGGGGCTTGCAGCCAGGGCCGGCCCAGCCAGCGGCAGGGCGAGGGCCGATCCGATCAGGACGCGTCTGTTCAGGGACATGCGTGTTCTCCCACGCGCCTGAGTTTATCAGCCCTTAGTCCGCTTGCGAGGCGCATTCGCTCTGTGGCGGCGCCATGTCGCGGTCGAGCCGCCCCAGGACCTGGCTTTGCAGAGCCGCCGTGACCTGGGCGTCCCAGCCATAGGGATCGGCGAGCAGATGCAGACCCGCCGCGTCCACCAGGGCTGTGCTGTAGATGACGAGCACCGGGACCTGTACGGCGAGGTCGACCCGGCGGGTCTGGCCCTGGGCGATCGCCGCCTCCACCATGTCCCGGGTCCAGCCCTGGCTCGCCAGGAGCAGGGTCGCTAGCTCCCGGGGCTTCTCCAGGCGCATGCAGCCGTGACTCAGCGTGCGGACGGGCCGCTGGAACGCCGAACGCCCCGGGGTGTCATGCAGATAGACGCCGAAGGGACTCGGCATGTCGAACTTCACCTGGCCCAGGGAATTGGTGGGCCCCGGCCGCTGCTGCAGCCGGCCGTCCCGATAGGTGAAGTTGTTGCGCGCCAGATAGCCCGGATCGCGGGCGGCCCGGGGCAGGATCTCGCCGTTGGCGATGGAGGCCGGCACGTTCCACGGCGGGTTGAAGACTACGGTCTCGATCTGCGAGGCGAACATCGGCGTCTTGGTGGCTGGCGCGCCGACGATGATACGCATGTCCAGCACACGGACGCCGTCGACGAACAGGGCCGCGCGGGCCGCCCCGACATCCGCCTCGATGCGAGTCGCAGGCAGCGGACGCGGCAGCCAGCGCCAGCGCTCCAGATTGGCGTCGATCTGCGCTAACC
This sequence comes from Phenylobacterium sp., assembly GCF_030646615.1. Lineage (GTDB taxonomy): Bacteria > Pseudomonadota > Alphaproteobacteria > Caulobacterales > Caulobacteraceae > Phenylobacterium. The sequence goes on along the minus strand of NZ_JAUSLG010000052.1, from coordinate 6,190 downwards.
GGGACTGGGCGCTGGCGTTCAACGCCGCATAGGTTGCTGGGCCGACCACGCCGTCCGCCTCCAGACCCCGGAGGGCCTGGAAACGACGCACAGCGGCCACGAGCGCCTCGCCATACATGTCCGGCGGATCAGAGACTGAGAGATCGTCGGGTGACGCCTCCGGGTGCTGCGCCGCAAGCCCCTCCGCCGCCAGCCGGGCCCGCAGGGCCTCGACCTGCGGGCCGAGGTCGCCGGGTCGCAAAACCTCGACAGAGGCCAGCGACGCCCAGCCGCCGGCCGCCACCCTGGCCGCGTAGTCACGCCGGGCCGCGACCAGGCCGTGATAGCGGGGATCGGCGACCGACAGGCTGGCGATCCATTCGGCCACGGTCCCGCCTGCCCGGGCCGCCGCCCATTCGCCGGCCAGGTCCCGCGGCGTGGGGGCGATCGCCCACAGGTCGTTCACGGTCCTTGGGCGAGCGATGCGACCTGTCTCGACCCGGGCATGGGCCAGGAGCGCCGCCTCGAGGTCATCTGACGTCATAGGGCCTGAGAGGGCCGGCGTCGGCTCGGCCCCGGCCCGGAGGGCGCTGAGAATGGCCGCCCGCTCCACCACGGTGACCGGCTCGGCCTCCACGGCGGACGCCGAAGCCAGGACGAGAAGCGCGGCGCAAAGCTGAATGAGCCAGATCATGGCCCTTCCTAGCACGATGCCTCCGGCGCCGAAGCCCGCGCCTTTCTTCCCCCCTCGTGCGGCCCACGCATTGCATGGCGCGGGGACTGGGCTAGCTTGCCGCAAATTTTGAAAGAGGCGCGCGCATCCACATGCTTGAGCAAACCAAGACGGCCCTGGCGATCACCTGCCTGATGGCGCTGGCGGCCTGCGGCCAGGGTGACGGCGGCTCTGCGCCGGCTGGGGGCGCGAAGGCTCCGGCGCCGGCCCCGCGCAGCGAAGCCGAGGTCCAGGCCCTGCTGGCCGCCCTCCCCGCCCCCTACAATACCGCCGACCTGGAGAACGGCCGGCGGCAGTTCGGCCTTTGCCGCTCCTGCCATACGGTGGGCGAGGGCGGACCGAACATGACGGGCCCCAATCTGCACGGCGTGTTTGGCCGGCCCGCGGCGTCGGTCGAGGGCTATCGGTATTCCGATGCGCTGCAGAACGCCGGCTTCGTCTGGGACGCCGAGCGTCTCGACGCCTGGCTGGCCAATCCGCGCACCTATCTGCCCGGCAACCGGATGACCTTCGTCGGTCTCGATGACCCCAAGAAGCGCATCGACCTGATCGCCTATCTGAAGGTCGAATCCGGCTTTGCGCCCGGTGACGCGGCGGCGCCTGAACCGGCGCCCGCGGCGCCAGCCGAGTCGTAAAACACGAATGACGTGCGATTTTGGGCGGCCACAACCTTGACGATGTGAAACCCAGCGCCCAACTTGGGGGGGTCGCGTTCACGTAGCATCTGTCGAGCGCGGCGATCGCCCCGAGGCCACGCAAGGCTTCGGGGCGGCCCCCAATCCTGACGACTGGGCCTTCCCCTGCCCCCCGGGGGAAGGCCTCTTTCGTTTGGGGCGTCAGGACTCCCGGACGCGCGCCTATTCGGCGGCGTTGGCGACCCGGGCCTGCTCGGCCTCCTCGAAGGCTTCGATCCGGCGGGCCATGTGCTCGGGCGACTTCGTAAACCGCGCCAGCAGGTTGTAGAAGACCGGCACGATGAACAGGGTCAGCATCGTCGCGAAGATGGCCCCGAAGAAGATGACCACCCCGATGGAACGACGGGATTCCCCCCCGGCGCCGCCCCAGACGATCAGCGGGATCGCCCCGGCCGACGCCGAGATCGACGTCATGATGATCGGGCGCAGGCGCAGGGTCGAGGCCTCGATCACGGCCTCGCGGATCGACAGGCCCTCATCGCGCAACTGATTGGCGAACTCGACGATGAGGATGCCGTTCTTGGCCGCGATGCCGACCATGATGATCAGGCCGATCTGACTGTAGGTGTTGATGGTCGAGCCTGCGACCAGAAGTCCGAACAGCCCCCCCAAGGCCGCCACCGGCACGGTCAGCATGATCACGGCCGGATGGATCCAGCTTTCGAACTGCGCCGCCAGAACCAGGAAGACCAGGAGCAGGGCGAGGCCGAAAGCCAGGCCGACGGCGCCGCCGGCCTCCAGATAGTCCCGAGCGCCGCCGCCCCACAGCACGCCCACGCCACCGGGCTGCTTCTCCACCTCGGCCTCGAAGAAGCTGATGGCGTCGCCCATTGTATAACCAGGATTGAGCTGCGCGCTGAGGCTGATCGACCGAGAACGATCCGTACGCTCCCGGTCGGGGGTGTCGCCGCGCACCTCGGAAGTGACAACGGACGCCAGCGGAATGGTGGCCCCGGACTCGGAGCGGACATAGAGATTGTTGAGGTCTTCCTGTGTCATCCGTTGTTCGCGGCCCGTCTGCAGGATGACGTCGTACTCGCGGCCCTCGCGGATATAGGTGGTCACCCGCCGAGAGCCGAACATGGTCTCCATGGCGCGACCAACCGCCTGGGTCGAGACACCAAGCGCCGCCGCCTTTTCCCGGTCGATCGTCACCAGCAGGCGCGGCGACGTCGGCTCATAGTCCAGCCGCACCCGAGCGAGGCCGGGATTCTGCTCGGCTGCGGCCTGAAGGGGACGTAGCCAGTCGGCGATCTGGTCATATTCCGTGCCGATGGCGATTAGATCGACACTATTGCCTTCGCTGCCGCGAAGAGCCGGTCGCACAAAGGCGATGGCTCGGACGCTAGTTATTTCTTCGAGCTCCTTGTTCAGCTGTGCGGCGAGCTGATTGGAATTCACGCCGCCTTCCGGAACCGTCACATTGCCATTGCCCGTATTGTATTGGCTTCCCCCGAAGCGGGGCATGGAGATGAGATAGCGAGAAACCTCGCCCGCCTCATACATCTCCATCAAGCGGGCCTCGATCTGCTTCACCGCATCATAGGTATAGTCGAAGCCCGCGCCTTCTGGGCCATTGATGCTTATATCAACTCGGCCGCGGTCTTCCTCGGGCACCAGTTCGCTCGGCAGATAGCTGAAGACGCCGAACGCCGCACCCGCCAGGACCAGAACCACGAGACCCGTCGCCCAGGTAGCCGCACGCTTCCCCAGGAGATAGTCGAGGGACGCATGGTACGACGTGCGAAGCCTGTCCATCGATCCATCGACGGTCCGGGCGACGATCCCTTGGCCCTTGGCCGGGCGTAGAAGCTTGGACGCCAGCATCGGCGACAGGCTGAGCGCAAGGAGGGACGAGAACGCTACAGCGGCCGCGACTGCGACCGCCAGTTCGACGAACAGTCGGCCAATATAGCCTGGCAGGAACATCAGCGGCGCAAACACCGCCATCAGGACGATTGTGGTCGCCACGACGGCGAAGAACACCTGGCGGGTCCCCCGTTGGGCCGCCACAGGCGCCGGCTCCCCCTCGTCGACCCGCCGTTGGATATTCTCAACCACCACGATGGCGTCATCCACCACCAGGCCGATCGCCAGAACCAAGGCCAACAACGTCAGCAGATTCAGGGAGAAGCCGAGGGGCGCCAGGACGATGAAGGTGGAGAGGATGCAGATCGGCGCCACCACCGTGGGGATGATCGCGGCTCGCCAGGTGCCCAGGAAGATGAAGTTGACCAGCCCGACAATCGCCAGGCAGATGCCCATGGTGATCCACACCTCTTCCAGGGCATGCCGGGTGAAGATCGTGAAATCGACCGCCACCTCAAGCTGAGTGCCCTCGGGCAGACCGCGGTTCAGTTCTGGCAAAAGGGCGCGGATACCATCCGAAATTTCGAGATCGTTAGCCTGTGACTGACGGGTGACAGGAATGCCCACCTGGTCGCGGCCGTTGGACCGGAACATGCGACGGCGTTCGTCGGCCTCTTCGGACACACGGGCGATGTCGCCCAGGCGGGTCACATAGCCGCCCGGGCCCGACGTCGTGACAGGAAGGCTCGAGAACTCTTCGGGGGTCGTGTAGCCCCGAGCGACGCGGATGGTGAAGTCCTTCGCCTCGGCCTCCAGCGAGCCGGCCGGAAGCTCGAGGTTCTGGCTATTCAGTGCGCCTTCGACATCGGCCACCGTGACGCCGCGAGACGCCATCGCCTGAGGATCGAGCCAGATCCGCATGGCGTAGTTCTGAGCGCCGCCGACGCCGACCTGGGCGACGCCCGGCACCGTCGAAATGCGCTCCACGAGATACCGGTTGGCATAGTCGGTCAGCTGGAGGCGGTTGAGCGTGGTGGAGGAGAGGGCCAGGAAGATGATGGGCTGGGCGTCGGCGTCGGCCTTGCGGATCTGCGGCGGGTCGGCCTGCAGCGGCAGGTTGGCCGATACCCGCGACACCGCATCGCGCACATCATTGGCGGCGGCGTCGAGGTCGCGGCTGAGCTTGAACTGAATATTGATGCGCGACGAGCCGTCCCGGGACCCCGAGGTCATCCGGTCGACGCCTTCGATGCCGGCGACCTGGCGCTCGATGACTTCGGTGATCCGCTCCTCGATGACTTCGGAGGAGGCGCCGCGGTAGTCGGTGCTGATCGAGATGACCGGCGGATCGACGGCCGGCAACTCCCGCACCGTCATCTGGGTGAAGGAGGCGAGCCCGACCACGCAGAGGATGATCGCCGCCACCGCGGCGAACACTGGACGACGGACGGAGAGGTCCGAAAGGGTCATGCGCCTGGCCGTTCCGCCGCGGGATCAACGCCGGCGACGTCAGAGGGGGTTGGGGTCTTGGCGATCCGGACCGATTGCCCGCCGGTCACCTTGTTCACGCCGTTGGCCACGATGCGATCGCCGGCCTCCAGGCCGTCGCGGATTTCGACAAAGCCGTTCTGGCGCATGCCGGCGACCACCGGCCGCTGTTCGGCGCGGGGACCATTGTCGCCGTCGGCGATCAGGAAGACGAAGGAGGACGAGCCCTGCACGGAGATGGAGGCCTCGGGCACGGCCAGGCTCTCGCGCTGGCCCCGCGAAAGGGAGACCCGCATCATCATGCCCGGCCGCAGCAGGCGGTCGGGATTGGGGAAGATGGCCCGGGCCGTGATGGCGCGGGTGGACTCATCGACGCGGGTGTCCAGCGTCTCGATCTGGCCGCGGATCTGGGTGTCGGGATAGACATCGCTGGTGGCGACGATGGTCTGCCCCGCCTGCAACCCGGCCAGGTAACGCTCCGGCACCTGGAAATCGACGCGGACCGAAGACAGGTCGTCGAGGGTGACGATGGTGGCGCCCGGATTGACCAGGGCGCCCGGCGTGATGTCGGTCAGGCCGACCACGCCGGCGAAGGGGGCGCGGATCAGGCGGTCGCCGCGGCGAGCCTCCGCGGCGGCCAGGTCAGCCCGGGCGGTCAGGTAGGCGGCCTGATGCTCGTCCACCGCGGCCTTCGACGCGAAGCCCTTCTCGGCCAGGGTGTTCCAGCGCTCGAGGGTGCTCTCAGCCTGGGCGACCCGCGCGCGGGCCTGTTCGACGCCGGCGTTCTGTTCGGCGTCCTTCAGCTCGACCAGGATCTCGCCCTGGGACACGAACTGGCCGTCGTTGAACCGCACCCGCTCCACCAACTGCGTGGCCGCAGCGGTCAGGGTGACCGACTGGCGGCCCTTGGCGACGCCCAGGAGCTCGACCGTATCGTTGAAGCTCCGCGTGCCCACAGCGGTCGCCGCCACCGGCACGCCGCCGCCGCCACGGCCGCCGGGTCCCCCAGGTCCGCCGGCCTGCATCTGCTCGCCGCCCATGACCATGCGCAGACCGCCGACGATAACCATGACAAGGACGATGACCAGGGCGCCGGCGAGGAAGAAATGGCGTCTTACCAATGCGGGCTCCATCGCTCCGGCGGGGGAGCGTGCGAATGACGTGACACGGACAATAGGACTCAGCGGAAAGGCTTACGCCGCGTCCAGTAACAGAACGATGGCCGTTCGTGTCGGCTTTGAAACACGTGGGCGCTCGCTGAATATTCGAGCTGTCCTAACAAAAAGATGCCGTCGACCGCCTATGAAAATATCGCCACCTGGCCATGACGCAGGCTGGCCTGAGCCCGCCTGCGCTGCGCCCCGTCGATCAGGCGTCGTAGCCCGGCGATTCGCGGTCGAGCCGGCGCAGGCAGCCTGGCCAGGCGAGCTTGCCGCCGATGCCGCGGGCGACCTGCGATCGGACCTCGGCCTGCGAGGCCTCGGGG
>NZ_JAUSLG010000020.1 GCF_030646615.1 Phenylobacterium sp. | reverse complement strand
ATGGGAGTTGGCTTTACCCGAAGGCGGTGCGCTAACCAGCAATGGAGGCAGCCGACCACGGTAGGGTCAGCGACTGGGGTGAAGTCGTAACAAGGTAGCCGTAGGGGAACCTGCGGCTGGATCACCTCCTTTCTAAGGATGGACCTCCAGGGTTTCGGCCCTATTGGTTCGTCATATCAATACACAGGTGCGGAGCGCCGCCGTCTTCGTTTCTCTTTCCACTTAACACTGCAGCCGATGAGGCTGTGGTGCGATCGCGTATTCTGGCTGGGGCTGGAGCCAAGGGGCTCTGGGGTCTGGCTGGGAAGCGGACCGCTTCAAGGGCCTGTAGCTCAGTTGGTTAGAGCACACGCCTGATAAGCGTGAGGTCGGCAGTTCGAGTCTGCCTGGGCCCACCACCTTGAACGTGGCGCCTTTGGCAGGCGGATCGACGAGAAGCTCTGCAAAGCTTGGCGGTCCTTAAGGGGCCATAGCTCAGTTGGTAGAGCGCGTGCTTTGCAAGCATGAGGTCGTCGGTTCGAACCCGTCTGGCTCCACCATTTCTCCTGACAGCCCTGGCGGCTGGGGATTGAGATGATGGAGATCTCCACCGCGCGATCGCGGGAAACAAGTTAACCCGCCAGGGTTCGCCTCCATGAGGCGTCCTGGTCGTGGTTTATCTGACATCGTGAAGGCAAGGGTTCTCCCGGCGCTTAGGCGCTTAGAGGGACGACCTGATGAAAGACATCATTGTCTGGCAAATACAAAGCGCATGAGGGCGATCTCGCTTGAGGTCGCCTGCATGAGTTTTGCTGAGAACGATCAAGCGTATAAGGGCTTCTGATGGATGCCTTGGCGTCGAGAGGCGATGAAGGACGTGGCACGCTGCGATAAGCTTCGGGGAGGCGCGAGCACCCTTTGATCCGAAGATTTCCGAATGGGGAAACCCACCTTAACGGTCTGCGAATTTTACCTTCGGCTTCGGCCGGCGGTACGGTTCGTAGGGCGTTTAAAGGTATAATGACCTGAATACATAGGGTTCATTAAGCAAACCCGGGGAACTGAAACATCTCAGTACCCGGAGGAAAGGACATCAACCGAGACTCCCGTAGTAGTGGCGAGCGAACCGGGACCAGGCCAGTGCTGTCGTGACATAAAGCTGAACGACTTGGAAAGGTCGGCCATAGTGGGTGATAGCCCCGTAAGCATCAATTAGCGACAGACTCGAGTAGGGCGGGACACGTGAAATCCTGTC
>NZ_JAUSLG010000017.1 GCF_030646615.1 Phenylobacterium sp. | reverse complement strand
AGACCCACAAGATGATCGACCCGGCCATCAAGCTGACGGTCACCTGCGTGCGCGTGCCGGTCATGGTCGGTCACGCCGAGGCGGTGAACATCGAGTTCCACGAGCCCCTGGATGAGGACGACGCCCGCGACCTGCTGCGCGACAGCCCCGGCCTGGTGGTCATCGATAAGCGCGACGACACCGGCTACATGACGCCCAAGGAGGCCCAGGGCGAGTTCCCGGTCTTCGTCAGCCGTATCCGCAACGACCCGACAGTCGAGCACGGCCTGAACCTGTGGGTGGTGGCCGACAACCTGCGCAAGGGCGCGGCGCTCAACGCCATCCAGATCGCCCAGCTGCTGGACGAGCGCGGCCTGATCAGGACCAAGGCCATCGCCTAGTCTCGAACGACTTTCGACCGACACGAATGGGCGGCCGTTCCGCGGTCGCCCATTTGCATGTCCGCTTCCCGCCAGTCCGGCCCCGGTCTGTGCTTGTGAAGCCTGGCCGAAGGCCTAGGTAAGGGGCCGCGCCCCAGCGGCGTCGATTCCTTCCAGCTGAAAGCCTGCGCCGTGGCCCCGACGCCGCCCTTCCAGACGCCGCCTTCCCCGCCGCCGATCGCGTTTGCCGCCGGCCTGATGGCCTATCTGATCTGGGGCTTCATTCCGCTCGTCTTCCAGGTGATCGGCGGCTATGGCGTCGGCCCCTGGGAGACGCTGGCCCACCGCACCTTCTGGGCCATTCCCATCGCCGGCCTGTTCGTCTGGATGGCCGGGCAGGGGGGCCAGGCCCTGGCCGTATTCCGCAAGCCCCGGGTGCTGGGCTTGCTGGCCGTGTCCTCCCTGCTGATCGCAGCCAACTGGGTGGTCTTCATCTGGGCGGTGAACAATGAGCGGGTGCTGCAGACCAGCCTCGGCTATTTCATCAATCCCCTGCTCAACATGGCCGCCGGCGCCCTCCTGTTCCGGGAGCGGATCGACCGCACGGCGCAGATCGCCATCGGCCTGGCCGTCGTGGGCGTGGCGCTGCAGGCGTTGGCGCTGGGCCGGCTGCCCTGGGTCTCGCTGACGCTCGCGGCCTCGTTCTGCGGCTATGGGATCGTGCGCAAGCGGGTGGCGGCCGATGCGCAGACCGGCCTGTTCATCGAATGCCTGCTGCTGGGGATTCCCGGCGCGGTCTTCGCCATCTGGCTGGCCCAGGCCGGCGCCGACCACTTCACCCAAGGGATCGCCCCGGCCGCCTGGCTGATCTTCTCCGGGGCGGCGACGGCCATTCCGCTGGTCCTGTTCGCCTGGGCCGCAAGGCGCCTGCCGCTGTCGGCCATGGGCTTCATGCAGTTCCTGGCCCCGTCCATGACCTTCGTGCTCGGCGTGCTGCAGGGCGAGGCCCTGACCCCGCTGAACATGGCGTCCTTCGTCTTCATCTGGATCGGGGCGGGCGTCTTCGCCTACGGCCTGTGGCGGGCGTCCCGCCGCGTGCCGGCCGCCGTGGCGCCGGTGGTCTGAGCCGCGCGCCGCGCCGTTAGAAGGCTCGACCACGAAGGGCACGAAGGGGCTCCGGCCATTCTTGGTGAACTTCGTGCCCTTTGTGGTTCAATCTTGAAAACGCCTGCGGCGCGACGGGCGACGGCGACGTTCGCACAATCCTCAACCGTCATCCTGGGCCTTGTGCCCAGGATCCCTCGCGACGCTTGCGCCCGTCAACAACAGGGATGCTCGGCACAAGGCCGAGCATGACGGTGAGAGTTGGGGATGGGAGAGACGGCGTGCGCCAGAAGAGGCCGGGCCTCAGTGCCCGTGGGGGCCTTCGTAGACGCCGGGCGCCAGGCGCTCGTTCTCCGGGCCTTCGCCGGCCTCGGGGGCCAGTTCGAAGCGGCGGTCGCAATAGGGGCACTCGACGAAGGTCGCCCCGCCCATCTCCAGCCAGACCCGCGGATGGCCGAGCGCCCCGCCGACCCCGTCGCAGGCGATGCGGCCGGTGCGCACATAGACCACCTCGGGCGCCGGCCGCGCCGAGGCGGTCAGCGCCGTCACCGCCGGCTTGGCCGGCATGGGCTCAGGCCCGGCCTGGACCTGGACGCCGCGGTTTTCGATCGGACGGGCCATAGGGGGAAATCTCCGCACGGAAGCTTGGCGCAGGCGCCGCTCGCGCCTAGGTATGCGAGGCGGGCTTGGCCCGTCAATGATCGCGCCGCAAACCCTTTGTGCGCGCTGCTCAAGGGGACGGCATGGATCTTCCGGAATTCGCCATCGAGGCCACAGGCCTGGTCAAGACCTATCCGGCCACCAAGACCACGCCGGAGATGAAGGCCCTGCGCGGGATCGACCTGGCCATCCCCCGGGGCTCTATCTTCGGCCTGCTGGGCCCCAATGGCGCGGGCAAGTCGACCTTTATCAACACCCTGGCCGGCCTGACCAAGAAGACCTCGGGCTCGGTGAAGATCTGGGGCCGCGACATCGACACCCAGCCCCGGGACGCCCGGGCCGCCATCGGCGTGGTGCCCCAGGAGATCGCCGCCGACCCCTTCTTCACCCCCAGGGAGTCCCTCGAGGTCCAGGCCGGCATGTACGCCGTGCCCCGCAAGGAGCGCCGCACCGACGAGCTGCTGGCGGCGCTGGGCCTCGCCGACAAGGCCAATGCCTATGTGCGCCAGCTGTCGGGGGGCATGAAGCGCCGGCTGATGGTGGCCAAGGCCATGGTGCACAACCCGCCGGTCCTGATCCTGGACGAGCCCACCGCCGGCGTGGACGTAGAGCTGCGTCGCCAGCTCTGGAACTATGTGGTCGAGCTGAACCGCAAGGGCGTCACCATCGTGCTGACCACCCACTATCTGGAGGAGGCCCAGGAGCTCTGCGACCAGATCGCCATCGTCAACCGCGGCCAAGTGGTGGCGTGTGAATCCACCGCCACCCTGCTGGGCCGGCTGGACACCCGCGCCGTCCTGGTGACGCCGGAGGAGCCGGTGATCCAGGCCCCGATCCTGCCGGGCTTCGAGACCAAGCTGCGCAACGGCGGCGCCTTCCAGGTGACCTATCGCACCGGCCAGTCCAGCGTGGAGCAGGTGCTGGCCGCCGTCCGGGCTGCTGGCCTGCGCATCCGCGACATCGCCACCGAGGATCCGAGCCTGGAGGACGTCTTCGTCGACCTCACCACCGACAAGGCCCCGCTGGTCGCTTAAACGCGCCCGGCGCCGGCCCCCAAACCCGTTTGCGGTCCCGCCGCCTTTCGGCTAGAAACCCGCTCCGCCTCAGGCGCCAAGCACCCGTAGCTCAGCTGGATAGAGCGTTGCCCTCCGAAGGCAAAGGTCACACGTTCGAATCGTGTCGGGTGCGCCATTTCTCCATTTTCAGGTTGCGCTGCGATGCTCTCGGCCATGCCAGAGCCGCAGGACGATGATCGCCTCAGGGGTGACCTCGTAGCGCAGCTCATAGTCGCCGACGATGATCCGGCGGACGTCCCGCGGACCGTAGGCCTCCAGCTGCTCGCCCATCTGCGGATGATCGCGTAGCCGATCCGGCGCCCTTGCCAGGCGTTGAACGATCCGCGCCGCTGCCTCTGGCGCCACGGGCTGGAGGTAGTCGTGCAGGCGGGTCAGGTCCGAGGCGGCGCTGCGGGTCCACTGAATCCTCATTTGGTCGGGGCGGGGAGGGGCGCATCGGCGGTCAGGCTGTCAGCCCAGGCCAGGATCGCCTGCTGATCGATGACCCGCCCCGCGTCCACGTCCTCGAGGGCTTCGAGGGTCATGCGGTGACGGGCCTCGTCCTGATCGACCCAGGCGGCCAGCGCCTGCTTCATGATCCAGCCCCGCGACCGGTCGAGCCGGAGGGCCGCCGCCTCGACCTTATCGGCCAGCTCCAGGGGAATATGAGCGGTCACCACCTTGGTCGACGTCGCCATCGCATCACTCCTAATCAGAATGATTAGGATATCATCGGTGACTTGGACGCCCAAGGGTCGGCCGCTACGTCGCCCGCCGGGCGGCTTAGCCGTCTGAGCCGAGGCCGTAGCGCAGCTGGCCAGGCGACGTGGGGCGGAGCAGGGCTCCGCCCCATCAAGACCTAGCAGGCCGTGCGGACATGTCGCTCAAGCGCGAGGGTTTCCCCCTTGGCCTGAGCCAATTCGCCCTCCACGTCGGCGCCGAAGACGGAGCCCAGCGGCAGCAGGAACAGGAAGACGCTCGCGGCGTCCGCGGTGGCCGCATTGTTCTGACGACGCGTGAGCGCGTTTTCCTTCTCGCGGGCCAACAGCAGGTCCGCGCGCGCGTCTGTGCAGGCCAGCCCCGCATAGTCTCCGGAAGAAATAGACACCGGAGCGACAGAACTGGCGCGGCTTGCGCAACCCACGAGAATGAGCGCTACAAATGTAGCGGAAATAACAGTTTTGAAGATTGACATGGAGCCCCCGCTCAGCGGGATAATTCCCGCCATTAACGCTTAATTATAAAACTATTGGCACGCAAACTGAATTTTGTTGGAGCAGAAAAAGCGCCGGGTAAGGTTCGCTAGACGCCTCCGGCGAGCCCGCTTCTATTTATGAAGAACTGAGACGTACGTCTGGCCGGGGGCGGTGGCTTGGCGCGAGCGGCTGAGCGACCAACGGCGCTGGCTCATAAGCCTCACCCACATTTCCCTTGGTGAACGGTGTTTGGTTGGGCTCCATGGGGGCTGGAAACGTTTCGGGCGCGGGGCCGCTAAGAGCCGCCGTCCTTCAAGGGCAGGAGACCGGTCATGGCCGATGGATATGTGGACGTGCTGCGCGACAAGCGGGCGGCCGCGCGCAAGCTGGCCTATGAGACGCCGATCGAGGAGCTGCATCCGGCGCGGGCCTCGCTGTTTCGCGACGACGCCATGTGGCCGACCTTCGAGCGGCTTAGGAAGGAGTCGCCGGTCCACTACACGCCCGACAGCAACTACGGCGCCTACTGGTCGATCACCCGCTACAACGACATCCTGGCGGTGGATTCCAACCACCAGGTGTTTTCCTCGGCCAAGGGCATCACCCTGACGGCCAAGGCCGCCCAGGGGTTCCGCGATCCGAATGCGGAGTCCGGCTCCAACTTCATCGCCATGGACCCGCCGCGCCACGACGTGCAGCGCAAGACCGTCAGCCCGGCGCTCTCGCCCATGGCGCTGTCGGTGATGGCGCCGCTGATCCGCGAGCGGGCCGGCCTGATCCTCGACAGCCTGCCGGTGGGCGAAGAGTTCGACTGGGTGGACAGGGTCTCGAAAGAGCTCACCACCATGACCTTGGCGACCCTGTTCGACTTCCCCTTCGAGGAGCGGCGCAAGCTGACCTTCTGGTCCGACGCCATGACCACGGCGCCGGGGCATGGGCCGGTGGCGGACCTGGCCGAGCTGCGCCAGGCCATGGCCGACTGTTTCGGCTTCTTCACCGGCCTGTGGAACGAACGGGTCAATGCCGAGCCCACCGGCGATCTCATCTCCATGCTGGCCCATGGGGAGGAGACGCGGAACATGTCGATGGCCGACTTCCACGCCAATGTCGCCCTGCTGATCATCGGCGGCAATGACACGACGCGGAACACTATCTCCGGGTCGGTCCTGGCGCTCAACCAGAACCCCGACCAGTACGCCAAGCTGCGGGCAAATCCCGACCTGATCCCGTCCATGGTGTCGGAGACCATCCGCTGGCAGACGCCGCTGGCGCATATGGCGCGGACGGCGACGCAGGACTTCGAGATGGAGGGCAAGACCATCCGCGAGGGCGACAAGGTGGCCATGTGGTACGTCTCGGGCAATCGCGACGACACGGTGATCGACAACCCCGACGCCTACATCATCGACCGGCCCCGGCCGCGCCAGCACATGTCCTTCGGCTTCGGCATCCACCGTTGCGTCGGCAATCGCCTGGCCGAGCTGCAGCTGACCATCATCTGGGAGGAGATCATGAAGCGCTTCCCCGACATCCAGGTCCTGGCCGAGCCCAAGCGGAGCTATTCGATCTTCGTCAAGGGCTATGAGGACATGCAGGTGGTGCTGCCCGCCCGGATCTAGCGCTCCATGGGCGGTCCTTTCGGGGAGCCGAAGAGGGAATCAGGGAATTATGGGCGGAGGGGCTTGCGACTTGGCCCCTGGCCGTCGATGACCGGACCCCATGCTCAGGCGCTTCGTACACTGGTGGCGCGGCCCGTTCCCGGAGACCGCGACCGCGCCGACCCCGCAGGCCGGGGCCGTGCCCTATCGCCTGACCAAGGACGGGCCGGTCTTCCTGCTGGTCACCTCGCGGCGCACCGGGCGATGGCTGTTTCCCAAGGGCGGGCTGATGCGTGGCCGCACCCCCTGGGAGTCGGCCGCCCAGGAGGCCCTGGAAGAGGCCGGCGTCGAGGGCGTGGTCCGCGATCAGCCCCTGGGAACCTATACGGCCCGGCGGATCCGCGGCGACCAGACCGAGACCATCGCCGTCACCCTCTATCTGCTGGAGGTCACCCGCCAGCTCGACCGGTGGGCCGAGAAGGCCCAGCGCCAGCGCCGGTGGGCTGACCTCGACACCGCTATCGCCCTGCTGGGGGACGCGGCCCTGGGCGAGATGTTGCAGACCGCCGCCGCAGATCTGGCCGCCCGCCCGACGCCGAAACAGGACGCGACCGCTCAGGTCCCGGGCAAGGGCAAGAAGCTCCGCAAGGGCGCGGCCAAGGGCGGCCGCCTCAAGGCCGGATCAGGGCGCTGAGCAGGGTGTAGAGCCCACCCGACAACACCCCTGCCGCCGGCACCGTGATCACCCAGGCTGCGGCTATGCCCCAGGCGTGGCGGCGCCGGACCAGGCGGCGCTTCTCGGTCTTCTCCTGCTGGCGAGCCGCCTGCTCCGGGGTCGGCGGAGCGGCGGCGATGGGCGGCGGTTCGATGACCACGCCGCCATTGGGCCGCCGGCGGATGCCGCGATTGGTCAGCAGTTCGCGCAGCAGGCCGACCCCGAAGATGCCGCCGATGGCGATATGGGTGGACGAGACCGGCAGGCCGAGGCTGGAGGCGGCCAGCACGGTGATGGCCGCGGCCTGGGCCACGCAATAGGCCCGCATGGCGTCCATCTTGGTGATCTTCTCGCCCACGGTGCGGATCAGACGGGGGCCGAACAGGGCCAGGCCGAGCGAAATGCCCACCGCGCCGATGGCCAGCACCCAGAGCGGCAGGGCCACGTCGCCTCCCGTGGCCGCCGATCCGGTCTGGGCGGCGCTGACGATGGCCGCCAGGGGGCCGACCGCATTGGCCACATCGTTAGCGCCATGGGCGAAGGACAGCAGGCCCGCCGCGCAGATCAGCGGCAGGACGAACAGGCGGCTGACCTCCTTGCGGCGGTTCTCCATCAGGGCCGATCGGCGGACGATCCAGGGGCGGGCGGCCAGCCAGCCGGCCAGGGCCATGACGGCGGCCAGGGTGAGCGCCGTCCGATCCGAGGGCGCCCAGATGCGGCTGAGGCCCTTGGTCAGCATGTAGAGGGTGAAGACCCCGCTCATCAGGCCGATCAGCACCGGCACCCAGGTGCGGGCCGCGGCGATCCGGTCCTGGCGGAACAGGATGGTGAACTTGATCAGGGCCAGCAGGCCCGCGGCCACCAGGCCCCCCAGCACGGGCGAGATCACCCAGGAGGCGGCGATGGCCCCCAGCGTCGGCCAGGCCACCACCCCGAAGCCGGCGGCGGCGACGCCGGAGCCCAGCACCGCGCCGACGATGGAATGGGTGGTGGAGACCGGCGCGCCGATCACCGTGGCCAGGTTGATCCACACCGCCGCAGCGAACAGGGCGGCCGTCATCACCAGGATGAAGTCGACGGTGGCGAGATCCGCCGGCGGGGTGATGATCCCCTTGGAGACGGTGGAGACCACATCGCCGCCGGCCAGGATCGCGCCGGCCGCCTCGCAGACTCCGGCGATCACCAGGGCTCCGGCCATGGGCAGGGCCTTGCCGCCCACTGCCGGCCCCATATTGTTGGCCACGTCATTGGCGCCGATATTCAGCGCCAGATAGCCGGCCACCACCGCGCCGACGATGGCGTAGACCGCCAGCGGCCCATCGGCCACCACCAGGGTGGCGAAGACGGTGACGCCCACCAGGAAGAGCACCGAGAGCCCCGGCAGGGCGATCTGGCGGGAGATGTCCTGGGTGGCGCTCTGCAGGCGCGTGACCTTTCCCAGGTCCTTGTCGAGTGTCGTCTTGGCCAAAGGGGGCGTCCGTGGGGCTGATCGTCCGTAGGCGGCGCATTACCACAGGCTGGCTCGGGAAACAGGCTCGCCGGCGCCGCATCAGGCTCTAAGCTCTAAGACCTGAACCCGCCGACCCTCGAGAAACCGAGGGCGCTCCCGGGGGACTATGTGTCGGCGTCGGTTTTGATCCAGTCCGGCTCAGGGGTCTGGGCGAAGCGCACCGCGGCGATGTGGGTGCGGCCCTCCAGCCAGGCCTTGGCCAGGCGGTGGGCGCCGTCCATCAGCTGGCCCTGCGCGTTCAGGATCACCGGATAGGCCAGCTCGGCGTTGAAGATGCGCCGGGCGTGGCCGGCCACCTCGCGGATGCTGGGGGTGTGGCGGCCCTGGAACCAGCAGTCCAGATCGAACTCGGCGATGTCGCTCAGCGGGACCTGCTCGACCGGCAGGCCTTCGGCCAGCGCCCAGAGGCGCTGCGTCCGCCAGTAGCCGCGCCCGCCGGGCACGGTGCGGGAGTGTTTTTCGTCAGGGGGGCCAGCCATGGCGGCAGCGTCGCTTGGACGCCGCCGCCTGGCAAGGCGATCAGAAGCGAAGGGTGCGCGCTTCCTTCACGTGGGGCAGGGCCTGGATATTGGCCATCAGCTCATCGCTCGGCACCTGATCGACGCCCACCAGGGCGATGGCGTCGTCCCCGGCCGAGACGCGGCCCAGGTTGAAGGTGGCGATATTGACGCCCGCCTCGGCCAGCATGACGCCCAGCGCGCCGATGAAGCCGGGCTTATCCTCGTTGTTCACATAGAGCATGGTCGGGCCGAAGGGCGCGTCCAGGTCCATGCCCTTGACCTCCACCACCCGCGGCGTGCCGGCCAGGACCGAGCCGGCGAAGGAGCGCTTGCCCTTCTCGGTGGTGACGGTGATGCGGATCAGGGTCTCATAGATGGGCGAGTCTTCCTGGTGCGACTCCGACAGCGTGATGCCGCGCTCCTTGGCCACGGCCGGGGCCGAGACCAGGTTGACCGCGTCGCCCAGCATGGGGCGCAGGACGCCAGCCAGGGCCGCAGCGGTCAGCGGCTTGGCGTTCAGCTTGGAGACCTCGCCCTCATAGGCGATGTCGATGGCCTTGACCCCGAAGTCCACCATCTGGCCGGCGAAGACGCCGAGCTTGCCGGCGAGCGCGATGAAGGGCGCCAGGCGCGGGGCCTCTTCGGCGGTGACCGAGGGGGAGTTCAGCGCATTGGTGACGGCGCCGGTGAGCAGATAGTCGCTCATCTGCTCGGCCACCTGCAGGGCGACATTCTCCTGGGCCTCGGCGGTGGACGCGCCCAGGTGCGGGGTGGCGATGAAGTTCTCGGCCCCGAACAGGACGTTTTCCTTGGCCGGCTCTTCCACGAAGACGTCGAAGGCCGCGCCGCCGATGTGACCTTCGTCCAGCAGCTTGCGCAGGGCGGCTTCGTCCACCAGGCCGCCGCGGGCGCAGTTGACGATCTTCACGCCCTTCTTGGTCTTGGCCAGATTCTCGGCCGACAGGATGTTGCGGGTCTTGTCGGTGAGCGGGGTGTGCAGGGTGATGAAGTCGGCCCGGGCCAGCAGCTCGTCCAGCTCGACCTTCTCCACGCCCAGCTCCACGGCCCGTTCCGGCGACAGGAAGGGATCGTAGGCGACGACCTTCATCTTCAGGCCGAGGGCCCGGTCGGCGACGATGGAGCCGATATTGCCGGCCCCGATCAGGCCCAGGGTCTTGGCGTAGACCTCGACGCCCATGAAGCGGTTCTTCTCCCACTTGCCGGCCTGGGTGGAGGCGTCGGCGGCGGGGAGCTGGCGGGCGAGCGCGAACATCATGGCGATGGCGTGTTCGGCCGTGGTGATCGAGTTGCCGAAGGGGGTGTTCATCACCACGATGCCGGCGGCGGTGGCGGCGGGGATGTCGACATTGTCGACCCCGATGCCGGCCCGGCCGATGACCTTCATG
>NZ_JAUSLG010000015.1 GCF_030646615.1 Phenylobacterium sp. | reverse complement strand
CGCGGCCGCGGCGGCGGCTCCCGCCGCCAAGGCCGCCAAGCTCTCCTACAAGGAGCAGCGCCGGCTCGCAGAACTGACCGGCCTGGTCGCCGACCTGCCGGGGAAGATCAGCCTGCTGGAAAGCCAGCTGGCCGACCCGGCGCTTTACGCACGCGATCCGGGGGCCTTCGACCGATTTGGCCAGGCGCTGGCCGCCGCGCGGCAAAAGTTGGAGGCCGCCGAAATGGAGTGGCTGGAGCTGGAAGAGCGTCGCGAGGCGCTGGAGGCCGGGCGCTAAGCCGCGCCCACGCCATTCCTGTGGATAAGGTCCCGGGCTGAATTTGCTGACGTTTCGGCGTGCTTTCCCCAGGAAATCCACAGCCTGTCCACCGGTTGATGACACGCTGCGCACAACGGGTCGAACTCGGGCGCTTGCTTCATAGAGGGTCTGGGCGCAACGTCAAGGGGTCGAGAGGGACTGCAGCCCTGGCCGACCGGGAAACCGGGACGCAAATGGAGCAGAAGGTTCCAGGACCGATGGCGACGGGGCGACCCGGCGCCTGGGTTCGAAGGACACCGGCGTGACGGAAACCTGCGGGGCAGCCCGCATTCGAAGTCGCACCGACCTTACGATACAGGTCCGCAAGGATCTGGAATGAGGGCGACGCCGCGGCTTGCCGCAGCGCCGCCCTCTTGCCATGGGCGGAACCCTCCGGGCGCGAGATCGCGCGCGCCAGCGGCCGCCTGAGGCGGCGCACCCGACGGGGCCGCGCGCTTAACCCTTTGGCGCCAGAGCTTGGCCATAATGTCCCCAGTTTGGGGAGCGAACGGCCCATGGCGATCAACAGGGACCTCCGGCACGACACGGTGCTCGGCCTGATTCTGACGATCGGCTTCGCCGCCAGCGCCCTGTTTTGCGTCGCCCTGACCCGGGAGAGCGGCGGGGTGGCGACCCTGTGGCTGCCCAGTGGTTTGATGGCCGCCGGCTTCGTCCTGCTTCCCTGGCGCCGCGCGGCGTGGGTGGGCGCCAGCTGCACCGTGGTCGGGATCTGGGTCAATCTGTCAGTGGGGGCGCCGCTGGACGCCCTGCCCCTGTTCGCGGGCCTCAATCTGTTCGAGGCCGCCTTTGCGGCGCTGATCATTCGCCAGATCTGCGGCCCACAGCGCCGGATCTCAGACCTGGCCGCCCTGTCGCGCATTGTCGTGTTCGCCATCATTCCGGCCACCGCCCTGACCGCGGTCCTGGCTGGCGCGCTGCTGGGCTACCTCGCCCAGTCGGCGCTTCAGATCGTCGTCGGCTGGTTCACCGCCAACGCCCTCGGCATGGCGATCAGCCTGCCGGCGGTGCTGCTTCTGGCCGACCGTCGCAAGGGCCAGGCCCCGCCCCGCTCCCACCTGGAACAGACCACCATCTACGGCCTGGTGGCGTTGATCAGCATATTCGCCTATCTGCCCCACGACTTCCCGGCGCCCATGCTGTTGACGCCGGCGCTGGTCGCCGCAGCCTTCCGGCTAGGTCCGCGCGGGGTGGCCCTGTCGGCGCTGATGATGGCCATCATCGCCACCACCATGGTGGTGCTGGGTCCGCCCTATCACGAGGCCCTCAGCCAGCCGCGACGAATCCTGAACCTGCAATTCATCATCGGCACGGCCCTGTTCACCAGCCTGTCGGTCGCCCTCATCCTCTCTGAACAGGCCCGCACCCAGCGGCTGCTGGCCATGCGCACCCGGGCGGCCAGGCGCGCCCAGGCCCGGGCCCAGGCGGCCGGCGAGGCCAAGGGGGAATTTCTGGCCACCATGAGCCACGAAATCCGCACGCCGATGAACTCCATCCTCGGCTTCACCCAGACCCTGCGCCGACGCGATGACCTGCCGGACGAGGCCCGGCGGCAACTGGAATTGATCCACCGGGCCGGCGGCTCCCTGCTGGCGGTGGTGAACGACATCCTGGACTATTCCCGCCTGGACGCCGGCGAGGTCGAGCTGTCGCTCGCGCCCCAGATTCCCATGTCGGTCGCCCGCGACGCCCTGGAGATCATCACCCCTGCGGCCGAGGCCAAGGGCCTGGACATCGCGCTTGAGGAAGCCGGACCCACCGACCTGGCGGTCATGTTGGACGACCTCCGGGTGCGGCAGATTCTCCTCAACCTGCTCAGCAACGCCGTGAAGTTCACCGCCGCGGGCCAGGTGCGGCTGAAGGTCACCGCCCGGGACCAGGGCCCCGATGTCCTGCTGCGGTTCGAGGTCCACGACACCGGGCTCGGCATCCCCCGCGAGCTGATGACTCGCCTCTTCCGCCGCTTCTCGCAGGCCGACTCCTCAGTCAGTCGGGCGTTTGGCGGATCAGGCCTGGGCCTCGCCATCTGCAAGGGGCTGGTGGAGGCCATGGGCGGGCTCATCGGCGTGAAAAGCCAGCCGGGCTACGGCTCGGTGTTCTGGTTCGAGATCGTCGCTGAGCGCGCGGCCGAGTCACCGGCGGCCGCCGAGCCGGCCTCGCCCGACGCCCTGGGGCGGGTGAGGGTGCTGCTGGTGGATGACCACGCCATGAACCGCGACCTGGGCGCCACCGTGCTCGAATTGCTGGGCTGCGACGTCGCCCTGGCCTGCGACGGCGCCGAGGCCGTTGAGGCCGTCCAGGCCGACGCGTTCGACGTCATCCTGATGGACATCCACATGCCCGTGATGGATGGGGTCGAGGCCACCCGGAGAATCCGCGCCCTCGACCACGCCGCAGGGCAGACTCCGATCATCGCCATGAGCGCAGACGTCATGCCCGACATGCTCGAGCGCTGTCGACGCGCCGGCATGAACGACACCCTGGGCAAGCCGATCCAGATCGAGGCCCTGCATGCGACTCTGGCGCGGTGGACGCAGGACGCGCGCCCAGATGATGCGGCCGAGCTTCCCGAGGTCGCCTGATCGGCCAGCGCTGACGCGCAAGCCGCTTGGCGCGGCCCCAGGGGAGCCCTACCTATAGGTCGGGTCTGTTCTCGGGGGATTTCATGGGACTTCTGCGCCATCTCGGCATCGCTCTAGCCGCCCTGCTCTGCGCTTGCGCGCCCGCCGCCGACACGGACCCGGTGACAGGGGCTGACGGCCTGACCACCCTCCGTTTCGCCACCGACTGGCGGGCCCAGGCCGAGCACGGCGGCTTCTACCAGGCCCTGGCCAATGGCGAGTACGAGAAGCGCGGCCTGAAGGTGGAGATCATCCAGGGCGGCCCGGGCGTGAACGTGCCCCAACTGCTGGCCGCCGGCGCCGTGGACATGGGCATGGGCTCCAACAGCTTCATCGTCATGAACCTGGCGCAGGAAGACGCGCCGGTGACGGCGGTCGCCGCCTATATGCAGAAGGACCCGCAGGTCCTGCTGGCCCACCCCGACCAGGGAATCGAGACCATCGCCGACCTGAAGGGCCACCCGATCCTGCTGTCGGACGCCTCGGTCACCGCCTTCTGGGTGTGGCTGAAGGCCAAGTACGGCTTCACCGACGATCAGGTTCGCAAATACACCTTCAACTCCGCCCCCTTCCTGTCGGACAAGCGCGTGGCCCAGCAGGGCTATGTGACGTCCGAACCCTATACGATCGAGAAGGAGGCCGGCCTCGCCCCCAAGGTCTTCCTGCTCGCCGACAACGGCTATCCTGGCTATGCGACCATGGTCCTGGCCAGGGACGCCCTGATCGCCGAGAACCCCGAGGCGGTGCGCGCTTTCGTCGAGGCCAGCACGGCGGGCTGGCGTTCCTACCTGGACGGCGATCCGGCGCCTGGCGACGCCCTGATCAAGGCCGACAATCCGGAAATGACCCAGGACGTGCTGGATCAGGCGCGGGAGAAGCTGAAGTCGTACGGCATCGTCGACGCAGGCGATCCGGCCCTGACGGGCCAGATGAGCGACGCCCGCTGGACCGAGTTCTTCGAGATGGCCCGCGACCAGGGAGTCTATCCGGCCGATCTCGATCCGAAGTCGGCCTACACCCTCGACTTCCTGCCCTAGCCGCAGCGCCCATGGAGCCATTGGTCGCCGAACTGGCGCAGGTCGAGGTGGAGTACGGCAAGGGCCAGCTCGCGCTGGGCCCCTTCAGCCTTTCGCTGGCGCCTGGCGAAATCACCGCCCTGGTCGGACCCTCGGGCTGCGGCAAGTCCACAGCCCTGCGCCTGTTGGCCGGCCTGGAGGCGCCGACCCGCGGCCATGTGGGCCGCACCGCGCGGCGTGGCGAAACGTCCGTGGTCTTCCAGGCGCCGACCCTGGCGCCCTGGCTGTCGGCCCGGGATAATGTGGCCCTGCCGCTGGAATTGTCCGGCATGCCGCGGGGCCAGGCCCGCGGCCGGGCCGAGGCGGCCCTGGGCCGGGTGGGGCTGGCCGGCGCCGCAGGGGCGCGGCCCGCCCAGCTTTCCGGCGGCATGGCCATGCGGGTCTCCCTGGCCCGCGCCCTGGTCACCGAGCCGCGGCTGCTGCTGCTGGACGAGCCCTTCGCGGCCCTGGACGAGATCACCCGGCGGGCCCTGGCCGACGATGTCCTGCAGCTCTGGGCCGAACTCAAGCCGGCCATCGTCTTCGTCACCCACAGCGTCGAGGAGGCGGTCTATATGGCCA
>NZ_JAUSLG010000014.1 GCF_030646615.1 Phenylobacterium sp. | reverse complement strand
GCGCCCGGCGCCTGGGACGGCTTCGAGCTGGCGGTGCGCGCGGTGCTTGGCCAGCAGATCACCGTGGTCGGGGCCCGCAGCATCGCCGGCCGCCTGGCCGCTGAGCATGGGGAAGCCCTGCCGGAACGCCTGGCTTCGCCCGGCCTGACCCACCTGTTCCCGACCCCCGAGGCGCTGGCGCGGATCGATCCTGCGAGCCTGCCCATGCCCCAGGCGCGAGCCCGCGCCCTGGTGGCCCTGGCCGCCGCCGCGGCGGCCGATCCGCAGCTGTTTGCGCCGCGCGGAAACCTGGAAGACGCCGTGGCGCGTCTGAAAGCCCTGCCCGGCATTGGCGAGTGGACGGCGCAGTACATCGCCCTGCGCCAGATGCGCGAGCCTGACGCCTTCCCCCATGGGGATATCGGCCTGATGCGCGCCCTGACCGGCCCGGACGGGGTGCGCCCGACGGCGCAGCAACTGGCCGCGCGGGCCGAGTCCTGGCGACCCTGGCGGGCCTATGCCGCCCTGCATCTCTGGGCCTCGGAGGGGATGGCCCCAGCAAGGCCCACGCCCATTCGAAAAGAGCCTCGCCATGATCAGACCGCCGCCTGAACGCCTGTTCCAGGCCGATATCCCCACCCCGCTCGGACTGGCCCGGATCGTGTTCGACGGCGAGGGGGTGCTGCGGGCCTTCGACTGGGAAAGCCATGAGGCGCGCATGGTCCGCCTGCTCACCCGCCACTATGGCGCAGCCGCGGCCGCCGGGGTGGACGGCGCCCCGCCGCCGCCGGCTCTGGCGCGCCCGTTCGCAGCCTATTTCGAAGGCGAGACCGACGCCCTGGCCGCCGTGCCCTGGGCCACGGGGGGAACCGCCTTCCAACAGGCGGTCTGGCGGGCGCTGTGCGAGATTCCTGCCGGCCAGACCTGGTCCTATGGCCAGCTCGCCGCCCATGTGGGGGCGCCCAAGGCGGTGCGGGCCGTGGGCCTGGCCAACGGGTCCAACCCCGTGGGCCTGGTGGCGCCCTGCCACCGGGTGATCGGGGCGACCGGCGCCCTGACCGGCTATGGCGGCGGCCTGGACCGCAAGCAGTGGCTGCTGCGCCATGAGGGCGCGACCTTCCGGGCCCCGGCGCCAGACCTGTTTTCGACCGCGTCTTAACCGGCTTCCGCCCTGGCCGTCGCCGGTCTAGGGTCAAGGTTGAGGGACGACAGGGGAAGACGCGCGATGAAAACGATACTGGCCGCGGTGGCGGCGATCGCCACCCTGGGCGTGGCCGCGGGCGCGGCCGTGGCCCAATCCTATGGCGGCGGTGGCCGCCAGCCTTCGGCCATCCTATTCGATCAACCGAATTTCCAGGGCCGTCAGACCACCATCTACGGCATGGCCACCAATCTGCCGCGGGACTGGAACGACAAGGCGCTCAGCGCCCGCTTCCAGGGGCGCTGGCGGATCTGCGAGGATTCCGATTTCCGCGGCCGGTGCCAGGATGTGACCGGCGACGTGCCGGACCTCAATCGCCTGGGCATGGCCGAGCGGATCACCTCCCTGCAGGGCTATGCGGGCGCTGGCGGTGGCGGCGGTGGCTATCGTCCCCCGGGCGGCGGCGCCTCCTGGGGTCCCGGGGGCTCCTGGAGCGGGCCGGGGCAGTACCGACCCTATGAGGGCACGCGCAGCGTGTTCTTCCCTTATCCGACGATGGAAGGCTACGACATCGCCGCCGGCTCGGCCTCGGCCAACGCCTTCTGCCGGTCCCAGGGCCTCGGCGCGTCAGCCTATTACGACTCCAGCCAGCGGGCCCAGCAGGCCATCGACGGCGAGGGGCGCTATACGGGTCCGTCCAGCGTCCTGCGCGACCTGGTCTGCCGACGCTACTGAGCACGTCTGCAAAGGGCGTCACATGAACGAAACTTCATGTGACGCTCGGTTGCCCGGCGGTGGCGCTTCGCTCATAACCCGGTTCGCAGACTCGTATCGGAGACGGGAGAGATCCGATGCAAACCTTGACCGAACTCGTCGCCGCCGTGGTCGTGCATTCCTCGGCCGTGGCCTATTCGCACTTCGGGGTGACCATCGAGCCTCACCAACCTGAGCGGCCGGTGGCTGCGGCGCGGAAGGTGGCCCGCTCGACCGCCGCCCGGTCTGTGAACATGCCGGTCGCAACGCCTTTGGGCTCGCCCTTGAAGGCGGCGCCCATCGCGGCGCGGACCGCAGAGGGCCCCTGCCATCACGGCCCGACGGCCATCAGCGCGGCATAAGGCCCTCCGCACATCCGTAAATATGCCGGTCACGGCGCAAATTGGCCGCATGGCGCTTTGCGCGCGGGCCGATCAAAGATAATCCTTGAGACTTGGGGCGCGCGGGCCAGCTGACGAGCGCCCGACGCGCGCGGGGCGTGTTGGCCGCCAGTAACGGGCCGCAGATGAAGATCAAGAACCGGCGACATCAACCGCTGGATTTCCAAAGCCTCACAGAGCCGGATTCGGCCGCGCGTCCGGAGTCCGATGCGCCCGATGCGGGTCCCGACCACGACCTGGACCTTACCGCCGCGCCCGAAGAGAGCGAGGATTATGGCGCGCCTGAGACGCCGGCCTATCAGGACGCCCCGATCTCGAGCGCCCAGTCTTTCGGCGCCCAGGCCTATGAGGCTCCGGTTCCCGGGGCCGAGGCCGATGCGGCCGACGCCGAGCTGTTCGAGCCGGCGACGTCCCGACCGCAGGACGCCTCCACCGAAGAGCCCTTCCGCCTGGCCGATCCGGCGGCGAGCGGCGACTTAACTAGGACCGGGGCCAGGACGAGCCTCAGCAGCGCCGGCGGCGGCGCCCTGACAGCCTCGCGGGGCGCTGAAGCCGGCTCGGGCGAGATGCCGCCCGCCTGGCCGATCTATGCCGGGGCGGCCGCCATCTCCGCGCTCTGGTCGCTGGCGCCGATCGCCTATGCCTGGGGCTATCGCGGGGACGTGGTGCCCTTCCAGAATGACGCCTTCGCCCTGGCGGTCTTCGCCCTGCTGGCCCTGGCGCCGGCGGTGCTGGTCTGGGTGGTCGCCTACGCCCTGCGGCAGGGTCAGAAGCTGGCCCTGGAGGCCCGCCGCACCCAGCGCCTGGCCGACGAGCTGGTCTCGCCGGCCATGGTCGCGGCCGGTCGGGCCGGCGAGGTGGTGCAGAATGTCCGCGAGGAGATCGTCCGCGCCGGCGAGGCCGCCCACGACGCCCGCGAGACCCTCTCGGCCCTGCGTGCGGCCCTGGCGGCGGAGACCGAGCAATTGGTCAATGCGGCCCAGGCCTCGGCCCGCACGGCGGAAAACCTGACGCGAGCCCTGTCCCACGAGCGGTCGGAGATGACCATTCTGGCGGGCCGCCTTGATGCGCAGTCCACCGCCGTGATGGACGCCATCACCAGCCAGGCGCGCATGGTCGCCGAGGCCTCCGACCTGGCCGAGACCCAGCTGCGCGAAGCCGAAGCCTCCCTGGCCGCCCGGGCCGCCGACCTCGCCGCCGCGGCCGGCGAAACCAGCGATGTCGCCCGCATCGTCGGCGAAGACCTGACCCGCCACATCGCCCGCCTGGAAAGCGCCGGCGCCGGCGTCGCCGATCAGGTGGGCGCAGCCGAGGTGGGCCTGTCGGAGCAGCGCGCGGCCCTGGTGGCCGTGGCCCACGGCCTGCGCGCCGACCAGGAGTCCTTCGCCGCCGAAGCCGAGACCCACACCGCCAAGCTGGCCGAATACCTGTCCGAAGCCCGGTTGTCGGCGGTGGAGATGGGCGATCGGGCCATCAAGGGCGCCCAGATGCTGCGCGAGCTGGTGGCCCAGGCGGCCGACCAGTTCGGCGATCTGGCTGACGCCGCCCAGGGCGAGCGCGACGCCTTCGGCGAGAGCATCCGCCAGTCCTGGCGCAGCCTTTCGGAGACGGCGTCGGGCGAGCGGTCGCAGCTGGAGGCCCAGACCCGGCAGGCGATCGCGGCCCTGTCGGACGCCGCCGAAGAGACCCGCCTGGCCGCCGCCCGCCACGCCGAGGCCGCCCGCCAGCAGGTGGACCAGCTGTCCGAGGCCGCCTTCGCCGCCGGCCAGAAGGCCGACCAGGTGTTCGAAGGCCGGCTCGAAGAGGCCCGCGCCCTGATCGAGCAGTCGGCCAGCCTGGTGGACGAGGCCGGCGCCCAGACCGCGCGCAAGCTGGAGGCCGGCGCCGCGGCCGCCCGCCAGACCCTCAACGAGTTGCAGACCCTGATGGCCGATCTCGACACCCGGGCCGCCGATATCCCGGCCAGCGCCCGGCGCCAGGCGCAGGATGTCCGCCAGGCGGTGGGCGAGAGCATCGAGGACCTGATGGATCAGGCGAGGCGGACCGCTGAGGAAACCCAGGCCATCGATGCGGCCTTCCAGGAGCGGGTGAGCCGCAACTACGAAATGCTGAGCGAGGCCGTGCGCCTCATGGGCTCGGTGGCCAGTTCGGCCAGTGCGGGCCTCGCCCCGGGGGCGGGGCTGGGCTCGGGCTTGCCGCCGGTCCGGGAGCGTCGGCCGTTCGTCCGGGAGGAGCGCCCGCGGCCGTCACCGCGCGCCGAGGAGCCGCTGGAGCTGAACGAGCCCGCCCCGCGGCCGGGCCGCGAACCCCGCCGCCAGACCGCCGAGGAGGCCGGCCTGCGCCCGCGCCTGCGCCTGACGCCGACGGCGACGGACGAGGAGTTCTCCAACCTGTTCGAGTCGGCCGGCGGGCCGCCCGCGCCCCAGGGTGAAGGCGACGACGGCGACGGCCTGACCTGGAAGGACCTGCTGGCGGCGATCGACGAGCCGCCGCCGAGGCCGACGGACGAGCGCCGCGAGGCTCAGCTGCTGGCGGATATCGTCGACATGGGTATCGATCCCTCGGCCCTGCTGCCGCGGACGCGGATCGAGGAGATCGGCGCTGCGGTCCAGACCGGCGACGCCGAGGGCGCCCGCCAGGTGGTCCGACGCCTGGCGCCGGCGGCCACCCGACGCCTGACGCGGCGGCTGTTCACCGACGACGCCCTGAAGGGCGAGGCCAGCGCCTATGTGCGGCGCTATCGCGGCATGCTGGAGGAGACGGTGGCCCGCGACCACGAGGGCTTCATGGTCGCCACCCTGCTGGCCTCCGACGCCGGCCGGGTCTTCCTGCTGCTCGACGCCGCCGCCGGCGACATGATGTGAGGACGAGGGGGAAGGCTCAGGCCTCGTCCTGACCTTCGGCCCGCGCGCGGACCTGGGCGAGATAGGCCCGCGACAGGCGGACCAGTTCGTCCTCGAAGGCCTGGTCGTGGAAGAAGTCGACCCCTTCCAGAACCGCTGAGCGCAGGGCGCCGTGCAGGGCGCGGGTGAGCACGAAGGCGCTGATCGGCTCAAGGGCCCCTTGCGTCTGGTTCAGGGTCTGGGTGAAGGCGTCGAACCGGAGCGCCAGGGCCTCTGCGGGCGTCATCTCGAACCAGAGCCCCATGGCGATGCGCCGGGCGCGGGCGCGGCCCTGAAAGGCGCCGATGAAGGCGCGCACGAGCGCGCGGTCGGGGGCCAGACCGGCCCCGCCCGCCTGGAGCAGCCGCTGCATCTCCGCCCCATGCAGGGCGCTCTCGCGCTCGGCGAGGGCGTGCATCAGGGCGCGCTTGTTGGGGAAGTAGCGATAGACGGCGCCGATACTGACTCCGGCGCGCTCGGCCACGGCGTTGGTGGTGAAGCCCTCGAGCCCATCGCGCTCCAAAAGCTGAGCCGCCGCTTCCAGGATGACGTCCACGGTCTCGGCGGCGCGCTTCTGGCGGGGAATTTTCCGTATTGCGTCAGACAGTTGAGGCTCCGCCGCCTGGGGTTGGGCCGCCGCGCCGAAGGCGAGTAGGGCGCAGGCCGCCGCCTGGCTAGCCTAGCCGCATTCCACCGCGAAAGGGCGCCGAATGACATGGGCCATCGAACGACTTGAGGCGATCTGTTCGGGGGAGGGGGACCTCCCGCCGATCGTCGAACAACTGCGGCTGGGGCGCCTGGACGCCTGGGGCGAGGGCTGGGCGCGCAAGACCTGGACGCCGCACCCCAGCCTGGACACCGCCGACGGCTCGCTGTTCGGGGGCTATATCGCCGCCCTGGCCGATCAGGCCCTGGCCTTCGCCACCATGACGGTGATCCCCGCCGACCGTCACTATCGCACCACCCAGCTCCAGGTGAGCTTCCTGCGGATCGGCCGCAACGCGCCGGTGGAGATCCACGCCCAGGTGGTCGCCGCCACCCGCCAGATGATCACCGTCCGGGCGAGTTTCACGCAGGCCGAGGACCGTCTGATCGCCGAGGCCAGCGCACAACAGATCGTACTGGCCGCAGCCTAGATGACCACTGCCGAGCCGTTGACGGCCACCATCAGCATCTGACCGTTGGGGCCGATGGCGTGATAGTCGAGGTCGACGCCCAGCACCGCATTGGCGCCCACGGCCTCGGCCTCCTTGGCGAGGGCCGCCAGGGCGTCCTGGCGGGCGCGGGCCAGCACCCGCTCATAGCCCTTGGAGCGGCCGCCGAAGAAGTCCCGGATCGCGGACATCAGGTCCAGCACCACATTGGCCCCGAGGATCGCCTGGGCCGAGACCATGCCCAGGTGCTGGCGCGCCGGGCGGCCCTCAATGAAGTCGGTGGTGACGATGAGGATGTCGTGGTCGCGCGCCATGGTCCCACTTTCTAAGGCCTGGCCGGGGTGTTTGCGATGTGGAATCGCGCGTCGGGAGAGCTGTTATCGAACGTCGGTCGCTGATGGCGCGAAAACCTGCCGAATGTCTTCAAGGCAGCGCTTGTTTGGTCCAGACTGGTCAAGCTTGCCGGAGGCGCGCGCATGTTCTTCGCCCGATCGCACATCGATCTGCACAATGTCCGCGCCAGCATCGAACGCACCAAACGGCTGTCGGACAACATCATCAAGATTGGCCCGCTCGGGGTGGGCCTGGATGGCCTGCTCACCTGGATCCCGTGGGCCGGCGGTCTCTACAGCTTCGGGGCGGGGATCGTGCTGCTGAGCGACGGGGTGCGCGGTCGCTGCGCGCCGATGGTGTTGCTGGAGGCGACCATGGTGCTGCTGGCCGACCTGGCTATCGGCATCGCGCCCGTGCCGGGCGGGCTTGGGAAGCTGGCCGACATGCTGTTTTCCGGCCACAAGTGGGCGGCCGATCTGATGCTCAAGCACATGGAAGAGACCATCTATTTCGAGGGCGCCCGCAAGGATGTGGTCAATACGCCGGAGTACCGGGAGATCCTGGCCCGTATCAAGGATGGCAAGGAGCGGCGGCGCGTGGTCTTTCTGAGCTAGATTCCGGCTCGCGCCTTACTCCCCCGGGGTGGCGCTTTCCGCCAACCTTCAGCTTTAGGGCGCCCATGGCGACGACCCAGGACAAGGCCCACCGCGCCTGGCGGGCGGCCGAGCGGATCAAGCGGCTCTCCGACCGGTTGGTGGGGGTCGGCCCGATCGGTCTTGGCCTGGACGGTATCCTGGCCTGGGTGCCGGTGGCCGGCACGGTCTACAGCGTCGGGGCTGGGGCGCTGCTGGTGGTCGCCGGCTTCCGGGGCGGGGTCTCGGTCATCACCCTGGGACGGATGGCCGCCTATCTGTTCGTCGACACCGCCTCGTCCACCGTGCCTTTCATCGGCTGGACGGTGGACACCCTGTTCCCGGGCCACCTGATGGCGGCCAACGCGCTGCAGAAGGACATCGAGGCCCGCCACGGCCCCTCGGTCCTGCCCGCGAGTTGGGATCGGAAACGCAAGGCCCGCCCCGGCCGGCGGGGTGTAAAGATCTGACATCAGGTCTGATCGACGGGCTTGCGCCAGATCATGGACACCTGCTGCGCCGCGGAGGATGATGGCGGTCTCATCCGTCAGCAGATCCCCATGACCGACGCCGCCAAGGCCTCGAACCTCTACATGCCCAAGCTCGCGACCCTGTTGCGGGCGGGCTATGGGCTGGGCGATCTGCGGGCCGACGCCGTGGCCGGCCTGACCGTGGCCATCGTCGCCCTGCCACTCTCCATGGCCATCGCCATAGCCTCCGGCGTGGGGCCGGAGCGGGGGCTCTATACGGCCATTGTCGGCGGCTTCCTGGTCTCCATGCTGGGGGGCAGCCGGTTCCAGATCGGCGGGCCGGCCGGCGCCTTCATCGTGCTGGTGGCCAGCACGGTCCATCTGCACGGGATCGAGGGGCTGGTCCTGGCGACCTTCCTGTCGGGATTGATGCTGGCGGCTGGCGGCGTGCTGCGCCTGGGCAATCTGATCCGTCTCATTCCAGCGCCGGTGACGGTGGGCTTCACCGCCGGCATCGCGGTGATCATCCTGGTGAGTCAGGTGCGCGACCTGCTGGGCCTGACCCTGGCGGGCGGAGAGCCGGCCGAGTTCGGACCCAAGGTGGCGGCCCTGGTCCAGGCCCTGCCGAGCCTCAGCGCGCCGGCGGCGGCTCTGGCCTTCGGGGTGATCGGCCTGATCCTGGCGGTGCGCCGCTGGCGACCGGCCTGGCCGGCCCTGCTGATCGCCGTCGCCCTGGCCTCCGTCGCGGCCGTGCTGCTCCACCTGCCGGTGGAGACCATCGGCTCCAAGTTCGGCGGCGTCCCCAACCGCCTGCCCATGCCGCATCTGCCGGACCTCGCCCTGGCCAAGGTGCTGGCCGTGCTGCCGGCGGCGGCGGCCTTCACCCTGCTGGGCTCGATCGAGAGCCTGCTGTCGGCGGTGGTGGCCGATGGGATGAGCGGCCGACGCCATCGCTCGAACATGGAGCTGGTGGCGCAAGGGGTGGCCAATTCCGGCGCCGCCCTGTTCGGCGGGATGCCGGTGACCGGCACCATCGCCCGGACCGCCACCAATGTGCGCGCCGGCGCCCGCACCCCGGTGGCGGGCATGTTGCACAGCCTCTACCTGCTGGCCTTCATGCTGATCGCCGCCCCGCTGGCGGCCTATGTGCCCCTGGCCGCCCTGGCCGGCCTGCTGGCGGTGGTGGCCTGGAACATGGTGGAGAAGGCCGAGATCGCCCATCTGGTGCGGGAGAACCGTGGGGGCGCAGCGGTGATGGCGGTGACGCTGGCCCTGACGCTCGCCCATGACCTGATCGCCGGCATCGGGGCGGGCTGCGCCCTGGCGGCGGGGCTGGCGCTGGTTCGTCGCCGCCGGTAATCCGGATGTGGGCTAATCAAATGAAGTATCCCGAAAATGGGATATTTTTTCCGCATAGCCCGGTATAGGATAGGGCATGCTTGCTCATGCCGCCCCCCTGATCGAGACCTTGCCTGCCGCCACCCATGCGGTGGTCATGGGCGACCTCGTATCAAGCGAGGATACGGCCTCGGTGGAGGCCTTGCACAGCCGATTCAATGCCGCGGTCCAGTGGGCCAATGAGGCGCATGGGCCCAGCATCGTCTCGCCCCTGACCATCACCCTGGGGGACGAGTTCCAAGGCCTCTGCGCCAGCCTGAAGGGGGGGCTGGGGGTGGTGCGCGACCTGCGGGCGCAACTCCTCGCCGACGGAATCGGCTGCCGGTTCGTGCTGGGGGCGGTGCGGCTGGAGACGCCGGTGAACCGGGCGCGGGCCTGGAACATGATGGGGCCGGGGCTCGCCGGCAGCCGCCAGCGACTGGGGGACAAGCGCGACGTCAACGCCTATCGTTTCGAACTGCGCGGAGAACCGGAGCTTCAAGCCCTGATGGAAGCGGTGGGCGCCAGCCTGACGCAGATCGAGGACAGCTGGACGGACCGCCAGCGGGAAGTGGTGCTGGCCCTGCGGGCCGAGTCCGCCGCCCCGCTGGCCGAGCGGCTGGGGATGTCGGCCCAGACCCTCTACAAGATCCGGCGCGCGGGCCGGTTCGACCTCTATGAACGCCAGTGGGCGGCGCTCGAGGCCATGGCCGGGCGGCTCGACCGGGCGCTGGGCCTCAGATGAGCGCAGCCCTTCTCCATAGCCTTGGCGGCGCCGTGGCGGCCCTGCTGCTGCTGACCTGGGGCGGCAATCTGGCCTGCAAGCTGCTCCTGCGGTGGAGCGGTCTGAGCGCCGCCCGCCTCGCCGCCGATGCGCCGCTGACGGAAACAGCTCCGCCCGTCAACGAGCCCAGGGTCGGCCGGGTGATCGGCGATCTGGAGCGGTTGGCCATCGCCACCGGCCTGCTGCTGGGCGCCTGGGAGGTGCTGGTGGCGGTGGTCGCCCTCAAGAGCGTGGCCCGGTTCAAGGACCTGGAAGAGAAGCTGAACGCCGAATACTTCCTCGTCGGCTCGCTGTTCAGCGTCCTCTGGGCCGTGTTCGTCACCCTGGCCTGGCGGGCCTATGATGGGCGCTGGGGGCTGGGGCTCGCCGCCAACCTTCCGGGGCTATGAGGCGTCAGGCCCTGGCCGGATCGAGCTGGGCGTAGCCGAGTTCCTCATTCAGCCGGTCGAGAACCTCGATGGCGCATTCGGGCACCACCGTGCCGGGGGGGAAGATGGCGGCCACCCCCATGTCGGTCAGGGCGGCGAAGTCCTCCGGCGGGATGACGCCGCCGACCACCACCAGGATGTCGGGGCGGCCCAGGCGGGCGAGTTCGGCCTTCAGCTCGGGCACCAGGGTCAGGTGGCCGGCCGCCAGGGAGCTTGCCCCCACCACATGGACCTGGCGCTCGACCGCCAGGGCGGCGGCCTCGGCGGGGGTCTGGAAGAGGTCGCCGATCTCCACCTCGAAGCCGAGGTCGGCAAAGCCAGACGCGATCACCTTCTGGCC
Organism: Phenylobacterium sp.; assembly: GCF_030646615.1. Classification (GTDB taxonomy): domain Bacteria; phylum Pseudomonadota; class Alphaproteobacteria; order Caulobacterales; family Caulobacteraceae; genus Phenylobacterium. The sequence continues at coordinate 107,729 of NZ_JAUSLG010000014.1, read as the reverse complement.
GCGGTCATGGCCATCCTGGCCCATCTTGGCGATCAAGACCCTGGGCTTGCGGCCGTCGGCGGAGGCAAACGCGCCGACCATGGCCTTGGCTTTCAGGGCCGCAGGGGTCTCGCCGGCCTCGCGCAGATAGACCCCCTTGACCGCATCGGCCTTGGCCTTGTGGCGGTCGAACACCTTTTCCAGGGCGTAGCTGATCTCGCCCACCGTGGCCTTGGCGCGGGCGGCCTCCACCGACAGGGCCAGCAGGTTGCCGGTCCCCGCCGCGCCGGCGGTGAGGGCGTCGAGGGCCCTTTCCACCGCGGCGGGATCACGGTCAGCCTTCAGGCGAGCGAGCTTTTCCAGCTGCCGCTGGCGGACGGCGGAGTTGTCCACCTTGAGCACCGGGATCTCGTCGAGGTCAGCCGAGCGGTAGCGGTTGACGCCGACCACGCTCTGGCGGCCGGAGTCGATGCGCGCCTGGGTCCGGGCGCTGGCCTCCTCGATGCGGCGCTTGGGCAGGCCGTCCTCGATGGCCTTGGCCATGCCGCCCAGGGCCTCGACCTCGGCGATGTGGGTGCGGGCGCGGGCGGCGAGGTCGGCGGTCAGGCGCTCGACATAATAGGAGCCGCCCCAGGGGTCGATGACCCGGGTCTGGCCGCTTTCCAGCTGCAGGAAGAGCTGGGTGTTGCGCGCGATGCGGGCGGAGAAATCCGTCGGCAGGGCAAGGGCTTCGTCGAGCGAGTTGGTGTGCAGGCTCTGGGTCTGGCCGCCAGTGGCCGCCATGGCCTCGACGCAGGTGCGGGCGACATTGTTGTAGACGTCCTGGGCCGCCAGGCTCCAGCCGCTGGTCTGGGTGTGGGCCCGCAGGGAGAGCGAGCGGGGGTCCTTGGGCGCGAACTCAGCCTGCATGAGTTCGGCCCACAGCAGGCGGCCGGCCCGCTGCTTGGCGATCTCCATGAAGGCGTTCATGCCCGCATTCCAGAAGAAGGACAGGCGTGGGGCGAACTTGTCGACGCTCATGCCGGCGGCCACGCCGGCGCGGACATATTCGATCCCATCGGCCAGGGTGTAGGCCAGCTCCAGGTCCAGCGTCGCGCCCGCCTCCTGGATGTGATAGCCGGAAATCGAGATCGAGTTGAACCTCGGCATCTCCGTCGAAGTGTATGAAAAGATGTCGGAAATTATCCGCATCGAAGGCGCAGGCGGATAGATGTAGGTGTTCCGGACCAGGAACTCCTTGAGGATGTCGTTCTGGATGGTGCCCGACAGCTTGGCCGGCGGCACGCCCTGTTCCTCGGCGGCCACGATGTACAGCGCCAGGATCGGCAGCACGGCGCCGTTCATGGTCATGGACACGCTCATCTGGTCGAGGGGGATGCCGTCGAACAGGGTGCGCATGTCGAGGATGGAATCGATGGCCACGCCGGCCATGCCCACATCGCCGGCCACCCGCGGATGGTCGGAATCATAGCCCCGGTGGGTGGCGAGGTCGAAGGCCACCGAGAGGCCCTTCTGACCGGCCGCCAGGTTGCGGCGATAGAAGGCGTTGGAATCCTCGGCCGTGGAGAAGCCCGCATACTGGCGGATGGTCCACGGATTGGTGGCGTACATGGTCGGATAGGGGCCGCGCAGGAAGGGCGCGAGGCCGGGATAGCCGTCCAGGCCGCTCAGGCCTTCGATATCGGCCGGGCCGTAAGAGGCCGCCACGGCGATCCCCTCCGGCGTGGCCCAGGGCTCGGCCTTGGGGGCGGCCGGGGTGGGCCGCTCGGCGTCGAAGGGGACTTCGGTATAGTCGGGAAAAGCGCTCATCGGGCGGCCTCCGCGACACTGGGGGTCTCGAAGGGCTGGGCGAGGCGAACGGGGGCGAGCGGCGGACAGCGGCCATCGGGACCTGGCAGGCGGGGCGAGGGCGCCTGGACGCTGCGGGGCGCCGGGGTGTCGATCTCCACGGGCTCGTCCTTTGAAGGCGGGAAGGCGGTGACGCCGACGATGGCCGGCTGGCCGAGATCGGCGCGGGCCGCGCAGGTGGTCTCCACCTCGGCGGCGATATGGCCAGCGGTCAGGGCCGAGACCACGCCGCCCAGGCCTTCGGTGACCTGGAAGGCCGACCAGGCGGCCCGGGCGATCTGGTCGGTGAGAGCCTCCACATAGCCCGAGCCCGGGGCCGGATCGGCGACGCGGCCGATATGGGCCTCCTCCATCAGGACCAGCTGGGTGTTGCGGCTCTGGCGACGGGCCAGGGCTGAGGGCAGGCCGAGCGCGTCGGTGAAGGCGCCCAGGACGACGGCGTCGGCCCCGCCGACCGCGGCCCCGAAGCCGGCAGAGGTCAGGCGCAGCATATTGGTCCAGGGATCGCGGCGGGTGAGCATGCGCCGGGAGGAGCGGGCCTCGATGCGGGCCGGAACGTCCAGGCCGCAGGCGCCGACGAGCCTCGCCCAGACCAGCCGGGCGGCGCGCAGCTTGGCGATGGTCAGGAAGTAGTCGGCCTCGGCGGTGAGGCCCAGGGTGATGCGGGAAAACGCCTGGTCCATGCCCATGCCGGCGCGGACCATGGCCTTGGCGTAGGCGAGCGCGCTGGCGGCGGCGAAGGCGATCTCGCAGGCCTCGCCGCCGCCAGCCTCGTGAACCACGGCGCCGGAGGCGAGAAACAGCTGGGCCTGGGGATAGGTCTGAGCGTGGCGGGCGGCCGCGCCGGCGGCGGCGAAGAGGTGCGCCTCGATGGGGCCGGGGCTCTGGCCCGTGGCGGCGAAGGCGCTGAGCGGATCGAGGTGGAACAGGAGCTGGGCGGCCGGGGCGGTCTTGGCGACGGCGCTCAGCCAGTCCGAGGCGATGGTCCCCTGGAAGCCCGCGTCCAGGGCGACCGGCGCCAGCTCGAGGATGACACCATTGAGGACCCGGGCGAGGTCGTCGGCCGATCCGACGGCGCAGCCGGCCTGGCCTTGAGGATCGAGGGCCACCAGCACCGAGGCCGCGCCGCCCTCCAGGTCGGCCAGGAGGTCGGCATTGGCCCGGGCCGGGTCCGGATGGCGGGTGACGCCGCGCAGGTCCCAGGCGCGCTCGGGGTCGAAGGGCCGGGTGGGGACCGGCTGTGCGTCCATCGGCCCATAGAGCGGGGCGATGGTCAGGCCTCCAGCCGTGGTGGTGGTCAGACCCTCCGGGGGCTTGTCGCCCAGGGTCTTGAGGACGAGGGCGCGCCAGTCTTCGGCGCTGGCCGGCGGAAATTCCACGGCGGGGGAAGCGATCTGGACCATCACCCCTGTGATGAGCCGCAGGCGCGGGGAGCGTCAAGGGCGCCGCCACGGCGCCTGCCTGCGGATTTTGGGTCCGAGCGGCCGCGCCTCCGGCGCGTGTGAGGCTTCTTGCGCTGGACGCTGGTTTTCGCTTACATCGTAAATCAGAACGCTCGATGATGAAGGAAACGACTCCCATGGCCCTGCCGCCCATCCTCCGTGACCGCCTGCGCCTGCCGGTCATCGCCTCGCCCCTGTTCATCATCTCGAACCCGGAGCTGGTGATCGCCCAGTGCAAGGCCGGCATCGTCGGCTCCTTCCCGGCGCTGAACGCCCGGCCGGCGAGCCAGCTGGACGAGTGGCTGGCCCAGATCACCGAGGAGCTGGCCGCCTGGGACGCCAAGAATCCGGACCTGCCCTCGGCCCCCTTTGCCGTGAACCAGATCGTGCACAGGACCAATGACCGGCTGGAGCACGATGTGGAGATGGCGGCCAAGTACAAGGTCCCGATCATCATCACCTCGCTCGGCGCGCGGGAGGATGTGAACCAGTCGGTGCACGCCTATGGCGGCATCGTCCTGCACGACATCATCAATGACCGCTTCGCCCGCAAGGCGGTGGAGAAGGGCGCTGACGGCCTGATCCCGGTGGCGGCCGGGGCCGGCGGCCATGCCGGGGCGCTGTCGCCGTTTGCGCTGATCCAGGAGCTGCGGACTTGGTTCGACGGGCCCATCGCGCTCTCGGGCGCCATCGCCAACGGCGCGGCCATCCTGGGCGCCCAGGCCATGGGGGCGGACCTGGCCTATATCGGCTCGGCCTTCATCGCGACCAAGGAGGCCAATGCGGCCCAGGGCTACAAGGACATGATCGTCGAGAGCTCGGGCGAGGACATCGTCTATTCGAACCTCTTCACCGGGGTGCACGGCAACTATCTGCGGCCCTCGATCCTGGCGGCGGGCCTGGACCCCGACAATCTGCCGGAGGCCGACCCGTCGAAGATGAACTTCGGTTCGGGCGGCAACACCAAGGCCAAGGCCTGGAAGGACATCTGGGGCTGCGGCCAGGGCATCGGCGCGGTGGAGGAAATCCTCGGCGCCGGCGACCTGGTGGCCCGCCTGGCCGCGGAATACGAGGCGGCCAAGGCGTCGCTGGCGGAGAAGACCTCGTTCACCGCCGGCCGCGTGCTGATGGCGGCCGAGTAGGGATAGGTTCAACCACGAAGCGCACGAAGGCCACGAAGAGGCTGTGGGGGCTGCGGCGCCTTGGCGTTCTTCGTGTGCTTTTTGGTGAAATCCCGCGGCGTCAGACGGCGCGGGCTTATAGACCTCTTCGTCATGCTCGCCCTTGTGGCGAGCATCCCTGTTCGCGGCCGGTGCGAGCTTCGAGAGGGATTCTCGGCACAAGGCCGAGAATGACGGAGGAGGGGGCTCAGGCTGGAAGCTGCGTCGAGAAGCCGAGGGCGCAATTGCTGTCGCGCATGGCGCGCACGAGGTCGGCCGCGGTTTCGGTGGAGGGCGGCAGCGAGCGCGTTAGCGCCTGCAGATCGGCCAGGCGGACAGGCCTGCGGGGGCGGTCATCCGTGGTGAGCCATGCGACGCGCTTTCCGCCGCGGGTGATCTCGATGGCCTCGCCGGTTTCCGCTCGGTCGATGAGCTCGCTCAGCCTAGCCTTCGCTTCAGCGAGGTCCACGGCGCTCATGGGTCACTCCAGACCAGTGAATGGTCATCATGTAGCGGGCGAAGATTAGTTTAGCCAACTCGCGGGCCCGTACAGAAGCTCGAACCACGAAGGACTCGAACGCCTCTGTGCTCTTCGTGGGCTTTGTGGTGGCCTTCTTTACGCTTGGCGGCGGTTCAGCTCCCCGTCGAGGTGTAGCGGGCGATGCCGGCGCGCCAGGCGAGGAAGGAGGCGGCCAGGAAAAGGAAGCCCATGGCCGGCGCCGTGGGCAGCCACCAGTCCGGGGCGCCCAGGGGGTCGGGCTGCTCGAGGATGGCCAGGACCGGATAGTAGGCCACGCAGCCCAGCGGCACGACGAAGATCAGGAAGTTGCGGAACCAGGCGGCGTAGAGGCTCAGGGGAAACTGGGCGGCCTGGATGCCGCCATAGGTCAGGACGTTGAACACCTCCAGGCTCTCGGTGGTCCAGAAGGCGAAGCTGGCCTGCAGGACCAGGAGGCCGGTGAACAGGGCGACGCCGCCGGCGATAGTCCAGACGAGCAGTAGAGCCTTGTCCGGAGACCAGGCCACCCCGACGACGGCGGCGCCCACGAAGAGCACCAGCAGGGCCTGGGCCAGACGGCCAAAGCGGCTGAGGCGAAACTCGTAGCCAACCAGTTGCAGGGCCGGCGAGCGTGGCCGCAGCAGGATGCGGTCGAAGGCGCCGGTCTTGACGCATTCGCCGCCGAAGACGTCGAAGCCGCGGGTGAAGAAGTCGGTCAGGGCGAAGCTGGTGGAGACCACGCCGTAGAAGACGGCGATGTGCCCCAGGCTCCAACCCTGGACCTGGCCGAAACGATCGAACAGCGCCCAGGCGGCCAGCATGTCGATGATGGTGGTCAGGAAGGCGCCGATCCCGAGCATGATGGCCGAGCCGGGATATTGCAGCTGGCTGCGCAGGGAGGCGCTGAAGTAGCGGAGGATCAGGTGGAAGCTGTTCATCGCATCAGCCCCCCTGGACTTCCAGGCGGCGCATGACGCGGGCCATGGCCCAGCGGCCGAGGAGGATCAGCGTCACGGTCCAAAAGGCCTGCAGTCCCAGGCCGAGCAGGGCGCCGGTTCCGCTCAGCTGGCCCACATAGAGGCGCAGGGGAATGTCCATCATGCCGGCGAAGGGCTGGACCAGTAGGGCCGTGCGCGCCCAGTCCGGATAGAGGGCGAGCGGCAGGAGGTTGCCGGAGAAGACGATGATCAGGCTGTTGAACAGCACATTGACGCCGCGGTCGGTGAGGGTGGCGGCGACGATGATGTTGACGATCATCAGGAAGGCCGAGGACAGGGCCAGGGCCAGGGGCAGGGAGATAGCGAAGGCGGCGGCCGCGGCCAGGGTCGGCGGCGGCTTCCAGGCCCAGTCAGACAGGCCGACCAGAGGCAGGACCAGGCCTGCTCCCACCAGCATCAGGGCCGCCCGAGGGAGCGCCCGCGAAGCCATCCAGGCGGCGCCCCGCACATACCAGAGGCTGTAGGTGTCCACCGGCCGCAGGCGGTCAAAGGCGACAGAGCCCGTGCGCACCGACAGGGCCACCTCGGGATCGGCGCTCCATGGCGTGAGCGCCAGCAGGGCCTGGGCGAGCCAGGTGTAGGTGATGACCTGGGCGAGCGTCATGGGGGAGGCCGCTGCGGCGGCCGGCGCCGCGGCGAAGAAGGCGGCGTAGATCATCACCTTGATGCCGCCCCACCAGCATTGGGTGGCGAAGCCCGCGATGGCCGCGGCGCGATACTGCAGCATCAGCAGGAAGCGGCTGGAAAAGGCGGCCAGATAGGGGCGGGCGGCGTCCATGGGAGGACTCAGGCCTCGCCCGCGCCATGCAGGTCGTAGAAGCGGGCGATGACCTCTTCGATGGCCGGCTCGCCCACATGGATATCGACCACCTCGTGGGCTGCGGCGAGGGCGGCGATGAGGTTGGGCGTCGGCGTCCGGGCCGGATCGAAGGCGAGCTCCAGGGTCTGGCCCTGGCGGCGGCGCACCTCGACGCCGGCCATGACGATCTCTGGCGCCTCATGGGCGAAGTCGACCACCAGCCGCCGCTCGGCCAGGACGTTGGCGCGCAACGTCTCGAAGGGGCTGTCGGCCAGCACCTGGCCGTGGCCGATGACGATGACCCGCTGGGCCAGGGCCTCGATGTCGTGCATGTCGTGGGTGGTGAGCAGGACGGTGACGCCGCGCTCGCGGTTCAGGCGACGGACCACCTCACGGACGGCGAGCTTGGACGGGGCGTCCAGGCCGATGGTCGGCTCGTCCAGGAACAGGATGTCAGGCTCGTGCAACAGGGCCGCGGCGATCTCGGCGCGCATCCGCTGGCCCAGCGACAGCTGGCGCACCGGCTGGTCCAGCACCCGCTCCAGCCGCAACAGGGCGACCAACTCATCGCGGTTGGCGCGATAGCGGGCCGGCTCGACGCGATAGATGTCGGCCAGCAGGTCGAAGCCTTCGGATACCGGCAGGTCCCACCAGAGCTGGGTGCGCTGGCCGAACACCACGCCGATCTTCGACACATGGGCGATGCGGTCGGTGAAGGGGACGCGGCCGTTCACCAGCACCGTCCCGGCATCCGGCTTCAGAATGCCCGACAGGATCTTGATGGTGGTGGACTTGCCGGCCCCATTGGGACCGATGAAGCCCAGCAGTTCGCCCGCCTCCAGGGAAAAGGAGACGTCCCGCAGGGCCTGGACCGTGCGGTGGCGGCGATGGACCAGACCCTTGACCGCGCCCAGCAGGCCGGGATCGCGCTCGGCGACGCGATAGGTCTTGGCCAGGTCCTCGACGAGGATCTGTGGCATGGGCGGACGCCCGTGATGAAAATGAGAAGGGCTGGGACCCTAGAAGGCGCTGCACGCTGTGGCAATGGCGGAGCTTGCCTACACGGCAAACGCGAAAAGAAAGTGGCGATGACGCATCCGTGAAGGGGTCCGGCGCGTATTCACCTTAGCCGTCGCGCCGATCGCGGCCGCGCCTGACTACGAGGGACTAGCTATGATCGACCCGAAAATCCGCATTCTCGCCGGCGCCTCCGCCATCGCCATGGCCTTCACCCTGGCCGCCTGCTCGCAGCCGGAAGAGCCCGCCGCGCCGGACGCCGCGCCGATGGCCACCGCCGAACCTGCCGCCATGGAGACCAATATTGTCGCCGGCGCCCAGGCCTCGCCCGACCACACCACCCTGGTGACCGCCATCCAGACCGCCGGCCTGGTGGAGACCCTGTCGGGTCCGGGTCCGTTCACCGTCTTCGCGCCGACCAACGCCGCCTTTGAAAAGCTGCCGGCCGGCACGGTGGACACGCTGATGCAGCCCGACTCCAAGGACATGCTGACCTCGGTCCTGACCTATCATGTGGTGGCTGGCGAAATGAAAGCGGCTGACCTGATGGCCGCCATCGAAGCTGGCGGCGGCACGGCCACCCTGACCACGGTCGAGGGCGACAATCTGACCGCCACGGTGGTCAATGGCGCCGTCCAGCTGACCGACGCCCGCGGTGGCACAGCCATGGTGACGGCGACCGACCTCGACCAGTCCAACGGCGTGATCCACGTGGTCGACACCGTCCTGATGCCGGCCGAATAGGCCCTTAGCCTAGCTTTCGACCCGCCTGGAGAAGGCCCCCGCCGTGAGGCAGGGGCCTTTTCTATGTCTGGACTATTCCGCCGGCCGGGGGGCGACGGGGGGGATCAGAGGTTCGGGCACGTCGATCGCCGCGGAGGCCGCAACGGCCTGGGGCGCGAGGGTTTCGGCCCGGCGCGCCGCGAGGGCGGCCTTGGTCTCTTCGTAGGACGCCCTCGTGATCTTGTAGCGGGCGTAGAAGAAGACGGCGATGAAGCCGGGGACGCCGGCCAGGACGCCGTCCCACAGGGCCAGGTTCCAGATCACCTGGGCCGGCACCTCCCCGACCTGGGCCCGGACCGGGAAGGAGATCAGGGTCAGGACGAAGCCCGCCAAGGCCGCGCCGATCGCCTGGTCGACCTTGGCGAACAGGGCGCGGGTGGAATAGAGCACGCCCTCCTGTCGCAGGCCGAACTTCAGCTCATTCTCGTCGGCGATGTCGGCCAGGGCCGACATGATGCTGATCGACAGCACGCTGGCGGCCCCATAGCTGAGCACCGAGAACGCGATGAGGATGGCCAGCAGGTTGGGCGTGTCCTGGGTCAGCGCCCCAGCAAAGCCCATCAGGATCGGGATCGAGGGGGCGAGAGCGTAGACGATGGCCGAGACGATGATGGTCGCCTTCTTGTCGAACCGCCCGTGCAGCATGGCGGCGAACAGAAAGGCCGAGAGGTAGCCGGCGAATGAGCCGATGACGAAGAAGCGGATCTGCTCCGACCCCAGGCCCCAATAGTAGGTGTTCGTATAGAGGTGCAGGCCGCCGCGCAGGCCGATCATCATGCTGAGGAAGAAGTAGGCCACCAGCAGCCAGATATAGTTGACGTTGTTGAACGCCTTGCTGATGTCCTTGAAGAACTCGAAGGGGCTGTATTTCGGCAGGTTCTCCGGCGGCTTGGGCAGGTAGGGGATGCGGTCGCGGGTGAACCAGGCCGAGGCCGCCAGCAGGGCGAGGGCGATGCCGCCCATGATGAAGGAGAAGGGGCCGTAGGGCTCAGGGTTGAGCAGGCCGCGGGGGTATTCCGGCGTCGCCTGGAAGAAGTAGGAGAGCGCGATCCAGGTGGTGGCCGCTGCGCCTGCCCAGGTGAAGAAGCTGTTATAGGACATCACCTTGGAGCGTTCGGTGTAGTCGCGACTGAGCTCGCTGCCCAAGGCCAGGTGGGGCGTGTGATAAAAGGTCATCGACTGGCGCAGCATGACCACGGTCACGGCGAACCAGGAGAACAGCGCCCAGGTCCCCAGGCCGTCCGGCGGATTGAACACCGCCCACAGGGACAGGACGATGGGGATGGGGGCGAAGAACATGTAGATGTGGCGCCGGCCCCAGCGCGACTTGGTGCGGTCCGACAGCGAGCCCACCAGGGGATCGGAAATCCCGTCCAGGAACAGGCTGGCCGAGATGGCCAGGCCCGCCAGGTGGGCCTCCAGGCCCAGGACCTGATTGTAATAGAGCATGGCGTAGGAGCCGACGGAGAACAGCGCGATGGACTCCGCGCCGCTGCCGACCCCGAAGGCCAGTTTGGTCTTGAACGGCAGCCGCTCGCTGACGCCCGATGAATTCTGGGCCACTTTCAAATCCTCCCCGAGCACGCTCTTAAAATGGATCGGCGCATCTCTGTCGGCAGAACAAGCCCGAGCTTGCCCCGCACGTCAACTGGGTGACCAGCATACCGGAAGCTAGACAAGAGAAGAGGGGATGGGGCTTGGAATGGGTTGAATCGATATGAGCGCGAGTCGGCCCCTGATCCTCACGGCCGCCTTGGACGAGGGCGCCTTCGACTGGTTCGATGACCTGCGCCGGACGCACTTCCCGAAGGCGCGCAACGTGGTCCCCGCCCACCTGACCCTGTTCCACGCCCTGCCGGGCGACCAGGAGCCCTTTATCGCCGAGACGCTGAGGGCGGCGTGTGCGCGCCGCGCGCCCATGACCCTGGCGGTGCGCGGTCCCTGGTTCATCGGCCGCGGGGTGGCCTATCGCATCGCTTCTGCCGAACTGGAGGCCCTTCGCGCCGAACTGGCGCAGGCCTTCGCGCCCTGGCTGACGTCCCAGGACCGCGCCCCCTTCCGCCCGCACATCACCATCCAGAACAAGGCCGAGCCGGCCGAGGCGAGGGCGCTGTGCGAGCGGCTGCAGCTGGAGTTCGAACCGTTCGACATCACGGCCGAGGGGCTGCTGGTCTGGCGCTATCTCGGCGGGCCGTGGGCGGCGGTGGCGAAGGTGGGGTTTGTGGCGTGAGCCAGCCGACGGGACCGGTCTTGGCGCGTGACTGGATAAGGCGTCGCCGCGCACCTTGGCCGGCGTCGGATCGTCAGCCCGACAGACGTCTTCTTCGCCCCTGGTCCATCATTCGACCGACGCCGCCAGATCCCTCGCCGCGGGCTGTGGTGCGACCGGCTACTTCTCAGTGGCCCAAGCAATGGCGTCCGGCCCGGCCGGAAGCATCATCGGGCAGTCGGGGTCCGTGGCGGCGCGATAGATCGCCTCGGCGACATCGCGGGCCGTTGTTAGCGGTTCGTCGTCGGCGGCCATCATGGTGGTCATAACCTCATGCGCGAAATCGGCGTAGGGCTCGGGGAAGCCGCCGCTACCCATGACCTGGCTTCGAGCGCTGTCGCCGAATGCCGTCGAGGGCGCCCTGCCCGGCAGGACGACACGGGCGCGGATGCCGAACCTGGCCAACTCGAGATCGGCGGATTCGGTCAGGGCGTTCAGGGCGGCCTTGCTGGCGCGATAGACCGACAGCAAGGGCAGAGGCTTGTAGGTCGAGCTGGACCCGACGTTGACGATGGCGCCGGTTCGCCGTTCGCGCATATCCGGCAGCACCGCCTGCATCATCGCGACGGCCCCGAACAGATTGGCGTCGAAGATGCGCCGTGCCGTCTCCATCGGCGTGCCTTCGATGGCGTTCAGCCAGCCGATGCCGGCGTTGTTGACAAGAACGTCGACGGGACCTGCAGCGGCGACCGCCGCAGCGATGCTGTCAGGATCGGTGACGTCCAGAGGGAGCACCCGTAGACGCCCAGCGGCGGGCAGGGTGCTGGCGGACGGGTCGCGCATGGTGGCGACGACGTTCCAGCCCTTGTCGAGAAACTCTAGCGCGGTCTCGCGGCCGAAGCCGGTCGAACAGCCGGTGATGAGCACGGTTTGCATGGGAAACTCCTTGCGGGGGACGACGTGAGGTTTCAAAATATGAAGTATCATTCAGTTTCGGAATTCGCATTTGAACCGGCCTAATCCAACGCTGCTGCAGCCCCGCAAAACGCCGCAACAGGCCCGCTCCGCCGCCACGATCGAAGCGATCCGGCAGGCGACCATTCAGGTTTTGCTGGTCGAAGGTGTGGGGCGTCTCACAACAACGCGCGTCGCCGAGCGGGCGGGCGTTTCGGTTGGCACGATGTATCAGTACTACCCGCACAAGCAGGCCCTGCTGTTCGGGATCGTGGAGAAGCAACTGCTTCTGATCGAAGAAGCGATGTGCGCCGCCTCCGACCGCCTGATGGGGGAGGACCTCAAGACCCTCGCGGAGGGGCTGGCGGCAGCTTGGCTCGACGCCAAGACGGCCGACATTGTGTCGTCGAGGGCGATCTACGGGATCGCCTCCGAGTTCGATCTTTCGGCCGCGATGGGGCGGGCGGCAACAGTGATGACGGAGCTGTTCGACGCATTGCTGGCCAATGCGCCCGACGCCCGATTTGCCGATCGGGCGTCAGTGGCCTTCATGCTGGCCGCCTTGCTGGGTGGATCGGTGCGGATGGTGATGGAGGCGGATCCATCCGATGGCAATCTGGAGCGGTTGCGTATTGAGCTTCCGCGGGCTTGCCACGCCTATCTCGTCGCAGCCCGCATCTAGCGTCCAAGCTGCCTTGAACCGCCGAGAGGGTGGAAGACGGACTTTAGTCCGACGCGACCCTGTAGGCCGAAACCCGACCTTGCTGATCCAGCTTGATCAGCAGCCACTCATATAGCCATGAGGCCGCCCCCTAAACCGACTGCCCGGCGCTCCAGCCTGAGGCCCAGGCCCATTGGAAGTTGTAGCCGCCCAGCCAGCCGGTGACGTCGACCACTTCGCCGATGAAGTAGAGGCCGGGGACCTGCTTGGCGGCCAGGGTGCGCGATTCGAGCTCGGCGGTGTCGACGCCGCCCAGGGTGACCTCGGCGGTGCGGTAGCCCTCGGAGCCGACGGGCTTGACCCGCCAGGCGTTCACCGCCTCGGCCAGGGGGCGCAGGACCTTGTCGGACTGGTCGGCCATATTGCCCTTGGGCGCGTGGGTGTCGGTGAGGAACTGGGCCAGACGCTTGGGCAGGATTTCGGCCAGGATGGTGGCCGGCGCGGCCTTGGCGCGGCTGGTGCGGGCGGCGCGGAGGTGGGCGTAGACATCCTGGCCCGGCGCCAGGTCGACCGCGATCTCCTGGCCCTCGCGCCAGTAGGATGAGGCCTGGAGGATGGCCGGGCCGCTCAGGCCCCGGTGGGTGAAGAGCAGGGCCTCATTGAACCGGGTCTTGCCGGCCGCCACGGTCGCCTCCACGGCCACCCCGGCCAGGGGCGCGGTGCGCTCCAGCAGGGAGACGTCGAAGGTCAGGGGGACGAGGGCTGGTCGCGTCTCGGTGACCCGCAGGCCAAACCGCCGGGCGACGTCGTAGCCGAAGCCGGTGGCCCCCATCTTCGGGATCGACTTGCCGCCGGTGGCGATGACCAGGCTCTGGCAGGTGACCGCCTGGCCGCCGATGGACAGGGCGAAGCCGGATTCGGTGCGGGCGATAGAGTCGATCGTGGTCTGCAGGCGAAGCTCGACCCCGCCCTTGGCCATTTCGGCCAGCAGCATGTCGATGATCTGCCGGGCCGAACCGTCGCAGAAGAGCTGGCCCAGGGTCTTTTCGTGATGGGCGATTCCATAGCGGTCCACCAGCGCGATGAAGTCCTTGGGCCGATAGCGGCGCAGGGCGGAGATGCAGAAGCGCGGGTTTTCCGACAGGAAGTTGTTGGGCGTGGTGTTGATGTTGGTGAAGTTGCAGCGGCCGCCGCCGGAGATACGGATCTTCTCGCCGGGCGCTTTGGCGTGGTCGAGGATCAGCACCCTGCGGCCGCGCTGGCCGGCCTGGGCGGCGCACATCATGCCAGCCGCGCCGGCGCCGGCCACCACCACATCGTAGTTGGGTTCCATGGGCGCCTCTCTACCGGAGAATCGCGGGCAGGGGGCGGGGGAGCGGTGCTGGCTGGACATTTGGGCCCTGTAAGCCTACCTATCAAGTCTCGACATTTCGTCGCGCGACGCTCGACCTAGGTCTTTCATCTGCGCGGTTCGATCAAAGCTCGCCTCACAAGCGCCCCTCAGATGCATCGGTTCGCCGGGGCAGAGCGGGGCCGTTGGCGCGTCTGGACCGCACGGCGCCGCTTTTTGGGGCGCAGACCTAAATCAGCCCCTTCTGCAGGTTGGGGCGCGGCCTGTGGGCCAACACGCCGGGCGTCGGCGGCCAGCAGGAGACGATACGTATGTCCAAAGAAGAGTTCATCGAGTTCGAAGGCGTGATCACCGAACTGCTGCCCGAGGGCCGGTTCCGGGTGCAGCTGGACAATGAACACACCATTCTCGCCTATACCGCCGGCCGCATGAAGCGGAACCGCATCCGCTCGCTGGTCGGCGACCGGGTCACGGTGGAGATGACGCCCTATGACCTGGAAAAGGGTCGCATCACCTATCGCCACAAGACCGAAGGCCCGCGCATGGGCGGCGGCCAGCGTCCGCAGTTCCGTCGCCGCTAAGGCGGGGCGCGAGGCGGAGCCGATAGCTCCGCAATAACGCGAAATTCATTGGGGCTGCGGCGCGGCGCCGCTATTGATGGGCGCCTTCCCCTATCGACGACTTCAGCTCGAGGGCCATTTTGACCCTGGCGTGGATCGCCTTACTGCCGTTTCTCGGCGCGTTAGCGCCGGCGCTGACCATCCGCCTGGGCCGCAATGCCTGCGCGCTGGCCACGGGGCTCGTGACCGCGACCGCCCTGGTCCTACTGCTGAGCCTCGCCCCGCAGGTCATGGCCGGGGAGGTGGTGACCACCAGGATCGCCTGGTTCCCGACGCTCGGCCTGAACCTCAACTTCTTCCTCGACGCGCTCGGCCTGATGTTCGCCGGGATGATCCTGGGCATCGGCCTGCTGGTGATCATCTACGCCCGGTTCTATCTGAACAAGACCGACCCGATGGGCCGCTTCTTCGCCTTCTTGCTGCTGTTCCAGGGGGCGATGGTCGGCATCGTCCTGTCGGACAACATCCTGCTTTTGCTGATCTTCTGGGAGCTGACCAGCCTCTCGTCCTTCCTGCTGATCGGCTATTGGCGCCACCTGCCCGAGGGGCGGCAGGGCGCGCGGATGGCCCTGACCATCACCGGCATGGGCGGGCTGTCGCTGATCGGCGGGCTGCTGATCCTGGGCCAGATCGCCGGCTCCTATGATCTGAGCGTCATCCTGCAGAGCGGGGAGGCGATCCAGGCCTCGCCCCTGTACCTGCCGGCCCTGCTGCTGATCCTCGGCGGCTGCTTCACCAAGTCGGCCCAGTTCCCGTTCCACTTCTGGCTGCCTCACGCCATGGCCGCGCCGACCCCGGTCAGCGCCTATCTGCATTCGGCGACCATGGTGAAGGCCGGGGTCTTTCTGCTGGCCCGCCTGTGGCCGGCCCTGTCGGGGACCGAGGCCTGGTTCTATCTGGTGGGCGGGGTCGGCCTGTTCACAATGGTGTTCGCCGCCGTGGTCGCCCTGTTCAAGGACGACCTGAAGGGGCTGCTGGCCTATTCGACCATCAGCCATCTGGGCATGCTGACTTTCCTGTTCGGGCTCGGCACGCCGGCTGCGGCGGTGGCGGGCGTCTTCCACATCATCAACCACGCGACCTTCAAGGCCGCCCTGTTCATGAACGCCGGCATTGTCGACCACGAGGCCGGCACCCGGGACCTGCGCAAGCTGGGCGGCCTCTATACGCTGATGCCCATCGCCGCGACGCTGGCGGTGCTGGCCGGGGCGGCCATGGCGGGGATTCCGCCGCTGAACGGCTTCATCTCCAAGGAGATGATGCTGGAGGAGGCGGTGCAGGCCTCGGCCTTCGGCCTGCCGTGGCTGATCCCCGTGATGGTGATGGTCGGCATCCTGTTCTCGGCGGCCTACGCCTTCCGCTATGTGGTTGGCGTCTATTTCGGGCCCAAGCGCGAGAGTTATCCCTCCAAGCCCCATGACGCGCCGTTCGGCATGTGGGCGCCCTCGGCCCTGCTCGTGATCCTGGCGGTGGCCATTGGCCTGGCGCCGGCCCTGGTGGCCGGGCCGCTGGTCAACGCCGTGGCGGCGGCGGTGACGGGCGGGGCGGCCGGGGAAAAGCACCTGGCGCTCTGGCACGGCTTCAACCTGCCCCTGGCCATGAGCCTGGGCGCCGTGATCGGCGGCGCCATCCTGTTGTCGCTGCATCGTCCGGCGGCGCGGATCTGGACCGCCCTTGGCCTGCCCGACGCCAAGACCCTGTTCGACAGGACCGTGGCCGCCGGCGCCGGCGCCGCGCGCAAGACCACCGAGCTGGTGCATAACGGCTCGCTGCAGCGCTACCTGGCCATGATCCTGGGCGCGGCCATCCTGGCGGCGGCGGGCGGCTTCCTGAGCGCGCCGCATGTGGAGGGCCTGCGCCCGACGCTGGCCGCGCCCGGGGCGGCGATCGTGGCCTGGCTGTTGCTGATGGGCGGGACCGCTGCGGTGGTGCTGGGCCATCGGCAGCGTTACCTGGCGCTGATCTTCATCAGCGTCATCGGCCTCGTCGTCTCGCTGGGCTTTGTCTATCTGTCGGCGCCAGACCTCGCCCTGACCCAGATCTCGGTGGAGGTGGTCACCATCCTGCTGCTGCTGCTGGCGCTCAATCTGATGCCGAAGACCAGCCCGGTGGAGAGCAGTCGCGCCCGGCGGACCCGCGACGGGGTGCTGGCGAGTCTCGGCGGCCTGGGTATGGCCGGCGCCACCTGGGCGCTGCTGCGCCGGGACGGGCCGCCTTCGATCTCGGAGTTCCACTGGGCCAATTCCTATTCCGGCGGCGGCGGCACCAATGTGGTCAATGTGATCCTGGTGGACTTCCGGGGCTTCGACACCTTCGGCGAGATCATCGTGCTGGGCATTGCCGCCCTGACCATCTTCGCCCTGCTGGAGACCGCCGACCGCGGGGCCTCGGGCCAGCGGCTGGCCAACTGGATGCCAGATCAGCGTCGCAGCCCCGAGCGCCACCCGATGATGCTGGTGGTGGCCACGCGCCTGTTGCTGCCGCTCGCCTCGGTGGTGGGGTTGTACATCTTCCTGCGCGGCCACAACGAACCTGGCGGCGGCTTCATCGCCGGCCTAGTGGTCTCCATCGCCCTGCTCATGCAGTACATGGCCTCGGGCTATGCCTGGTCGAACCGCCGGCTGCCCACCGATCACCACGCCCTGATCGGCTTTGGCGTGACGGTGGCGGCCCTGACCGGGGTGGTGGCCATGATGCTGGGGGCGCCGTTCCTGAAGAGCGCCTATGAGTATGTCTCCATCCCGCTGATCGGCGATGTGGGCCTGTCCAGCGCGCTGGCCTTCGACATCGGCGTGGCCTTTACGGTGGTCGGCGCGGTGATGCTGGCCCTGCACCACCTGTCGGGGGTGGCCGGGCGCGCCGAGAAGCTGCCGCCCAGCGACCTGCCTATGGATGTCGATCCCAGCCGGGCCCCGGCTGTCGGCCCGACCCCGCCTGCGGGAGGCGCAGGGGCATGAGCATTGAATTCCTTGTGGCCTCGGCGGTGGGCGTGCTTTCGGCCGCCGGCATCTATCTGGTGCTGAGGGCCAGGACCTTCCCCGTGGTGCTGGGGCTGGCCTTCATGTCCTACGCCATCAATGTCTTCCTGTTCTCGTCGGGCCGGCTGGTGGTCAATGAACCGCCGATCTACGGCCAGGACGTCGCGGCCTATAGCGACCCTCTGCCCCAGGCCCTGGTGCTGACGGCCATCGTCATCGCCTTTGGCATGACCGCCCTGGTGGTGGTCCTGGCCCTGCGCACCTTCCTCGAAGCCGGCACCGATCAGGTGGACGGACTGGGCGAGACGCCGGCCGAGCTGGAGACCCTGGCCGAGACGTCCGCCTCCGAGGCGCAGGTGCGCAGCGACGTGGAGGCCCGGCCATGAACCCCTGGCTGGTCGCCCCAATCCTGATCCCGGCGCTGCTGGCGCCGCTGATGCTGCTGTTCCTGCGGCACCGGCTCGTGATTTCGCGAACCCTGTCGGTGGGCGCATGCCTGGCCATGCTGGCGGTCGGCTGCGGCCTGATGGCCCAGGCCGCCAGCGGTCAGATCGATGTCTACGCCATGGGCGACTGGATGGCGCCGTTTGGCATCGTCCTGGTGCTGGACCGGCTCTCGGCCCTCATGCTGGTGACCACGGCGGTGCTGGCCTTGCCCGTGATGGCCTATGCGATCGCCAGCGGCCTGGACCGCAAGGGCTGGCACTTCCATCCCCTGTTCCAGTTTCAGCTGCTGGGGCTGAACGGGGCGTTCCTGACCGGCGACCTGTTCAACCTGTTCGTCTTCTTCGAGGTCCTGCTGATCGCCTCCTACGGCCTGATGCTGCACGGGGGCGGGGCGGCGCGGCTGAAGGCGGGCGTCCAATACGTCGTGGTGAACCTGGTCGGGTCGACCCTGTTCCTGGTGGCCGTTGGCCTGCTGTACGGCGCCACGGGCACCCTCAACATGGCCCATATGGGCGAGCGGGTGGCGCAGGCGCCGGCGGGCGACCATGCCCTGATCCTGGCCGGCGGCCTGTTGATGGTGGCGGTGTTCGGCCTGAAGGCCGCGCTTGTGCCGCTGCACTTCTGGCTGCCGCGCACCTATGCCTCGACCTCGGCCCCGACGGCGGCGCTGTTTGCGATTATGACCAAGGTCGGCGCCTACTGCATCCTGCGCTTTACGACGACGGTCTTCGGGGAGGGTGCGGGGGAGCTCGCCTGGGCGCCGGGCCCCTGGCTGCTGCCGGCGGCGCTGGCCACGCTGCTGCTGGGCTTCATCGGGGTCCTGGGCGCGCGGCGCCTGCGCAAGATGGCCGCCTATGCGGTGGTCGGCTCCATGGGCACGCTGCTCTGCGCCCTGGCCATGTTCACGCCGGAATCCACGGCCGCGGCGCTCTACTACCTGCCGCACTCGACCCTGTCGGCTGCGGCCCTGTTCCTGCTGGCGGACATGATCGCCGCGCGACGGGGGGACTATGGGGACACGCTGGCGCCGAGCCCGCCCTTTGCGCAGGCCGGGGTGCTGTCGGGCCTGTTCTTCCTGACCGCCATCGCCGTGGTCGGCCTGCCGCCGCTGTCGGGCTTTCCCGGCAAGCTGCTCATCCTCGACGCCGTGCGGGGAACGACCGGAGGCTGGTGGGTCTGGGGCTTCATCCTGGGGACCACGGTGATCAGCCTGCTGGCCTTCGCCCGGGCGGGCAGCGCCATCTTCTGGAAGAGCGTGGTCACCGAGGGCGAGGTGAAGGCCAGCGCGCCGGTGGCGCCGCAGGCCTCGGCGGCGATCGTCGCGGCGCTGCTAGCGGCCCTGGCGGCCCTGACCATCGCCGGTGGGCCGGTGACGGGCTATCTCAACGCCACCGCGGCGCAGATCTATGATGTGCAGGCCTATCCGGACGCCGTCCTGGACGAGTCGAGGGCCGCGCGATGATCAAGAAGCTGCTGCCGCACCCGGCGCTCACCGTCACCCTGATCCTCGTCTGGATGCTGCTGGCCAACCGCCTGACGGTCGGAGGGCTGGTGCTCGGCGTCGTGATCGGCGTGGTCGTGCCGATCCTGACCAGCCCCTTCTGGCCCGATCGGCCAAAGGTGCGCTTTGGCCCGGCGACCTGGGGCTATCTGGGCCTGGTGCTGTGGGACATCGTCACGGCCAGCTTCCAGATCGCCATGATCGTGCTGTTCAAGAAATCCGAGGATCTGCGCTCGGCCTGGCTCGTGGTGCCGCTGGACCTGCGCTCGCCGGAGGCCATCACCATGCTGGCCGGCACGATCAGCATGACGCCGGGGACCGTGTCCTGTGACGTCTCGTCCTGCGGGCGCGCCCTGCTGGTCCACGCCCTGGACACCCCTGATCCTGGGGCCGAGGTCGCCCGGATCAAGCGCCGCTATGAGGCCCGGCTGAAAAGGATCTTCGCATGATCGGGATCGCCGTACTGTTCGCCATCTCCTGCGTGGGGCTGGCCATGACCATGAACCTCTGGCGGCTGGCGCGCGGCCCGACTACGGCCGACCGCATCCTGGCGCTGGACACCCTGACCATCAACGCCATCGCCCTGATCGTGCTGATGCAGATTCAGCAGGGCTCGGCGGTCTATTTCGAGGCCGCCCTGCTGTTGGCCATGGTCGGCTTCGTCGGCACGGTGGCCTACTGCAAGTTCCTGCTGCGCGGCGATATCGTGGAGTGACGATGATGGACGTCGGACCCTTCGAAATCCTGATCTCGGCCTTGCTGGTCATTGGCGGCGTCTTCGCCCTGGTGGGCTCCTGGGGCCTGGCGCGGATGCCGTCCCTGATGACGCGCCTGCATGGGCCGACCAAGGTGACGACCCTGGGCGTCGGCTCCCTGCTGGTGGCCTCAATGATCTTCTTCCCGGCGATCCAGGGGACCTATTCGGCCCATGAGCTGCTGATCACCCTGTTCCTGTTCCTGACCGCGCCCATCTCGGCCAACATGATCGCCAAGGCGCATCTGCATCGGCAGGGGCGGCACATCGATCCTAATCCGATGGATGATATCGCCGAGGGGCTTCCCGACACGGGGCTGGGGACGGGATGGGCGACCTTCCAGGGCCTGGACACCGATCAGCTCAACATCCCGCGCTGAGGCCTTGCTCCGTAGGCGGGAATCCATGATGGATCGCGCCGATGACAAATGACCCCTTCTTCCAGCGGCAAGACGATGGCCGCTTCCTGCCGACACCGGCCAGCCGAGGCCCGTGGAATCCGCAGTCCCTGCATGGGCGGGTGATCGTCGGCCTGCTGGGCCATGTGCTGGAAGCCGAGCACGGGGACCCCGACTTCATCCCCGCCCGGCTGACGGTGGACATGTACCGCCTGCCGGACTTCTCAGTCGTCGAGGTGACCACGCGAGTGGTGCGGGCGGGCAAGCGCATCAAGGTGGTGGACGCCGAGTTCATCAGCGGCGGGGTCAGCATGGGACGGGCGAGCTGCCAGTTCCTGCGTCGCACGGAGAACCCTGAGGGAACGGTCTGGACGCCGGGGAACTGGGACGTGCCGGCGCCTGCCGACATCCCGCCGCCGGAGGACAAGCGCATGGGCATGGGCGGCATGTGGGCCATGCGGCGGATCACCGGCGATTTCGGCGAGGTGGGCGTCAAGCGCACCTGGATGAGCGAGGTGCGCGAGCTGGTGGGTGGGGAGGCGCTGACGCCCTTCACCCGGGTGGCGGTGGCGGCCGACTTCGCCAGCCCCTTCGCCAATGCCGGCGACAAGGGACTGGCCTATATCAACAGCGACGTGACGGTCTATCTGCACCGGTTGCCGGCCACGGAATGGATCGGCTTCGAGGTGGTCAATCACGGCGCCAGCGACGGCGTCGCGGTGGGGGAGTGCTTCCTCTATGACGAACAGGGGCCGATCGGCTCGGCCGCCTGTACGGCGCTGGCCCAGGTGATGAAGCGCTGACTCGTTATGAGACGCTGACGGCGCGGCGGCACTCGGCGGCGAAACCCGCGGAGAGGCCCGCGGGCGGGACCATGTGCGGGCCGACGGTCTGGCTGCCATAGACCGCGCTGATCGCCGTGGCGTCTTCCAGGCGATCGAGGAAATCGGCGGAAATGTCGGCCTGGGCCCGCACCCCGGGCTCTCGGCCGCTGGCGCTGGCGACAAAGACGAACAGATCGTCATCGAGGCCGACGGTCAGGCGCTCTTCGCTGCCGATGGGGGTGAAGCCTTCAACCGCCAGGGTCATGATGGCCGGGTTGCGGATGCAGCCCAGCCGCAGGATGGGCGCGCCCGCGGCGTCGCTGAGGATCAGGGCGATTCCTTCGCCGGTGGAGGCCGTGCCCCAGGACAGGCCAGGCTCGATGGCGGCCGGCGCAGGAGCCTCAGCCTCAGCCCCGGGCGCCGGCGGCGGGGCGGCGGGCTCTTCGGCCGGTGAGCAGGCGCAAAGCGCCAGGGCCGCAGCGACGGCGGTCCCGGAGACGAACTTCATGGGGAGGCTCCTTTCCCCGCCATAGGGGGCAGGGGAAGGGCGGCGTCAAGGCTGGGATGTCAGCTTCGGCTGTTCATCTCGTCGCCCGCATCGCGGGGCAGGCGGACGTAGAAAATCAGCGACACGAAGGTGATGGCCCCGATCACCAGGAAGGCCGGCGAGATGGTGGCGGCGGTCATTTCGGCCTCGCCCGCCATCCGGGTGAAGACGTGGATCAGGGTGGCGGCCAGGCCGATGCCCACCGACTGGATCAGCTGCTGGGCCATGGCCGACATGGTGGAGGCGCGGCTCATCCGGTCCTGCTCGATCTCGGCATAGGCCAGGCCGTTCAGGCTGGTGAACTGCAGGGACCGGAAGAAGCCGCCAGCCAGCAGCACCAGCATGATCACCCAGTGGGGGGTGTCGACCCGGAAGCCGGCATAGGCCAGGAAGAAGACGCCGGTGACGACGGCGTTGACGATCAGCACGCGGCGAAAGCCGAAGCGGCGCAGGATCGGCGGTGCGGTGGTCTTCATGATCAGGGCGCCGGCGGCGCCGACGAAGGTGAGCAGGCCCGCCGCCAGCGCCGTCATGCCGAACGCCACCTGCAGCAGCATGGCCAGCATGAAGGGCGTGGCGCCCATGGCGATGCGCATGAAGGCGCCGCCGACCACCGAGGCCTGGAAGGTGGGCAGCCGGAAGAGGGAGAGGTCCAGGATGGCGTGGGGCGTTCGCCTGGCGTGCCAGGCATAGAGCCAGAGCATGGCCAGCCCGCCGAAGAACAGGCCGGCCACGGCGGCGGCGGGGAGGAAATCGCGGCCCAGATTCTCGAAGCCGAAGATCACGCAGGCCAGGCCCACCCCGGTGAGCAGCATGCCCTTCCAGTCCAGGCGCTTGGCGTCCTGGAGGGCGACATTGGGCACGAAGCGCAGGACCAGCAGCAGGCCCACCGCAGCGATGGGCAGGTTCATGAAGAAGATCCATGGCCAGTCCCAGAAGGTGACGATGAAGCCGCCCACGGGCGGGCCGATCACCGGACCCAGGAGGGCCGGCATGGTCAGGACCGACATGGCCCCGACCAGCTCGTTCTTGGGCGTGGTCCGCAGGAGGACGAGGCGGCCCACCGGCGCCATCATGGCGCCCGCCGCCCCTTGCAGGAGCCGCGCCCCGACCAGCTCCATCAGGGTGTCGGCGAAGCCGCACAGGGCCGAGGAGACGGCGTAGAGGGCCATGGCCAGGACGAAGATCCGCTTGGCCCCGAACTTGTCGGCCGCCCAGCCGCTGATCGGCAGGAAGACCGCCGCAGCCAGCAGATACATGGTGATGGCCAGGTTCAGGCGCAGAGGGTCCTCGCCCATGTCCCTCGCCATCGCGGGCAGGGCGTTGGACAGCACCGTGGCGTTCAGCGTCTGCATCATCAGGGCCGAGCCGATGACGGCGGGCACGATCCAGCCGCGGCTCAGCGCTGCGGCCCGTTCCTCAGGCGTCGCGACGACGGGCTTGTCGGGGTCGGCGGGGGTGTCGATGGCGGAGACCTCGGTCATGGCTGGGCCTCCACCAGGGCCATGAGCGGGCCGGCGGCGGCGTGCAAGGCCATGCGGGCGTCGGGATCAAGGGCGCTGAGCCGGGCGGCCAGCCAGTCGTTGCGCCGCCGCCGGGTCTCGGCCAGGGCGGCCATGCCGGCCGGGGTGATGGTCAGGCCGGAGCGACGGCCGTCGGAGGCGTGGCTGAGGCGGCTGATCCAGCCGGCGCTCTCCAGGCGCTTGATGTGGGTGCTCATGGCCGGGCGCGACATCTGCTCGGCGTCGGCCAGGTCGGACACGCCGACGCCGGGCTGGCGCTTGATCTCCACCAGCAGCAGGACGTCGAGGGCCGAGAGGCCGGCCTTGGACGCCTCCTGCCGCAGGCGACGCGACACCCGCAGCAGGGCGGGGCGAAGCAGCTCGGCGAGCTGGTCGGGGTCGAGGGCGGGCTCGGGGGACATGAGGCGATCTAGTTAAGTAGGTGAACTATCTATCTGGGTAGATAGACCCCTGACGCCTCAGGTCAAGGGCGCCGGCCGGCCCTATTGTCGGGGGCGTGTTGTGGTTCGGCGCCCAAGGATCGAGCGCGTTCCGTTCGTAGTGACGGAACGCGCTCGGACGCCTGGGACTCAGGATGCCGGCTGGGCTTCCAGAAGCGCGTTGTCGATCTCGTCCGCGCGTTGGGCGGCGGGGCGCTGGAGGTGGCGCTCGACATAGGCCTCGAAGGCCGGGCGCTTTTCGATCGTGTTGAAGTTCATCCCCCAGGACAGGTGCGAGGCGAGGTAGAGGTCGGCGGCCGTAAAGCGGTCCCCCACGAGATAGGCGCGGCCTTTGACCGCGCCTTCGACCGCGTCCAGCACATCCTCGAGGCGGCCGAAGCCCAGCATGCGGCTCTGCTCGGCCGTGGGTTCGAAGTTCACCGCCTTGGCGCCGACGGCCTGCTCGATGGGGCCGGCCCCGAAGAACAGCCAGCGATAATAGGGTCCGCGGAGCGGGCTGTGCGCCGGCGGCGCGAGGCCGGCGTCGGGGAAGATATCAGCGAGGTAGGCGCAGATGGCGGCGCATTCGGTGACGACCACCCCGTCATGGACGATGGCCGGGACCTTGCCCATGGGATTGATGGCCAGGTAGTCGGCCGCCTTGGCGTCGCCGGTTTCCCAGCGCAGGACCTTGGTCTCATAGGGCTGGCCGACCTCTTCGAGCATCCAGCGGATGATGCGGCCACGCGACATGGGGTTGGTGTAGAAAACGAGGTTGGTCATGGTCAGCTCCTGTTGTGTGCGACCCTATAGGCCGAGGCTGCTGACAGCGACGTGGCAGCAGCCGTTCAGGCGGGTTGCGGCGGGCGCAGGACCGGCGGAATCCAACCCTCCTCCAGGGCCTTGCGGGGATGGGAGGCGGTGACGTGCCCCATGAACGAGGGCCAGATGTCATAGCCCAGCAGGGTCTGCAGCCTGGGGCTCATGGCGCGCACCTGCTCCCGAGGAACGCCAAGATAGAAATTCTCCTGGGTGCGAGCCCAGGGTTGGCAATACTGGTTGGTCAGGGCCAGGCGGGGGGCCGATGAACGGTTGGCGCCGCCCCGGTGCAGCATGTGGCCCTGGAAGACGATGGCCGAGCCGGCCGGCATCACCACCGGCTCCAAGCGGCTGGCGGCGTCAGGGTCCTGGCTGAAGGCCGCCACCTCATCGTCGCTCCACAGATGACTGCCCGGCAGGATGTCGGTGGCGCCGTTCTGGTCGGTGAAGGGATCGATGGCGACAATGACGCTGAGGCTGACGGGCGGCCTCGGGCGCGGCAGGCGGTAGAAGCTGTCGTCATAGTGGAGGCCCTGGGCGGCCTCGCCGGGCTGGATGGCGATGGCCTGGCTGGCGGTGAGCAGATAGCCGGGCAGCAGGAAGCGGTCGAGGAGGGCGAGGATACGGGGATCCTCGGTCAGGTCTTCGAACACCTTGCCCCGGGCCACCAGGGTGTAGACCCGCTCGGTGTCGAAGCCTTCGAAGGCGTTGCGGCCGCGGTGGCCGCCCAGGTGCGGCGCGAGGTCTTCGCGCACCTGGGCCAGCGCCGCCTCATCCAGCAGGTTGTCCAGGCGGGTGTAGCCGTCCTGGGCCATGCGTGCGGCATGGGCTTCCACGTCGAAGGTCGCGGTCGGCAGGTCCATGGCGTGCTCCCAACGTCTCGCGCCTCTGACGGGCGCGTGGGGGCAGCATAGACCCGGCTTAAGGCAGGGCGCTACGGACGGCGCGCAGGGCGCAGAGGGCGGCGCGGGCTTCGTGCGACAACTGGGCCAGTCGACGACGGGCGGCGGGCGAGGCCGGGTCGGCCAGGCCGCGGGAGGCGGCTTCGCGGAGGGCTTCGGCCTGCTGATCAAGGGCGCGGGCGGCGCGCTGGAGATCGGTCAGCGCCGATTTCAGGCGACCCTCGGGGGACTGGGCCCAGGCGCGGGCGCTCGCCAGACGGCTCTGGGTGAGGTGGCGGATCTGGTCGGGGCTGCGGCGACGGGGCGGCTCAGGGGCCAACCCTGCCCAGGCGACGCCCCAGGCGCGGTTCGCCTGGCCGTGACGCCAGACCTGCTCATCGGCGCGGTCGAGGGCGGCGCAGGCGGCAGGGAGCTCAGCATCGGTGGCGGATTGCGGCATGGGAAAACTGTATAATAGATACAGAATTGCGCAACCAGAAGTGCAGGCTCAGATGGCGGACTGAATGATCCGTCGGGCCTGGAAGGGCGGGATGATGGCGGTGATATGGGCCGCCCAGCGCAGGCGGGCGTCCTGGCGGGTGGGGCCAGCCACGCTCTCCAGGTCGAACAGGCCCGAGCGGGAGCCGCGCAGCAGGCGCTTGACCAGCACCTCGTCGGTGTCGACCTCGACCACCACCACATGGCCCAGCATGTCGGGCGTCGGCGGGGTGCGCTGGTCCTCGAAATAGATCAGGGCCCCGTCGTCGGCGAGGCCGCGCATGGAATGGCCGACCACCCGCAGGGCGGCGGCCTTGTCCGTGCCGCCTGGGGGGATGGGGGCCAGATCCCCCGCATCCTGGCCGGTGGCGAACAGGACGACCCCGTCGGGATTGGCGCCGACCCGGCCGAGGATCGGGACGTAGCCGGCCAGCGCCGAGGCGCGGATGGGGCCGGCGGCGTCATAGAGCCATTCGGCGCTGACCCCGAAGGCGGCGGCGTACTCCTTGGCCTTGCGATAGGAGAAGGGGGCGTTGCCGTTCTCGTTGGAAGCGTAGGTGTTGCGGTTCCAGCCGAAGGCCTCGGCCGCGGCGGCGGCGGTTTCATGGCCGGCGTCGAGGCGGGCCTGGCGGAGGCGGTCGGAGCGCTCGTTCATGGCGGTGGTCTAGCGCAACTTGGGATAACTGTACATAGCCTACAGTTTCTGCTTGCCGATTGTATGTATGAAAAATACAGTCTGCCCATGCAACAGACACATCCCGTCCGGGCCCCGGCCCGAAGCCCCACCAGCCTGGGGGACTACGCCAATCTCCGCCGCGGTGGGACATCGCCGGGCAGGGCCCGGGCGCTGCTGCGGCTGGAGGAGCGCGAGCTCGCCCGGCTGGAGCGGGCCTTCCGGGGCCAGGTGGCCCGCGGGGCGGGCGAGGCCCAGCCGCGCTTCGCCCACCATGACCGCCACGTGGCCAAGGTGATGGGGCAGGGCGGCTTTCCGGCCCTGACCGAGACGCGGGTGGGGCGCAACGGCGTCCATGTGGGCCTGCCGCTGGTGTGGCCGGAGGGCGGACGATGAGCGGCGCGCCGGGGGACGCCGGCAGCCTGGTGGCCCAGGCCCTGGGTCATCGGACGCCGGGGGATCGGGCTCAGTTCCTGAAGGAGCTGCTGGCCCATACGGCGGCTGGCCTGGTGATCCTGGAGGGGGAGCGGGCCGCCAGCGAGGCGGTCTATCGCCTGGCCGATGCGGTGGTGTCGCGGGGGCGGCCATGAGGGGACAGATCTTTGACCCCGCAGCCCGGACCCGGGCGCGGCTGCGGGCGCTTGAGAGCCGGGCCAAGGCGCGGGCGGAGGCCGAGGCGGTTACGGGGGGCGTGGCCGAGACGGTCGGTCTGTCGGAGGCCCGCGGGGCGGCGTTCGAGGGGCCGGCCTCGCCCGGCCGGCCCTATCGCCGGCAGGCGGGGCTGGACTGGCTGGCGCGTAAAGGAAAGATCACCGCGGCCCAGAAGAGCGCCGGCGAGCGCTACGGCGCCCTCTATCGCCGGGCTGCGCGGGAGGGCGCCATCCGCTCGACCCTGGACGTGCGGCCCGGCGGCGGCGGCCCGGCGGGTCCGGGCGCCCGGGAAGAGGTGCTGCTGATGGCCGCCGAAGGCTCGGCCCAGGCAGCCGCGCGGCTGGCGGCGATGCGGGCGAGGCTGTGGGATCAGGCCGATCTGGTGAGCGCCTGCGACCTGGTCTGCGGCCAGGAGCTGGCGCCCCGCGAGGCCGTGGCCAGCGAGCGGGAGGTCGGGCGCATCGAGGCGTTGCTCGGCGTGGCGCTGGATGTGCTGGCGGGTGGGCGGGGGTGAGGGCAAATGTTCAGTCGCCTGCGACTTGCCCGATCCGAGGTTCGGTCCCGTTCAGTAGCCGCTTTGCATTGGCGCGATGGCGGACAACAACATAGACGCCACCCGCCCAGACCACCAATTGGTAAGGCAGGGGCTGCTCCAGGATGACGACGAGAAGCATCGCCGTCAGCGCGGCCAATATGGAACCGAGAGAGACAATCCGGGTGACGGCCAGCGCGATTGCGAAGACGGCCAGCGCACCGATGGCGACAGGCCATGCAAGCGCCAATACGACGCCCAGACCCGTCGCCACGGACTTTCCGCCACCAAAACCGAGCCAGATCGAGCGGCTGTGCCCAAGCAAGGCGGCGGCCGCCGCCAGGCTGGCGGCCCAGGGGGTCCAGACTTGCTCATCGAGGACGACCGGCAGGGAGATCGATGACTCAAAGAGCCAGGCGCTGAGCCAACGAACCAGGATGACGGCCGCCACGCCCTTCAGGACATCCACCATCAGCACGCCTAGGGCGGGTCCCTTGCCGAGCACTCTCAGCGCATTCGTTGCGCCAACCGATCCTGATCCATGATTGCGGATGTCCAGCTGATAAAGCCGGCCGATCAGATAGGCCGTCGGGATGGACCCGAGGAGGTAGGCCGCTAGCCAACCAGCCAGAGAAGCGCTCCAGAAGATCATTGGGCCTCACCCCTAAGGTGCTCAAGCAGCTTCAGCTTAGCTCTGACACCGGCTCGCGCGCAGGGCTAGCTTCTGACCAAGCTTGATCGTCTCTCAATTGAGATGCAAATTAACGGCGCCTCCAGGAGGAACAGCTATGGCCGTGCAAACCTCAATGCTCCATGTGCGCGTGGACGAGCAGCTCAAGGCCGACGCCTCGGAGAAGCTCGCCCGTGTCGGCCTCACGGTCTCTGACGCTGTTCGCATCCTGCTGACCCGCATCGCCAGGGAGGGGGGGCTGCCGGCCGGACTTACGTCCGATCCGGAAGCCCACGACGCCTGGTTCCGCGCCAAGGTGCAGGAGGCGCTCGCTGATACAAGCCCAGCAGCGCCCCATCGGCAGATGATGGACGAAGCCCAGGCGCGGATCGACCGGAAGCGCCGTGACCGCCTGGTCGATTGAATGGCGAGAGGCGGCGCGCGCTGACCTGCTCGAGATCCTGGACTACATATCCGACGACAATCCCGACGCCGCACAGCGGTTGAAGGATGAGCTTGAGCGCTTGAGGCACCAGACTTGCTAGGCCCCAGCCAAGAACGGATCTCCGGTGTCAACTGATAGGCCGGCGTTGGGATTTCGCGACTCCCCTCCAAGGTTGTATGACGCTTGGACGAGGGGCGACGTTGCTAGACTGCTCCGTAGGAGACGGCATTGGGCAGGGCACCAGCTTCTGACTACCCGGGCGGCTCAAAGAAGCGCGTTACGAAAGCGGGCGCTGCCGTTCGCAGTGGTACCGAAGACTTAGACGACCTGATCGTCATCAACGTCTGGCGGGCAGCCCACAAGCCCGTGCTGAACACCTTTCAGGCCATCCTACGCAATCGAACGCGGGGCACTGATGTCGTTGTCGCTCAGCGCCACAAGCGAAAGCGGACAATCTTCGGGAAGCTCCTTCGCTTTCCTGGGATGGAGCTTGCTCGGATGGATGATGTGGCGGGGTGCCGACTCATTTTTCCGACGATCAGTGACCTTTACGAATTTCGCGATCGACTTCACCTGGCGAAGTTCAACCACAAGCGTAAGAACGAGGTCGATAAGTACGACTACATCAAGTGCCCGAAGAGCACGGGCTATCGCGGCATCCATGATGTCTACGAGTACGACGTCCAGTCCGAGAGCGGGGTAGGCAGCAAAGGCCTTCTAATCGAGCTGCAGTATCGCACCTCGGTTCAGCACGCTTGGGCTACGGCGGTTGAAGTGATTGGTTTCATCACGTCTAGTCAACCAAAGTTCCAAGAGGGCGATCAGCGGTACGAGAATGCCATGCTGTTTGCGAGCGAGATCATCGCGCGCGCGCATGAAGGTACGCATGGATTTCTACCGTCGATGGAAGACGAGGATGTTCTACAGTCCTTTGTTAATCTCGATCATGAGTTGGGGCTGATGAATCTACTGCGGAGCCTGAATGCCGCTGACGCAGATGTGAGCGCTAACCGCAATGTTATATTGATATTTTCTGACAAGGATGAATTGGAAACTCGCAGTTTTGCCAGCGCGACCGAAGCGCTAAGAGTGTTATTTGAACTAGAACAGTCTAACCCAGGTAAGGACATTGTATTGGTTCGCGGAGACACAACTGATGACGTGAGAATTGCATTCCGAAACTACTTTTCGGATGCAAGAGAGTTCATTCATCTGGTTGAGAGCGGGTGTGAGAAGCTTGCCGGTCACAGGATTTTGCATATGAGTGATGGGGCCAAGACGGATTTTGGTGACGAAGATTGGATGCCCTGAGGATGATTTTCGCCTGATAGAAGCCGCGAGTTGCCGGGACGAGGTAACCAAGCGGACGCTGGGGGCGCCGCCGCCGTGGATGAAGAAGGGGCGCGAGCCGAAGCCCCCGCCCAAGCCGGAGTAAGCCACGTCGGGCCTAGAGCCGTTAATGGAGACGATGACGGCCGAGAAGCTGCCCTGGGTGAGCACGCCGGCGGTGGAGGGGTTCGAGGGATTTCCGCAGCTTGCGGATTTTGGCCGGCAGACGGCGTCGCGCCGCGGCGCCACGGCTCGGCGGCCAGCCAGTCGTCCCACACCGGCCCCATGAAGCGACGAAGGCGGGTGGCCGTGGCGACGAGTTGGGCCCGCAGGGACGGCCCGCCGCCCAGATCAGCCATAGGCCAGGTCGGGGTGGGGGGCGCCGGCGGCGATGAGCTCAAGGATTTCGGCGGTGGGGCGGACGTCTCCGAACGAGCGGTAGATGGTGTAGAGGGCGGCGTTGTGGGCGGCGTCGGTGACCGTGGCGGTGGCGTCGGCGACGAAGATGACCCGGTAGCCCAGGGTCGAGGCGTCGCGGGCCGAGCTTTCGCAGCACACATTGGTCACTGTGCCGGTGATGATCACCGTCTCGATCCCGCGGGCGGCGAGGCGGTCATGCAGGTCGCAGCGGCCGGGGAAGAAGGCGCTGGCGGCGGACTTCTCGGCGACGATCTCGCCCTCGATGAAGTCGAGTTCCGGGCAGAGCCGGTCGCGGGGCGCGCCCTGGCCGCCGGAGGAGCCATAGGCCTGGGCGATCTGTTCTCCATAGAATTCGACGGCGCGGGGGTTGGGCGGCCCAGCGTCGGCGGGCAGGACCCAGGCGACCAGGCCGCCGGCCTCGCGCAGGGCGGCGGCCAGGCGGTTGATGGGCGCAATGGCGTCGCGGCAGTGGACATTGGCCTGCGCGAAGAAGGGGACCATGTCGATGACGACGAGGGCCGTGGTCGCTGGGTCGAGACGCTCATAGGCATGGCGTCGTCCGCGGCGGGTTTCCTGGCGAAGATACTCCCGCTCAGCGATCATCCAGTTGTGCGCCATCGCCTTGCCCCGCTAGAGTGTTCATGAAATGTACCCGGCCATCTAGCAGATCGATCATGACAGATTACGCCTCGTATATGATCTGCACCGCCCCGCGCAGCGGGAGCACCCTGTTGTGCCGACTGTTGGCCGAAACGGGGGTGGCGGGGCGGCCCGCTTCGCATTTCCACGAGCCCTCGCTGGCCGAATGGACGCGGCGGCTCGGCCTCGATCCAGGGGCCGGCGCCTCGGAAGGCGAGATCGTCGAGGCCTGCATCCAGGCGGCCCTGGCGCGGGGGCGCAGCGACAACGGGGTGTTCGGCCTGCGGCTGCAGCGGCCCAGCTTCGACTTCTTCTTTTCCAGATTGGCGGTGGTCCATGCCGATGGAGGGTCGGAGCGGGCGCGGTTTGAGGGTGTCTTCGGGCGCACCCTGTTCATTCACCTGTCCAGGGCCGACAAGGTCGAGCAGGCGGTGTCCTGCCTGAAGGCCGAGCAGACCGGGCTTTGGCACGTGGCGGCCGACGGTTCGGACCTGGAGCGCGTCGGGCCGCCTCGTGAGCCGGAATATGACGGCCAGAAGCTGCAGGCCTGGGTCGAGGCCATGGTCGGCTATGACCGGGACTGGACCGCATGGTTCGCCGCTGAGGCCATCACGCCGGTCCGCATCGCCTATGATGACCTGTCGGCCGATCCGACAGGAACCGTGCGCCGCGTCTTGGGCGCGCTGGGGCTGGACCCCGCGGCGGCCGACCGAGTTTCGCCCAGCGTGCGGAAGATGGCGGACGACACCAACCGGGACTGGGCGGCGCGGTTTCGAGCCGAGGCGGGCCTGGCCTGATCTATCGCCTTGGCGGGTCTTGGCGCAGATCTGTCATGGGCGCAGGATAGGTTGAGCCGAAGTCCTCAGAGGAGACGGTCGTGGTCGGGATTCTGGAAGACAGGGACCGGATATTCACCAACCTCTATGGCCTGCACGACTTTGGCCTCGAGGGCGCCCAGCGGCGCGGCGCCTGGAACGGCACGGCCGATATCCTGGCCCAGACCCCGGAATGGATCTGCGACCAGATCAAGGCTTCGGGCCTGCGGGGACGAGGCGGCGGCGGCTTTTCGACCGGATTGAAGTGGAGCCTGATGCCGCCGCCTAGCGCGCGGCCGCACTATCTGGTGGTCAATGCCGATGAGTCCGAGCCCGGCGCGTGCAAGGACCGCGAGATCCTGCGCAACGACCCGCACCTGCTGATCGAGGGCTGCATGATCGCCAGCTACGCGATCCGCGCCCATACCGGCTACATCTATATCCGCGGTGAATATGTCGCCGAGCGCGCGCGACTCGAAGCCGCCATCCGCCAAGCCTATGAGGCCCGGCTGATCGGCAAGGACAACATCCACGGCTGGGACTTCGACCTCTACGTGACCCATGGAGGCGGGGCCTATATCTGCGGCGACGAGACCGCCCTGATGGAGAGCCTCGAGGGCAAGAAGGGCCAGCCGCGGCTGAAGCCCCCGTTCCCGGCCGGCGCCGGCATCTGGGGCGCGCCCACCACCATCAACAATGTCGAGACCATCGCCGTGGTCGGCAGCATCCTGCGTCGCGGGGCGCAGTGGTTCGCAGGCTTTGGCCGGCCCAACAATGTCGGCGTGAAGCTGATGGCCGGCTCTGGCCATGTGAACCGGCCGGGCGTGGTGGAAGAGACCATGGGCGTGCCGATGCGCACCCTGATCGACGCACACTTTGGCGGGGTGCGGGGCGGCTGGGGCAATCTGAAGGCGGTCATGCCTGGGGGCGTGTCCATGGCCATGATCCCGGCCGAAATGGCCGAAGAGGCCGTCATGGACTACGACGCGTTGCGGGCCATGCGTTCAGGCCTGGGCACAGCGACCATGATCGTGTTCGACAAGGAGGCCGACCTTGTCGCCGCCGTGGCGCGCATCGCCCGCTTCTTCAAGCACGAGAGCTGTGGCCAGTGCACGCCCTGCCGCGAAGGCACCGGCTGGATGTGGCGGGTGATGGAGCGGATGGCGACCGGCGAGGCCGAGATGGCCGAGATCGACCTGCTGCTCGACGTCGCCTCGCAGGTGGAAGGCCACACCATCTGCGGCCTGGGCGATGCGGCCGCCTGGCCGATCCAGGGGCTCTTCCGTCATTTCCGCCCTGAGGTTGAGGCGCGGATCGTCAGGTACCGCGCACGCCGGATCCAGGTGCAGGGCGCATCCTTGGCTGCGGCGTAGGAGCCGGCGTCACTCGCTCTCTAGCGCCTGGATCATCGCCACGCGGGGGGCGTGGCGGCCGGCTTCGAAGTCGGTGGTGAGGAAGGCGTCAATGATGGCGAGGGCCAGGCCTTCTCCAACCACGCGGGCGCCGAGCGCCAGCATGTTGGCGTCGTTGTGGGCGCGGATCATGGCCGCGGAATAGGGCTCGGCGCAGACGCCGCAGCGGACGCCCTTCACCTTGTTGGCGGCCATCATGATCCCTTGGCCGGTCCCGCAGAGCACGATCCCGAAGCGGCAGTCGCCGGAAGCCACGCGGCGGGCGGCGGCCTCGCCGTGGCGCGGATAGTCTGTGCTCTCGGCCGTGGTCGGACCGATGTCGAGGACCGTCCAGCCCCTGGCCGCGAGGTGGGCGGCGATGGCCTGGCGCAGCGGGATGGCGGTGTGGTCGCTGGAGAGGACGATCCGGTCGGGTAGGGTCATGAGCGTGGGCCGCCTGTGGGGGCTCATCGGGAGCCCCGGTCTACGAATGAGGATAGCGAGGCCATCCCCGGCGCAGGAGCGGATTCTCACGCTCATGAACGCGTGGTGGTACATCCTCGGTCCTGCGGTCTGGACGGCGCCGGCCCGTCCTGCGCAGCTTACCGGTTCCAGGCAGGGGAGGTGACCATGGGCGACAAGACCAGAGACGGCGGGTGCCGGTGCGGGCAGGTGCGGTTCCGGGTGACGGCGGCGCCGAAGGTGACCATGGCCTGCCACTGTCGGGGCTGTCAGCAGATGACGGCCAGCGCGTTCTCGCTGAGCGCGCTGTTTGCTTCGGACGACTTCGAGGTGACGGCCGGCGAGCCGGCGATCGGGGGCTTGCATGGCCCGACGCGGCACTTCTTCTGTCCGTATTGCATGAGCTGGATTTTCACGCGGCCGGAGGGGGCCGACCGGTTCGTCAATGTGCGCTCGACCCTGTTCGATGACCCGTCAGGGCTGGAGCCCTTCATGGAGACCATGACGGCGGAAAAGCTGCCCTGGGTGAGCACGCCGGCGGTGGAGGGGTTCGAGGGCTTTCCGCAGCCGGCGGACTTCGGGCGGCTGATGGGCGCCTATGCGGCGCGGTCGGCGGACTGAGGCGAGTGTGGGAGGCGGAGCGAAGGATCGCCCCGCCTGTTGTCGTTAGGGCTCAGGCCTTTTGAATGGCCGCGGCGATCTCGTCGGTGGTGTGGCCGGTGAGGTCCTTGGCGATCTCGCCGACCAGACGGGACTCCGTCTCCTTGTGCCAGCCCTTGCGGAGCTGACCCAGGGTCTTGGGGGCGGCGATGACCAGCAGCTTCTCGGCGCGGTGGGTCAGGATCATGTGGTTCAGGACGTCGGCGACGCCCATGGCGAAGCCGTCCTCGGCCTGGGTGTCATTGTCGGGATTGGCGTCGCTGGAAATGCGGCCGGCGGCCCCGGAGGCGCGATCCTCGATCTCGGGCGTCGACAGGGCCTTCAGGTCGATGTCGGTGTGGCCGACATTCTGGAAGAGCGCCAGCTTTTCGCCATCGACGACAGCCACATGGGCGCCATTGGGAAGTATCATCTGGAAGCTCCGATTGTTGCAGGATCGCTTGAACGTGCCGCGGGGCGCCGCGGTTGCCAATTGAGGGCGAACCCCTAGTTGTTCCTATTTTGTTCTTGCGTTCCCGCGGGATTTTGGTAGGTTCTGTGTATGGGTCGTTCTTGCGTCTGAGGCGCTGACGACGCCGCGGCGGGCGAGGCCCCGCACTGGCATGACATCTCTCCTGGCGAAGCGTTGAGCCGGCGGCCTTTCGGCGGCCGGCCTGGCGCGTGGCTGGGCTGAAGCCGCCCCCTGTCCCTCCCCCGGGGCGGCGGCGCGCCCTGAGGTGGTGTGTGCGAGGCGGCGTTGTCAGGCGCAGCAGGAGCCCCGCGCCCGGCTCCAGGAGCCATGTGCGCGCCTCTCGTGGGGCGCGGAGCGGGCGCGGGGCGGACGGCCCAACCTGTTTCCTGAGTATGAGGTCAGCCATGGCGCGGGCGGTGCGGCGGCGGAAGGATCCGCGCGAGGCGGTGCTGGCCCTGGCGCCGCTGGCGGTGGAGACCCTGGCGGAGATCATGCGCGGGGCCGGCAGCGACACTGCGCGCATCGCCGCGGCCCGGGAGGTGCTGGACCGCGCCCACGCCAAGGGCAAGCCCGCCGAGGGCGAGGGCGGGCTGACCATCGTGGTGCGGCGGTTTTCCGACCCCGGGGACGCCGAGCCTGGCCCGGCCGAATGAAGGGCGCCGAGATCGAGCTGCCCCATGGCTGGCGCCCGCGGGACTATCAGGCGAGCCTCTGGCGCTATCTGGAGGGCGGGGGCCTGAGGGCCGACGTGGCCGCCCACCGGCGCTGGGGCAAGGACGATGTGGCGCTGAACTGGACCGCGGTGAGCGCGGTGCAGAAGCCCGGCGTCTACTGGCACCTGCTGCCGGAGAGCGCCCAGGGGCGCAAGGCGATCTGGGAGGCGGTGAACCCGCACACGGGCAGGCGGCGGATCGACGAGGCCTTCCCGCCGCAGATCCGCAGCGCCACCCGCGACGGCGACATGAGCATCCGCCTGGCCAATGGCGCGGTCTGGCAGGTGCTGGGCTCGGACAATTATGACAGCCTGGTGGGGGCGCCGCCGGTCGGCGTGGTGTTCTCTGAATGGGCGCTCGCCAAACCTGAGGCCTGGACCTACATCCGGCCGATCCTGGCGGAGAATGGCGGCTGGGCGCTGTTTCTGTGGACGCCGCGGGGACGCAACCACGCGGTGCGCGCCTTTGAGGCGAGAGCGCGGGACGCGGCCTGGTTCACCCAGCGCTCGCCGGCCACGGAGACAGGGGTTTTCACGCCGGCCCAGCTGGCCCGGGAACGGGCCGAGCTGGTGGCCGAGACCGGGTCGAAGGAGGAGGGGGAGGCCCGGTTCGCCTCGGAATATCTGGTGGACTTCGATGCGGCTGCGCCAGGCGCCTACTATGCCGGGCAGCTGGGGGAGGCGCAGGGCGCCGGGCGGATCGGACGTGTTCCGCACGACCCGGCCCTGGCGGTGCATACGGCCTGGGACCTGGGCATCGACGACTATACGGCCGTCTGGTTCTTCCAGCAGGTGGGGCCTGAGGTGCGGGCCATCGACTATTTCGAAACCAGCGGCGAGGGGCTGCAGGCCATCGTGCGCGAGGCGATCGCGGCGAAACCCTACGTCTATGGCGCCCACCACCTGCCGCACGACGTGATGGTGCGCGAGCTGGGCGCTGGAGGGCGGTCGCGGTTCGAGACCCTGGGCGGCCTGGGCGTCTCACCCATTGAGGTGGGCCAGGCGACCCATCCGGAGGAGCGGATCAACGCCGCGCGGCTGATGATCCCCATGACCTGGTTCGACGGTGAGGCCTGCGCGCTGGGGCTCGACCGGCTGCGGACCTATCGCAAGCGCTGGAATGCGGCGACGCGGGCCTATGGCGGACCGCTGCACGACGCCGCCAGCCACGGCGCCGACGCCTTCGGCGAATTCGCCCTTAACCGCCGCGGGGCGGGGGCGCGGAGGGCCGGGCGGCGTGGGGCCGGCGGGGCGAGCGGGAGCTGGATGGGGTGATGATGGAGACGGAGAAGAAGATGGCGAAGCGTTTCGACGATCTTGGCCTGCCGGGGTGGGTGAGCGATGGGCTGCGACGCGTTCTGGGAACGGACGCGGAGGTGCAGCGGCTAAACGGCGCCTCGGGTCTCGCGACCGACGGATACGGCGAGCCCGCGCAGGGCCTGCGACCCGGCTACGGCCGAGGTGGCATGCCGGCGGCGGCCCAATTAGGTGTCGCCTTCGCGGCCTTGGCGGGGAACTGGGCGAATGTTCCGGCTTCGAAGGCAGCCGTCGAGGCCAGTCGACCGCCGACGGTTCCAAAAACGGAATACTCAGACCGGGATAAGTACTTTCATTGTCGAGCCAACTGCCAGGCCGCTCAGGCGGGGCCTGTCGCGGAGGCAACCGCCGGCTGGGCAAGTGACAACGCGAAGGAGTTTATCGACGAGTACACGACAAAGGGCGGCGCCGAAGAGGCCGACCGAGAGGCAAACCGCCAGGGACGGCGAGTGGGTAGCGCCGGCGGCCAGTGCTACGAGGGCTGTAAGGACTTGATGAAAAGCTGGGTCGTTCTCCCGCAGCGCTACCGATAGGTTGCCTTTTCAATAGCTTCGTGTTCTCGCTATGTTCCTGGGCTTGGCCATTGGTTTATTTTGAGTTTGCGGGTGCTAATCGATATGGCTTGGACGTGGCGGCAGTGGCGATGGGTGGCGGCAGGGGCGGCGATGCTGAGCGCCGGCAGCTGCGGCTACGCCACCGGCGGCTTCTGGATCGGTGACGGCTGCAATGACCAGGCTGGCTATTGGGAAGATGGCCTCTGCTACATCATCGGCGCGCGCCAGAGCACGCCGCGCGGCTGGCAGAGCGTGCAGGCCGCGGAGTTGGCGGCGGTCAAGGACGTGGCTCATGACTGGGGGCGGCTCACAGCGTCCGGGGCCGATCTCGACGGCGACGGCGAAGGCGATGCGGTCGCGGTCCTTGTGGACCCGACGCTGACCCAGTTCCGTGTCTTCGCCTTCTTCGCCAAGGATGATTTCTCCGGGGATGCGGCCCGTGCGCTGACCGAGGCGCGGCCCATCGCTGAGGTGGATGAGGTGTCCGTGGAATTTAACAAGCCGGCGCCGTCCTCCGCTGCGGCGGCGAGCTTCACTTTGCGGCAGAGGATCGACTGGAGGGCCCAGGACACCACTTACACCTGGGCGGAAGGCCGCCTGGTCGAGGTGGCGTCATGACGATCGAGCCGCCTCCCTTTCCCACTTGGCGGCTGCTGAGAGGCCTGCTCGCGTCAGTCGTGATGGTCGTTTTGCTGATGGGCTCCTGTGTTGTCGGCTGCAATGGCCGCGCTTTCGAGTACGGGGAGCGCTGCCGCGACCATGGTGGCGTTCGGAGCCGACTGGACTGTCACATGCCGCGCCTGACAGTGATCCCGCCGGACGGTTGGGTCTT
The DNA here is from genome assembly GCF_030646615.1 of Phenylobacterium sp. GTDB lineage: Bacteria > Pseudomonadota > Alphaproteobacteria > Caulobacterales > Caulobacteraceae > Phenylobacterium. The sequence continues at coordinate 69,267 of NZ_JAUSLG010000014.1, read as the reverse complement.
CCGGACGACGGCGGACCTGATGCCGATCTATGGAGACGATCCTCCCTGGATGAAGGCGCTCGACCACTATCAGCGGCTGGCGGTGCGGGCGGACTTCGATGGCGACGGGCGTGAGGACCAGGCGGCCATCCTGTTGGACGAAGCCTATGAGAGTTTCGCGATCTATGCGTTTCCGGCGGGCCGCGAGCCAGTGATGCTGGCGCCGGGCCGGCCGATGACGGCGCTGCCCGGGAGGTCCCTGGCGGTGCATGAGGCTGAGGCCAATAGCCCGCCATCCCTGGTGGTGAAGGCCGCGGACGGCGAGGACGAGGCCTTCGCCTGGGATGGTGCAGCGTTCGTGAAGACGGCGGACTAAGCGCCCGCCGGACCTAAAGAAAATCGGATTTCTCTGACACAGCGTCCCCGGCTTGGGACGCTAAAGGGCGTTTGCATGACCCATGACGACATCCTGCGGGACGCCCGCGACGCGTTCGAGCGTGTGCAGGCCCAGGAGGCCGAGATCCGCGAGGAGGCCCGCGATGACCTCCGGTTCGCCAGGCTGGGCGAACAGTGGCCCGAGAAGGTGCGGCGCGACCGGGAGCTGGACGGGCGGCCCTGCCTGACCATCAACCGGCTGCCGGCCTTCATCCGCCAGGTGGTCAACGATGCGCGGCTGAACAAGCCCGCCATCGCCTGCCATCCGGTGGACGACGGCGCCGACCCGCAGACGGCTGAGATCTTCAACGGGCTGATCCGCCATATCGAGCAGTCGAGCGACGCCGAGGTGGCCTATGACACGGCGCTGGATTTCGCCGTCACCTGCGGCTTCGGCTATTTCCGGATCAACACCCGCTATGCCCGGGACGACAGTTTCGAGCAGGACATCGTCATCGAGCGGGTGGCCGATCCGTTCAGCGTCTATGGGGACCCGGACTCCACGGCGGCCGACTCCTCGGACTGGAACACCGCGTTTGTGGTCGACAGCTTGCCGCGGGCCGCCTTCCAGGCGCGCTGGAAAGGCGCCGAAGCGGTGGACTGGTCGGGGGCGGCCTATGGCGGTCTGGCCGAGGCCTGGGGCGACGGCGATCGGGTGACCGTGGCCGAGTTCTGGCGGCGCGAGGCGGTGCGCCGGAAGATCGTGGCCCTGAGCGACGGGCAGGTGATCGAGCTTGCCGCCTATGAGGCGCAGAAGGGTCTGTTCGATGCGCTTGGCATCAGCATTGTGGGCGCGCCGCGGGAGGTGGCGAGCCACCGCGTGGTGCAGCATGTGGTCACCGGCGCGGAGGTGCTGGAGACCGTGGAATGGGCCGGGCGGTTCATCCCCATCGTGCCGGTCTATGGCGAGGAACTGCGGATCGATGGCCGGCGGCGGCTGCGCAGCCTGGTCCGCGACGCCAAGGACCCGCAGCGGATGTTCAACTACTGGCGGACCACGACCACCGAGCTGGTGGCGCTGGCGCCCAAGGCGCCCTTCATCGGGCGCAAGGGCGCCTTCGAGACCGATGCGGAGAAGTGGGCGAGCGCGAATGTTCAGACCCACGCCTATCTGGAATATGACGGCCCCGAGCCGCCCATGCGCCAGCCCTTCGCCGGGGTGCCGGCCGGGGCGCTGCAGGAGGCGCTGAACGCCAGCGACGACATGAAGGCCATCATGGGCCTGCATGACGCCAGCCTGGGGGCGCGGTCGAATGAAACCAGCGGCCGGGCGATCATGGCGCGCCAGCGGGAGGGGGACGTCTCCACCTTCCACTATATCGACAATCTGAGCCGGGCGATCCGGCACGCCGGTCGAATCCTGATCGACCTGATCCCCAAGGTCTATGCTGCGCCGCGGGTGGTCCGCGTGCTGGGGCCGAGCGGGGAGGCGAGGCTGGCGCAGGTGAACCAGCCCGTGGCGGTGCGCGAGGCCGATGCGCAGGGCCAGGTGCGCGAGGTGCGGCGGATCTATGATCTGAGCGTCGGCAAGTATGACCTGACGGTGCGGGCCGGCCCCAGCTTCACCAGCCGCCGGGAAGAGGCGGCGACCCAGATGATCCAGCTGATCCAGGCCTATCCGGCCGCAGCGCCGGTGATCGGGGACCTGCTGGCGCGCAATCTGGATTGGCCCGGCGCCGATGAGATCGCCCAGCGGCTCTCGAGCCTTTTGCCGGCTCAGGTGCGCGGCGAGGCGCCGGAGCTGGGCGAGGCCCGGGCGGCCATCGAGAAGCTGTCCCAGGCCCTGGCGGGCGCCAATCAGAAGCTGGAGGCCATGGGGCGCGACCAGGCGCTGGAGCTGCGGAAGCTGGAGATCGCCGCCTTCGAGGCCGAGACGCAGCGGATGCGCGCCCTGGCCGCCGGGCGCGCGCCCGAGTGAACCCTGAGAGCTTGAGAGGAGCAAGACATGGCCACCGGCAAGGTGACGGGCGCGTTTTCGCAGACGGGCCCGAGTGAGAGCTTCGCGCCCGATTCCAGGCCGGGCGCGCCGCGCAGGTTCAACCTGTCGCTATGGGGGAGTTTCACCGGTGTGGTGGGGGTGGAGCGGTCGTTTGACCGCGGCGCCAGCTGGATCGGCTGCTCCCGGGATGGCGCCGGGACCCCGGCCGTCTATTCCACACCGGTGTCGCTGGTCCTGGAGGAGCCGGAGGCCGGGGTCCTGTACCGCCTGAACTGTTCCACGCTCAGCTCAGGGGCGGTGAGCTACCGATTGAGCCAATGACGCCGGCCTGCAGGACCGCGCGGGGCCTGGCCGCCGGGGTGCCGGTGCGCGGCGATCGCGCGCTGCACTCGGAGACCGAGGCCGTGGCGGCCGCGATGGCCATCAGCCCGGATGGCCGCCGGGCGGCCTTGATGGACAACCTGGTCTCGGCCCTCAAGGCGGCCGGGGTTTGGGCGCGGCTGGACGCACTGTTTGTCATGGCGGCGGCGGACGCCCAGGCGGCGGGGCTGAACTGGGCCGCGCCGGGGGGGGCGTCCCTGACGCCCGTGAACAGCCCCGACTTCGCGCCCGACCTCGGCTATCAGGGCGATGGGGCGACGAGCTATCTGGAGACCGGTTTCGTCCAGTCATCGGCGATGAAGTACAAGATCGCCGACCACCATGCCGGAGTCTTCGTCGTCGACGGCGGCGGGACGGGGATCGTGTTCGGCAACAGCCGCAACCGACTGCAGCCCTGGACCAGCGCCGGCCAGATCCTGACCCGGTCCAACAGCACCATCAGCGATCAGAGCCCGGTGGACTCGGGGCTTGGCCATTCCGCCATGAGCCGGACGGAGACCGAGCGCTATCACGTGGTCAAGGACGGGGCGCTGTTGGGCGAACCGGACATCGCCAACACCACCCTGGCCGGCCATCCCCTGATCCTGCTGGGTTACGGGACGACAGGGAATCCCAGCGGCCTCGCCGCCTGGCGGTTGGGGGCGGCGCATTTCGGCGCCGGCTTGAGCCCGACCCAGATGGCGCTGACCCATGCCGCCCTGGCGACCTATCTGCGGGGAGTGGGCGCATGGGCGTGAGCGTGATGCTGCTGGACGAAGCCACCGTGATCGCGGTGGCGGGGCCGCGACTGAAGCCGCGGGCGATCGCCGCCGGCCCGCTGGCGGGGGGCTATGCCTTGGCCCTGGCGGTGCGGGAAGACCCCACCCACCGGGAGGCGCACGCGCGGCTGGCCGACTCCCCCGTGATCGAGATCGACCCGGACCTGGCCTGGCCGGACTTCGACTGAGCCAGGCGCCCCCTGACGGCGCTGAGCGCCATGACATCCAAGGACACGACCCCATGATGCAAGACCCGACCTATCTGGGCGGCGCCGACCCGCGCCTGTCTGGCCCCGGCGCGGACGCTGACGCCATCGACGAGATCGAGCACGGCGGGCAGTTCTACCGCCTGCCGCGGGCGCTGAAGGCGCAGCTGATGGCCAATATCGATCATGAGAGCGCCGCCCAGGCGGTGGCGGCCGAGCGCCGGGCCTTGGCCGAGCGGGCGAAGATGATGGAGCTGGAGGCCGAGCTCGCCGGCGCCAGCGCGCAGGACCGGGCGGTGCTGATCGCGCTTGAGCAGCAGCTGGCGCAGTTCGAGGGCGTCGACTGGCAGGCGCTGAGCCAGCAGGACCCGCAGCTGGCCCAGGCGCTGTGGGGGCAGGCGAACGACGTCGCCCAGGCCCGCGAGGCCTATGGCCAGGCCCTGGCCCAGCAGGACGAGATGGCCCGGGCTGCGGCCGGCGAGCGGGCGCGGATCGAGCTGGAAGAGACCGGCCGGGTCCTGGCCGGCCAGATCGAGGGCTGGTCGCCGGAGGTGGCGGCCAAGCTGGTGGAATACGCCCAGGCCTTCGGCGTCACCCTGGAGGAGCTGCGCGAGGTGGCCGATCCGCGGCTATGGATGATCCTGCACCGGGCCCAGCAGGGTGAGGCGGCGCTGCAGGCGCAGACGCAGGCGCCGCAGATGGGCGGTGCGCCGGCCCGGGCGCCGGCCATGCAGGTGCGCCCCGCCGTGCAGGTGGGCGGCGGCTCGGCTCCGGCCAGCGCCGTGCGCGACGACATGGGCGCGGCCGAATGGATGCGTCGCAGGAATGCTCAGGCCATGGCGGGGCGGTGATGGTGGGGCATGCTTACCCCGTCGCCCAGGGGCGACGTTCGCCGGGCGCATCTCTGGAGCCGATGACGACCCAGATCGTACAGACCCGGAACAACGGCGCTGAAGCCTTCTCCGTGACCCGATTCCAAAGCGATGGCGCTGTGCATTCCGCCCGGTGGATCGCCACTGGGAAGGTGGACGAAGCCCCTTCACCCGCCGACTTCATCAGTGGTGGAGTGGCCGCTATCCGCGGCGCAGCGGTCGCAGCTCCGCGCGTGGCAGCCGGTCTGATCAACGCTGGCCGCCGGGTGCGTGGAGAGCCCTATATTGGTCAAACTCTCTATCGCGTCTTCGGTGATGAGGCTCTGCCTTACGGCCATTCGTGGACGCGACGTAGGCCCGACGGGTCACCTGATTTTCGTGACGATGCGGGTCTGCCCCCTCAGAACAGCGGACGATTTGTCATCCAAGGGCGCACACACGATTTGACGAACTTCAAAACTCGGCCTGCACAGCCGCTTGGTCCCAATCGTGGCGGTTGGGACGAAGTCATCGTGCCAGACCCGACGTCTCAGTTGCGGACCACACGCGTGTCGGGGGTAAATCCCGAGTTCTGAGTTGGGGGCGCCCACTAGTTGGCATTCTCAGTCTCCCGCCGAAAGATGATCGTCCGGTTTTCTTCGAAGGCCGGAAAAATCACGACCCCCCGCCAGTCGCGGAAGTAATGGGGCAGGTGGTTGGCGAGGGCGGCGTCCAGCTCGACGAAGCCTTCAACACTTTCCCAAAGCCTCACGCTGCGGCCGTCGTCGAGCCAGATGTCGAAGACCACCTCGTCGGTGGTGATGAGGTCGAGCTTGAGGGCGACGATCTCTTCGATCGCCGCGAAGGCCGCGGAGAAGGGAGGTGGCGGCTTCTGCCAGAACCAGCCTCGCTTTGGCGCCTGGAAGACGAAGCCCTCGTCTTGAACCGAAAGTTTGCCGTAGTTCGTCATTTGTTCTAGTTTAGCTGCGTCTCCACCCGAGGCAAGTCTGAAGCTTCGCCGACCCGTTTCCAAGGAGGTCAGGTTGGAACTGTTCCGTCGCCTGTTCGGGCGTTCGAAGCCGAGTGAGCCGGCGCCTCACACGCCTGTCCCGATGTCTGTCTGGGGGCGGGCCTGCCTGACCTTGCGCAAGGTTGACAATCGCGATGAGCAGGACTGGCCCGGCGAGCTGGTGCGGCCTCTGAATGGCGGGCGGTGGCTGATGGAGATGGATCCGCCGATCCTCTATGACGGCCTGCCGCCCGAGGATCTGAAAATGGTGGCGGTCGGCCCACGCTATGCGGGCGACGCCCTGGGCATCGATCCCAGGACCTGGCCGGACGTGGTCAACATGTTCATCCCGGCCCCTGGCCAGGACTTCGACGGCGAGCTGGCGCTCAAGGATATTGTCAGCGTTCGCCTGGCGCCGGAGCGTGGCGTGACCTTCGTCGACTAAGGGCTCCGGCGCCGCGCGCCGGGCCGCATTCTGAAATCGTAGGCGCGGCAGCCCCCGGAGCGACCCTCCGGGCGCACGTGCGCGCCTGATCCCTATCCGACAACCCGAACGGCGCAGCTGCGCCGACCCGCATTCCATCCTCAAGGAAGACGAGACCTCATGGCCAATTCGCTGCTTTCCCCGACCGCGGTCACCCGCGAGGCCCTGCGTGTGCTGCACCAGAAGCTGAACTTCGTGGGCTCGATCACGCGGGAGTATGACGACAGCTTCGCACGCCAGGGCGCCAAGGTGGGCGACACCCTGAAGGTGCGCCTGCCCAACCAGTATGTGGTGCGCACCGGGCCGACCCTCGACGCCCAGGACACCACCGAGACCAGCGTCGAGCTGAAGGTGCAGACCCAGAAGGGGGTGGACCTGAACTTCACCTCGGTGGACCTGACGCTGTCGCTGGACGACTTCTCCGAGCGGATCATCGAACCGGCCATGAGCGTGCTGGCGGCCAATATCGAGGCCGACGCCATGGGCATGTACAAGGACGTCTACAACCAGGTGAACAACCAGGGCGCGGCCGCCAGCTTCGCCAAGATCCTGCAGGGCCGGAAGATCCAGGTGGACAATCTGGCGCCCCTGGCCGGCCGGACCTGCAACCTGAACACCCAGGACAATGTGGACCTGGTGGACGCCCTGAAGGGCCTGTTCAACGACAAGGCCAGCATCTCCAAGCAGTACCGCGAAGGCTTCATGGGCCGCAGCGCCGGCTTCGACTTCATGGAGAATACGCTGTGGCCCTCGCACACGGTGGGGACCAAGGCCGGCTCGCCGCTTGTGAACGGCGCCGGTCAGACCGGCGGGACGCTGGCCACCGACGGCTGGTCCAACAGCTCCGCGATCCTGAAGGCCGGCGACGTCTTCACCATCACCGGCGTCTTCCGGGTGCATCCGGAGACCAAGCAGTCCACGGGCGTGCAGCAGCAGTTCGTGGTTCGGGCCGACGCCAGCTCCAATGGGTCGGGGGTGGCGAGCCTGCAGATCTCGCCGGCCATCATCACCACGGGCGCCGCGCAGAACGTGTCGAACGCGCCGGGGGACAATATGCAGATCCAGGTGGCCGGCACCGGCGCGGCCGCACACGGGATCTCCATGGCCTATCACAAGGGCGCCTTCGCCTTCGCCACCGCCGACATGGTGATGCCGCGGGGGGTGGACTTCGCCGCCCGTGAGGTCTTCGACGGCGTGTCGATGCGGATCGTGCGGCAGTACGACATCAACAACGACAAGTTCCCCTGCCGCCTGGACGTCCTCTATGGCTTCCAGACCCTGCGCCCGCAGCTCGCCTGCCGCCTGGCCAACAACTAGGCCCACCCGCCGTTCGACGAGAATGGGGGTGACACGAACCGGGGCGGCGGGGGCCTGGCCCGCCGCCGCCCGTCTGGCAGGGAGGAGGGCGCATGGCGCTCATGACCTATGACGACCTGAAGACCGCCGTGGCCGACTGGCTGGAGCGGAGCGACCTGGCCGGGCGGGCGGGCGACTTCATCACCCTGGCCGAGGCGCGGATGAACCGCGAGCTACGGCTGGCGGTGATGGAGTCCGAGGCCAGTCTGGTGGCGCCTCCCGGGGCGAGGAGCCTGGACCTGCCGGCCGACTGCCGCGAGGCGCTCGGCCTGTGGCGGGAGGACGGAGCGTTGCGCGCGCCCATGCGCTACCGCCCGGCCGGCCTGCTGCCGCGGAGCGATGTGGGCGGCCGGCCAAACTATTGGAGCCTGGAGGGTCGAGCGATCGTGCTGGAGCGGCCCTGCGATCAGGAGACCAGTTTCGTGTTGCGGCAGGTGGGGCGGCTGGCGCTCGGCGCCGAGGCGCCGAGCAATGCGGTCCTGGCCGAGCACCCGGACCTCTATCTGTTCGCCGCCCTGGCCGAGGCCTGCCCCTATCTGCGGGACGGGGAGATGGCCGGCCACTTCAACGCCCGGTTTGAGATGGCGCTGGCCCAGGCCCGCGCCGCCGACGCCCGGCGGCACGGAATGGCGACCCTGGTCACGGACCTGCCGCGGCGGGAGGCGATCACATGCTGACCGTAGGCCCGGATGTTCCACCGGCCTTGCGGCCGTTGGTGGGCGAACTGGTGGAGGCGGTGCGAGTCCTGCGTGAGCCCGGGGCGCCGACGCGGATCTTCGCCTGCGACGCCGCCGATCTGCCGCCGGCCAAGGCCTGGCCGCAGACCCTGGTCCTGGTGGCCGACCTTTCGACCCTGGCGGTCTCGAACGGGAGCGCCTGGGTGCGGCAAGACACGGGAGCTATCCTCTGATGCCTTCGACCTACACCCCCTCCCTGCGCCTGGAGATGCAGGCGGCCGGGGAGAACCTGAACACCTGGGGCGCGCCGCGGCTGAACGCGGTCATCGACCGGTTGGACCAGGCGATCGCCGGGCGCAGCGCCATCGTGCTGGAAGGCGATCATGTGCTGACCAGCGCCAATGTCGGCGACGACGAGGCCGGGCGGGCCATGCTGGACTTTTCCGGCGCCGGCCCAGCCACAGTGACCCTGCCTGCGGCCAGCAAGATCTACCTGGTGCGCAACGCCGCCAGCGGACCGGTGACCCTGACCACGGGGGCGGGAATCACGGCTGTGGTCGACAGCCAGGACGTGACCCTGGCCGCCTGCGACGGGACCAATGTCTTCACCTTGGGCGTCGGCGGCCTGACCCTGAAGGCCTATGTGGAGGCCGTGGCCTGGAGCTACAACGCCGGCGCCCTGCCGGCCCAGACCGGCAACGCCGGCAAGGTGGTGGCCACCAACGGCGACGACGCCGGCTGGAGCCTGGTCACCAGCCTTCCCGACTACGCCCACGATCAGATCCAACGCGCCGCCGCGGCCGACTGGCGCGCGGCCGGCCTGACCTATTTCGGTTGAGGAGAGCCCATGAGCGCCATCGCCACCAACGCCTACATCGCCGTGCAGAGTCCGGTGGCCTATACGGCCGTCGCGACGGCGGCCAACACGGACTTCGACACCCCGACCCAGGCGGTCGAACTGATCCCGCCGGGGGACAACCCCCAGGGGATGCGGCTGACCCGGATCTACGCCATCGCCCGGGCCGATCCGACCTCGGCGGTGAACTGTCAGCTGTACCGGACGGTCGGCGCGGTTCACGTGCTGATCGACAGCGTCCTGTTGCCGGATGTGGCGGCGAGCGGAACCGTAGCGAACGCCCGCACGCCGTTCAGCCTCAGTGAGGAGGACCCGCTGTTCCTGCATCCAGGCGAGGGCCTGTCCTTCGCCATCGGCGTCACGGTCGCCGACGGGATCGTCTGCCGCGCCTCGGGCGGCTCCTACTCCCCGTTGCCGTGATGGCGGCGTACGGACCGAGGGGCGAGCAGCCTCGGCGCGAGGGGGGCGCGCGTTTCGAGGTCTTGTCCATTAAGCGCGTAACCAGCGCGGGCACCGGGGAAATTCTGGCTACCGAAGGCTGTGTGCTTCAGGCGTTTCTTTGGGGTGCCGGCGCTTCTGGCTCCGTCCAGGCCAACAGCAACCGGGGCGGCGGCTCTGGCGCGGCATCGGTGGCGATCGCTAAGCTGCGACCCGGCCAGCGTGTGCCGTATGTGGTTGGGGCTGGAGGGAGTTCACAGACTGCGGCTCCAAACCCCGGTTCCGATGGTGGCGACACCTGGGTAAGGCTTCCAACGGGGCTAATTGTCACGGCCGGCGGCGGGAAAGCTACGGGGGCTGGCGGCCTGGCGTCGGGCGGCCTTATCAACAAGCATGGCACTGCCTCCGGGACAAACAATAGCGCCGGCGCCCCAGCGCCTTCGCTCAGCGAGTACAGCAACTTCACCGATTTCGTTGGCGGCGCCGGGTCGGCTTATGGAACCGGGTCGGGCGCTGGCGGCGCACCCGGCGCCGGGGCGGGCGGTAGTGACGGCGGTGGCCCGTCAGGCATTGGTGGCGTAGGTCGGCTGATCTATGTTCTCAGTCGTCTGGCGTAGCACGCGAGCACACGCCTCTGGTTTTTGTGACAACAGGTCATGGCCGCCGTCGATGACGAGAGGGTACAGGGTTGCCCTATCGGCCGCCGACACCACGGAAGGCGTCCGTGCGACGACCCGCTCAGGCTCCAACGGCTCGCTTCCCACTAGAAGCGTCACCGGCAATTGGGGGCCTCAAAGATGTGATGTAGTGGCGCCTTCATCATGGTGGCCATGGGTTCTGCGATGGCGGCTCGTCGAACCGGCCATGCCGGGGCGAGGGGGGGCAATCGCCACAACGCAGCGAAACGGGGGCAGGCGGAAGCGGCCCATGCCAAGGGAAATGATAGCATCCAGCGATTCGCCAGCGAGAACCACGGATCGGCCCTTAAAATAGGTGGCCGCGGCGACCGCGAACGCCTTCGACCATCCGTCAACGCTCTGATCGGCAAGTTCAGATACGCCGTGTCCCGGTAGATGGCCTAGAACGCAGTTCGGCACGAGATCCATCATGTGCTGAACAGTCGCCGCCGACCTAATGGCGCCGTGGAGCAGAAATACTGCAGGCCCCGCCTGCATCGGGCCAGCCGAAAACCATACCGGCCCTAGCCGGGTCTCCACAGCGGTGTGTCGCAGAGCGTCCATCGCCGCACTATAGCTTGGAGGGCGACCGATTAGGATATCCCAAAATCCGCCCGGCCTGATTGGCGATGACACATCCTACGTCTCCGCTGGTCGGTGGCGTGACGAGTCCAACGGCGGGTTATGGCGCGGCATTGCCCAGACCATCAGCGGGTGAGCGTCAGACTGAGCCGCCCTGTCCGGCGTGTGCCGCAGAGTGTTCCCAAGGCCAGCCATTTCAGGGCCCTGGTCATGGCCAGGGAGTTCCGCCCGCACCGCGTCGTAGGCGAGCCAGGACCGTAGCTGGAACGCACGGCGGCCTGCGCCGTGGATGATCACGACAACCTCTTCGCGCGGTTTTGGCGCGAAGACCAAGGACACCTCACCGTAGGGCGTCGGCACGAAATAGCGCTTGGCTTCCATGGCCCAATTCTAGCCAGGGGAAAATGTGATGAGAATACCTCTCGATATTCCGCCGGGGCTGGTGGGGGACGATACCTCGTTCGCGGTCGCGGGCCGCTGGGCGGACGGCTCCAATGTGCGGTTCTGGCGGGGGCGACCCCAAGTCGTCGGGGGTTGGGAGGGCCTGACCAGCGAGCTGCTGGCCGGTGTCTGCCGCAAGGTCTTCGCCTGGACGGACAACGCCGCGGTGCTGAACGTCGCATTCGGCGCTCACAACGCCTTGCAGGTTTGGATCGGCGGGGGCCTGCACGACATCACGCCGGAACTGGCGCAGCCGGCCCGGGCCCTGGGCGTCGACCCCCTGTCGGTCGGCGAGGGCGAGGCCACGGTGAGCGTCACCATGGCTGGGCACGGGCTGGCCGACGGCGATCTGGTCGATGTGTCCGGCGCAGCGAACCTGGGCGGGATGACGCCGAACATCGAAGAGGCGTCGGTCACGGTGATCGACGCCGATCACTTCACCTATGACGCCATGTCGGCGGCCGCATCGAGCGCGACCGGTGGTGGCCCGGCCGTGGTTGTCGCGCCCCAGGCGCCCTTCGGGGCCGGGGCGATCGACGGCACGGGGGGCCAGGGATACGGCACCGGGGCCTATTCAACCGGCGCCTACTCCTCGCCCTCGTCGGCGGACTATTTCCCGCGGACCTGGAGTCTTTCGGCCTTCGGTGAGCGGCTGATCGCCAGTCCCCGGGGCGGAGCCCTCTATGCGTGGGCCAATGACACGGACGCTGCAGCCGCGCCGCTGGCGAATGCGCCGGCTCAAATCACCGCGTCGCTGGTCTCGCACACCGACCAAATTTTCGCCCTGGGCTGTAACGAGGAAGTTTCCGGTGTCTTCAACCCGCTGTGCATTCGCCATAGCGGGGTGAGGCGGGCCGATGAGTGGATCACCGCGGGCCACACCACAGCGCGGGAATATGTCCTGGCCGGCGGCGGGCGCATCGTCGGGGCTAGTGTGGCCGGACAGTTCATCCTGGTCTGGACCTCGGACCGGCTGTTCGTCGGAACCTTCGTTGGCGCGCTGAACCAGCCCTGGCGGTTCGATCCGGTGGGTGAGCATTGCGGCCTGATCGGGCCGAACGCCTTTGCGGTCGCCGGCTCGCAGGCGGTGTGGCTGGCGCCGGACCTGCAGTTTCGCAGCTACGCCTTGGGTGGAGCTGTGCAGATCATCCCGTGCCCGATCCGTGACGAGATGGCCCAGAACCTGGCCAGCGCCCAGGGTGACAAGATCACGGCGACCTCCATCAGCATCTATGACGAGATCCGTTTCGACTATCCCGACGCCCGTGATGGCAATGAGAACAGCCGATACTTGGCGGTCTGCCTGGGTGATGGGTCCTGGTCCAAGGGGGTCATGGCCCGCACCGCCTTTGTGGACGCCGGCCCGCAGCAGGATCCGATCGGCGTGACCCCCGGGGGCCAGGTGTTCTGGCACGAACGGGGCCGCTCGGCTGATGGCGGGGCCTTCACCTGGTTCATCGAGAGCGCCGACCAGCTTCTGAGCGAGGACCAGACCCTGATGGTGCGGGGGTTGTGGCCGGACATGGTTGGGCAGGCGGGGCCGGCCGCGCTGCGCCTGAGCACTCGGCTGAAGCCCCAGGGGGAGAGCCGGACCTATGGCCCCTATCCCTTGGCGCCAGGCGTCGAGCGGGTGGACGTGCGCGCGAGCGGTCGGCTGTTCCGCGTCCGGCTGAGCGGCCAGGGCTCGCCGACCGGCGGGCGGATTGGCCGCCCGGTGTTCGATGTCGCGCCGGCGGGCATGCGGTGAGGGCGGAGACCTGGGCGGCGTGCCGCAGCTGGCTGCTGCCAGCCCTGCGCCCCGAGGATGGGGACGAGGCGACCCTGCGAGACGAGATTCTGGCGGGAGACGCGCAGCTCTGGGCTGGCGAGGGCGGGGCTCTGGTCACCCAATGCGTCGAGGGGCCAGAGGGCCGCAGCCTGCACGTCTGGCTGGCGGGGGGCCGGCTGGACACGATCCTGGCCCTGCGGCCGGGCGTCGAGGCCTGGGCGCGGGGCCTGGGATGCGTGTGCGTCACCATCGAAGGCCGATCGGGCTGGGCGCGGGTGCTGAGCGCCCTGGGCTACCGGCGGCATGGCGAGATTCTGAGAAGGAGCCTGTGATGGGCAAGAAGAAGACGAAGACGAGTTCGAGTACGACGGAACGGGCGACCGTGACGCCGACCAACCCCCAATGGGTGACCGATGGCGTCCAGGGCCTGAGCGCCCGGGTCAGCCAGCTGGGCCAAGTGGACCCCTATAGCCTGGTCGCGCCCCTGAGCGGGCTGGAGCAGCAGGCGATGCGGGGCGCGGCTGGTCTGAACGGCTATGGCTTCGCCTATGACGAGGCCGCCGACTGGGTGCGGGGCGTGGCCGCGCAGGAAACGCCCAGCGTCCAGTCCGCCAGCCTGCTGGACGGGATCGAGGCCTATTACAATCCCTATCGGAACCAGGTGGTGGATGCGGCCACCGCTGATTTCGACGCTGAAGCCGGGCGCACGCGGGCCAGCCAGGCGCTAGATCTGGCCGGGCAGGGCGCGTTTGGCGGCTCCGGCGCGGCGCTCACCCGCTCGCTCACCGAAGGCGAGCTGGCCCGAGCGCGGAACGCCCAGGTGTCCAACCTCTTCGCCGGCATGTTCAACACCAGCGCTGCTCTGGCCAGCCAGGACGCCGATCGCCGGCAGCAGGCCTCGACTCAGAATGCGCAGCTGGCCGCCCAGAACGCCGCGCTGCGCCTGCAGGCGGCCAACAGTCTTGCCGGCCTGGCCGGATCCCGGGCGGCCAGCGACCGGGACGACGTGGCGACCCAGGCGGCGATCGGCGCGCAGGCGCGGAGCGTGGATCAGGCCTATCGGATGGCGCCCTATACGGCCCTGAACAGCCAGGCCGACATCATGGCCAAGCTGCCCCTGGAGCTGTTCCGCGGGTCCACGACCGAGGGAACGTCCAGCACGACGGGGACGCGGACAGATACGCCGAGCTTCCTCGACAATCTGGCGCAGGCCACCGGGATCGCGGGCGACATCTTCAGCTTGGGCAAAGCGATGTTTCCTACGAAGACGGGGACCGGATGACTGGCGCGTTGGAAATGGCAGACGCCCAGATCGTCGCCTTGCGGCAGATCGGCGAACATGTGGCCGCCCAGACCGCCCGGCTGGAAGGGCTGGCCGCCAAGATGGACGATGTGCGCGAGCGGCTGGCGCGGCTGGAGGCCCTGGAGGCCGGTAAGCTGGTGGAGGGCCTACGCGGCGAGCTGAAGGGGGCCCTGGGCCGCATCGACCAGCTGGAAAGCCAGCGTGACCGGGTCGCGGGGGCCGCCGACTTCTGGACCTGGCTGGCCCGCAGCATGCCGTGGCTGGCCACCGGCCTGATCGCCTTTCTGGCGGGGCTGGGCCTGAAGCCGGCGAGCAGCCCGTGAGCGAGCCGCGGCCGCCCATCGAGGTGCGGTGGCTCTATCGCCGCATCTTCACCTACTGCGCCTGTGGGGCCAATTTCGCCGGCCTTGCGGCGATCATCCTGCGGCTGGACGACCCCGTCGCCCTGAAGTGGCTGGGCCTGGCCCTGATCGGCGCCAATGTGGTGCTGGGCACGCTCTATCTCGCCGGGGCTACGGTGACCGACTGGGCCAAGCTGGTGGCCGCCGGGCGCCGCGACCGGCCCTGAGCCCTCTCCCATCGATCGATGAACTGGAGGTCGGCCATGACCACATGGCTTTCGGCGCACTTTTCCCTGGAGGAAATGATCGCCACCCAGCAGCGCGGCCTGGACAACCAGCCGACGCCTGCCTTGCTCAGGCGTCTCAAGGCCACGGCGAAGGTGCTCGAAGAGGTTCGAACCCTGCTCGGGGACTCGCCGGTCCTGATCACCAGCGGCTATCGTTCGCCGGCGGTGAACCGGGCGGTGGGCGGCTCGGCGACCAGCGCCCATATGCGCGGCGAGGCCGCGGACTTCATCTGCCCGCGGTTTGGCTCGCCCCTGGCGGTGTGCCGGGCGATCGCGGAGTCGGATCTCGCCTTCGACCAGCTGATCGAAGAGGCCGGCGCCTGGATTCACCTGGGTCTTGGGGGCCGCTGGCGCCGCGAGGTGCTGACCTGGCGGCCGGGCGGCGGCTATGTGCGAGGCCTTTCGGCATGAACCTGCGCCTGATCATGATCGCCGTCGCGGCCGGCGGCCTGGCCGCCTCGGCGCTGTCGCTCTATGTGGCCGGGCGCCGGGATGGGGCCGAGCTTCATCGGGACGCCGTCGCCGCGCTCACCCAGCAGCGAGACGTCGCCCGCCTGGAGGCCGAAGGGGAGCGGGCGGCCCAGGCGCGCCTTAGCGAGGCGCTGGCCCGGAGCAGCCGCGCCGACCAGGTTGCGGCGGCCTTCATTCCCCAAGCCCTGAACACGGAGGACGGACATGCGCCCCTTGATGCGGCTCGCGCCGATCGCCTGCACGCTGCTGATCGCCAGTTGTGCCAAGCCGCCCCCGAGCTTGTCGGCTGCGCCGCAGTTGAGCCTGGCGCCTGAAGCCCTGCGCCCCTGCAAGCTGCATGTGCTGCCGCCGGCGCCGACCCTCGCGGATCTGGAGATCGGCTATGTGATGCGGGGCGCGGATCTGGTCGCTTGCGACGCCGCCCGAAGACTTGCGGTCGGGACCCACCAGGCTCAGCAGGCGCTGGGCGCGGGGAAGAGCCGCTAGGCCTCCAGGCGCGCCTGGATGTAGGCGGCGACATCCGGAGGCCAGGCCGTCAGGACGGCGTCGAGCGCCGTCCGGTCGTCGGCGAACAGGGCGCGCGCGGCGGCCTCGAAGCCGGCGGCGTCACCAGCCAGGGCGGACATGGCGCGATAGGCGGCTTCCCTCCGGGTGCGAAGGCGGTCGGCGTCGGCGTGCGTCCTGCGAGCCTCCTCCACCAGGCGGCGGAGGGCGGCCGAGGCGCCGCCGGGCTGGGCTGCGAGCCAGTCCCAGTGGCGGGGCAGGAGGGTGACCTCCCGCGGGACGACGCCGAGGCGCGGTCGGCCCCGAGTCGCTCGGGCGGGGGATGGCTCCTCAGCCGTCGGAGGTGCGGGCGACGCCCGTAGGTCGATGTCCACCGGCCGGCCGTCGGCGTCAGACAGCAGGATCGGCGGCGACTCGTGGGCGTCAGCGCGGGCGCGCAGAACGGCGGCGACCTGGGCGGGGTCGCCACTGGCGATACGCACGCCATCGACGAAGGCGGTCAGGGTGGGGGTCAAGGCTGGCTCCATGTCGCTTCCTGACGCACGGCGATGATGGCGTCAATAACATCCGGGTATAAAGAAGGCGCCGTGAGGGATTGGACCTGGGAGCTTCCGCATGTTTACTCGGGCCATACGGCGGACGGGGGCGACATGCGACGCGGGACGGTTATTGCAGGCTTGATGTGCGCGGGACTGGCGGGCTGCGCCACGCCTCCGGTTGAGCTGAGCTTGGCGCCCGAGGCGCCGCCCCCTGGGGCGCGTGTCCGCCTCCCCGTCGAGGCGGCGACCTGGGGGGAGGACCTTGAGGCCGCGCTTGGGGCGGCGGGTTTCCATCTGGTGGAGGGGAATGACGTCAGGGCGGACTATCTGGTGCAGGCCGGCTTCGCGGAGCGTCCCGCCGGGGTCGGGGCCTTTGTACCCGGGGCGGAGGGGGCGGCTCCTCACTGGCTGGCGAAAAGCCGCAAGGCGCGGTTCTGGCAGCGACGCCGGAGCGACTACAGCCTGACCGTCGTCCTTGTGGATACGCAAACCGGAACGCCAGCTTTTCGCGCCAACGCCCAACAGCAGGGCCCCGCCGGCGAAGGCGCGGAGATGGCGCCGCTGCTGACGGCCGCCCTGGCCGAGCGTCTCAGGCCTCGGTGACCTGCGGCAGGCGCAGGGTGAAGATGGCCCCGCCATCTGGCCCTGCATTGCGGCAGGAGATCTCGCCGCCATGACGTTGCACGACCTCGCGCACCAGGCTCAGGCCCAGGCCCGCACCTTCGGCGCGGGGCGCGTCTGGCCGACCGAGCCGCTGGAACGGCTGGAAAAGCTGGGCCATGGCGTCATCCGCGACGCCGTGTCCGCTGTCGGTGATCTCGCACACGACCTGGTCGTCCTGCGCCCATAGCGCGCAGGTGATTTTGCCGGATGGGCCACCGTGCTTCAGGGCGTTGTCGAGCAGGTTGCCAAGGGCGCGGGAGAGAAGCGCCCGGTCCCCGCGCACCAGCAGCTCCTCGGCCGGGACATCGAGATCTATGGTCGTGGCCGCACGTTGAGCCTGGGGCCAGATGTCGTCGACCGCCTCCGTGGCGAGGTCGGCGAGGTTCAGGATTTCCCAGGTCATGGCGCTCGATTCGGCGCGGGCGAGATGGATGAAGTTGTCGGCCAGGGCCAGGGTGCGGCGGGCATAGCCGCCGATGCGCTGGAGGATGGCGTTGGGGGCGCCTTCCGCAGAGAGGGAGTCCAGCACCGCGAGGATCGAGGCCTGCGGCGAGCGCATGTCGTGGCTGAGGAGTTGAAGCAGGCGCTCGCGCTGGGCGGCGGCTGTCCGGATCGGGGTGATGTCGGTGAGCCGGACGATCCAGGCCGGCGGCGCCTCGGCGCCCGGCTGGTGTCGCACGCGGGTGACCTGGAAGATCATCCCCCGGGGGCTGACCACTTCGCCAGCCAAGTGGGTTTCGCCCAGCATCAGCGCCGCAACGGGCGCATCATCGGCCGACCAGCCCTCCAGCAAGGTGGGCAGCCCGGCGCCCAGAGCCTGGGGAAAGAGCGCTCGCGCCGCAGTGTTGGCGAAGGTGACTTCGCCGGCGGCGGTGACGACGAGGGTGGGATCTGGCAGGCCCTGCAGGGTGTCGAGCGCGAAGCGGCGGGCGTCCTGCGCCCGGGCGATGGCGTCCTCCATGAGGGCGATCTGCCGGGCGACGATATCCTGTCCCGCGGGGGACTGAGGCGGGCGGGCGACGAGATCCGGCTCGGCTGAGAAGCGGGCCAGTTCGCGCACCATGTAGCGGCTCGAGGCCTCCAGCCGCCGCCAGGCCCAAAGGGGGAGGACGACCAGAATCCCGATCAAGGCCGCGGCCGGCGGCGCCCAGAGACCAAAACTGATCAGAGCGATGGCGCTGGCGCCGGGCGCCAGGAGGATGAGGGCGGCGCCCAGCAGAAGATTTTCTCGAGGTCCGAGCCGCAGAAGCCCGATCAGCAGGACGAGAACCAGGCCGAGGGACAGGGCTGTCTGGACCCAAGGATTCAGCGGCTGGATGGTGCGGCCCTGAAGGAGGGCGTCGAGCAGGTTGGCCTGTATTTCGACGCCGGGCATCAACTGCGCGGCGGTGCTGGTGGGCGTCGCGTAGCTGTCGTGGAGCCCGGCGGCGGTGGCGCCGAGGAGAACGTAGCGACCCTGCAGGAACTCCGGGGGCGTTTCGCCGGCCAGGACGCTGCTGGCGGAGATGGAGCGGTAGTGGCCCGGCGGCCCGGCATAGGGAATGAGGATCGGCCTCGTCCGCACCAGGGGGCTGCCTGTGGCCGGACGCGCGAGATCCGGCAGCGGGAGACCCTGGCCGATGCGACGGGCGACCTCGACGAGATGAGGCACCTTCTGCGCGCCGGCGCTCTCGAGAAGGGCGGCGCGGCGGACCACGCCGTCACGATCAAATTGTAGGTTCACCTGGCCGAGCCCCGCGGCGCCCCTGGCGATCACGCCGACGGGGGGGCGAAGGGCGAAGGCGGCGCCGTCGGGACCCGGAGTCTCGATGACCAGGGGAAGGGCTGCGACGCCGGTCTTGGCGAACGCCTGGCCCAGGGCCCGATCCCCGGCCGGGTCGGAGCCGGGCTCAACGAACAGGACATCATAGGCGAGCGCCTTGGGGTTGGCCTCGGCGATGCGGTCGACGAGGTCTGCGTGGACCTGCCTGGGCCAGGGCCAGACCCCGACCTCCTGCAGGCTTCGATCATCAATGACGACCAGGATGATGTCGTCGCTGATCGCCTGGGGCGCCTGTCGCACCAGGGCGTCGTACAGAAGGTGGTCGAGTCGGCTTGCGCCCCCGCTCCAGGCCAGGAGCCCCGTCAGCGCCAGGGTGAAGGCCGCCGTCAGCAGCCATTCGCCCATCAGCCATGATCGCTGAGGTCGGTCCCTGTGAGGTGGAATGGGCGACAGGATCAGCCGCCCAGCTGGAACCGCTGGACCGGCGACCACTTCTCGGAGGCTCGACCATCCTCGAAGCGTGTGACCAGCACCCGCCAGAAGTAGACGCCGTCCGGGAGTTCGGCGACCGAGATCTGTCGTTCGGTCAGGCCTGGCTCGTCGATGATCGGCCCGTCCATCTCGGCATTGACGGCGAGCTGGAAGCGAAAGCTGGCGGCGCCTTCGCCAGAGTCGCTCCAGCGGAACAGGAAGCTGCGATCAACCCCTTCCAGGCCAGCCGGTGGCGCAAGGCCAATGGCGTTCAGCCGACGCTCCACAGCGTAGACCTCGGGAAGCCCCTCCAGGCCGTCAACGGCGATGGCCGTCAGGCGCAGGAAGTAGATGGCGTTGGGGACCGAACCAAAGGTCAGGGTCGGACCTTCGCTTTCGGCCTCGGCGAAGATATCGACGAAGCCCGCGTCCGTCGCCAGCTGGCCTCGATAGCTTTGCGCTCCATCGACGGGGACGAGGTCGAAGCTGAGTTCCGGTTCGTCCTGGGCTCGTCCAGGGGCGCGGAGCTTGGGGCTGGGCAATAGCGCCTGCGGGGCGGTGGCGCTGGTGGCGTCTGCCCGGCGGCCGAAGGCCCGGGGCACGAGAATTTCGCTGGCCTCATAGCTGGCCCGGGCGCCAACCGAGCCTTCCACCACCTCAAGAGTCGAACGGTTGGCCTCGGCGTCATGAGCGACGCGGAACTCCGTCCCGCGCACCGCAGACACGGTGAGCGGGGTTGTGATGATGAAGCTGCTGCCGGGCGTCGGAGCCGGGGCGACCACCGAGCTGCTGCGCCCGGCCTCCAGGGTGAGCCGCCGCTGAATGTCGCCGCTCAGCAGCACCCGCCTTGCGCGGTCGAGGACCACCCGGCTCTGGGAGGGCAGGGTGATCCGCGAGCCGTCCGGCATTTCCAGCGTCAGGAAGGCGCCCGCGGCGGTGGTCAGGCGTGAACCTTCCGGGATGACCAGGCCGATCACCGGGGCCAGCGGACCCGCCGGGGCTGTGATGGTCACATCCCCACGGAAGGCGCTCAGGCGGGCGACGACGGGTTCGGTGCGCAGCAGGCGCACGGGAATCCGCAAGGTTGTTCCTGGCTGGAGGCGCCGCGGCTCGGCGATGCGATTGAGGCGGGCCACCCGCTGGGCGTCACCGGGCCGAACCATGTAGCGCTCGGCCAGGTCGTAGAGTGTGTCACCAGGCCGAACCACATAGGTGGCGATGTCAGATGCGGTCTGGGGGGTCTGGGCCTTGGCCGTGAGGGGCGCGAGGCCAAGGCCGATGGCGCAGGCGACGGCGACGGCGAGGCGGATGACCTTCATGGGGCGGACGACTCCTCGGCGTCGGTTGAGATCGCCTCCAGGCGGTAGCCATAGCTGTAGACAGGGGCGAGTCGGTAGCCAAGCGCCGGACGCAGGTCGAGCTTGGCGCGGATGCGCGAGACGTGGGCGTCGAGGGTGCGTGTGGGAAGATCCGGATTGCGACCCCAGACCGTCTCCAGGAGATAGGCTCGGCCCAGCGGCCGGTTCATGTTCCGGAAGAAGGCCAGGGCCAGGGCGAACTCCTTGGTGGTCAGCTTCACGGCCTTTTCGCCATGGGTGACCGTCTCAGCCATCGGATCGAACAGGTGATCGCCGAAAGTCTCGGGGCGCATCGTCGCGCCGCTGGGATAGGCCCGGCGGAGGACGGCGTTCACACGCGCCAGCAGCACCGACCGCTCGATCGGCTTTATGATGAAGTCGTCGGCGCCCGCGTCGAGGGCGGTGACGATATCCTCGGCCGAGGCCCGGGCCGTAATCATCAGGACGGGCGGCGGAGCCTGCAAATTGGCCCGGGACCAGGCCAAGACGTCCAGACCTGATGGCCCCGGCACATTCCAGTCCAGGATCAGAAGATCGAAGGTCTCCTGGCGCAGGCGAACCAGCAGGGGGGCTCCGGACGTGAAGCGAAGGCAGAGGTGATTTTCAGAGAGGAGGGCGGCTTCCACCAGATCACCATGGGCGGGATCATCCTCCAGTATCGCGACCCTCATGAGGCTTTTCCTCCCCGAAGAAGCGCTCGCACACCTCTTGGAGCTATGCCTGAGGCCTCGGCTACGGGTCGCCTCCGTACACGCCACTATCGATGCCCCCCTATAATGTGAAACCGGCCCAATTTGGGCAATGGCGGAGAACGGATTGTAAGAAGTTGTAAAACTCAGCCTCAAAGCCGTGCAGCCGGTTCGCTTAGCGTTACTAGGCCCGAATGAGGTCGGGTCAGAGAGAGTCGAGGCCGTCCTCAATAGAGGAGGGTTGCGCGTGATGTCATCTGAACTGGCCGCCGGGGGGCGAGCGAAGGGCCCGGCTGGGCAGGTCCAGATCCTGGTGGCCGAAGACGATCCGCGAACCCAACGGCTGCTCATCGCCCTGCTGGATTTCGTCGGCCTGACCCCGGTCATCGCCCGGGACGGTTCCGAGGCCCTGGAGGCGTGGCGGGGCTCGCGTTGGGACCTTATCCTGATGGATGTGAAAATGCCGCTGATCGACGGCCTCGCCCTGACGGGGATCATCCGCCGCACCGAGGCGAGCCTGGGCCTGGGCCGCGTGCCCATCGTGGCGATCACGGCCGGCGCCGGTGAGGCGGATCAACAGGCCTGCTTGGCGGCGGGCATGGATGCGGTCATCAGCAAGCCCTTTGCGGCCAAGGCGTTGTTCGAGACCATCGAACACTACTGCGGCGGGATTTCGGCGCCGGGTCACCAGCGCTTCGGGGCGATCCACTAATAGGCCGCGCAAGCGCAATCCCACGCCCGTCCGGCGGCAGGCTTAACTATGTAAACAGTTGTAAATTCAAATGCGGAAGCCTTGTTTTGAGGGCCTCCATCCCCCCCACTGCAGCGCGTGCCTGCGGGGGAGAACAAGCATGGATTGCCGGCCAACAGCCTTTTCATCGGGCCAGAATGGAAGTGAACCCAGCCGGCTGGAGCCACCAGCTCCGGCGCTCGCGGGACTGGCCTGGTTCACGCCGGCCATCCTTGGGGTGGCCGTCCTGGCCGCCGTCCGGCCATCGCCTTTGGCGCTGTGCGCCGGCGCTGTCGTCCTTGCGGCAGGCGCGGCCCTGGCCTGGAGGTATCTAGGCTCTCGCGCCGGCGACTATGCGATCCTCGCAGAGGTGGCGGCGCGCCACCGGGTTCGGCCGGTCCAAATCCGCCGGCTCTGGCTGCCTCTGAACGCCCAGTGGCGCAATCCCCGACAGTACGAAGCCATCGTCCTCGACGCCGCCTCCCAACACCGGCGGTTGCATCTGGCCCTGCCGCTTTCCGCCGGCGCTCCCGTCTGGGTGCGGCTCAGCCTCGAATCTTCGCCGCTGATGCAGGCGGGGAGCTGAGTCATGGTGGCCAGCGTCAGCATCCACCCCGTCGACCTGCACGTGGGCATGCGCCTGCGTCTCAGGCGGCGGGATTTGAAGATCACGCAGACCGAACTCGCCGAACACCTCGGGATCAGTTTTCAGCAGGTCCAGAAGTACGAGCGGGGCATGAACCGGCTGAGCGCCTCGCGGCTCTATGAGATCGCCAGGGTTCTGCGGGTCGGGGTGGATTATTTTTTCGAAGGCCTCGAAGGGGCCTCGACAAAGGGGGCTCGAACGGCCGCCTGACAAGTTCGATACGCTGGACCTGTGAGGGGAGCTCCGGAGCGGCGCAGGGCCGCTCCGGAGACGCCTTGAGGCTGGGTGGACCAGCCTCCGGATAGTGGTGCCGCCGGGCAGGATTGAACTGCCGACCTCAGCCTTACCAAGGATGCGCTCTACCACTGAGCTACGGCGGCGAAAGGCGAGGCGGGGGCTATAGCCAACCCGACGGCCCGCGTGAAGCCCCCAAATCCGGATTTCTCGGACTTGACCTCGCAGGGCCCCGGTCGCAAGCCCTGTTCATGAGCCCGCCGGAAAAGCCCAGATCGCCGTCCCCCACCGATCGGGAGGCCAAGCTCGCCCAGGCTCTTCGCGCCAATCTGCGCCGCCGCAAGGCCGCGCCAAGGGCGCCGGATGCTCCGGACCCCGAGGATGACAAGCGTTCGTGAGAGTCCCGTGGCTTTGCGCCGCGGTGGCCTCAGGATAGAAGCGCCTCTTGGGTTGTTCACGCTGCGGGGCTGCGGCGCTTGAAGGGGCTGGGATTGGATCGAATCGTCATCGAAGGCGGCGCGCGTCTGGAAGGCGAGATCGCCATCAGCGGCGCCAAGAACTCGGCCATCAAGCTGATGGCCGCCAGTCTTCTGACGAACGAACCTCTGCGGCTGACCAACATGCCGCGTCTGGCCGACACGCGGTTCCTCGGCAAGCTGCTCAGGCGTCTGGGCGCCGAGGTCGAGGAGCGGGACGGGCCGGACGGCGCCGAAACCGTGCTGCAGACGTCCGAAATCATCAGCGCCATCGCGCCCTATGACCTGGTCCGCCAGATGCGGGCCTCGTTCAACGTGCTGGGGCCGCTGCTGGCCCGCTCCGGCCAGGCCAAGGTCTCCCTGCCCGGCGGCTGCACCATCGGCGCCCGGCCGGTGGATCTTCACCTGTCGGCGCTGCGGGCGCTCGGGGCTCATATCGATCTCCACGAGGGCTACGTGTACGCCCAGGCGCCGCGGGGCCTGATCGGCGCGGAGATCGTCTTTCCCTTCGTCTCAGTGGGCGCTACCGAGCACGCCATGCTGGCGGCGGTTCTGGCCGAGGGCGAGACCGTACTGCGTAACGCCGCTTGCGAACCCGAGATCGTCGATCTGGCCGATTGCCTGAACAAGATGGGCGCGCGGATCAGCGGCGCCGGGATGGACCTGATCCGCATCCAGGGGGTCAGCCGACTGGGCGGAACGACACACTCTGTCATTCCTGATCGAATCGAGACCGGCACCTTCGCCCTGGCCGCGGCCATGGCCGGCGGCGAGGTGCGGCTGACCCGGACCCGCAGCGACTTCATCGCCAATCTGCTGGACAAGATGGAAGAAGCCGGGGTCGATGTGACGCATCATAACGACGGCGTCACCATCAAGCGCAACGGCCAGCGGCTGAAGGCCGTGACCATCGAGACCGATCCCTATCCCGGCTTCGCCACGGACCTGCAGGCGCAGTTCATGGCCCTGATGACCCTGGCTGACGGCGAATCGGTGATCCGCGAGACCATCTTCGAGAACCGTTTCATGCATGCGCCGGAACTGGCCCGGCTGGGCGCCGACATCGCCATCCAGGGCGGCGAAGCCCGGGTGCGCGGGGTCTCGAGCCTGAACGGCGCCCAGGTGATGGCCACTGACCTGCGCGCCTCGGTCAGCCTGGTGATCGCGGGCCTTGCGGCCAAGGGCGAGACCGAGGTGGGGCGGGTCTATCACCTGGATCGAGGTTTCGAGCGCCTCGAGGCCAAGCTCGGCGCCTGCGGAGCGAAGATCCGGCGCCTGCAGGGCGCGGAGATGATCGAGGACATGACCGCCGATGCCTGACGTTTCCCGGGGACCCCTGAAGCTGCGGGCCGAGGACGCCGAGGATCTGGCTGTGATCTCTGCGGCCCTTCAGGACGCCGTGGCCAAGATCGGCGACATCCGCTTCGAGGCCCAGACCCGGCTGCTGACCATCGCGTTCAACCGCTACCGCTGGGAGGCGGGAGGCCGCTCGCGCGTGCGCAGCGCCTTGCAGCTTGGATCGGTCGAACAGGTCGAGGCGCGGCGGCTGCGGCGCGATGCGCCCGACGCGGTGGTCGAACTGCTGGCCATCACCTTCGAGCCGGAGGTTGAGCCCCCCGGCGGGGCTGTGGTGCTGAACTTCGCCGGCGGCGGTGACCTCAAGATCAAGGTCGAATGCATCGAGGCGGTGCTGGCCGACGTCTCGGACCCCTGGCCGACCCCTCGGACTCCCCGCCACGAGGCGTAAGGCCCACCGATCCAGCCCTGTGGCCGCGGCGCCATGGCGCTGGCCGGCCAGGATCGCTACATAGCCACGCCATGCGCCGCTTTATCTTTTCCGATCCCGACTTCGAAGCCCGCTTCGCCGCCCTGGTGAACGAACGCCGCGATACGCCCGAGGATGTCGAGGCCATCGTGCGCGACGTGCTGGCGGCGGTCCGCAGCGAGGGCCTGCCCGCCGTGCTGCGCTATGGCGCGCAGTTCGACGGGATGGAGATCAGCGAGGCGGACCTGCGGGTCACGGCCGACGAGATCGAGGCCGGCGCCGCGGCCTGTCCGCTGGAGGTCCGCGAGGCGATCGATTTCGCCGCGGAGCGCATCCGCAGCTATCACGAACGGCAGCGCCCCGCCGACGCCCGCTTCACCGATGAGGCCGGGGTGGAGATGGGCTGGCGGTGGACGCCCATCGAGGCCGTAGGAATCTATGTGCCCGGGGGCCGCGCGGCCTATCCCTCCACCGTATTGATGAACGCTGTGCCGGCTGCGGTGGCCGGCGTGTCGCGGATCGCCATGGTCACCCCGCCGGGCCGCCTGCAGCCCGCCGTGCTGGCGGCGGCCAAGGCGGCGGGCGTGACGGAAATCTGGCGGGTCGGCGGCGCCCAGGCAGTGGCGGCCCTGGCCTATGGGGCCGGGCCGATCGCGCCGGTGGACAAGATCGTCGGCCCCGGCAACGCCTTCGTCACCGCCGCCAAGCGGCGAGTCTATGGGGTGGTGGGGATCGACGCCCTGGCCGGCCCCTCCGAGATCGTCGTGGTCGCCGACGCTCAGAATCGCGCCGATTGGATCGCCGCCGACCTGCTGTCCCAGGCCGAGCATGATCCCGCGGCCCAATCGATCCTGATCACCGACGATGCTGATTTCGCCGCCAAGGTGGAGGCGGAGGTCAAAGCCCAGATCGCGACCCTGAGCACCGGCGCCGTGGCTGAGGCCTCATGGCGCGACCATGGCGCGGTGATCCTTGCGCCGCTAGCGCAAACGCCGGCCCTGGTGGACCGCCTGGCGCCCGAGCACGTGGAGTTCGCCGTCGCCGACCCCGACGCCCTGGCCGCCCAGGTTCGCCACGCCGGTGCGATGTTCCTCGGCCGGCATGCGCCTGAAGCCATCGGCGACTATGTGGCCGGCTCGAACCATGTGCTGCCCACCAGCCGCGCGGCGCGGTTCTCGTCGGGTCTCTCCATCTATGACTTCATCAAGCGGACATCGTTTGTGAAGTGTGACGCGGCGGCCTTCCAGGCCCTGGGCCCGGCCACGGTCGCCCTGGCCGAGGCCGAGGGGCTGCCGGCCCACGCCCGCTCGGCCGCCCTGCGCCTGGGACAGGGCGCGGCCCCTAAAGTCTGAACGAAAACTGTCAATCGGCGTCGGGGGGGCGTTCAGCCAAGGCCTTCTAAGGTCAGTCTCGTAGGGCCACTCGCGGCCCGGCGAACTCGATCTGATGGAGGCAAGTCATGCCGAACAAGAGTGTTTCCAAACTGGCCTCGGGCGCGGCCGCCACCGCGATGATGAGCGCCCTGTTGCTGGCCGCCACGGCGCCCGCCGCCCAGGCCCAGAACTTCGGCGGCGTGCTGGGGTGCAACGCCAGCGGCGGCAAGCAGGAGGGCGGCGCCCTGATCGGCGCCCTGGTGGGGGCCGCGGCCGGCTCCAACCTGGCCAAGAACGACCGGGGCACGGGCACGGCGCTCGGCGCCGTCGTCGGGGCCGCGGCCGGCTCGGCGATCGGCTGCAAGCTGCAGCATGATGATCAGGATCGTCGCTACGCCCAGGGCCAGGGCTACGCCTATAACCAGCCCGCCACCTATACCCACGACGGCTACCGCCTCGACCGGAACCTGGCGCCGGCGAGCTTCAATCGCGGCGGAGGGGCCATGGTCGCCCGCTCGACGGTGAACCTGCGCGCCGCTCCGACCACCAGCAGCCCGCGGGTCGGCCAGCTGCGCGCCGGCCAGCGCTTCGAGGCCCTGGCCCAGGTGCGGGGCAGCGACTGGGTCCTGGTGGGCCAGAACGGCGTGGGCGTGGGCTATGTCCATGGCGCCTATGTCCAGCCGGAAGGCTATCGCAACGCCAACTATCGTTACTAGAGGCCGCTCCACAGGCGCGAAGATCCCCCGTCGCTCCGGCGGCGGGGGATTTTTCTTGTCTGGACCCGTCCTGCGCCCGCATGGCGGGATGACGTTGGGGGCCAGATTGCACTAAAGCTGACGCCTAGAGCGTGATGCGATCAGACGGGCCGTCTGATCGTTGAATCGCGCTCGAGAATTTAGAGTTCGAGCGCGTTTCGACCGTAAAACCGGGTTCCACCTTTACGGAACGCGCTCCAGCGCTTCGCCAGAGCGTCATGGCTGACGACGACCAGAAGAACCACCGGCTGCAGAGCGTCGAGATCGACCAGGACTCCCTGGGCGCGATTTCGCGCGACCAGGAGCAGGAGCGGCAGATCGCCATCTTCGATCTGCTGGAGTCCAACCACTTTGCCCCCGATGGGGCCGAGAGCGGCCCCTACGACCTGCAGATGGGGCTGATGGAGAATCGCCTGGTCTTCGACGTGCGCGGCCCGACCTATGAGAAGCGCCATATCCTGTCGCTGTCGCCGTTCCGGATGCTGATCAAAGACTATTTCATGATCTGCGAGAGTTATTATCAGGCCATCCGCAACGCCACGCCGGCCCAGATCGAGGCCTTGGACATGGGCCGTCGCGGCCTGCACAACGAAGCCTCCGAACTGTTGCGGACACGGCTGGCGGGCAAGATCGAGACCGACCTCGACACCGCCCGGCGGCTGTTCACCCTGATCTGCGCCCTGCATCACCGGAACTGAGGGGGCCATGGGTTCGGGGTCTCGTCCGCCGCTGCCCGGCGCCATTCTGTTCGCCTGCAACTTCAATCGGGTCCGCTCGCCCATGGCCGAGGCGGTGGCCAAGCAGATTCTCGGCGACCGGGTCTATGTGGACTCCTGCGGCCTGAAGCCCGACCTCGACGCCGAGGGGGCCGATCCCTTTGTCCAGGCCGTGATGGCCGAGCAGGGCTTCGATCTTGAGGGGCACCGGCCGAAAACCTTCGACGACCTGACCGACGATTCCTTTGACCTGGTGATCTCGTTGACGCCGGAGGCCCAGCACAGAGCCGTCGAGCTGACCCGGCATCGGGCCGCCCAGATCGAGTACTGGCCGACCCACGACCCGACCCTGGCCGACGGTCCCCGGGAAAATCGGCTGGCGGCCTATCGGGAGGTCCGTGACGCCCTGGCCCGGAGACTCCGGGAGCGATTTGGCGAGGACGGCGAGTGATGCGCCAGGCTCTACCGGGCCGTCCTCAACCTGGGTTATAATCGGCAGGTTGACGGCTCGCGGCCCGATTCCAGGCGCGTCCCGTTCGCTTAGGTGAGCGCCCATGGAGCCGGCATGGCCAAGGAAGAGCTGTTGGAGTTCCCCGGCGTGGTCAGCGAAGTGCTGCCCAACGCCATGTTTCGCGTAAGGCTCGAAAATGAGCATGAAATCGTCGCCCACACCGCCGGCAAGATGCGCAAGAACCGCATCCGCGTGGCCGTCGGCGACAAGGTGCTGGTGGAAATGACCCCCTACGACCTGACCAAGGGCCGCATCACCTTCCGCGTTCGCTAGGCGTGGCCGATCTGACGACGCCTGCCGCCCCCCGTCTCGTCCTGGCTTCGGCCAGCCCGCGCCGCCTGGACCTGCTGGCCCAGATCGGCGTCACGCCAGACCATGTGGCCGCATCAGACATCGACGAGACGCCGTTGCGGGGCGAGACCCCGCGACTGCTGGCTCTGCGGCTGGCCGCCGCCAAGGCCGCCGCCGTCAAAGCCTTTCACCCCGAGGCCTATGTCATGGCCGCCGACACGGTGGTGGCCGTCGGTCGCCGCGTCCTGCCCAAGGCGCAGAACGACGGCGAGGTCGCCGCCTGTCTGGACCTGCTCTCCGGCCGCACCCACCGGGTCTATACAGCCGTGGCGGTTCACGGTCCCGATGGCCGGACCGCCGACCGGCTGGTGGAGACCCGGGTGACCTTCAAGCGGCTCAGCCCGACCGAGATCGCCGCCTACCTCCAGAGTCAGGAGGGGATCGGCAAGGCCGGGGGCTATGGAATCCAGGGCCGGGCCGGGGGGTTTGTCCTGCGGCTGCAGGGGTCCTATCCGGCCGTGGTCGGTCTGCCGCTCTATGAAACCCTTTGTCTGCTGCAGGGTCTGGGCTATCCCGCGGCATGAGCCGACGGACCTACTTTCTCGACGAGGGCCTTGGGGAGATCCGGGGCGGCGTATTGCTGGACGACAGGCCGGAGCGGCTGCTGATCCAGCGGGACGGCGATTCCCAGCGACTGGCGCTCGGCGCGCGGCTGCGCGCCCGGGTGCGGCATGTGGAGCCGGCGCTCTCCATGGCCTTCCTCGACCTGGGTGAGGGGGCCGAGGCCAGCCTCTCCTTCAAGCCGGATTCCCGCCCGCGGCAGGGCGAGGCCGTCGAGATCGAGATCCGCACCGAGGCGCGGATCGGCAAGCTGGCGACTGCGCGCCTCATCGGCCCGGCCAAGGGCGATCCCGCCCTGTTGTCGCCCGCCCCCGGCCTGCTCGACCAGATGCGCGAATTGGCCAGGGACGGCGAGCTGATCACCGGCAAGGCCGCGCGCCAGATCGCCGACGAGGCCGAGGCCGAGGCCCTGGAAATTCTCCATCCGCTCCCTGGCGGCGGCAGCATCGCCATTGAGCCCACCCGGGCGCTGACCGCGATCGACGTCGATGTTGGCGAGCGCAAGGGTGCGGAGGCCAAGCGGGTCACCCGCCAGGCCAATCTGGCCGCCCTGGGGGTCGCCGCCCGTGTGCTTCGCCTGAAGGGGCTGGGCGGACTGGTGGTGTTCGACATGGCGGGCCGCGGACACGACGGGGCAGCCCTGATGGCCGCCGCGCGGGCCGCCTTCAATCCCGACAATCCCGGCGTCTCCATCGGCCCGATCAGCCGGTTCGGCACGATCGAACTGACCGTGCCCCGGCGCACCCGGCCGATCACCGACATCCTGATCGACGCCGCCGGCCGCGTTTCGGCCGACACCCTGGCCCACCGTCTTGTCCGTCGGCTGGAGGCCGAGGGCCGCGCGGCGCCGGGCGGACGGCTGTCGGCCCGCTGTTCGCCCATGGTGGCCGAGGCCGCCAAGCCCCTCCTGGTCCTGCTGGCCGCCCGCATCGGCGCCCGATTCGAGGTGACCAGCGATCCGGCCGCGGCCTGGGACAAGATCGAGGTTCACGCCCGATGAGCCGGCCCGCCAGCACCGCGCCCAAATGCGCCATCTGTCGCCGCCCCGCCGTCGCCGAGTTTCGCCCGTTCTGCTCCAAGCGCTGCGCCGACGTGGATCTGCAGCGCTGGTTCACCGGCGCCTATGCGGTGCCGGCCGTTGAACAGGAAGAGGTTTCCGACGACGAGGACTAGGTCTGAGAAGATCGGCGTCCGGAGCGCTGGACTTCGGTCGGCGGCTCTTTTATAGACGCGGCTCCCGCGCGGCGGGCCCAGGCCTGGGTAGCTCAGTTGGTAGAGCAGCGGATTGAAAATCCGCGTGTCGGTGGTTCGAATCCGCCCCCAGGCACCACACTTCCCCTCTTGCGAATTGGATCTGCGGCGCGCCGGGCGGGCAGGCTCTCCACGCCTCATCCGGCGGCTGAGCCCGTGACCGGCCCCTCCCAGGTCCCGCGCCGCCGTCCTGGGCCACTTTTCCTTCACTCGACCATACCCCGCGGCTAAGCGGCCGCCCGTAATGGGTGGGCCAGGCGCCGGGGGTGAGGCTTTCCGGTGACAGCGGGCGGCTTGGTTGCGCCGCGAAAGGGGCGGCCGCCTTGACTTGGCGGGGCGCCGCGCTCATTTGCCGTCCAGCAACGCCAAGGTGCGCAATTGCTAAGCGCTGGCCGGACGATTCTCGCCAGAATTTGCCCATATTGACCTACCGGCGTTCGATGCCGGCTGTTGCGGCGCAGCAATATTCCTCCCGGCTTAGGCGAGATTAGCCAATTATTGCAGCCAATTCATGTTGTGCGGCGCAGCAATACCCAAATTTCTGATTAGATTATCGGCGGTTAGCTGGCGGCTCTCGCACTTGACGCTCCGTTTGGGGGTTGCCAAAGGAGCCTCGCCGCACGTCTAACTTTGCGGTGAGGGTCCGCTTTCCGAAAGGTGTAGCGGTCTCGCCTCGCCCAATCGCGGCGCCGGTCTTCACACGAATGTGGGAGAGTGGCGCTACGGGTCGGGTGCAGCGATAGCGGTTTCGGTCTCGGCGCGACGAAAGTCGTCTCGGGGCCAGGCTTATTCAACTAGGGTGGAGACGCTCTCGCGTGACGACCCTCGGTCCAAACGTGCTAGACCATTAGGAACTGGCGACAGATGCTCGATAATAAACGGAAGATCCCCTTCATCGCTCTCATTGGCGCCGCTGCGCTTGTGATGGGTGCGCCGGCGTTCGCTCAGGACGCCGCTCCCGCAGATCCGGCCGCCGCCGAGGCTCCTGCCGACCCGGCCGCCGAAACCGCCCCCGGCGAAGCTGCTCCGGCAGCTGAAGCCCCGGCGGAAGAAGTCTCGACTGATGTTGGTGGTCACGGCGAACTGACCATCATGACCATGTTCCTGGACGCTCAGCCGGTCGGTAAGGCCGTTCTGATCGGCCTGGCCCTGGCCTCGATCTTCTCCTGGACCCTGCTGCTCACCAAGCTCTTCGAGTTCTCGGCCCTGGAGCGTCAATCGAACCGCTTCCTGGAAGCCTTCCGGGGCGCCAAGAACATCAACGACATTGGCCGCGTCGCCATGTCCGACGAGTTCGAAGGCAACCCGCTGGCCGACATGGCTGCGGCCGCCGTTCAAGAAGTTGAGGTTTCGCGTCAAGCGGGCCTGAACATCACCGGCGAACACCGTGAAACCACCATCGGCCGCGCGATCGCCGCGGTGAGCGGCGTGCAAGCCTCGCTCGCCAAGCGCCTCTCGGGCGGCATGCAGTTCCTGGCCTCGGTCGGCTCCAACGGTCCGTTCATCGGTCTGTTCGGCACCGTCTACGGGATCATGTACTCGTTCATCGGTATCGCGAACACCAACACGACCAACCTGGCCGTCGTTGCGCCCGGTATCGCCGAAGCCCTGCTCGCTACCGGCATGGGCCTCTTCGCCGCTATCCCGTCGGTTATCTTCTACAACTACTTCCAGACGCGCATCTCTGCTTACGGCGCCCGTTCGGAAGGGTATGTCGCTGAACTTCTGAACGCGATTTCCCGGCAGCTCGACAAGGGGGCCTAATCCCAATGGCCGCTAAACTCTCAGGGTCTGGGGGTGGCAGGTACGAGACGGATCAGAACAGCGAAATCAATGTGACGCCCTTCGTGGACGTCATGCTGGTTCTCCTGATCATCTTCATGGTGGCGGCGCCTCTGGCCAGCGTAACGGTCCAAGTCGCTCTTCCGCCAGCCGTCGCCGAGCCATCCGCGAACCCGCCTAAACCGGTCTACATTTCGATCCAGTCGAACGGGTCCATCTACATCGGTGACTTCGCTACCGATCTGTCGGCCCTGGGCGACGACCTGCGATCGAACATTGGGCAGCGGAACCCGGAACGAGAGCGGATATTCATCCGCGCCGATAGGGACACCATGTACGGTGACTTCATGGGCGTGATGAACATGCTGCAGGACAATGGGTTCTACAGCGTGGCGCTCATCGGCGAAGAAGACAATTGAGGGAGGTGAGGCATGTCTGACACCAGTGACACGACTCACATTCATCACAGTCCGTTCGACGCCCCGGCGCCTAAGCGGAACAAGGGCATCATCATTGCGATCATCGTTTCGATCGTGGTGCACGTCGCCCTGGGTCTTTACCTCTACAAGACCAAGTTCGAGCCGGAGTATCGGGAGTATTCGGAGGATGTGACGGACGTGGCGATCATTAAGCCCGCTCCGCCGCCGCCGCCTCCGCCGCCCCCGCCGCCGCCGACGAACACCCCGCCGCCGCCGCCGCCCAAGCTGCAGCCGCGTCCGCCGGTCGCACCGCCCGTCGGTGTGACGTCGATCCCCCCGCTGCCGGTTCCGCCGGTGCAGGAACGGGTCGAGCGGCCTGAGCCTCCGGCTCCGGCGCCGCCTGCGCCGCCGCGTCCGTCGGTGATCACCAATCCCGACTGGGCCCGACTGCCCAGCGGCGAGGACGTGGCCCGCTACTATCCCGACCGCGCTCAGCGGATGGGAGCAGAGGGTCGGGTGGTTCTGAGCTGCTCGGTCACTGCGCGTGGCACGCTGGAAAACTGCTCTGTGGTGGAAGAAAGCCCCGCAGACCAGGACTTCGGCAGCGCCGCGATGCGGATGACCCGACTGTTCCGGATGCGTCCGCGCACCGCCGACGGCGCGCCCGTCGAAGGTGGCACGGTTCGGATCCCGATCTCCTTCCGTCTTCCCGGCTAAGGGACGGCGAAAGGACCGACAAAATCGGCCCCGGGGACCCAGGTCTCCGGGGCCTTTTTCTTTGCCGCGCGCCTGCGCCGATGGCTCTTGATCCCATTGGCCGGCGCCACTAGAACCCTATCCCTCGCGATGCGCCGCCTTAGCTCAGTTGGTTAGAGCGCCAGATTGTGGCTCTGGAGGTCCTCGGTTCGAACCCGAGAGGTGGTACCATCGCGCAAAGGCCTGACTTGTCAGGCCTTTTTTGCGTCTGGGGTGGCGGACCGTTCCGCGTCCGGGTGTCGGTTTTACAGCCGTTTTCCAGATTGTTTTTCAGTTCGGCGTTCGCAGGGACGTCACGAAGTGCAGGCATAAGCGGGCGCCTTAGCTGGCCGGCGTTGCGCGGGCCGAGGCAGAGGCGTTCATGACTCTTCGTATCCATCCCTGCGCGGGCCTGGCGGCCGGCGTCGTCGCCCTTTCGATCTCGATGACGGCCGTCGCCGTCCAGGCCATGGAGCCGCAGGCCGCCCTGGAGGCCGCCCTGGCCCGTCAGCCTGCGACCGAGCCGGCCAAGAACATCATCCTGTTCATCGGCGACGGCATGGGAGTCTCCACCGTCACGGCCACACGCATCCTGGCCGGACAACGGGCCGGCGTGGATGGCGCCTCCTATGACCTGGCCTTCGACACCATGCCCTATGGCGGCCTGGTGCGGACCTATTCGGTCGACGGACTGGTGACCGACTCGGCCAATGGCGCCTCAGCCATCACCACCGGCTATCGCACGATCAATGGCGGCATCGGGGTCGATGGGGCTGCGCGGCGCGGGGTCTGCGACACGGCGCGCAACGTGCCGACCCTGGCGCAGCGGGCCAAGCGGGAGCTGGGCAAGGCGGTCGGCGTGGTCTCGACCGCCGCCTTGACCGACGCCACGCCGGCGGCCTTCTACGCCCACGCCCCAACCCGCAGCTGGCAAAGCGACGTGGACATGCCGCCGGCGGCCCGGCAGGCGGGCTGCGTCGACATCGCCGCTCAGCTCGTCCTGGCCGACGACGACCTGCGACCCGACATCGCCCTGGGCGGCGGCGCCAGCTTCTTCCGCACCGAAGCCGAAGGTGGGCGGCGCAAGGATGGGCAGGATCTGGCCGCGCTGTGGTCGGCTCGGCCCAACGCCGCCGTCGTGACGGATCGCGACGGAATGAACGCCGCCCTGACCGCCGGCCGCGATATGCTTGGCCTCTTCGCTGAGGTCAACATGCCCCACGAGGTCGATCGTCCGACGGCGACGCCGCAGATCCCGACCCTGGAGGAGATGACCCGCGCGGCCATCGCCCGGCTCGCCACCGAACCCCAGGGCTATGTGCTGCTGGTCGAGGCCGCCCATATCGACAAGGCTCACCATGCCGGCCTGCTGAACGCCTCCCTGACCGAAGGCATCGAGCTGTCGAAGGCCGTGGCCGCCGCCCGGGAGCTGACCGATCCGGCCGACACCCTGATCATCGTCACCGCCGACCACAGCCATGGCCTGACCATCAATGGCGGCGAGCGCGGCGATGATGTCCTGGGCCTGATCAAGGGACCCACCGGCGCGCCGCGCCTGGCCGGCGATGGCAAGCCGTTGCCGATCCTGCTCTACGCCACCGGTCCCGGGGGCCCTGAGGCCGGGGAGGGGCGGCCGGCCCTGGAAGGCGTCGATGTGACGGCGATCGATCATGTCCGTCAGGCCGGCGTCCTGATCGGCAGCGCGGCGCACACCGGCGAGGACGTGCCGGCCTATGCTGACGGCCCCGGCGCCTATCTGGTGACCGGCTCCATGGACCAGCCCTACCTGTTCCAGGTGATGCGGCACGCCCTCCGCCTGCCGGCCGAAGCGCCCTGAGCGCTGCTCAACCTGTGAGGCCGCCGCAGCGTCAGCGTTGACGGCGGTCCCGAGCCCCCCTATGGCCTGCCCGGTGACAGGTTCCCCGCAAGGGGATCAAAAGGGAACTCAGGTGTAAGACCTGGGCTGCCCCCGCAACTGTAAGCGGTGAGCCCGCACGCCACGAAGCCACTGGGTCCTCCGACCTGGGAAGGCGGCGCGCATCAGGGCGATGACCCGCGAGCCAGGAGACCTGCCTGTCGCGGTCGTCCTTCGTCTGGCCGGGGTGCGCCATGCGAACGGGTCTTCCCGGGTGGCGACAACCGTCCAGGGCCGCGCGTGGCGTGGGTCCCGGCGGGGTCGCGCGCCCGTCGTTCGTCCTCTCCGTGGTCCTTTCGTTCCTCGCGGCTCGTTGTCGTCAACGAGGGGGATAGACCCAGATGAGACTCGCACTGCTTTCCACCGCCGCCCTTTCCACCGCCGCCCTGGCGGCCTTCGCCTCGCCTGTCCTGGCCCAGCCGGCGTCGGCGCCGGACGTGGCCGGCGCTGCGGCCGCCAACGCCGTGCGCGGCGTCGTTGTCACGGGCAATCGCGCGCCGGCCGCCGCGGCCGAGGTCGCCCAGGCGATCACCGTCCTGGATCGGGCCGAGATCGAGGCCAGCCAGGCCATCCTGTTGCCGGACCTGCTCGGCCGCACCGCCGGCGTCACCCTGTCGCGCAACGGCGGACCTGGGGGCGTCACCGCCCTGCGCATCCGCGGGGCCGAGACCGACCAGACCCTGGTGGTCATCGACGGCGTGCGCCTGAATGATGTGGCCCAGCCCGGCGGCGGCTACAATTTCGCCAATCTGCTGACTGGCGATGTGGCGCGGGTCGAGGTGCTGCGCGGCGCCCAGTCCACCCTGTGGGGCAGCCAGGCCATCGGCGGCGTGGTCAATGTGGTCACCACCGTGCCGACTGAGCCCTTCCAGGCCAGCCTAGATGTTGAAGGCGGCGACAACGCCACCGCCTATGTCCGCGGCGGGATCGGCGGCGCGGGCGAGCGCCTCGTCTGGCGCCTGGGCGCCGGCTACTACACCACCGACGGCGTCTCGGCCTTTGCGGGCGGGGCCGAGGATGACGGCTTCCAGCACACCAGCGCCAATGGACGCCTGGGGATCAAGGTCACCGACAACCTCTCCCTCGATCTGCGGGGGATCTATTCCTATGGCCGCGTGCAGGTCGACGGCTATCCGGCCCCGGCCTACAGCTTCGGCGACACCGCCGAATATGGCGTGACCGAGGAGCTGGCGGGCTATGCCGGCCTGAACCTCGCCCTGCTGGACGACCGGCTGCGTAACCGGCTCTCCTATTCCCGCACGCGCACCGATCGCCAGAGCCTCAACCCGGCGCAGGCGGTGACGGACGTCACCTTCGACGCCCTCTCCGAAGTGGAGCGCTTTGAGTACCAGGGGACCTTCGCCCTCACCGAGGTCTGGCAGACGGTGTTCGGCCTGGAGCGGGAAGAGGCCAGCATGCGCACGGCCTCGCCCAGCGCCTTCAATCCCAATCCGCCGACCCTGGAGGCTAGCGCCGACCTCGACAGCGCCTATGTCCAGGTCCAGGGCCCGCTGCTGACCGGCCTGACCCTGACCGTCGGCGTTCGTCGCGACGAGCACGACACCTTCGGCGGCCACACCCTGGGGCAGGGGGCGCTGGCCTGGGCCCTGAACGACGGGAACACCATCCTGCGGGCCAGCTTCGGCCAGGGCTTCAAGGCGCCGACCCTCTACCAGCTCTATAGCGAGTACGGGAATCTGGGCCTCGAACCCGAGGAGGCCGACGCCTGGGATCTGGGCGTCGAACAGGTCCTGGCCGGCGGCCTGGCCGTGGTTTCGGCCACCTGGTTCCAGCGCGAGACCGACAACCAGATCGACTATGTCTCCTGCTTCACCGGGACCGATCCGCTCTGCATGGTCGGCGGCGTCATGCGGTATGGCTATTACAACAACATCGCCAGGACCGAGGCCCAGGGGCTGGAACTGACCGGACAGGCCAAGGTCGGCCCCTTCGATCTGGCCGCCCACTACACCTGGACCGACGCCACCAATGCCGTGTCGGGCTCGGCCAATGAGGGCCACCAGCTGGCCCGGCGGCCCGAGCACCAGGGCTATATGTCGGCCACGCACGTCTGGTCGGCCGGCGCGTCGGCGACGCTTGCCGTGCGCTATATCGGCGAGGCCTTCGATGACGCGGCCAACCTCAACAGGCTGGAGCCCCGCGCCCTGCTGGACGTCCGCGCCGCCTGGCCGGTCAGCGAGACCTTCGAGGTCTACGGCCGGGTGGAGAACGTCTTCGACGACCGTGATCCCTCCACCCGGGGCTATGGGGAGCTGGGTCGTTTCGGCGCGCTGGGCGTGCGGGCGCGGTTCTGATGCGCGGGCCGGCGAGGCAGGACCCCGGCTTGCTCACCCGCCGCACGGCGGTGGGCGGCCTGGCGCTCGGCCTCGCCGGCGCCGCCCCGGCGCCAAGGCCTCAGCGGGTGGTGTCGCTCAATCCCTGCCTGGACGTGATCCTCTTCCACGTGGCCGCGCGGGATCAGATCGCCGCCCTGACCCACTATGCCCGGGACGCCCAGGCCTCCACCCTGGCCCAGGCGGCACGCGCCGTGCCGATCACCTATGAGACCGCCGAGGAGGTGGTGGCCCTGCGCCCGGACCTGGTGCTGATGAGCGAGCATTCGGCCCCGGCCACCCGCCAGGCCCTGGCCCGGTTGCGTATCCCCACCGCCATGTTCGACGTGCCCCAGACCGTGGCCGCCAGCCTGGCGCAGATCCGCCAGATCGCTCGCCTGATCGGCCAGCCGGCCCGCGGGGCGGCTGTGGTCGCGAAGATCGAGGCGGCCCTGGCCGCCGCCGCCCCGCCGCCCGGCGCGCCGAAACTCACCGCCATCGTCTACCAGCCCAATGGCTTCGCCGCCGGGGCCGGCACCCTGACCGACGAGATGCTTCGGCTCACCGGGTTCGAGAATGTCGCCGCCCGCTATGGCCTCGGCCGCTGGGGCAATATCGGCCTGGAGCAGATCGTCGCCGATCCGCCCCAGGTGCTGCTGGCCGGCCAGCCGGCGCCCGGGGCGCCGACCTGGGCCGACCGGGTGCTGAGCCATCCGGCGCTGAACCGCATCGCGGGCAGGATGCAGCGCGAGGTCTTCCCCCAGCGCCTGCTCTATTGCGGCGGCCCGGTGCTGATCGAAACCGCCGCAGCCCTGGCGACCGCCCGGCGCAATGTGTTGAGGGCGGCATGAGACGGCTTTCTCCCTCCGCGGTGATGATCGGCCTGACCGCCGCCCTGGTGGCCCTGGGCGCCCTCAGCCTGATGGCCGGGCGGGTCTGGGTTCCCCTGGAGGCCTGGCGCGCCGGCGATCCGGGCTGGATCATCATCCTGGAGCTGCGCATCCCCCGCACCCTGCTGGCCATGGTGGTGGGCGCAGCGCTCGGCATGTCCGGGGCGGCGCTGCAGGGCTATACGCGAAATCCCCTGGCCGATCCGGGGGTTCTGGGGGTGTCTTCCATGGCCGCCCTGGGCGCGGTGGTCTCGCTCTATTTCGGATTCTATGTCCCCGGCCTGGCGGGCATCGCCTGGCTGATGCCGCTCTGCGCCATGGCCGGCGCCCTGATCGGCGTGCTGGTCCTGATCGGGCTGACCGGCTCGGCGTCGGGTACGGTGACCTTCGTCCTGGCGGGCGTCGTCCTGAACATCGTCGCCGGCGCGGGCGTGGCCCTGGCGCTCAACCTCGCCCCCAATCCCTGGGCGGTGAACGAGATCGTCAACTGGCTGATGGGCTCGCTCACCGACCGCAGCCTGGCCGACCTGCAGATGGCCGCCCCCTTCGTCGCGGTGGGCCTTGCTCTGCTGCTCGCCACCGGCCGCGCCCAGGACGCCCTGACCCTGGGCGAGGCCGGCGCCCAGTCCCTGGGGATCAGCCTCAGCCGCACCCGGCTGCTGCTGGCCCTGGGCGTTGGTCTGGCGGCGGGCGCCAGCGTCGCGGTCACCGGGGTGATCGGCTTCGTCGGGCTGGTGACGCCGCACCTGCTGCGGCCCTTCCTGGGGCCGCGTCCGGCGGGCCTGCTTCTGCCCAGCGCGCTCGGCGGGGCGGTGATCGTCCTGGCCGGCGACATCCTGGTGCGCCTGATTCCCTCGGCGGCCGAGGTGCGGCTCGGCGTCGCCATGGCGGCCCTGGGCGGCCCCTTCTTCCTCGGCCTGCTCCTGGTCCAACGCCGGAGGCTGTCATGAGCCTGCTCGAGGCCCGCGACCTTCACCTTCAGGCCGGTCGCAGGACCGTGCTCAGCGGCGTGAGCGCCCAATTCGTCCCCGGTCAGGTGACGGCCATCCTCGGCGCCAATGGCGCCGGCAAGTCCACCCTGCTAGCGGCCTTGGCCGGGCTGTCCCAGCCCAAGGGAGGTCAGGTGCGCCTGGATGACGGCCCGCTGCTCGCCCTCGCCCCGCGGCGCCGCGCCCAGCGGCTGGGATTCATTCCGCAGACTCCCGAGATCGCCTGGGGTCTGGAGGTGCGCGCCGTGGTCGGTCTGGGGCGTCTGCCCTGGCTCGGCGCCCGGGGTCTGTCAGCGCCCGACGAGGCCGCCATCGACCGCGCCCTGGCCGCCGCCCGGGTCGAGGACCTGGCCGCCCGCGACATCACCACCCTGTCGGGCGGAGAGCGGGCGCGGGCCCTGATCGCCCGGGCCCTGGCCGGCGAGCCGGAGTGGCTGCTGGCCGATGAGCCCTTTGCCGGCCTCGATCCCCGCCACGCCCTGGAGGCCGGCGATCTGTTCCGGCGGCTGGCGGGGGCGGGGTGCGGCGTGTTGCTGACCCTCCACGACCTCACCCTGGCGGCCCGCCTGGCCGACCGGGTCCTGGTGCTGGGGCATGGTCGCGTGCTGGCCGACGGATCGCCGGCCGCGGCCATGACCCCGGAAATCCTCGCCGCCGCGTACGGCATCGATGCGCGGCCGCGCCAGACCGACCAGGGGCTCGCCATCGATATTCTCGGCCGTTGGGGCTAGTCGGGGCTAGGGCGCCAGGCTGTCGATATAGTCGGCCACCAGGGCGAGCCCCTCCTTGTGCGGCAGTGCGCGGCCCAGTTCCGGCATCATCACGCCGGGATCGGTGGACTCCATCCGAAAGACCAGGATCGAGCGGTCCGGGCGGCCAGGATCGATGGAGACCGATAGGCCGCCAGATCCCCGGCCGGCGGCCACCGGCGCCTTGTTGATCCCCAGATGGGCCGGCCGTGTCTCCTCCAGGCTCAGGAACAGGCCGCTGGTGGACGCCATGCCCGCCGGGTTGTGGCAATGGGCGCAGTTGGCGTCGAGATAGGCCCGGGCGCGGGGCTCCAGCCCTTCGGCCGCATCGTCCCAGGCCGCTGTGTGCGGCGCCTGCCCAGGCTCTGGCCCGCCGATCAGATGACCCAGCCGGCGCCAGGCGGCCAGCTGGTTCTGGGTGCGCTCGCCATAGTCCAGATCGCGGTTGAGATTGCGCGCCTTGGGGCCGATGGGGATCAGTTCGCCGTCCGCCGAATGGCAGGTCTTGCACTGGTTCTGGTTGGGCACGAGATAGCTGATCGCCTGGGCCTCGCCCGAGGGATCGATGAAGCTGACCTCCAGCCGCGCCCCGGTGCGTTTGAGCACAGCCTCGGTCTGGTCGGCGTTCCAGACATAGGCCAGCGCCGTCCAGCCGGCCGCTTTGCGGATCAGCAGCCGGGTCTCCACATAGCGCTCGTCCACGGCCGGCTGGCGCATGTCCGGGGCGAAGGCGAAGGTCTTGACCAGCACCGTGCCTACCGGGAAATCCAAAGGTCCGTCAGGCCTATAGGCCGCACTCTTGCCTGGCGGCGTGAAGACGAAACGGTGCTTGGCCGCATAGTCGCTGAACAGCGGCGTGGTCAGGTCGTAGGGCGTGACGCCCGGGCTGGGCGTGCGCGCGGCCGCGTCCTGGAACAGGCCATAGTCCGACAGGTGCGGCGCCGGCGTTTCGGCCAGCACCATGTCCAGGCGGACCGGGGCCGGGGCCTCCGCGGCCCCGCTCAGCGCCAGGGCGGCGAGACCGAGCAGGGCGCCGAGGCCTCGCCTCATGAGGTCAGGGCGGCCTGGGCCTCTGGCAGGACCACGGCCGCCGGCTCGGTGATCTCGCCGCGCTCGAGGGTCGGCGTGACCGAGGGATTGGCCTGATCCATGGCCCCGGCCTTGGGCAGGTTGAGGTTCAGCACGGGGCCGTCGGTCAGCCGCATGGCCTGGGGACCGCCGTCTGGCGCCACCCCGTCCCACATCACCGGCGGCAGGGTCCCGCCGACGGCGGCAGCCAGCTCTGTCCCGCCGGGAAAGGCCGGCGCCCAGCCGTTGCGGCCGATCCGGTTGTCGCGCACCACCACCTCGCGGGGGATGGGGTTGTAGCTCTCGTCGTCAAACTCGCGGGTATAGCCCACCAGCATGATGGCCGCGGTCTGGTTGCCGTCGATCTCGTTGTCGAAGATGTGGACGTTGCGGTTGGCCATGATCATCACGCCGGCGCCCACCGGGACGCTGGCGACGATATTGCCCTCCGGCGCGAAGTTGGGCGTGTCGTTGTTGACGATCCTGTTGTCGAACACCCGGGTCGAGTGACCGCCCATCACCGGCAGGTTGGGCAGGTCGAACACCAGGATGCCGCCGGTGTTGTGGGTGACGGTGTTGCCATAGACGTCGGCCTGGCTGGAATTCTCGATCTCGATGCCGGCGACGTTGAATTCCGCCACGCTGTTGCGGACGATGATGGTGTTGGACTGGCCCACATAGATGCCGGCGTCCGAGGCGCCGCGCACCGTCACCCCATCAATCAGCACATTGGACGAGCCCACGGGATAGACCCCATAGGCGCCGTTGGTGGCCTTGGGCCCGCCGGTCCATTCGACCCGCAGATTGATCATGCTGATCTGGTCGGCGTCCTTGGACTTGACCCCGTCGCCCTTGGAATTCTCCACCGCCAGGTCGCGCACGGTCACCTTGTCGGAGGTGATCAGCAGGCCCTCGGCGCCGCCCTGCTGGCCGTCGAAGGACAAGATTGTGGCGTCGGGCCCGGCGCCCCTGATGGTGACCTCGTCCACATCGAGGGACAGGCCGTCGGTCAGCTCGAAGCGGCCGGCGGCCAGTTCGACCACGTCGCCGGGCTTGGCGTCCAGCAGGGCCAACTGCAGCGCGTCCTGCGCGTCGGGCCCAGGCGCCACGGCGAGGGTCTTGGCATAGGCGGGCGCGGCGAGCGCAAAGGCGCACAGGGCGAGCGCGAAGCTCCGCATGATCATCCTCCCAAAGCAGCCCAGCTCTTGGCGGCGGGCCTTCGCTTCAGCTTGGCCGCAGGCGGGCAGGGGCGCAACGGCAAACAGAACAATGATCAGGAATCTCAGGGCGTGGTCTTGATCCGCCGCCCAAGGCGCGTCGTAACTGTCGCCCAACACCGCCAACCAACGCCAAGGGAAGACGCCGATGGATCTGCAACTGAAGGGCAAGAAGGCCGTGGTCACCGGCGGGTCGCGGGGGATCGGCCTGGCGATCGCCGAGCTGCTGGCTGACGAGGGCTGCGATGTGGCCGTCTGCGCCCGAGGGCAAGACGGCGTCGATGCGGCGGTCAAGGCCCTGGCGGCCAAGGGCGTCAAGGCCTGGGGCCGGGCCGTGGACATCGCCGACGGGCCGGCGATCACCGGATTTGTCGAGGACGCGGCCAAGGAACTAGGCGGCCTCGACATCCTGGTCTCCAACGCCAGCGCCCTGGTCAATGGCGGGTCGGAGGACGACTGGCGGGCCATGTTCGAGATCGACATGCTGGG
Source organism: Phenylobacterium sp. (assembly GCF_030646615.1). Classification (GTDB taxonomy): domain Bacteria; phylum Pseudomonadota; class Alphaproteobacteria; order Caulobacterales; family Caulobacteraceae; genus Phenylobacterium. The sequence continues at coordinate 26,087 of NZ_JAUSLG010000014.1, read as the reverse complement.
CGCGGTGCGCACCTATCAGGCGGCCAAGCCCCATCTGGAAAAGGCCGCCGGGGCCGGCGGGGACGCGGCCTTCATCATCACCTCGTCGGTCTCGGCGGCCGAAGCCAGCGGTCCCTCGGCCTATGGCGCCATGAAGGCGGCCCTCATCCACTATGCCAAGGGCGTCGCCAAGGAAGGCGCGGCCAAGGGCGTGCGCTGCAACGTCGTCTCGCCGGGCACGGTCTTCTTCGAGGGCGGCGTCTGGGGCAATGTGAAGGCCAATGCGCCGGGGTTTTTCGACACCATCATCAAGCGCAACCCCACCGGCCGCATGGCCACGCCGGAAGAGATCGCCGCAGCCACCGTCTTCCTCGCCAGTCCGCGGTCGGCCTTCACCACCGGGATCAACATGCTGGTGGACGGCGCTATTTCCAGCCGCGTGAACTTCTAGGGGTCAAGCCCATGGAATATAACTACTTCCAGGCCGAACTGGGTCGCGAGCGCACCGCCGTGCGCGACCTGGCGCGGGACGCCTACGCCCAGGCCGGTTGCGTGGCGGTCTTCGCGCCCCTGCTGGGCTTCGCCTCCAACCAGGCCCTGGTGCTGGGGGAGGCGGGGTTCGCCCTCCCGGCCCTGGAGGGCGCCGAGGCCCATGCGCTTTCGCCGACCCTGCGGCCTGCGGGGGGCGCGCGGCCGCTGGCCGGCGGGGTCTATGTCCACAACTGGTTCACCATTGATGGCGATGCGGTCGAGGAGTTCGTGGACCTTTCCGGCCAGGCCTGGCCGGACTTCGAGGCGCGGTTCGAGACCACCATTTTCGGCCTCTTCCTGGCAGCCGAAAGCGCGACCGACCGGGCGCAGGGCGCGCGACGCCTGCTGCTCATGACCCGCTATCGCGATCTCGGCGAATGGCAGACCTCCCGGGACCCGACCACCGAGGCCATGCAGATCTTCCTGCGTCGCCGGGACCTGACCCGGGTGTCCCTGGCCCGGGCCTGCCTGCTCGTCCCGCCGGCGGAGACCGCGGGATGATCGAACAGAGTCATGAGGTCCCGACCAAGGATGGCCCCATGACCACCTTCGTGGTCCATCCCAAACGGAATGGGCCGCACCCGGCAGTCCTGTTCTTCATGGACGCCCCGGCCATCCGCGAGGAGCTGCGCGACATGGCGAGGCGGCTGGCCACCTGCGGCTACTACGTCATGCTGCCCAATCTCTATCACCGGGCCGGCGTCATGGAGATCGGCGACATGGCCGATGAGGCGGTGCGCACGAGGATGGGCGAGCTGATGTATGGCCTGACCATCCCCATGGTCATGACCGACGCTGACGCCCTGCTGGCCTTCGCCGACAAGGATTCCGCCGCGGCCAAGGGCCCCGCCGGCTGCCTGGGCTATTGCATGAGCGGCCAGTTCTCGATCAACGCCGCAGCCCGTCATCCCAACAGGATCGCAGCCGCAGCTTCGATCTATGGGACCTATCTGGTCACCGACAAGGCCGACAGCCCGCACCTGGCCGCCCACAAGACGCAGGCCGAGCTCTATTTCGCCTGCGCCGAAACCGACCGCTGGGCGCCCCTGGAAATGGTGCGCGATCTGGCCGCATCCCTTGAGGCCCGTGAGGCGCCCACCGAGCTCGAACTCTATCCCGGTGTCTCCCACGGCTTCGCCTTCCCGCAGCGCGCGGCCTATGACAAGGCCGCCGCCGAACGCCACTGGGAACGGCTGATCGCCCTGTTCGGCCGCAATCTGAGTTAGGGCGAGGGATCAAGAGGTTGCGCGCCGGCGTTGAGGGCGTGAACCCCGCAAGGAGCTCCGATGCCCGACCCCGAAATCCTCCCCGATCCCGACGGCGAACGGCCCGACCAGCCTTCCGAACTGCCGAGCGAGGGCCCGCCCGGACAGGACATTCCCGAACTGCCCGATCATGGCGACCCCCTGGGCGACGATGTCGAAAAGGGGCCACACGGCCTCGATATCGGCCCTCGGTAGCCACAGGCCTTGGTTCCGCCGCGAGCCCGTGCTTCTGAAAGGTCCCGGGCGAGCGCCGCGACATCAGGAACTGCAGAATTCATCGGATCGCGGTTGATAAATTCGGGAGACTCCGGAAAAAGCTCACCTGCGGTTTTAGAGCGCCTATCAGCAAGGCCCGGGCGGGTTCATCACCCTTCCGAGACCATCTGGCCGACACATCTGGAAATGCGACATTGACTGAACAGACGCCGGGCGGATTGAATTGGGCGCGCCAGCTTGCCAGCTATCATGAGCCTGGCCATGGTCGCAGCGCCGCCGAGATCGCGATCACCGCCGGACCCCTACTGCTGCTGTGGGCCCTGGCCGGGTTGGCCTATCAGAACGGCCTGTGGTGGGCCGCGCTGTTGCTCACCCTGCCGGCGGGCCTTTTCCTGGTCAGGCTGTTCCTGATCCAGCACGACTGCGGCCACGGCGCCTTCTTCCGCGGCGGCCGGCTCAACAACTGGGCGGGCCGGACCATTGGCGTCTTCACCCTGACGCCCTATGACTACTGGCGGCGCACCCACAACATGCACCACGCCACCTCCGGCAACCTGGACCGGCGGGGGCTGGGGGGCATCGACCTACTCACCGTGGACGAGTATCGGGCCCTGCCGCGTCTGCGCAGGCTCGGCTATCGCCTGTATCGCCACCCGCTGGTGCTGTTTGGGCTGGGTCCGGCCTTCACCTTTTTCCTGCAGAACCGCCTGCCGGTCGGTCTCATGCATCTGGGCTGGCGGCCCTGGGCCAGCACGCTGGGGACCACCGCGGTGGCCGCCGTCCTGATCGGCGGCGCAGCCGCGGTCTTCGGGCTCTGGCCGGTGCTGATGATCTATCTGACCACTGTGCTTGTCGCCGCCACCACCGGGGTCTGGCTGTTCTTCGTCCAGCACCAATACGAGGGCGTCGCCTGGGCGCGGAACGGTGAGTGGAACCGCCACGACTTCGCCCTCCTGGGTAGCTCGCAATACGACCTGCCGCCGGCGCTCCACTGGTTCACGGCCAATATCGGCGTCCACCACGTCCACCACCTGTCGAGCCGCATCCCCTATTATCGCCTGGGTCAGGTGATGCGCGACCATCCCGAACTGCGCGCCATGAGCAAGATCGGCCTTGTGGAGAGCTTCGGCTTTGCGCGCCTCTCCCTGTGGGACGAGGCCAATGGCCGGCTGATCTCGTTCAGCCAGGCTGCGCGCCGCCATCCGGCCAAGGCGTCGTCCGCCGCGGTCCATCAAGCCCACGCCCCGGCCCGCGCCCATGCTCAGGCGCCGAGCCGCGCCACGGCTAACGCCGAAGCCTGACCGCCATGACCAGTCTGACCCGTCTCACCGGACCCATGGCCGCCCCGGCCAGCGGCCGCGATCCCCAGTCCATGGTGGTCCTGCTGCACGGCTATGGCTCCAACGGCGACGACCTGATGGGCCTCGTGCCCTATTGGCGCGCGAGCCTGCCCGACACCGTCTTCCTGTCGCCCAACGCGCCTGAGGCCTGCCCGGGCGCGCCCGGCGGCTATCAGTGGTGGTCCCTGACTGACCTCGGGCGGGAAAGCCGGGCCGCGGGCGTGCGACAGGCCGCGCCCCTGGTGAACGCCTTCATCGACATGCACCGGGCCGCCTATGACCTGCCCAACAGCAAGGTGGCCCTGGTCGGCTTCAGCCAGGGGACCATGATGGCCCTGCACGTGGCGCCCCGGCGGCCCGAAGCCCTGGCTGGCGTCGTCGGCTATTCCGGCATGCTGGCCGACCCCGAGGCCCTGGAGACCGAGGTCAAGACCAAGCCGCCCCTGCTGCTGGTCCACGGCGACGCCGACCCCATGGTGCCCTACTCAGCGCTGGCCCAGGCGCAGGCCGACTTCACCCGCCTGGGCTTCCCCATCACCACCCACACCGCCCCCGGCCTTGGCCACAGCATCGACGAGCCGGGCCTGCGGTTGGGCGGTGCGTTCCTGGCGCAGGTGTTGGGCGCGGCGGAGTAGGGGCGGGCGCTGGCCAGCGCCCGGCGCCGTTACATCCCGGCGACCATGCGTTTGACGGCGGCCGGCGCGATGCGCAGCAGCAGCGGAAGCGGCTTGGCCGGCCCCGGCAGGACCATGGACCGGCGGCGCGCGAGCCCGTCGAGGGTTTCGGCCGCCACGGCCGCCGGCGACATCTTCTTGCCCGTGAAGCTGGCGTTCATGGGCGTGTCCGTGGCGGGCGGCAGGAGCTCGAGGACATGAACCCCCTTGGGGGCGAGCTGGCGCCTCAGCCCTTCGGCGAAGCCATGCAGGCCGGCCTTGACGGCGCCGTAGGTCGGCGCGCGGGTTGGAGACACCAGGGCGAATCCTGACGTGACGAAGACGATCGCGCGCAGGTCCGGAAATTGGCTGAGCGCCTCGTGGGTGAGCTGGATCGGGGCCGTGAGGTTGAGGGCGACCTCCGCCTCCAGGTCCCGCGTGGCCTCCGGATCCGTGACGAAGTCCCGCTCGACGAAGGTCCCGGCGTTGTTGATGAGGATGTCGAGGCGACCGAACCGATCGGCGACCGCCTTCAGCAGGGCGGCTCTATCGGCGCCTGTCGTCACATCGCAGCGGACGGCCAAGGCCTGGGGATGCCGATGCGACAACCGGTCGAGCGCCGGGGTCGAGCGCCCGCAGACCGCGACCGCGTCCCCACGCGCCAGGGCGGCTTCGGCGAGGGCCAGGCCTATGCCCGAGGTTCCGCCGGTTATGAGAACGACTTGGTTCATCGGGTGTCTGTCCTGCTTCTGAATGGGATCATCCGCTTTGGTGGCGGAACCGGGCGAAGGTTCAGGGGGCGAAGCCGCCGTCGATGAGCAGGTTCGCCCCTGTCAACGTGGCCGCCTCGGGGCCGGCCAGATAAGCCACCATGGCGGCCACCTCGTCGGCATGGGCATGGCGCGGAATGGCCATGACGCCGTGCAGGGCTTCGGCCTTGGGGCCAACGGCCGGATTCATATCGGTGTCGGTCGGGCCAGGCTGGACATTGTTGATGGTGATGTCCGGACTGAAGCGGATGGAGGTCTTGGGCTCGCTCGGACGCCGCGCCGGCCGCGGGAGACGCGGCGCTGGCTCTGCTCACCAGGGAATCGCGCCGAACGTCGCATGGGTGAAGCCGCCGGTCGGCGCCGCGGACCCGAGGAGGGCGAGCCGCACCGCCTCGGCGGCGCCTTCCTCGACCGTGTCGGTCCCCTCGTAGGCGTTCATCGCCGTCCTGGTGAAGCCCGGCGACACGGCGTTGACCTTGATCCCCTCGGCCTCGAGCTCGATGGCCATCGCCACAGTCAAGGCGTTCAGCGCTGTCTTGGAGGCCGCATAGAGGGGGCTGAAATGCGAGCGATAGGGCAGCGAGGGGTCAGAGGCCACGGTCAGCGACCCCGATCCGCTTGACACATTGACGATGCGCGCGCCCGGCGTCCGGCGCAGCAGCGGGAGCATGGCCTGGTAGACGGCGAGAACGCCGAACACATTGGTCTCCCAGACCGCCCGCATCTCATCGAGGGGCGCCACGCTGGCGCGCGTGGCCCTGGCGTAGTCCTCCACCGAGCCGGGATGCGCCCCGGTGGTCATGATCGCCGCGTTCTGGATCAGCACGTCGAGGCGGCCGAGGGCGCCATCGACATAGGCCGCAGCGGCGGCGATGGAGGCCGGATCGGTGACGTCGAGCTGAACCGGGAGAGCGCTCGGCCCGATGGCTTCGGCCGCCGCCTTGCCGCGCTCGAAATTGCGCGCGCCGACGAGGACGGTGAAGCCATGCCCCGCCAGATCCTTGGCGATCTGCAGGCCGATACCCTGGTTGGCGCCGGTGACCAGCGCGACTTGGGTGTCGTGGCTCATGTTCTGAATCCCTGGATAGGCGCGGAGCCCCGGCCACGGGACGACGCCCGTGAAAGGCCGACGTCGCCCCAAAAGAAATATAGCGCCGCTATAGTCCTGTCTATAGCGTCGTTATAGAGCCGGGGCTGGTGGCCTGGTCGGCCGGCGGCCTATCCGCGCTATAGGGTTGCCGCGGCCCGGCGCGGTATGGAAAGACAGGTGTGCGCTAAGCGTCGCGCACCGCGCGAGGAGTCCATGTCCCCCAACCGTTCGCCCACGGAGCGGAGCCTGCTCGATGCGGCCGCATCCTTGCTGGAACGCGGCGGGCCGGCTGCGGTCACGACGCGGGCGGTGCTGGATGAGGCCGGGGTGACGGCGCCGACCCTCTACCACCACTTCGGGGACAAGGATGGCCTGCTCGACGCGCTCCTTGCGGAAGGCGTGACGCGCTATTTTGCGCATCGGGCCGGGCTGCCGGAGAGCGACGACGCGCTGGCGGATCTGGTGGCCTCCTGGGATCTCTATCTGGATTTCATCTGCGAGCAGCCGCAGCTTTTCAGCCTGCTCATGTCCCGGGCCCAGGCCGATCCGACCCTTCTGGAGCGGGCGACGGCCTGGTGCCGCGGACGGCTGGAGCGCCTCCAAGGGGAGGGCCGTCTAGCCGTCGATGTCGATTTCGGCCTGCAGGCGCTCCTGGTGTCCTCCAACGGCGTGGCCATGCTCCGCGCCCAGGGCGGCCGCGACGGCGACGCCCGCGACGCAGGCCGATTTGTCTTCGAACAGACCCTTGCCGGGCTGGTTCAGAGTCCAGGCCGCGCCGGGCCGGCGGCCGGTTGAGGCGATCGGCGCCGTTTGGGTCCGCGGCGCCCGGTCCGCACAGCTCCGCTCGGCCGCCTCACTTCCGCACGCCCAGCTTCAGCTGCAACGTCTCGACAGAGACAAGGGAGTCCAGGGACTCCCCCGCGGTGTAGCTGAGGCCTATGTTGAAGTGGGACGCCTTGGACGGCGCCAGCGCTACTTCCGCGGTCCAGAGCTCAGCATCTGACTCCGATCCGTCGATCGGCCGCCGCGCCTGATACCCGCCGCGCAGGGATATGACGGCCTCGTCGGCCAATCGCCAGCCAAACACCACCTCGAGGTCGAGGCCAAGGCGGGCATAGTCCTCGAACGTCGCCAGCTTGGCCTTGTCCCCCGGATCATCCACCTGGATGTAGTCCACCAACATGCGGGCGGAACATCGAAGGCTGGTGTGCTCCGTCACCCCCGCAAAACAGGCCGGCAGCGACGGCGGCGTGACCGCCAGGGCGCCGCGCCAGACCGAGGCGTTGAAGCGGTCGTCGGTCTGCCACCCGGCCTCGCCCTGAAAGACCGCCGCCAGCGGGCCGAAAGTCCGGGCGGTGATCGCCGTCGCCCCAAAGGTGAGGTCATTCAGCTCGTTCGCCCGCGTCGCGGCGGTCTTCCGTTTGAACTCGACATAGGGCGTCCAGGCGAGCTCCTCGAGCGATCCCTTCCCCGCGAGCGCCATCGGCCGGAAGCCCAGCATGATTTCAGCCGTCCTGGTGTCCGTGCCCGTCTTGCCATCTTCGGAATAGCCGAATGTCCCGAAGCCGCGCTTATCGAAGCTCTGCGCCAGGTCGCTGACCGAACCGCCCACGACCAGCTGCGTGAGGAGCGACGGGGGATCCGCCGCGCCGCCGCCGCCCTGCGCCGCCGCCTGCGCCTCTGCGAGCAGTTCCGGCTTGCAGGTGACCGACAGCCAGGGCGAAACGCCGTCCAGGAACTGGATCGCCCGGGTTCGGGGCGCGTCTGGCGCGGGAGTCAGGCGTCTGTCGAGGCGCACCACGTGGTTGGCGAAGTCCGGCGGCTCCGACGATGTCAGATCCAGCGCGTCCTCGAATACGCCCTTCAGCGCCTCCTGGTTGAGGTTGCAGGCGCCCTTCAGACAGGCCGCATTGGCCTGCGACGCCGAGGTTCCGAGGTCACCGCCCGTGAGCGCGCGGGCCAGCTGGAGATCGAGGACCACCTTTCGCTTGGCGAGGATCCGATCCCGAAGCACCAGATTGTCGACGCGGCCGGTCAGCCCGCAGTCGGCCGGCTTGAGGGCGGCGAGCGGATCGGCCATGGCGGCGGCGGGAACGGCGGCGATCAGGAGTGTCAGAAATGGCAAGCGCATCAGATCAGCTCCACGCCGGCATTCTTGAGCGACGCGGCGACCGAGCTAGCGGCGTGATGGGCCACATCGCTCAGCGACTTGCTCACCAGCCCCGGCAGGGCGGCGCCGCCTTTGATGTCGATATGCGCCGCGTATGGTGCGAACGCCGGGAGGGCGCGCAGCCGATCCTGAACGCTGGCCAGCAGTTGCACGACGTCGGTCACATTGAACCCGTAGCCACCGCCATCACCCATGCTCCGGCTCATGGTGATCGGCGCCGGCGGATTGGCGCCGCTAAATCGCTGCCGCATGAACGCACGGCAGGCCACACGCGTCTCGTCGTTGAGTTCGGCCAGATTGACCGCCATCTCCCCCTCCCATCACAGGCCCCGCGTGCACTATGACCTATTTCTCCCGGAGCGGGTAGTTCAAAGAACGACGTTCGTTTGATGGAGCGTCGGTCAGAGGGGCGTGGAGATCGCACGCTCTGGCGTGCACGCGCCACACGCTTCCACCCCCCTAAACCCGCACCCCCAGCCAGATCACGTGACGGCCGCCGCGGCCGCCCTTGCGGGCTGGGACGCGCAGGACCTCGGTGGCGAGCCCGCTGCGGCGCATCCGGCGCGTAAACCCCTCGTCCGGGGCTGAGGACCAGACGGCGAGGACGCCGCCGGGGCGCAGGGCGGTCTGGGCTCGGGCCAGGCCGGGCAGATCATAGAGGCCGTCATTGGCCTTGCGGGTCAGGCCTTCGGGGCCGTTGTCCACGTCCAGCAGGATGGCGTCCCAGGCCGTGGGCGCGCCGGCGATCAGCGGGCTGACATCGCCCTCATGGACGGTCACGCGGGGATCGTCCAGGCAGCCCTTGAAGACCTCGGCCAGGGGCCCGCGGGCCCAGGCGACGACGGCCGGGACCAGCTCGGCCACCGTGACTTGCGCATTGGCCGGCAGCACGGCCAGGGCCGCGCGCAGGGTGAAGCCCATGCCGAGACCGCCGATCAGGATGCGTGGACCCGGGCGGCCGGCCAGCCGGTCCCAGGCGAGCGTCGCCAGGGCCTCCTCCGAGCCGCTGAGGCGGCTGTTCATCAGCTCGATCGACCCGGCCATGATCGAGAATTCGGTGTCGCGTCGCATCAGGCGCAGGTCGCCGCCGCCGTCGGGCATCTGGGCGGTGTCGAGATGGATCCAGGGCTTCATGGCTCTCGCATAGCCGCCGACGGGGCTCAGGGCCAAAGCAAAAGCCCCGCCGTCCGGTGGGACGACGGGGCCTGGGGCCGTGCGTGCGTGATCGCCGGGGGCGATCAGAGGCGGGTAGGGATGATCACCTTCATGGACTCATAGCCCTTCACGAAGGTCGAGAAGACGCGCTTGGGCTCCGACACCACCTGGATGTCGGGGAAGCGCTTCATGATCTCTTCCCAGATGATCTTGAGCTGCAGCTCGGCCAGGCGGTTGCCCACGCAGCGGTGGATGCCGAAGCCGAAGGAGATGTGCTGGCGCGGACGCTCGCGGTCGATGATGTAGCTGTCGGGGTCGTGAATGACCTCGTCGTCGCGGTTGCCCGAGACGTACCACATGACGACCTTGTCGCCCTTCTTGATGGTCTTGCCGCCCATCTCGAAGTCCTGGGTGGCGATGCGGCGCATATGGGCCAGCGGCGTCTGCCAGCGGATGGTTTCCGACACCATCGAGGGGATGAGGTCCGGGTTCTCGCGCAGCTTCTTGTACTGGTCGGGGTTCTGGTTCAGCGCCAGGACCGAGCCGGTGATGGTGTTGCGGGTGGTGTCGTTGCCGCCGACGGTCAGCAGCACGATGTTGCCGAAATACTCCCGGGGCGACATGTCCCGGGTCTCCGGGCCATGGGCCAGCATGGAGATCAGGTCGCCGGCCGGCTCGGCGTTCACCCGTTGGTTCCACAACTCGGTGAAGTAGGCGTGATACTCGATGAAGATCTGCATCTTCTGTTCGAGGGTGTCGATCAGGCCGTGGCCGGGCACCGCGGTGACCACGTCGGACCAGTAGGTCAGCTTGCGGCGGTCTTCCTGCGGCATGTCGAACAGGGTGGCCAGCGTCATGGCCGTCAGTTCCATCGACACCTTGTCGACCCAGTCGAACTCCTCGCCGATGGGCAGGCTGTCGAGGATCTTGGCGGCCCGCTCGCGGATCAGCGGCTCGAGGATCGCCAGGTTCATCGGCGAGACGGCCGGGCTGACCGTCTTGCGCTGCACGTCGTGCTTGGGCGGGTCCATGGCGATGAACATGGGCAGGGGGCCTTCATCGCCGTCCTGGGTGGCGATGGTGATGCCGCCCTCGGAGGAGAAGACCTGGTGGTTGGTGTCCACCGCCATGATGTCGTTGTACTTGGTGATCGACCAATAGGGGCCGTATTCACTCTCGGCGGTGAAGTGGACCGGGTCTTCCTTCCGCAGCCGTTCGAAGATCGGCCACATGGTGTTGGACTGGAAGAGCTCGGGCTGCGCCGGATTGAGATCGGCCAGGGCCGTCGCATAGGCCTTGGCCCGTGCGTCCTTCAAGATGTCCACCGAACCGTCAGCCATGGGAGTCCTCCATATTTTCGATCAGCCTAGTCTAAAGATGACGCCTGCGTCAACTTTTAGCGTTCGCTCAGCGCACGATTTTACCTGGGGTAAGAGGGCGAGGTTTTGACGGTGCAGATCATCCGGATCGATGACCCCGGCGATCCGCGGATCGCCGGCTTCACCCAGGTGCGCGAGCGCGACCTGATCGGCCGCGAGGGAAGGTTCATCGCCGAAGGCGAGGTGGTGCTGCGCCATCTCCTCACCTCACCCCGTTGCGAGCCCCTGGCCCTGCTGGCGGCGGAGGACAGGCTGGGGCGTCTGGAGGGCCTGATCGGCGATCATGAGGTCGCCGCTCCGGTCTATGCGGCGTCCCAGGCGGTGATGGACGCCATCGTCGGCTTCCCGATCCATCGGGGCCTTCTGGGGCTGGGCCGGTTGCGGACCCGGCCAAGCGCGGCGGAATTGCTGGGCGGGCTGGGGGAGAAGGCCGTGGTGGTCGCCGTGCACGGGGTAGGCAATCACGACAATATGGGCGGCCTGTTCCGCAATGCTGCGGCCTTTGGCGCCGATGCGGTGCTGATCGATTCGACCTGCTGCGACCCCCTCTATCGCAAGGCCATCCGGGTCTCGGTGGGGGCGGCGCTGATCATGCCGTTCGCGCGGCTGGAGACGGGAGAGGATCTGCTGGAGGTGTTGCGGGCGGCGAAGCTGGAGCCGGTCGCCCTGACGCCGTCGGGCGAGGAGACCCTGGCCGAATTCCGGCCCGGCGCCCGCAGCGCGGTGCTGTTCGGGGCCGAGGGGCCGGGCTTGCCGCCTGCGCTGCTGTCGGCGGCGCGCACAGTGCGGATTCCGATGGCGCCGGGATTCGATTCGCTGAACGTGGCGACCACCAGCGGGGTGGTGCTGCACCACTTCGCCGCCGCGCGGGCGGGCGGTCCCGGCTCAAATCAGGAAGATCAGTCCAATGACCGCGCCGATCGCCAGTCCCCATAGAAGCAGCGACGCCAGGATAATGAAGGCGACCGTCCGCCGGGTTGACCACCGCTTGGAGTCATCACGAGCCTTAAGCTCGGCGCGAGTTTCTGAGTAAACCCTAGGTGGAGTATCGTGGGCGGGCCGCGCCAGGACCTGCTGCATCTGACCCCCGAGCGGCTCACTATGGCGCGCACCATGCAAATACATGAACTACGCTTTAACGGCATCCTCCGCAAAGCCAAGCTTCGTCGCCTCAGACGTGTCCTAATTTTATCGTGATCGTCAAATGGTAGAGTGGGTCAGGCCGCCTGCGCCAGGTGGATGATCGCAATCCAGAGCAAGGCCGACGAGGCCGCGACGAAAGCCAGGCTCTCGAACGCCGTCCAATCCCGGCGGCGGCGGGGTTCTGACTGGTGCGGGGTGGTGTTGTTTGCCGTCTGGGCCATCACGAGTCCCTCATAATATCCTGGGCTTCCAACGGCGCCCCCGGGCGCCTGGTTCCATTTTTTGCGTCTGGCCGCCCGCCCACTGGACTTCCTGAAGGGAGTGCGGCCCAATCTATGGCATGTTTTTATCCTGAGGGTCGATTTTCGCTCCCATGGCCTGGTCCGACGCCGCCGCCCGCCGCCGCTATCATGTGGGCAATCTCCGAGCGCAGCTCCTCGAGGAGGCGCGCGCCATCCTGGATCAGGGCGGCTTGGCGCAGCTCAACCTGCGCACCCTGGCGTCCAGGGCCGGGATCGCGCCCGGCTCGGTCTATCACCACTATGCCGGGAAGACCGAGCTGCTGGCCGAGCTGGCGGCGCTGGGCTTCCACCAGCTGGAGCTCGAGCTCAGCGACGCGATGGCCACCGCGCCCCAGGGCGGGCGCATCCGCACCCTGGCGCGGACCTATTTCGCCTTTTCCAAGTCCGAGTCCGCCCTGTTTGGCCTGATGTTCGATCCCGCCGTGGCCACCTATCCCGCCGTGGAGACGGCCCGAGACCGCTGCTTTGCGGTCTTGGAAGGCGCCGTCGCCGTCGCCCTGCCGGCCCGGGAGGACGCCGTCGAGATCAACAAGATCGCTCGCGCCGTCTGGGCCTGCGGCCATGGGGCGGCCTCCCTGCGCACCGCCGACCCGCTGCGTCAGGACGAACTGATGGAGGACGTGATCCAGGGCCTTGAGCTGATGTTCGGGCGCCGCTGAACCGTCTTCAGTAATCGCCGATCAGCAAGGCCTATCCAAACGATGTTTCAGGTCGTCTTCTGGCGGCCTGCTGTACCGGGAGGACCCAATGGCCGACGGCAATATCACCAAAGACGTCATGTATGACGCGGTGGCCCCTGACGACTTCGAATCCATGCTGGAGCTGGATCGCTACAACGCCCGATCCACCGCCTTCGACAAGATCATCTCTGCGACCCACGACCATTTCTGGGATCCGCTCGATCCGAAGTACATCGACTTCTCCGAGCCATGGGACATGGAGAACGAGGCCCTGTTGCCGGACGACCAGGTGATGGCCCTGGGGGTGCCCTATGTCCTCGACCACCTCGAAAAGACCGGCCAGAAGGTCAAGTTCATCAACGAGATGGTCCTGTGGAACTTCTCGTCCATCCTGCATGGCGAGCAGGGCGCACTGAACCTGTCGGCCAGCCTCTGCCATGTGCTGAAGGACCAGGGGGCGCAGGAATACGCCGCCAACCAGACCCGCGAGGAAGCCCGCCACGTCACCGGCTTCGCCAAATACATCAAGGCCCGCTGGGGCCGGCCGCGGCCCTGCGGCGCGACTCTCCAGCAGTTGCTGGTGGACATCATCGGCGCGCCGGAGGTCTACAAGAAGATCATCGGCATGCAGATGCTGGTCGAGGGTCTGGCCATGGGCGCCTTCGCCGCGGGCTTCCAGTACAACCGCGACCCGCTGGCGAAGAAGCTGTTCCAGCTGGTGATGACCGACGAGGCCTTCCACCACAAGTTCGGGAAGATCTGGGCCGACCGCACCATCCCGAAGATGACGCAGGAAGAGCGCGACATCGTCGAGGACTGGGCCGCCCACTGCTTCCAGTCCCTGCTGTTCAACATGGGTTCGCCTGTGCAGCAGGCGGCCATCTACACCCAGTTTGGCCTGGACCCGGAGCGTGTGGTCGCCGAGATGCGCGCCACCTATCAGAACGACGAGAGCCGCCGGGAACGCCTGAAGAGCCAGACCAACATCTTCCGGGTGCTCATCAAGACCCTGTTCAACGCCGGCCTGATCACCGACCGCACCCGGGCCTTCTATGCGACCTATGTCGACATGGATGAGCTCAAGGCCGAGGGCGAGAAGATGGTCGGCGACGACATCGCCGAGGCGGGGATCAAGTACCTGCAGGAGATCAACTTCAAGGATCGCCACGCCGCTCCGGTGACCATCGCCGCTGAGTAGATCCGAAGTCCTGTGATGGCGCCGCTAGAGCCTGATGCTGCGCGGCCTCATCGCAGGATCTCCTCGCGCATCATCGCCAGGGCCGTCTCCAAGGCGCCCTGGCGTACGTGGCCCCGGCCGATATCGCCGAAGCGAACCAGCTGGTGTCGGGCGTCCCGGCCGCGCCGTGCGCTGGCGAAGTGGACGAGGCCGGCGTCTTCGCCCGGATTGGGGCCAGCTTCGGTGAAGCCGGTGACGGCGGCGACGATGTCGGCCTGGGAGTTGGCGATGGCCCCGCGGGCCAGGGCCAGGGCGACGGCTTCGGATACCGCCCCATGGGTCTCCAGCATCTCCCTCGGCACCTGCAGCATCTCGTGCTTGGCCGCCTCGGTATAGACCACGAACCCCCGCTCAAAGGCGTGGCTGCAGCCGGGAATGTCCGTCAGCAATGAGGCCAGCAGGCCGCCGGTGCAACTCTCCGCCGTCGCCAGTCTCAGGTCCCGGTCACACGCCAGAGTCAGAACGTCACGCACCAGGTCATCCAGGGCGGGGGGGACGGCAAGATCCAGGGCCTCGGCCATCATAATAGTCCTTCTCGAAGGTGGGGCTTCAACACGAGGGCGAAGACGTAGGTTCCCCTTGATTTCCGAGGCCGGGCCCCCTCGTTAGCCCCATGACCAAGGGACTGAGAATCGCCGTGGCCGGGGGCGGGGTGTTTGGGCTGGCCAGCGCGCTCGCCTTGGCGAGGGCCGGGGCGCAGGTCAGCCTGCATGATCCGGGGCCGGCGGGCGCCAACGCCTCCGGCGTGGCGGCCGGCATGCTGGCGCCGGTGAGCGAGGCGCTGACGGATCCCACAGCCCTACCGCACCTCGATCTCATGATGGCCGCCCTCGATCTCTGGCCCGACTTCGCCCGGACCTGGGATCTTGTCCTGGATCGCCGCGGCGCGTTGCTGCTGGGGGATGAGGCGCGTCTGGCGACGCTGTCGCTGTCCGCCCGCCATCTAGGGATCGACCTGCCGGCTCTGAAGGCCGATCAGTTACCCGCCTTTCCGGGAGGCTATGGGGCGGCTATCAACGGCGCGCTCCGGGTCCAGGCCGACCAGCGAATCGATGCGGCCAGCCTTGGGGGGCTGGCGAAGGCCGCCGCAGCGCTCGGCGTTCGCTTCAGCGTCGCGCCGCCGCCGGCGCAGGATCTCGACTGGTTGGTCGTCGCCACGGGACCCTCCCGTGACCTTGTCGCAGAGGCGCCGGAGCTCGCGGCCCTTGAGCCCATCAAGGGCCATATCCTGCGCTATGGCGACCTGGCCTATGACGGGCCCGTCCTGCGCGGGCCAGGCGCCTATGCCGCGCCCGCCGCCGCCGGCCTGCTGATCGGTGCGACCATGGAGACGGGGATCGCCGACCCCCAGGTGCAGGATGATGTGGCCTCCAGCCTGGCCCGGGCTTCGATCGCCATCTTTCCGGGACTGGCGGACCGCTCCTGGACGCCGGCGGCCGGCGTGCGGGCGGCCACCCCGGACGGCCTGCCCCTGGTGGGGCCTGGCCGCACCCCGGGCGTCATCCTGGCCGCCGGGGCGCGGCGCAATGGCTGGCTGCTGGCGCCCCTGGTGGGGGCCATGGTCTGCGCCTATGCGCTGGGGCAAGACCCTGGGATCTGGGCGGACAGATTGTCTGCGGGCCGCTTCAGCGCCTGAGGCTCGCAAAACGTGGTTAGCGGGCCGTTAACCATGCTGGAGGCATTCAGGGGCCATGTCCGTCCAGGGTCTCAGAGGTGTGGTTGAAACCGCCATCCAGCGCGCATCCAGCGCGACGGGGGTGGATTTCACCTTTCTGATGGGCACGGCGCACCGGGAGAGCGGCTACAATCCGTCGGCCAAGGCGAAGACCTCGTCGGCCGCCGGCCTCTTCCAGTTCGTCGAGCAGACCTGGCTGGCCACCCTCAAGCAGCATGGCTCGAAATACGGTTATGCCCGCTATGCCGAGCTGATCCAGCAGGGCTCCGACGGCCGCTATCGGGTGTCCGGCGCCGAGGCCCGCAAGACGGTGATGGATCTCAGGTTCGATCCCCAGGCCGCCTCCCTGATGGCCGGGGAACTGGCCACAGATCATGCCGCCTATCTGAAGGGCCGCGTCGGCCGCACGCCCACGGCGGGCGAGCTCTACGCCGCCCACTTCCTGGGGCCGCAAGGCTCGGCGCGCCTGATCGAGGCCACCCGGTCCCAACCCGGCGCCAGCGCCGCCAGCCTGTTTCCCGAAGCCGCCCGGGCCAATCGCGCGATCTTCTACAAGGGCGGCCGCCCGGCCACCGTGGCCGAGGTCTACGCCAACCTGACCCGCACCGGCGGGGGCGGCGACGCCGTCCGCCCGCGGGAGACGTCGCCGGTGGTCCCTGACGGCGGGTTCTTCCAATACGCCTCGGCCCGTCGCGCCGAAGCCCTGCGCGAGCAGGAGGTCCTGGTGGACTTCATCCTGCGCGGCTCCCAGCCGGCCGAGGGCGCCGGCGCGGGCCAGCGCCTGGGCGGCTCGCTGTTCTCCAGCGAGATGCTGCGGATGCTGTCCGAGGCCCGCGACGGCAGCTAAGGCGCGCGCCCTAGACCGCCGCGCCGCTCGCCCGCATCGCCTCGATCTCGCCGGCGCTGTAGCCGACCTCCGAAAGCACTTCGACCGTGTGCTGGCCCAGGCCAGGGGGCGGCGGCCGTGGCGTCGTCTCGATCCCCGGAAACTGCGCCGGGGCGGCGGGCGAATCGCCGAACCCGCCCCGGCCATCCTCCACCTCCACCAGGGCGCCGGCCGCGCGGACCTGTGGATCGGCGGCCACCTCGGCCGGGGTCTGAACCGGCGCCCAGACGAGGTCGGCTGCGTCCAGGCGCTCGGTGATCTCGTCCCAGTCCAGGGCGCCGAAGGCGGCATCGAATTCAGCCGTCAGGGCCGCGGTGTTTTCCTTGCGCAGTCGCCCGGTGACGAAGCGCGGATCCTCCTGCAGCTCTGGCCGCCCTGCGGCCTTGGTCATCGCCGCCCAGTCCGCCGAACCGCCCCGGGGATTGGTGACGAACCAGCGGCCCTCCCGGCTCTGGAAGAAGTTGGCCAGGGGATTCAGCGGCTCGCGCCGGGCGCGGTTGGACGACAGTCGGCCAAACCGCAGCTGGACGGCGAGGTCGGAGCCCACCGTATAGACGCCGGTGGCCAGCAGCGAGGTCTGCACCATCCGCCCGACGCCGGTCTGTTCGCGCTCATAGAGCGCCGCCAGGATCGCCGAGGTGGTGGCCAGCGAGGTGATGTGGTCGCCGAAACCGGTGCGCAGCAGGAAGGGGTCTTCCCCCTTGGGCGTGGTCATCCGCGCCACCCCGGCCCGGGACCAGAAGGCGGTGACGTCGAAGCCCGGCTTATGGGCGTCCGGCCCCTCCATCCCATAGCCGGTGACCAGGGCGTAGATCAGCCGCGGATTGGCGCCGCGCAGGCTGGCCTCATCCAGGCCCGCGCGCTTCAGGGAGGCGGGACGCACATTGGTCAGGAAGACGTCTGCGCCGGCGGCCAGTCGGGCCACGGCGTCTCGGCCCTCGGGCTTGGAGATGTCGAGCACCACCGAGCGCTTCCCGCGGTTGTCCATCTCAAAGGTCGGATTGGCGCCCAGGTCGCTCTTGGCGTCGGCGAAGACGTGACGCATGTCGTCGCCGCCGGGCCGCTCGATCTTGATCACCTCGGCACCCCAGTCGCCCAGCACGCCAGCCGCGCCTGGCGCGGCGATATAGGTGGCGAACTCCACCACCTTCAGCCCCTTGAGTATCACTGAACCCTGTCCTCCGCCCTGGCCGCGCCTGGGTCGGCGACGGTCCGCTTGGGGCCATAGTGACCGGGGCGGGCGAGGGGGGAAAGCTGGACTTGGCCCTGCCGCAGGGTCAGGCCTTCAGGATCAGGCGACGCGACGCCCGGCGCTCAGGCGGCGGGGGGCGGCGGTGGCGTCGGCCACGGCCCGGGCGACGGCGGTCACGCTGACCGGCTTGCGCAGCACGGCGTCGGCGCCGGCCTCGGTGCAGGCCTGGGCTTCGTCGGCGTCCCCCCCGATCACCGCGATGATCGGCAGGCGCCCGGCCTGCCCCTCCAGGGCGCGGATCGCGGCGGTGGCCTCGGGCCCGTCCAGGCCCGGCATGCGGCCATCGATGAGCGCAAGATCGAAGTCGCAGACCTTGGCCAGGTCCACCGCCCGGCGGCCGTCCTGGGCGTGAACCACCTGGTGGCCCAGCTGTTCGAGCACGGCGCGCATCATGGCGGCGTTCAGGCCGTCATCCTCGGCCATCAGGATGCGCAGCTTGCGGCCCTCGGCGGGGAAATCAGCGGCGTCCTGAACGACCAGATCCACCTGCGGCGCGGCGTCGATGTCGAAGGGCAGCTCCAGGCGGAAGCAACTGCCGACGCCAGGCGCGCTGCTCGCCGTCAGTTCGCCCTGCATGAGCCGGGCGAGTTGCCGCGACAGGGAAAGGCCAAGGCCCGCGCCTGGCACGCCGGCGCTGGTGCGCTCGACCCTGTGGAAGGCCTCGAAGGCGCGCTCCAGCTCCTCAGGCGAGAGACCGGGGCCGGTGTCGGCGATCTCGATGGCCAGCCGCCCGGAGTCGGTCAGCTCCAGCCGCGCCTCGACGCGGCCCCTGACCGTGAACTTGATGGCGTTGCCGAGCAGATTGGCCAGGATCTGGCGCAGGCGCGTCGGGTCCGCCATCGCCGCGCCGACCCGGCCCTCCAGCGCCGACGCGACGAACACGTTCAGCTCCAGACCCTTGGTCGCCGCATGGGGGCGGTTCAGCAGGATCAGATCGCGCACCAGGCCCGCCGCATCGATGGGCCGGATGTCGATGGCCAGTCGGCCGGCCTCGGCGGTCTCTGAATCCAGGGTGGTGTTGAGCACGCCGATCAGGTCGCTGACGGCGTCCAGCGCCGCCGACAGCTGGTCCCGCGAGGGGGCGGCCCGGCCGTTGCGACCGGCGGCGGCGGCCAGCACATGGGCCACGCCGGTCAGGCCGTTGCGGATCTCGTGGCTGAGGGTCGCCACCAGGTCGGACTTGGAGCGGGCCAGGCGGCTGGCTTCCTCGACCTTGCCCGCCCGGTCGGCGATCAGCTCCTCACGCTCGGCGGCCATGGCGAACTGGCGGCGGAGAATGCGGTTGAGGATCAGGGAGAGGGCGAAGGCCAGCGCCACGCCGCCCCAGGCGAGGCTTGCGGCGCTCTGGGTGTGAGGCGTGGCGAACAGGGCGATCAGCGGCCCGGCCGCCGCGGCGGCGCCGACGATCAGCAGGCTGGGCAGCCAAGGGGCGGTGAAGAAGATGCAGACCACCGAGGCGGCCGTCGCCATCAGCAGCAGGGCCTCGCGCATCGGTCCGGCGTTGTCGGCGAAGGCGGCGATCTGGGCCACGCATCCGGCCCAGACCAGGCCGGTGACCACATGAACCCGGCCGCGCTTCACCAGGTCCTCGGCGGCGGGCGTGCGGAGCCAGCCGACAGCCGCGTAGGTGGTGGCGCAGGCGATGGCGAACAGGGCGAAGTTGGCCGTCATCCAGGCCGCATTCGGGGCGAAGGAGCCAGCCCAGACGAAGACGGGCAGGCTGATCAGGAAGGCCACCAGGGCATAGGGCAGCAGCGCCGCCTGGGCGTCCAGGGCCTGACGCGTCAGCGACGTTGCGCCACGGGGGGCAAACCGCACAGAATCGGCTTTGGATGACACAGGCATATCCTTTGCGGCGACGCCCGCGAAGGTAGAGGCTCAGGGTTGGCGGGACGTTACGCGATAGCCTTAATCCACAGGCGCGTGCGAAACCGTCCGTTAAGCCTAACCAATCATTGTCGCTGGACGGGATGGAAGTCTCGACGGAGGGGGACGGGTCCTATGACGACCACGCGGGCGGCGCTGACCGAGGATGACATCCGCACCCTGGTGAAGGGCGCCACCCCGGACGAGCGCGCCCTGGTCGCCCACAAGCTTTGCCGGCGCATCGACACCTTGCCGCTGACGCCCGAGGAACAGGTGCTGGCGCAGGACATTCTGCGGGTCATGGCCGCCGACGCCGCCGAACTGGTGCGCCGCGCCCTGGCGGTCACGCTCAAGAGTTCGCCCCTCGTCCCCCACGATGTGGCCCTGACGCTGGCCCGGGATGTGGAAAGCGTCTGCCAGCCGATCCTCAGCTTCTCGCCGGTCTTCACCGATGAGGAACTGGCCGAGATCGTTCGGCTGGGCGGTCCTGTCCGCCAGGTGGCCATCGCCAAACGCCCGCGTTTGTCGCGCCGGGTCACGGACGTTCTCGTGGAGACCGGGGCCGAGCGCGCCGTGGAAGTGGCCTGCGCTAACGACAACGCTGATTTCGCCGACGCCACGCTGATGAATGTCCTGGCGCGGTTCGAGCGGTCCGAGCGGGTGCTGGCCGCGGTGGCCTATCGCCAGACCCTGCCCCTGGCGGTGACCGAGAAACTGATCGACATGGTCAGCGACCAGGTCCGCGACCACCTGCTCACCCATCATCCGGTATCGCCGGAACTGGCCCTGCAGATCGCCACCGGCGCCAAGGAGCGGGCGACCCTCGACCTGGTGGACCAGGCTGGCCGGTCGGCCGACCTCAAGGCCTTCGTGGCCCACCTGCACCGCAACGAGCGCCTGACCGCCTCCCTGCTTCTGCGAGGCCTGGCCCACGGCCACATGGCCTTCTTCGAGTGGGGGCTGGCTGAGTTGGCCGGCGTGCCGCACCATCGCACCTGGCTGATGATCCACGACGCCGGGCCGCTGGGCCTCAAGGCCATCTATGAGCGGGCCGGCCTGCCGGCGCGGCTGTTGCCGGCCTTCCGCGCCGGCGTCGACACCTTCCATGCCATGGAGTTCGAGGGTGGGGCCCGCGATCGCGACCGGTTCCAGAAGAAGATGCTCGAACGCTTCCTGACCCAGCCCCATGTGGGCGCCCGGGACGACGCCGACTATCTCCTCGACCGCATGGACCGCCTCGCCGAGCGCGCCGCGCCGGCCATGCAGACGGCCTGATCAGCTATTCCTTGGCGATCGGGCTGGCTGGCCCCAGATTTCGCGGATGAGCGTCACCCCCGATAACGCCGAAATCCGGCCGGCCTCCACCCTCCTGCTCCTGCGGGACGATCCGGCCTTCGAAGTGCTGATGGTCGAGCGCCATCACCAGATCGACTTCGCCTCCGGCGCCCTGGTCTTTCCGGGCGGCAAGTCCCATCCGGGCGACCATGAGGACGCCTGGGGCGACCATGTCTCCGGCTGGGCGGCCCATGACGGGGAGCAGCGGGGCCTGCGCATCGCCGCCATCCGGGAAGTCTTTGAGGAAGCGGGTCTGCTGCTCGCCACGCGCCGTGATGGCGGACCTCTCGAGGTCGAGCCTGCGCCACTGGAGCTCCGACAATCGGTCGATCGCGGGGAGACCCCGTTCCTCGAGGTGGTGCGGGCGGCCGGGGCGCGGCTCGACCTCTCGGCCCTCACCGTCTTCGCCCGCTGGATCACGCCGCCGGTGACGCCCAAGCGGTTCGACACCTGGTTCTATGCCGCCCACGCCCCGGCGGGGCAGTTGGCGGTCTGCGACGGGCGGGAGACCGTGGACGCCTGCTGGCTTTCACCCCAGGCGGCCCTGGACGCCGGGGCCCGGGGCGAGCGGAAGCTGGTCTTTCCCACACGCATGAATCTGGGGCGTTTGGCGCACGCGACGAGCGCGGCGGCCGCCATCGCTGCGGCCCAGGCGCGGCCCCTGGTCGCCGTACAGCCGGAAGTTCGCACAGGGCCCGACGGCGCGCGGCTGGTCTTGCCGGAAAGCGCCGGCTACGGCGCCGTCAGCGAGCGTTTCGTCCCGGGAATGTAGGGGTTCAGACGACGCCGGAGGCGGCGACCCGGCGCTCAAGCTCTTCCACCAGGATCTTGCCCACCGGGTGGTCGTCGGTCTTGATGCTGTCGCGGACGGCGGCCTTGACCCCGTCGATATGGGCGTCGATCAGGACCATCGGCGCCTGCATGCGCTTGTCCTTGTCGTCGATCAGCTTGCAGAGCGAGGCGGCCATGCGGGTGATCAGCGGAAATTCGTAGGTGGTCCCCAGGCCCTTCAGGTCATGGGCGCGCAGATAGAGGGCCTCGAGCGTTTCAGCCGTGGCGCCCTGGGTCTTCACCTGCTGCCGGGCCGCTTCGAGCTTGGTGACCTCGTCCTGAAGCCAGGCGCCGAAATTGCCCGACAGGCTTTTCAGAGCCGCTTCGGCCTTGGCGATCGCGCTGGCGTCGACCGCGCCAAACCGCCCGCCGACCTTGAGGCGAAGGGTATTGGGGACCTGGATCACCTGACCCGTATTCTGCTCACTCACGGCCATCTCCTCGGGGACGCACGGGGCCACCGTAGTGAGCGAACCTTAACAACGAATGAGACGGGCCGTCAGGCGGAAAACTGCTCGGCCAGCACCCGTTCCTCAAGGCTTCGGCCGGCGTCGAACAACATGGTCAGGCTGATGTCGCGGTTCTCCGCCACGTGCACCTCGACCACGTCGCGCACCTCGAAGTTGTCGGCGACGGCGCTGACCGGCCGCTTGTCGGCTTCAAGAATCTCGAAGGTCACCCGGGCGGCGTGGGACAGCAGCGCCCCGCGCCAGCGGCGGGGGCGGAAGGCGCTGATCGGCGTCAGGGCCATGACCTTGGCGTCCAGAGGAATGATCGGGCCATGGGCCGAGAGATTATAGGCCGTCGAGCCGGCCGGGGTGGCCACCAGCGCCCCGTCGCAGGACAGCTCGTTCAGACGCACCTTGCCGTCCACCGAGATGCGCAGCTTGGCCGTCTGCCGCGTCTGGCGCAGCAGGGAGACCTCATTGATGGCGAGCGCCCGGTGCTGGCGGCGCCGGGCGTCCACCGCCACCATGCTCAAGGGGTGGATAAGCGCCCGCTCGGCGGCGTTGATCCGGTCGAGCAGGCCATCGGCGCTGTACTCGTTCATCAGGAAGCCGACCGAGCCGCGGTTCATCCCATAGATCGGCTTGGGCGCGCCCATATTGCCGTGCAGGGTCTCCAGCATGAAGCCGTCGCCGCCCAGGGCGACGATCACCTGCGCCTGGTCCTGGGGCACCTGGCCATAGCGGGCGGTCAGATCCTTCAGGGCGTCCTGCGCCTCGGGGCGGTCACTGGCGGCGAAGGCCACCCGGGTCACGAAGGGTTCGGCTTTGAACATGGGCGTGCAAAAGCCGACAGCGCAGGCGCCTTGTCAAACGCCGATCGCAAGGCTGCGTCAGGCCTGGTGCGAACTCATGGTCTGGCGGAAGGCCGCAGCCGCCAGGTCCGGCGCGAAGGGACCAAAGGCGGCTAGGGCCCGCCGCGCGCCCTCGGAGCCGCCGCCCGGCCTGTTGTCGTTCAGGCCGCGAACCAGCTCCAGGATGGTGGGAAAGGCGCTGCGGTCGATGCTCACCGCCGCGCAGGCCAGGGCCAGGTGCTCGGGCTGCTCGCCGTCCATCGCCCGGCGCAGCATGTCCGGGGGAAAGTCGCCAAGGGTCGAGAGGATGCCGACGAACAGGGAGAGCTTGCCCTCTCGCAGGGCGCGCAACAGATAGCCGGGCCGCAGCTGGCCCGCCGCCACCAGCTTGCTGATCAGGCGCTTCTCCATCTCTTCGCGCTCGTCGTCCTGTTGCCAGACGATGGCGTCGCCGTTCTCGACGAGGGCGCCGGCATGGGCGTCGCCCACCGCCTGGCCGAGGGCGGCGTCCAGGGCCTCGGTGTCGAGGCGGAACCGGAGGGTGAGCGCCTGGCGCAGGGCCTGGCCGACCCAGGCATAGAGCTCCTGGGCCAGATCTTCGGTCAGTTCACTGCGTCGGGTCAGCGGCGAGCGCAGGGCCGCCACCCGGCGCGAGGCCTTGACCAGCAGGGCCATGTCTTCTGGGCCGAGGGCCGTCTGGGTGTTGCCGGCCAGGGCGGTGAGGACGGCGGGCTCGGCCTGCCGCAGGATGGCGGCGACCACCGGCGCGCCGAGACCCGGGCGCCGGGCGACTTCGATCTGGTGTTCGACGGTCGCCTCGATGAGCAGGCGAACCAGGTCATGATCCTGGAGGATCGGGCTGGCGGCGATGATCGGCCGGGCGATTTCGATATCGTCCAGGGCCAGGACATTGATCAGGGCGATGGGCGCCCAGCCGACGCCGGATAGCTTTTCGGCGAGACGCCGACGGATGTCCCGTTCGGCCTCGACCACCAGGCTCATGAAGATGGAATTCAACAGGTCCTGAACGGGCGGGGCTGACATGATCTGGCCGCTGTCGGCCACGTCGCATAGATCCACCACGGCCAGAAGCAGCCGTTCACGATCGCCAGGCGTTCGGCTCTTGGCCAGACTCAGGATCTCTTCGGTCCTCGCGAGCGCGCTCAAGGCGACCTCCGGCTACGAGTCGTTCGTTGGGGCGAATCTGATGGCTGCAAATGAAAACATGCTTAAACCGGCGTCGACCAAATCGCCGCAGTTTCTAAAGACAGTGACGTGAGGAGCAGATCAATATGGGCCAACCCCTGATCCTGGCCCTGGACCAGGGCACCACCAGCACGCGGGCTATTCTCTTCGATCTGTCGGGTCAGGCGTTAGGGGAGGCGTCCCGCCCCTTGACCCAACACTATCCGGCCGATGGCTGGGTGGAGCACGACGCCGAGGACATCTATGAGGCCGCAGTCCTGGTGATGGCCGAAGCGGTGGCCAAGGCCGGCGCCGGGATGGACCAGGTGGCCGCCATCGGCATCACCAATCAGCGCGAGACGGTGGTGCTCTGGGACAAGGCCACCGGCGCGCCCGTCCACCGGGCCATCGTCTGGCAGGACCGCCGCACCGCCGCCCTTTGCGAAGCCCTGCGTGGCCAGGGCGCCGAGGCGCACGTCACCGAGATCACCGGCCTGCTGATCGACCCGTACTTCACCGGGACGAAGCTCGCCTGGATGCTGGACCATGTGCCGGGCGCCCGCGAACGGGCCGAGGCCGGAGACCTGCTGGCCGGGACCATCGATTCCTGGCTGATCTGGAAGTTGACCGGCGGCAAGGCGCACCTCACCGACGCCACCAACGCCTCGCGCACCCTGCTGTTCGACATCCGGGCCCAGGCCTGGTCCGAAGCCATGCTCGAACTGTTCAGAGTGCCCCGGGCGATCCTGCCCGAGGTGCGCGACTGCGCCGGCCTGTTTGGCGAGACCGAGGCCGGCCTGCTGGGCCGCGCCATCCCCATCTGCGGCGTGGCCGGCGACCAGCAGGCGGCGCTGATGGGGCAGGGGTGCGTGGCGCCGGGGCAGATGAAGGCCACCTATGGCACCGGCTGCTTCCTGCTGGTGAACACCGGCGAGGCCGCCCCGGTCTCCCAGGCCCGCCTGCTGACCACGGTCGCCGCCCGGATCAACGGTCGGACCACCTATGCCCTGGAAGGCGCGATCTTCATCGCCGGCGCCGCCATCCAGTGGCTGGTGGAGGGGCTGGGCGTCGAATCCCCCGCCGCAGCCGAAGCCCTGGCCCGCCAGGCGCGCGCCGATCACGGGGTGGTGCTGGTTCCCGCCTTCACAGGCCTGGGGGCGCCCTGGTGGGACGCCGAGGCCCGCGGCGCCCTGAGCGGCCTGACCCGCGACGCCGGCCTGGCCGAGATTGCGGCGGCCGCCTATGAGGCCAGCGCCTACCAGACCGCCGACCTGATCGAGGCCATGGCCTCGGACGCGCCGGAGGCCTTTGGCGAAGGCTCGGAATTGCGGATCGACGGTGGCATGTCTCGCAGTCCCTGGTTCGCCCAGCGGCTGGCTGACCTCACCGGCCAACGGGTCGCCCGGGCCAGCTATGAGGAGACCACGGCCCTGGGGGCGGCGCTCTTCGCCGGGCTGGGAGCTGGTCTCTATGCCGATGTCCAGGCCGCCGCTGCGGCGCGGCCGGCCACCGAACCGTCCGTCCCAGCCCTGGACCCGGACCTGCGCCTGGCCGGCCACGCGCGCTGGCGCGACGCCGTGCGGCGGGTGCTCAGCCACGGCTGAACGCCGCGCCCTTGACGATCGCCGGCTGGAGGGGGATTCTTAAGGGACAGAACAAGAACTCAAAGGGAGGCCGCTATGGCCGACGGATCTGCTGGCGTGATGTCGCTGCAAGGCAAGGTGGCTGTCGAGGAGTGGCAGGCCCGGGTGGAGTTGGCTGCGCTCTATCGGCTGGTGGCGCTGCACGGGTGGGACGACCTGATCTACACCCACATCTCGGCCCGCATTCCGGGGCCGGAGCACCAC
>NZ_JAUSLG010000013.1 GCF_030646615.1 Phenylobacterium sp. | reverse complement strand
GCCGACGATCTCGCCGTAGATCTTCGCGCCGCGGGCCCGGGCGTGTTCCAGCTCTTCCAGCACCACGATCCCGGCCCCGCCAGCGATGACGAAGCCGTCGCGGTTGAGATCGTAGGCGCGGCTGGCCGTTTCGGGGCGGTCGTTGAAGTTGCTGCTCATGGCGCCCATGGCGTCGAACATGTTGGACAGCGACCAGTCCAGCTCCTCGGTCCCGCCGGCGAACATGACGTCCTGCTTGCCCATCAGGATCTGCTCGTAGGCCGAGCCGATGCAGTGGGTGGAAGTCGCGCAGGCCGAGCTGATCGAGAAGTTCAGGCCGCGGATCTTGAACCAGGTGGCCAGGGTCGCCGAGGGACCCGAGCTCATGGCCTTGGGCACGGCGAAGGGGCCGATGCGCTTGGGACCGCGGGTCCTGGCGGTCTCGGCCGCTTCGATGATCACCTTGGTGGAGGGCCCGCCGGAGCCGACGATCAGGCCGGTCTTCTCATGGCTGACCTCGTCGGGACCAAGGCCCGAATCGGCGATGGCCTGCTCCATGGCGATGTGGCCAAAGGCCGTGCCCTGGGCCAGGAACCGCAGGGCGCGGCGGTCGACCAGGGATTCCCAGTCGATGTCGGGCTTGCCGTGCACCTGGCTGCGGAAGCCCAGCTCGGCATATTCCGGCGCGGCCGTGATGCCCGAGCGCGCGTCGCGCAGCGAGGCGGCGACCGCCTCGGCGTCATTGCCGATGGATGAAACGATACCGATACCGGTGATGGCGACGCGGCGCATGTTCGCTCCCGTTTCCTGGCGCTTCAGCGCTGATAAAGCCCGACGCGAAGGTCGCTGGCGGTGTAGATGACGTTTCCGTCCGCCTCGAGCACGGCGTCGCCGATGCCCATGACCAGGCGACGGTTGATCACCCGCTTCATCTCGACCTTGTAGGTCACCTTCTTGATGTCGGGGGTGACCTCGCCGGCGAACTTGACCTCGCCGCAGCCGAGCGCGCGACCACGGCCCTTGCCGCCGATCCAGCCCAGATAGAAGCCCACCAGCTGCCACATGGCGTCCAGGCCCAGGCTGCCGGGCATGACCGGGTCGCCGATGAAGTGACAGTCGAAGAACCAGAGGCCCGGATTGATGTCGAACTCGGCCTCGATATAGCCCTTGCCGTGGGCGCCGCCGTTATCGTTGATCGTGGTGATGCGATCGAACAGCAGCATCGGCGGGGACGGCAGCTGGGCGTTGCCCGGGCCGAACATTTCCCCGCGGGCGCAGGCCAGCAGGTCTTCCAGGTCGTAACGGCTCTGGGCCTCGTGAATGGTCATACGCCGCCTTTATGAGCTCGGCTGATAACAGAAGGGGTCAGGCCCTAGCACGAGGCCAAGGCGTGGCTCAACGACATTGGACGGGGTCGGCTACGCCCCAGACGGCCGATTCCGTCACCCAACCGGTGACGCCGTCAACACTGAGACGGCACCAACCCTTGTCGCAACGATCCAACGCGGCCAGGGCGCGGGCGTTCAAATAGGCCGTGATCTCGGCCTCGGCCCGCGGGCGCCGACGCAGCGGCAGGGGGGTTTCCGCAAGGTTCATGACCTGGCGCTTGCCATCGGCCACCCGGCGGTGAACCCAGGCCACGCCACCCTCGGGATCGCAGATACGCCGCCATTCCCGGGTCTCGGCGATCACCTGCACGGGCAGGCCGCGGGCCCGGTAGACCCACAGCACCTGGTGATCATCGCCGGGACCGGCCCGGGCGTTCACCTCGCCGAACTTCAGCGACAGATACCGGGGGACGGCGAAGCCCGACGGCGTCTCGCCGGCTTCCCGCGCCTGCGCCGGGGCGGCCAGGATCAGCGCCATCGTCAGGGCGCAGAGGGTCAGCAGCGCCCGCGCCGGCGACAGGCGGTGAGGATAAGTCTCGCTAAACTCAGGCTCGCCTTGGCCCACCAGGGTCCCTTTGCTACAGGTTGAAGCTCGCGCGCCCATGGCGCCCCGCCGCAAGGTTCCCGTCGCAGACTCGGTCATGGTCGCCCGTAAGCCCAAAGTCATCGTCACCCGCAAGCTCCCCGATCAGGTGGAGACGCGGATGAGAGAGTTGTTCGACGCAGAGCTCAACCTTTCGGATGAGCCCCTGAGTCGCGACGCGCTGGTCGATGCGGTGAAGCGCGCCGATGTGCTCGCCCCCACCATCACCGACCGAATCGATGCTGATCTCATCGCCCAGGCCGGTCCGCAGCTCAAGCTGATCGCCTCATTCGGGGCCGGTGTCGATCATATCGACGTGGCCGGCGCCGCCGCCCGCAATATCAGCGTCACCAATACGCCGGGCGTGCTGACCGAGGATACGGCTGACATGACCCTGGCCCTGATCATGGTGGTGGCCCGGCGGATCGTCGAAGGCGCCAATGTGGTCCAGGCCGGCGGCTTCACCGGCTGGTCGCCCACCTGGATGCTGGGGCGCCGGGTCACCGGCAAGCGCCTGGGCATTGTCGGCATGGGCCGGATCGGCCAGGCCGTCGCCCGCCGGGCCAAGGCCTTTGGCCTGCAGATCCACTATCACAACCGCAAGCCTGTCAGCCCCCGCATCGAGGAGGAGCTGGGCGCCACCTACTGGGACAGCCTCGACCAGATGATGGCCCGGATGGACCTGATCTCCATCCACTGCCCGCACACCCCGGCCACCTTCCACCTGCTGTCGGCGCGGCGGCTGAAGCTGCTGCAGCCCCACGCCATCCTGATCAACACCGCCCGCGGCGAGATTGTCGACGAGGACGCCCTGATCGACATCCTGGCCAAGGGCGAAATCGCCGGCGCCGGCCTCGACGTGTTCGAGCACGAGCCGGCGGTGAATCCCAAGCTCTTGAAGCTCCCCAATGTCGTCCTGCTGCCGCATATGAGCTCGGCCACGGTGGAGAGCCGCGTGGACATGGGCGAGAAGGTGATCATCAACATCCGCACCTGGATGGACGGCCACCGCCCGCCGGACCGGGTCATCCCGGCGATGCTCTAGTCCCCTCTTGAATGCGCCTGCGGCGCGCAGGGCCTCAGCGCCCTAGCGCCTCGGCGATCACATCGGCCACGTTATGCGTCCCCTCCCACAGGCCCGCCCGCCAGCCGCAGGCCCGGGCGGCCTCCACATTGCGCGCCGAATCATCGATCAGCAGAAGCTCATGCGGCGCATGGCCGGTGCGGGCGGCCACGGCGTCGAAGAAGGTGGGATCGGGCTTTCCGCAGCCATAGTCGGCCGCATAGTGGATCGCCTCGAAATGGTCCTTCAGGCCAAGTCCGTTCCAGAGATAGGCCGCCCGCAGGTGCTCCTGCACCGTGGCCAGGTGCAGGCCGTATCGGCCGTTCAGGGCGGCGAGCTGGTCGAGGAAACCCTGGTCCAGGTGAGCGTCCCTGGAGAACCAGTAGTCGGTCAGGGCTTGCGGCGTCAGGTGCGGCGCGAACTCCGGCAGGGCCAGCGCCAGCCGCTCGTGCAGACCGGCTCGCCCGGCCATCACGTCAGGCCAGTGGACGGCGAAGAAGGCGCTCTGGAACCTGGCCGGATCGACGCCCAGATCGGCCTCGATCGCATGGTCCCAGCGCAGGCCGTCGGGGTGGCGGATCACCACCCCGTCCACATCGATCATCAAGGTGCGGACGGTCATGGCGGGGATTCTCGTATGGGCTCTTTTTTGCCCGTCATGGTCGGGCTTGACCCGACCATCCATGAACACGGAGCCGGCGCAAGTGTGGATGGACCCTCGGATCAAGTCCGAGGGTGACGGAGGTGAGGTATTACGAAAGCTGGCCCTTCAGCCGGTAGAGGGCGTCCATGGCCTCCCGTGGGCTCATGCCGTCCAGGTCGAGGCTGCGCAGGGCCTCCTCCACTGCGCTGGGCCCGGAGCTCTCCGGCTCGGCGACGCTGAGCGCAAACAGCGGCAGGTCCTCCAGGTGAGCCGGCGCGCCCTGCTCGCGCTCCAGCCGGTCCAGCACCTGCCGGGCGCGCGCGACCACCGCCGGCGGCACCCCGGCCAGCTTGGCCACCTGCACGCCATAGGAGCGGTCAGCGGGGCCGGGGCCGGCCTCGTGCAGGAATATCAGGTCGCCCTTCCACTCCTTGGCCCGCATGGAGAGGTTGGCCACGTGGGGCAGCCGATCCTCCAGCACCGCCAGCTCGTGATAGTGGGTGGCGAACAGGGCGCGGCAGCGGTTGGTCTCGTGCAGGGCCTCGGCGCAGGCCCAGGCGATGGCCAGGCCGTCATAGGTGGCCGTGCCGCGGCCGATCTCGTCGAGGATGACGAAGGACCGGGGCGTGGCCTGGGTGAGGATGGCGGCGGTCTCCACCATCTCGGCCATGAAGGTCGAGCGGCCCCGGGCCAGGTCGTCGCCCGCGCCGACCCGGCTGAACAGGCGGTCCACCACGCCGAGCCGCAGGGCCTGGGCCGGCACGAAGGATCCAGCCTGGGCGAGCACGCACAAAAGCGCGTTCTGTCTCAGGAAGGTCGACTTACCGGCCATGTTCGGCCCGGTGACGATGGATAGCCTTGCGGCGCCTGCGCCGGCCCCGTCCAGGCGGCAGTCATTGGGGGTGAAGGGCTCGCCGGCCCTGCGCACCGCGGCCTCGACCACCGGATGGCGGGCGGCTGTGGCCTCGAAGACGGAGGAGCGATCCACGACGGGCCGTGTGGCCCCGGTCTCATCGGCCCATTCGGCGAGGCCCGAGGCCACGTCCAGGCTGGCGGCGGCGAAGGCGGCGGCCTGGATGGCCTGGGCCACGTGGCAGGCGGCCTCCCGCCAGGCCTCGAACGCCGCGACCTCCATGGCCAGAGCCCGCTCGGCGGCCTGGGCGATCTTCGCGTCCAGCTCGGCCAGTTCGACGGTGGTGAAGCGGACCTGGTTGGCCAGCGTCTGGCGGTGGATGAAGGTGGCGTTCAGCGGCGCCTTCATCAGCGGCTCGGCGGCCTTGGCGCTGGCCTCGACGAAATAGCCGAGGACGGCGTTGTGGCGGATCTTCAGGGCCACGCCGCTTTCGCGGGCCAGCTGCGCCTCAAGCCCGGCGATCACCTTGCGGCTGTCGTCGCGAAGCGCCCGGGCCTGGTCGAGCTCGGGGCGCACGCCTGGCGCCACGAAGCCCCCGTCCCGGGCCTGGGCCGGCAGGTCATCGCCGAGACCCTCGGCCAGCAGGTCGCGCAGGTCCGACAGGCCCCTCTGGATGGCGAGGTCCAGGGCCGTCAGCGCCTCCCAGGTCTCAGCCGGCGGGGCGGGGTCCAGGGGCTCAGGGGCGGCGAACAGACCGGTGATGGCGGCGCCGGCGGCCAGGCCGTCGCGCAGGCAGCCCAGGTCCCTTGGGCCGCCGCGCCCGAGCGCCAGCCGCGACAGGGCGCGGCCCATATCCCCCATGGACTTCAGCTGTCCGCGCAGGTCCTGGCGCAGGGGCCGCCGCTCGCAGAAATAGGCCACCGCGTCCAGCCGCGCGTCGATGGCCGCCGGCTCCACCAGAGGCCTGGCCAGCCTTGTGGCCAGCAGCCGGGCGCCGGGCGCCGTGACGGTGCGGTCGATGGCGGCCAGCAGGCTGCCTTCGCGGCCGCCGGCCAGGCTGCGCTCGATCTCCAGGCTGGCGCGGGTGGCCGGGTCGATGGCCATGACTTCGCTCTCGCCGATCCGCCGCGGGGCCGACAGGGCCGGCAGGCGGCCGGCCTGGGTGGTCTCCAGATGGGCGGCGATCAGGCCGAGGGCCGAGATTTCCGCCCCGCTGAGCGCCCCGAAGCCGTCCAGGGTCTCGACCCCGTAGAGCCGCTTGAGCTTGGCCTCCGAGGCCGAGGGCTCGGCCAGGGCCTGCGGCATGGGCTGGACGAAACCGCCGACGCTGCGCAGGGCCTCGGCCGCGGCGGAGTCGGCGAACAGGCGATCCGGGACCAGGATTTCCGAGGGCGAGAGGGCGGCGAGCGCTGAGGCGAGGCCCGCGGCGTCCAGGGCCAGGCACTCCACCTCGCCGGTGGACAGCTCCACCGAGGCGATGGCCGCCTGGCCGGCCCGGACCGCCACGGCGGCCAGGCGGTTGGCGCCGCGGGCGTCCAGCAGGCCATCCTCGGTGAGCGTGCCCGGCGTCACGACGCGGACGATCTCGCGCCGGACGATGGATTTCGAGCCGCGCTTCCTGGCCTCGGCCGGGTCCTCCATCTGGTCGCAGACGGCGACCTTGAAACCCGCCCGGATCAGCTTGGCCAGATAGGCCTCGGCCGCATGGGCCGGCACGCCGGCCATGGGAATGGGCTGGCCCCCATGATTGCCCCGGGCGGTCAGGCTGATGCCGAGCGCCGCGGCGGCCTTCTGGGCGTCCTCGAAGAACAGCTCGTAGAAATCCCCCATGCGGAAGAAGATCAGCGCGTCAGGCTGGGCGGCCTTGGCCTCGAAGAACTGGGCCATCACCGGCGTGGCGCCGGCCGCGTCCGGCAGGGTGGGAGAAGGAGCGTTCATGAGGCCGGCAAGCTAGCGGCCCGGGGGGATTCGGTCATCCTTTTGCCGCGGCCTTTGCGCGGGGGGCGGCGCGCGCCTTGTCCAATGATAGGCTTGCGGCGGCCTGGCGCAGGGGCGAACATCCCCCTCGCCAAGTGATCGTCGATCACATACCTTGATTTCCATCAGG
Organism: Phenylobacterium sp.; assembly: GCF_030646615.1. Taxonomy (GTDB): domain Bacteria; phylum Pseudomonadota; class Alphaproteobacteria; order Caulobacterales; family Caulobacteraceae; genus Phenylobacterium. The sequence goes on along the minus strand of NZ_JAUSLG010000013.1, from coordinate 5,169 downwards.
GATCACAGATCGCCAGGGGATCACACTGGCGGCAGGGAACGACAGGGAAGAGGTTTTCCATGACCAGCGTGGATGTGGCGACAAAGGCTCGCCAGGCGACGGCCGGCGTTGAGCACTTCGACGTGCTGGTGGTGGGCGCGGGGATTTCCGGGGTCGGCGCGGCCTGGCACCTGACGCACCAGATGGCCGGCACGAGCTTCGCGGTCCTTGAGGCCAAGGACACCTATGGCGGCACCTGGGTGACCCATCGCTATCCGGGCGTCCGCTCCGACAGCGACCTCTACACCTTCGGCTACCGGTTCAAGCCCTGGCGCGGGGCGCCGATCGCCACCTCCCAGGAAATCCTCACCTATATGGACGAGGTGATCGCCGAGAACGATCTGGCCCGCCATATCCGCTATGGCCACAAGATCGTCCACGCCGCCTGGTCCAGCGAACAGAACCTCTGGACCGTCGATGCGGTGAAGACCGCCACCGGCGAGCCCCTGACCTTCACCTGCGGCTTCCTGTGGATGTGCCAGGGCTATTACCACCACGACGAGGGCTATACCCCGGAGTGGCCGGGCATGGCCGACTTCAAGGGCCCCATCGTCCATCCGCAGACCTGGCCCGAAGACCTGGACTATGCGGGCAAGAAGGTGGTGGTGATCGGCTCGGGCGCTACGGCGGCGACCCTGGTGCCGGCCCTGGCGGCCAAGGCCGGCCACGTGACCATGCTGCAGCGCTCGCCCACCTATTTCGCCACGGGGCGCAACGCCAACGAACTGGCCGACACCCTGCGCGACCTGGAGGTCCCCGAGGAGTGGACCCACGAGATCGTTCGCCGCAAGATCCTCAAGGACCAGGGCATGTTCGCCCATATGGCCCGGGAATATCCCGACGCCGTGAAGGACGAGATCCTCAAGAACGTCGCCGCCGTCCTGCCCGAAGGCTTCGACATGAAGCACTTCACCCCCAGCTACCGCCCCTGGCAGCAGCGCCTGGCCTTCGTGCCGGACGCCGACCTGTTCAAGGGCATTTCGTCGGGCCAGGCCTCGGTGGTCACCGACCAGATCGAGCGGTTCACGGCTGAGGGCATTCTGCTGAAGTCCGGCGACGTGCTGGAGGCCGACATCATCATCACCGCCACGGGCTTCCGCCTGTCGGTCATGGGGGACATCCCCTTCGAGGTGGACGGCAAGCCCGTCGACTGGGGCCAGACCCTGACCTATCGCGGCATGATGTTCACCGGCGTGCCGAACCTTGTTTGGGTGTTCGGCTATTTCCGCGCCAGCTGGACCCTGCGGGTGGACCTGATGGGGGATTTCGTGGCCCGGCTGCTCGGCCACATGAAGGCCCGCGGCGTCAAGAAGGTGATGGTCGATCCCGGCGAGGCCGGCGCCACCATGCCTCGCGGTCCCTGGATCGATCCGGACAACTTCAATCCGGGCTATCTGATGCGCGACATGGACAAGATGCCCAAGTGCGGCGACACCGCCGAATGGCGCCACACCCAGGACTACTGGGTCGAGCGGGCCGATATCCCGGCCATCGACCTGGACGGCCCGATCTTCCGTTATGACGACCAGAAGGCCAAGGCCCGGGCGGTCGAGGCGGCGGAGTAGGGGCGGCCTCAGGGCCATCCACCCAACGCTCCGCCATCCATGAACGCCTTGGCCAGCCATGTGTGCATGGGCCCTCGGATCAAATCCGAGGGCGACGGGGGCGGGGGGCAAGCGGAGCTCGAAGCACGCAAGGCTTGGTTCAAGCGACAACCCCCCAGCCTGTCGGTCAGATTGCCAGGGACCGGCTAGCAGGTGTGTCACCAGCCATGCTGTAGGAAGCCGCTGGAGGCTCCGCCATGCTGACCACTTCGCGTCTTCGCCTGCGCCCTTGGCTCGAAGCCGACCGGCCAGCCTTCGCGGCCATGCATGCCGATCCTGAGGTGATGGTCGATGCGGGCCGTCCGCTCACCCGCGAGAAGAGCGACCAGAAGTTCGATCGATACAGGGCCGCCCATGACGCGCATGGTTTTGGGCATTGGGCGGTCGAGACGCTGGCCGGCGAATGGATCGGCTATTGCGGGGTCATGCCGTCGAAGGCCGGGCATGCGCTGGGGGAGCATCTCAGCGCCGGCTGGCGTCTGAAGCGGTCGGCCTGGGGTTTCGGCTACGCCACCGCGGCCGCCCGCGCCGCCTTGGCCGACATCTTCGACCGCGGGATCGCCGACGAAGTGCTGGCCTATACGGCGCCTGACAACCTGCGCTCGCAGGCGGTCATGGATCGCCTCGGCCTGCGGCGTGATCCGGTCCGAGACTTCAGCATGGACGACGGCCGCCGCCTCTGGACGGGCCTCGTCTGGGTGGCCGCGGCGCCCAAAGCCTGAGCGCGCCTCAATTTGACCCGTCATGGTCGGGCTTGACCCGACCATCCACGAACACGGGCGTGGATCGGCGCGCATGGGCCCTCGGATCAAGTCCGAGGTGACGAGGCGGGCAGGTCAGAAAGCAAAAACGGGGACATGAAGAACACGAAGCCAGCCAAGGACACGAAGGGTTCGGCGGCCTCGCCTTGGTGTCCTTCGCGCCCCTTTGTGTCCTTCGTGTCCCCTCTTGAAAGCGCCTGCGGCGCAGGAGGCGGCGCGCGTCTCACGCCATCCCGTCGTGGCCAAGTGTTCCTGGACCCTCGGGTCAAGCCCGAGGGAGACGGCGAGAGGGGCCGGCTCAGCAGCCGCCGGTCATCTCTTCCCAGAAGCGCTTGGCCTTGCCGACGAAAGAGGAGGACTTGGGGTTGGTCTGGTCGCCGCTGAGCTCGGCGAACTCGGCCATCAGCTCCTTCTGGCGGGGGCTGAGGCGGGTGGGAGTTTCGACGAAGATCTCCACCACCAGATCGCCCCGTTCGCGGGAGCGCAGGGAGGGCATGCCCCGGCCCTTGAGGCGCAGGGTCTTGCCGGTCTGGACGCCCTCGGGGACGTCCACCGGGATCTTGCAGTTGCCGTCGCAGTTCTCGCCGCCCATCAGGCAGGGGGCCTCGATCTCGCCGCCCAACACCGCCACGGCCATCGGCACCGGCACGGTGCACAACAGGTCGAGGCCATCGCGCTCGAACAGCTCGTGCGGGGTCACTGACAGGAAGATGTAGAGGTCGCCCCGGGGGCCGCCCCGGGCGCCGGAGTCGCCTTCCCCGGCCAGGCGGATGCGGGCGCCGTCATCGACCCCGGCCGGGATGCGCACCTGCAGGGTGCGGTCCTTGCGGATCTGGCCATGGCCGTGACAGGTGGCGCAGGGGTCCTGGATCAGCCGGCCCGTGCCGCCGCAGCGGGGGCAGGTGCGTTCGACGGAGAAGAAGCCCTGGCTGGCCCGCACGCGGCCGGCCCCGCCGCAGCCGCCGCAGACCGTGGGGCTGGTGCCGGGCTTGGCGCCTGTGCCGTCGCAGGTCTCGCAGGTGACGGCGGCTGGCACCACGATCTCGACCTCGGCGCCGGCGAAGGCCTGCTCCAGGCTGATTTCGAGGTCATAGCGCAGGTCCTGGCCACGGGCCGGCCCGCTGCGACGCCCGCGGCCGCCCTGGGCGAACATGTCGCCGAAGACGTCGCCGAACACCTCGTTGAAGATGTCGTGCACGTCGGTGAAGCCCGCCCCGCCGGGACCGCCCCCGCCGCCGCCATTCACCCCGGCATGACCGAACCGGTCATAGGCCGCGCGCTTCTGGGCGTCGGAGAGGATCGAATAGGCCTCGTTGATCTCCTTGAACCGCGTGGCGGAGTCCTCGCAACCGCCATTGCGGTCGGGATGGTGCTCCATGGCCAGCTTGCGATAGGCGGCCTTGAGCGCGGCGTCATCGCTGCCGCGGCTCACGCCCAGGATCTCGTAATAGTCCCGCATGCGCGTCAGGTATCTGAATGATTGAAGAAAATAAGGTGGGCAGCCCCCCGGCCCAGCGCAAGATCATGCGGTCTGGACCAGAGGGGCGCCTTATCGTCGCCCGGCGGCGACGCAACCCTGACAGCCTGGAGAGGGATGAGGGGGCTGCGCGCCATGGGGCGGTTCGTCACGCCGACTTCTTGTCGTCGTCGTCGACTTCCTCGAACTCGGCGTCGACCACGTCGTCGCCGCCGGCGTCAGGCTGAGACTCGCCCGAGGCGCCCTGCTGGGCCGCATACATGGCCTCGCCCAGCTTCATGGAGGCCTGGATCAGCGTCTGGGTCTTGGTGGAGATCGCCTCGGCGTCCTCACCCTCCAGCGCCGACTTCAGGTCGGCGAGCGCCGTCTCGATAGCGCCCTTGTCCTCGGCCGAGACCTTGTCGCCGTGCTCGGCGAGCGCCTTCTCGGTGGAGTGGACGACCGCCTCGGCCTGGTTCTTGGCCTCGACCATCGCCTTGCGCTTCTCGTCCTCGGCCTTGTTGGACTCCGCTTCCTTGACCATGGCCTCGATGTCGGCGTCCGACAGGCCGCCATTGGCCTGGATGCGGATCGACTGTTCCTTGGCCGTGGCCTTGTCGCGGGCCTGGACGTTGACGATGCCGTTGGCGTCGATGTCGAAGGTGACCTCGACCTGCGGCACGCCACGGGGCGCCGGGGGAATGCCCACCAGGTCGAACTGACCCAGCAGCTTGTTGTCCGCCGCCATCGGGCGTTCGCCCTGGAAGACCCGGAGGGTCACCGCCGACTGGTTGTCGTCGGCCGTGGAGAAGGTCTGCGAGCGCTTGGTCGGGATGGTGGTGTTGCGCTCGATCAGCGGGGTGAACACGCCGCCCAGGGTTTCGATGCCCAGGGTCAGGGGGGTGACGTCCAGCAGCAGCACGTCCTTGACGTCCCCCTGCAGCACGCCGGCCTGGACCGCGGCGCCCAGGGCCACGACCTCGTCGGGGTTCACGCCCTTGTGGGGCTCACGGCCGAAGAATTCCTTCACCGCTTCCACGACCTTGGGCATGCGGGTCATGCCGCCGACCAGGATCACCTCGTCGATGTCGGACTTCTTCAGGCCCGCATCCTTCAGCGCCTGGTCACAGGGGCCGATGGTGCGCGCCACCAGGTCTTCCACCAGGGCTTCGAGCTTGGCGCGCGAGAGCTTGATGTTCAGGTGCAGCGGGCCAGACGCGTTCATCGAGATGAAGGGCAGGTTGACCTCGTACTGGGTGGTCGAGGACAGCTCCTTCTTGGCCTTTTCGGCCTCTTCCTTCAGGCGCTG
>NZ_JAUSLG010000010.1 GCF_030646615.1 Phenylobacterium sp. | reverse complement strand
GGTGCTGATCTGGTACGCCTCAGGCAACCGGGACGAGGAGGCGATCGAGAACCCTGAAGCTTACATCATCGACCGAGAGCGGCCGCGCAACCACCTGTCGTTCGGGTTCGGGATTCACCGCTGCGTGGGTAATCGCCTAGCCGAGCTCCAGCTGCGGATTCTGTGGGAAGAGATCCTCCCGCGCTTTCCTGAAATCCGTGTCCTGGAAGAGCCCCGCCGTGTGGCTTCGGTCTTGATCCGGGGGTACTCGTCCATGCCGGTCGTCATTCCGGCGCGCAACTGAGCCTGGCATTCGCTAAGTCCAGAGGACGCGCCCAATCTCAATAGCCTTGAGCCCGCCTGTGCGGGTCATTCAGCATCCACTCGAGCCAGACGGGCTCTGGAGTTCAGCAAGAGTTCCAATCACCAGGATCACCTACATCGAGCACGACGGGACGAGCATGTGGTCGACGTCAAGCCCGGCCTCACGGGAATGGAAGGCGCGGTCAAGAACAACATCCCGGGCATCGACGCAGACTGCGGCGACGCCTACGCCCCCTGCCGAGTCTATATTGACAAGGCTCGGGCCGACAAGACCGGCGCGTCCCGGCATTGGAGGAGTCGATGCTGGATTTTGCCGAGGGCGTCGAACCAACAGCCATCTCTCTTGCCAGATCAAGGTCAGCGATGCGCTCGACGGACTGATTGTGAATGCCGGAGCGTTGACACTTATTGGCCGCTGCGCGAGGAAACGCGCGTACTCAGGCAGATCGATTTCAGGTTAGGCTGTCGCGGAGCGTCATGAGCGTCGCAACGAGCGCCCTATGTTCGTCTTTGGCGAGCCGTCCGAACGTTTGCTGATGCAGCGCTTGAGCTTTCTCGCCCAGTGACGGCATGATCTCCTGAGACTTCTCAGTCAGAAAAACGCGCCATATCCGGCGGTCGTCCGGGTGGGCGCGACGCTGCACATGGCCGGAGTGCTCAAGCCGATCAATCATTTGTCCCAATGATGCCCGGCTGACCTCAAGCTCTTTCGCCAAGTCCGCCTGGGATCTCCCATCCTCGCGTTGGAGATAAACCAGCACACGCCACATTGAGCCTGTGAGGCCCAGGTCCAGCATTCTCCGGTCCACCGACGCGCGCAGCAGGCGAGTAACCTCCGCCAGGAGATAGCCGGTGCCAAGCGGAGTGAATTTGAGGTCCAGCGCCTCGGGCGCAGAGTCCTCATTGTGGGCGGCGCATTGCATGAGCGACATTCCTTAAAACCAGCGGAGATTCGAACAAGTTAGCTCGCGCGTGGCAATTGGCGACAGCGCCCTCGGCGGCATATTGCACACCACGGGCTGAACGAGGGATCAGCCCCGGCGCCGGCCGCGGGTGGTGGAAAGGCTGAGCGAGGCGAGCCGCAAGCCGCCACACAGCTTAGGCGGACCGCCTTGCGGCGCAGGATTCATGTCATAGCCTCGGCAGGCACATTACCTATCAGTTGCGTAAGCCTTTAGGAAGAGTCTCGAGCAAGCTCTAGCATGGGACTCTATGGGCTTTTCATCGTGGATCCCCGCCAGAATCATGAGTTGCGCGTTCGATACGACAGCAGTGTGGAAGAGTTGAGCTGCGATGTCGGGTTCATCGACAGTGAGACGCCCCCGCGCACATTGCGCGCGGAGATAGGTTGCGATGCGTTCCCGCATACGCACCGCAGTCGCGTCATAGATCAGCTGGGCCGCTGCCGCATCGTGCTGGATGGCAAAGAAGATCGCGCGAAGCATTTTCCGATAGGCGGGCTGTGAGAGCTCGCGCAGCAAGGCAAGGGCGTAGGATCCCAGCTCGTCCTCAGGATCTCCGTTGCTGTCCAGATCGAGCATCGGATCGTACAAAACACTGAGGCCACTGGCGACCAAAGCGTCCATCAGGCCGGCTCTGCTGCCGAAATGATTGTAGACCGTCTGCTTTGAGACGGCCGCTGAGCGGGCGATCGAGGTGACCGACACATCTGGGCCAAGCCGACTCATCAGGTCCGCCGTAGCCAAGAGGATCGCCTCCCGCTTGGCTTTGCAGGTCGAGTTTGCGCGCCTGTTCATATTCTCACCGCGCGAGCCTTGGCTTCAATTACAGGGTCTGCTGCTGGCCCGGCATCCGCCTCGTCTTCAGCCTTCTCAGCCGATTGGGGGCCTGGACCTAGCCGCGCAGCAACGCGCCCCAAGGCGCGATGGAGCACGAAAGTTGGCGCGAGGGCCACGGCGAAGACCATGGCCGTGATCAGGAATCCATCTCGATAGGCGGCGGCGGCCGCCTGGTAGTAAACCCCTTGCCCCAGCAACCAGCCGGCGGCCGGGAGTTGCTCCAGAGGCCCGAGTCCCAACGCGTGGACGGTTCGCGCGGCTTCCATGAGATAGCCGCTTGTAGCTGAATTATCCGACGTCTGGGTCGCGGCGAGGGCGTCGCCGTGGAACGCGGTTCGCCGCTCAATAATCACGCCCAGAATACCCGTGCCGAGCGCTCCGCCCAGTTGCCGGGTGAAGTTCATCGAGCCAGAGCCCTGGGATAACAGTTCCAGCGGCAGCACCTTGAGAGCTGCAGAACTCAGCGAGGGGAACACAAAGCCCATCCCAATGCGGCCAATCACCGTCCACCAGGCGAGCGTCCAGAAGGCGGTGTCAGCGCTCACGTGGGCCGTAAGCCACGAGGAATAGGCAAAGATAGCCATGCCCGCCCCGATCAGCAATCCTGGCGACAGCCGGTCGCTCATCATGCCTGCGGCGGGAAAGACGATGACCAGGACGAAGCCGGCCGGCATCAGCAGCAGACCCGCTTGGGTTGGGGTGAAGTTTTGAATCTGCTGGACGAAGACCGGGAGCAGATAGGTCGTGCCGTACAGGCCGGCCCCCAGCACAAAGCTGACCGCCGCGGCCGCAGCGAAGGGGGGACTGGCGAACACCCGCAGGTCGAGCAGCGGATGCGGAATCCGACGTTCGCGGACGAGGAAGGCCGCCGCGCAGGTCATCGTGATTGCAAGCCCTGCGAGGACGGGCGTGGAGGCCCAGCCCAAGCGCTGGCCGCTGGACATGGTTTGCAGCAGCGCGAGCAGAGCCACGCTGAGCCACACCAGAGCCGGCCAGTCCAGTCGGGCCTTCGCGACCGCAGGATCGCGATCGGGCAGGAAGAGGTGCGCCAGCGTGATGCCACCCAGGCCGAATGGAATCCCCAAATAGAAAAGGAACCGCCAGTCGAAGCTATCCATCAGCAGTCCCCCGACCCACGGACCCAGCGCCGGGGCGAGCACCACGCCAATCCCGAAGATTCCCATGGCCGCGCCGCGCTTGTCGGGGGGAAACACCTGGAACATCACGACCATCGCCAGCGGCTGGATGACGCCCGCTGCAGCGCCCTGGATCACCCGGGAGACTATGAGCACCGTATCATCCGGCGCCAGCCCGCCGAGGACCGATCCGAACAGGAACACGCCCAGGGCCACCGTCATGGTTTGCCGCTGACCGAAGGTGCGTTCGCACCAGGCAGAGAGCAGCATGGTGACCGTCATTGCGGCGAGAAAGCCGGTGGCGAGCCACTGCACCCGGGTCTGATCGATGCCGAACTGGCCCATGATTGCCGGAACAGCCACGTTGACGATGGTGGATGAAAGCACCACCGCGATCGCCGAGACCATGGCCGCCGCCGTCGCGAGCCAGCGGTACATCGACCCATAGCGCGCGAACAGGGCCTCAGTCTGTGACATCGATCGTGACCTCGGCCATCATCCCCGGCCGGAGGAGATTCTGCTGTTGGGTGATCGCCAGCCTCACGGGCAGCCGTTGGGTGACCTTGGTGAAGTTGCCGCTCGGATTGGGGTTGGGCAGTAGCGCGAACTGGCTCGTAGCGGCGCCCCCCAGGCGCTGAACCTTGGCCTCAAACGTGCGGCCGGGATAGGCGTCCACCTTCACCTTGGCCGACGCGCCAACCTTCAGTTTACGGAACTCCGTCTCCTTGACGTTCACATCGACCCAGACGGTATGCGGGTCGTGATAGAGCAGGATGCGCGAGCCCGGCGAGACGTACTCGCCCGGATCGACAACGGTCTGATCGATGACCCCATCGAAGGCCGCCACGATCTGTCGCCGTCCGAGATCGAGCCGCTGCTGTTCACGCCGCGCAGCCAGCGCGTCGATCTGGGCGTCGACGCTCGCAATCTGCTCGGCGATCACCTGCACCTGCTGGAGGCCCGTCTGGGTGACCTCGGCGCCCGCCTTCGCGCCGGAGATCGCGGCGCGGGCGCGGACGGCAGTTTGCTCGGCGGCCCGAAGCCGCGCCTGGTCCTCCTCGAACCGGCTCTTGGCGACCAGCCCTTTCCCATAGAGGGTTTCGGTGCGCTGAAAGGCCGACCGTGCCACGGCCAGCTCAGCCTGCTTGGTCAGATAGTCGGCCTGGGCGCTGTCGATGGTCGCGGAGGATACCCCAGCTTGATTGCCGACGGTGTTGCGCACCAAGCTTTGCTGGGCCAACAACTGCGCGCGCTGCGCGCGCAGGTTGGCGATGTTGGCGTTGATCTCCGCCAAGCTATATTGAGCGTCGCGGGGTTCTATGCGGACCAGAATCTGACCCCTCTCGACTTGGTCCCCGGCTTTGACATCGAGCTGAACAATCCTGCCGGCCGCCTCGCTGGAAACCGCAATGACATCTGCGGCAATGCGGGCGTCATTGGTCGACACCCGGCCGGCCCTCCCGTGCAGCCAAACCGCGCCGGCCGCAATGAGGGCCACGATCACGGCGGCGACGAGAAGCAGGCGCCGCGAGGGTTTTCGCCCGATGCGAATGCTTTTCACGCTCGCGACGGGGTTGTCATCCGCCGCGCTCATCTTTGTGCCAAACGCTGGTTGACTCGTCCCAAAACGGACAGACAGGTGACGAGATCGGCGTCAGAAATATCCGCCAGCAACTCGTCGCGAAGCGTGGCCGCAATGCTCGTGATGTGGTCGAGGACCGGCTCTGCCGCGGCGGTGAGGGTGACGCGTTTGGCTCGCCGATCATTCGGCGCCTCCCGCCGCGCAATCAGGCCGCGCCTTTCAAGGTCATCCAACTGGCGCACGATCGTCGGCGACTCGATTCCGAGCCGATCCGCTAAATCCCGCTGTGTCAGCCCTCCGTCCGAACTTGATAGCTCAAACAACGCCAGCCACCGCGCCTGCGAGAGGCCCGTGTCCTTAAGCCGCTCGTCTAGGCGCGCCCGCCAACGACGGCTCATCAGGTTCGCTGCCTGTCCAAAGGCGTGTCTGGCGGTCATCGAGTACAAATCCGTGTCGATAGGGAGCTAATAATTAGCATCAAAACGCCCCGGCGCAAACCTCGCGGCGCTTGTTGGATGATAGCCCCCTAACCATTAACCTACGAAGGTGCGTTGGGTGCGTTGGGTGCGTTGGGTGCGATTGGGCGCCCTTCGGGAAATACTAGGGCTACCCTTGGGTCTGAAGCGGGGGTTCATATGTATCGTCGAATCGTTCTTGCCTACGATGGCAGTGTGGAGGGACGTGCCGCGCTGCGCGAGGGCGCGATGCTGGCCATGAGGCTTCGGGCCCGGGTCTTTCTCTTGTCGGTCGCCGCAGAGACGCCTGGAAGACGGCTGGCCGAAGGTGCGTACGCCGGAGTCATCGCTCACGAGCAGGAAGCGTACCGAGCGGTGCTGGAAGAGGGCGTCACGGGGCTGCGGCAACTTGGCCTCGAGCCGGTCGCCGAGTTGCGGAGCGGCGAGCCCGCTGCTGAGATTGCCGCCTTCGTAGAGCAAGTCGCCGCAGACCTCCTGGTCGTAGGCCACCGGCATCGGAGCTTTCTTGATCGATGGTGGGCCGGCAGCAGCGGCGCCTACCTGATGGACCGCATCAATTGCAGCATGTTGATCGCCGGCCACCTGGTCTCGGACGAAGCGCTTGTCGACGCACGTGGGGGGGGCAATGAGTGACCTTGCCCCCACCCTTGGACCAGGTCGGGCCGGGATTTCTCGCCGGTCAGGCGTCGGGTGGGCCATGTGTCCCGACGCCATTCATGAGCTCGATCGGGCACTTGTCGCCGATCGCGCTGTGGGGACGATGTTCGTTGTAGTCCCTACGCCAAGCCTCGCATTTTGATCGGGCGTCGTCGAGGGACATGAACCAGGCGGTGTTCAAGCATTCGGGCCGGACCTTGCCGTTGAAGGACTCCGCAAAGGCGTTGTCCGTCGGCTTTCCAGGGCGGCTGAAGTCCAGGATGACGCCCCGCTGGTAGGCCCAGAGATCGAGGTCGCGGGAGACAAATTCGGGGCCATTATCGACGCGGATGACCCGTGGATAGCCCACCGCTTTGCCGGCCAGTTCGAGCGTCTGGACGACGTCGCAGGCCTTGTAGGCGAAGCGGGGATCCAGCGCCGGCGAGAACCGGCTGAAAGTGTCGATGATCGCCAGGATGCGTATCTTGCGCCCGTCGAAGAGCTGGTCGGGCAGGAAGTCCATGGCCCAGACGTCGTTGGGCCCGGGCGCTGGCGCTCGCCGAGCTTGAAGCGCTGACGCGGGCGCGCGCGACCCAGCAGCAGATTGACGCGGCGCTGCGCAACGCTGCGGACCATCAACTCGAGCGGAAACGCTATGCTGCGGCCCTAACGTCAACGCATGGGGATCGCCCGTTAAGGAACAGAGTGGGTCAACTAAGAATGCAGGTTGAGCAACCTGCCACGTCACTCTGACCGCCCCCCGAATCCCGGCAAGGTGACCGGCCTGGTGCTGCTGTCGGGCTATTACCGCCAGCCCCGACCGACGGCCGCGCGGCTGCTGAAGGTCGGGCCGGGATGCTGGAGATCATTACCCGCGATGTGCGCCATCCCGTCTTGGAGGTCACCAACCAGCCCGACCAGCTACACAGCATGCCATGCGGCCCTGTGGAACATCAAGGTCCGGTCCCCGTCGTGCACGGCAACTAGGACGATTTAGCGCCCATCGAGCTGGCCGAGAACCTGGTGGCCGAGACCCGCACGCGGCGGCCGATGCAGTTCGAGCGGGTGACGGGCGCCGACCACTTCCTCAACGACGGATCCGCCGAGAACCTGTTGACCACACTTGCGGGTTGTATCCCCCCGCCGCGGGGTGACTTCCGACTGCGCTGGCCGAAATAGCCGGCGGCCTGGCCCAAACGAATGACCCTATTGCGGCTCAAACCGGCTGCGCCTCCGACTGCCTGAGGAGAGCCGCCAATTTCCCTTGGCGCAGGCCATGTGAACGGCGATAAGGTTGGCCTCTCGGGAAGTCTCGGCCATGTCCGGACTTCGATAATCCGCCCGCTAAGACGGGCGCTGTTCGGGGAACGCCAGTATGAAAGCCGCCGTGCTGCGCGAAGTGGGCAAGCCGCTTCAGATCGAAGATGTCCAGATCAACAAGCCAGGCCCCCATGAGGTCCTGATCCGCACCGTGGCCGCGGGCCTGTGCCACTCCGATCTGCACTTCATGGAAGGCTCCTACCCACACCCGCTACCGGCGGTGCTGGGCCATGAGAGCGCCGGGATCGTCGAGCAGGTGGGCTCGGAAGTCCGGACCGTGAAGGTGGGTGACCATGTTATCACCTGCCTTTCGGCCTATTGCGGTCACTGCGAGTCTTGCCTGACGGGCCACCTCTCACTTTGCGTCTCGCCCGATACCAAGCGCGGCGCTGATGAAGAGCCCCGGCTGACCACCGCCGCCGGCCCGATGATCCAGTTCCTGAATCTGTCGTCCTTCGCCGAATACATGCTGATCCACGAGCATGCCTGCGTCGCGATCCGCAAGGACATGCCGCTCGACCGCGCCGCCCTGATCGGCTGCTCGGTGATGACGGGGGTCGGCGCGGCAATGCACACCTCCAGCGTCCGTCCGGGGGAGACCGTGGCCGTCATCGGCTGCGGCGGCGTGGGCCTGTCGGCGATCAACGGGGCGGCCATCGCGGGCGCCGGCCGCATCATCGCCATCGACACGGTCGCCGCCAAGGGCAACTTGGCCATGGAGTTCGGCGCAACCGACTTCATCGACGCCTCCCAGACCGACGCGGTCAAGGAAGTGCTCGAAATGACCAAGGGCGGGGTGCACCACGCCTTCGAGGCCATCGGCCTGTCCAAGACCGCCGAGCAGGCCTTCAATATGCTGCGCCGCGGCGGCACGGCCAACATCATCGGCATGATCCCGGTCGGCCAGAGCATCACCCTGATGGGCGCCGCATTCCTGGGCGAGAAGAAGCTGCAGGGTTCCATGATGGGCTCGAACCGCTTCCCGATCGACATGCCCCGCCTAGTGGACTTCTACATGAACGGCAAGCTAAAGCTCGACCAGATGATCTCCCAGCGCATCAAGCTCGAGCAGGTCAACGAGGGCTTCGCTGACATGAAGCGCGGCGAACTGGCCCGTTCGGTCATCATGTTCACATCTAACGAGTAAGCGAGAGCCCATGCGCGAGTACCTGAAGCTCTATATCGACGGCCAGTGGGTCGAGCCGGTGGCGCTCAAGACCCTGGACGTCATCAATCCCGCCAATGAAGAGGTCGCCGGCAAGATCGCGCTCGGCGCCGAAGCCGATGTGGACAAGGCCGTAAAGGCCGCGCGCAAGGCCTTCGCCACCTGGTCTCAGACCACCCGCGAAGAGCGGCTGGACGTCATGCAGCGGGTGCTGGCCGAGTACCAGAAGCGCTTCGGCGATCTGGCCAACGCCGTCACCGAGGAAATGGGCGCCCCGGCCTCGCTGGCCCAGCGCGCCCAGGTGCCGGCCGGCATGGGCCACCTGGCCACCGCCATCGGCATCCTCAAGGACTTCAAGTTCGAGGAAGACCGCGGCGCGACGATGATCGTCAAGGAGCCGATCGGCGTCTGCAGCTTCATCACGCCCTGGAACTGGCCGCTGAACCAGATCATGTGCAAGGTCGCCCCGGCGCTGGCCACCGGCTGCACCATGGTGCTGAAGCCGTCGGAGGTCGCTCCCTTCACCGGCCAGATCTTCGCCGAGATCATGCACGAGGCCGGCGTGCCGGCCGGCGTGTTCAACATGGTCCATGGTGATGGCCTCGGCGTCGGCGTGCCGCTTTCGACCCATCCGGAAGTGGACATGGTCTCGTTCACCGGTTCGACCCGGGCCGGCATCGAGGTGGCCAAGAACGCCGCCCCGACCGTCAAGCGCGTGCACCAGGAACTGGGCGGCAAGAGCCCGAACATCGTCCTGGACGACGACGTCTTCGCCAAGAGCGTGGCCGGCGGCGTGCGCCAGATCATGACCAATTCCGGCCAGTCCTGTAACGCCCCGACCCGCATGCTCGTCCCGTCCAAGCGCATGGACGAGGCGATCGCCGTGGCCAAGGAAGCCGCCGCCCAGGTGACGGTGGGCGACCCCACCGGCAACGCCATGCTGGGCCCGGTGGTCTCCAAGACCCAATGGGACAAGATCCAGGACCTGATCCAGAAGGGCATCGACGAGGGCGCCACCCTGGTGGCTGGCGGGACGGGTCGTCCCGAAGGCCTGGACAAGGGCTACTATGTGAAGCCCACTGTCTTCGCCAACGTCACCAACGAGATGACCATCGCCAAGGAAGAGATCTTCGGCCCCGTGCTGTCGATCCTCGGCTATGACACCCTCGAACAGGCCATCGAGGTCGGCAACGACACCGAGTACGGCCTGGCCGCCTATGTGCAGGCCGAGGACCTCTCCAAGGCCCGCGACGTGGCCAAGAAGCTGCGCGCCGGCCAGGTGTCGATCAACGGCGGCGGCGGCGACATGATGGCCCCCTTCGGCGGCTACAAGATGAGCGGCAACGGGCGCGAGTGGGGCGATTTCGGCTTCCACGAGTTCCTGGAAACCAAGGCCATCCTCGGCTACGCGCCGAAGCAAGAGGCCTGATCAGGCTATGAAATTCAATGCAGCCAGGGCGGAACCAACGCCCATGGGGCGCTTGGTGCGAACCAAACTGCCGCCACACGAGCCGAGCCTTGAGCATTCTGTGACCTGACTGAATCGTTTGGGATTCCTGAGATTGACGCCGGGTTGCCGCTGTCGGAGACGGCCTGGTGGATGTCCGCTTGCCCTCGCTCAATCCCAGGATCAGGTTGGCTTGAGTCTCGATACGACCAGGCCGCCGGTCGCCGCCCAACGGGCCCGGCCGAACGTGGGCTCACCTCAAGGTTTGTTCGCTCAACCACGCCGCCTTTATAACCCAAAGACAGCCACGGATGAGACGATGCGGATACTTCCGTCTGGCGTGCGCCGCATTTGTCGCCCGACTGCAGACCGGAAGGCAGTCTCGATCTGCGTGGCCGGCGCGATCCGTGACCACAATGTCCGTTCGACTTTCCGGCCTTTGCGTGTCTGGCGGGTTGCTTGGCCTGCGACGACACGCTGCGACCATCGGAAGCCGATTTCGTTGAAGTAGAGGTCGGCGTGCCGCGGACTGATATGGTGGAAGACGCCGTTTACCGTGCGGCGCACACGATCATTGAATCCCCTCGGCGGAATTGGCGTGGACCTGCCCACGGGCGTACTCTCCGCTCGAATGATGGACCGTCTCGTGAGCCGCGAACGCGTCGCCCGCCTCGACGAAAGCTCTCCACTCGTCGCTCATCAGATGGGCGCTGGGATCAACGGCATGGGTCAACACTCGCTCGGCCTCGGATTCCGACAGATTAGCGACGACAGATGCCCCTGCACCGCCGGCGACGGCTCCGATTGCCTTCGTCAGCGGCCTCTCCACCACACAAAGGGCGGGTGTTTTCAATGTCTTGGGCCTTCCCTTCTGGCCGCGACCAGCCTTCGGTGGTCCGGCATCCCGACGAGGCTTGCCGCCGAAGTAGAACTCATCGAATTCAACCACCCCTTCGAGTTGTCGGTCCAGTCCGACCATCAACCGAAGAGCATGGCCCATCCGCCAGGCCGTCGGTTGGCTGACGCCGATCGCTTCGGCGAGGCGCATCGAGGACACGCCCTTGTCGGATTGCAGAATGTACCAAAGCCCGGTCAACCAGACGCGAAGCGGAAGCTTTGTCGAGTGAAGGGGCGTCCTCGTGGTGGCGGTGAACTGCAGCCGACAGGCGCCGTTGGAGCATTGGTACAGCCCCGGCCTCGCCGTCTTTCCCTTGTCGCGACCGGTGATCATTGTGGACCTTCGATAGCCGCAGCCGGGACATATTCGACCAGACGGCCAAACCACGGCCTCAAGAACTCGTCGACACCGGCCCTCGTCCTCAAATGCAATGACCATGTCCTGGACAGTTGCGATCTGCCCCAGAATCTCGCGGATTTCTGCCGTCATCGATGATAATGCCTCCCGCTAACGAAGCAGGATATTATCATAATTTCCTATATTTATCAACGAACTGCTGCGTTTGGGTTATAAAGGCGAGCGCCGTCCGTGTAACAAACCTTGAGGTGCCCCCATAGAGCGAGGCGATGCGTTCCAGCGCCTCGCTTGCGATCGGCGCCGGTCCGGCGGCGGCCAGCTCGTAGAAGCGCCGGCGCACATGCGCCCAGCAGAAGGCCAGGCGGATGTCGCCCGCCTCGGCCAGCGGCCGGTAGCCGGCGTAGCCATCCACCTGCAGCACGCCCTTGAAGCCCGCCAGGTGCGCAGCGGCGCGCTCGGCCTTGCGATCGGGCGCATAGACATAGACCACGCCCGGCGGGTCGGGCCCGCCCCAGGGCCGGTCGTCGCGGGCATAGGCCCAGAGCTGGCCGGTCTTGGTCCGCCCCCGCCCAGGATCGAGCACCGGGGCGGTCGTCTCGTCGGCGAAGAGCTTGCCCGAGGCCTTCAAGCGCTCCAGCAGCCGGGTGTGCAGGGGCTTGAGCAGCCAGGCCGCCCGCCCGGTCCAGTCGGC
>NZ_JAUSLG010000008.1 GCF_030646615.1 Phenylobacterium sp. | reverse complement strand
AGGCCCCTTGGCTTCGCTCTTGCCGCCCTTGTACTTGGGCGCCAGCTCCACCAGCCGCTCGGTGTTGGAGATGTTTGTCCGCTGCGGCCGGTTGAGGATGACATCCTCCACCGCCTCGCGCAGCTCGGCCGGGATCTCGTCATAGACCGGCAGGTCGCCGGCGTTGACGATGCCCATGTCCATGCCGGCCTGGATGGCGTGATAGAGGAAGACCGAGTGGATGGCCCGGCGCACCGGCTCGTTGCCGCGGAACGAGAAGGAGACGTTGGACACCCCGCCTGACACCCGCGCATAGGGCAGGCTCGCCTTGATCGCCTTGGTGGCCTCGATGAAGTCGACGGCGTAGTTGTCGTGCTCCTCGATGCCGGTGGCCACGGCGAAGATGTTGGGGTCGAAGATGATGTCCTCGGGCGGGAAGCCGACCTCATCCACCAGCTTGCGA
This sequence comes from Phenylobacterium sp., assembly GCF_030646615.1. Lineage (GTDB taxonomy): Bacteria > Pseudomonadota > Alphaproteobacteria > Caulobacterales > Caulobacteraceae > Phenylobacterium. The sequence goes on along the minus strand of NZ_JAUSLG010000008.1, from coordinate 689 downwards.
TAGGCCCGGGTGCAGATCTCGACCTTGCGCCTTGCGGTGTCCGCCTGGCCCTGCTCGTCGAAGGCCATGACCACGACGGCCGCCCCATAGCGCAGGCAGGCCTTGGCCTGCTCGACGAACTTGGCCTCGCCTTCCTTCAGGCTGATCGAGTTGACGATGGACTTGCCCTGCACGCAGCGCAGCCCCGCCTCGATCACCTCCCACTTGGACGAGTCGATCATCACCGGCACCCGGGCGATGTCGGGTTCGGCGGCCATCAGGTTCAGGAAGGTGACCATGGCCTGCTGCGAATCCAGCAGGCCCTCGTCCATGTTCACGTCGATGACCGAGGCGCCGGCCTCCACCTGCTGGCGGGCCACCGACAGGGCTTCGTTGAAGTCGCCCTCAATGATCAGCTTCTTGAACTTGGCCGATCCGGTGACGTTGGTCCGCTCGCCGATATTGATGAAGGTGGGACGCATGAGGCTCCGATAGACGGTCGCGCCGCAGCCCAGGGGCGCAGCGTCATAGGTTCTTCAGCCGCCCTTCTCCCGCATGGCGAAGGGCAAGCCAAGGGGTCAGGCCAGCTCGAACGGCTCCAGCCCGGCCAGGCGCAGGGCGGTGGCGCGCTCCGGCGGCTGGCGCGGGGTCATGCCGCGGACCTCGTCGGCCACGTGCCGAATGTGGTCCGGCGTGGTGCCGCAGCAGCC
>NZ_JAUSLG010000003.1 GCF_030646615.1 Phenylobacterium sp. | reverse complement strand
TTGGGCGAGCGCCACCAGTCTTGCCGAGTCGTCCGGCGAAAGGCGGTCCTCGGCCCGGCGGTCGTGGAAGCTGTCGCCCAGGAAGATCACCACCTGGGGCTCGAGCGCCGCCACCTCGGCCTCCAGGCGGTCCAGGGTGTCGCGGGTGTCATAGGGCGGCAGGAACTGGCCGCGCATGCCGTAGGCCGAGCCCTTTTCGAAGTGCAGGTCGGCGACGATCAGGGCCTGGTGGGCGAGGTCCAGCAGGGCGCCGGAGGCCCGCATGCGCAGGGCCGCGCCCATGATCTCCATCTCCAGCCCGCCGCAGGGACTCTGGGCGAAGGCATAGGGGGCGGGCGTGCGGGCGAGGGCGGTCATGAACTGGCTTCGGCGATCAGGTCTTCGGCGGCTTCGACCAGGATCATCTCGCCGGCCGCGCCGGGCACCCGCTCCTTGCCGATCTCCAGCAGCATGGGGACCGAAAAGGGCGAGAGGTGGTCGAGAACGGCGTGGCGAATCTTGCCCTGGATACGGGCCAGCATATGGCCAACCCGGGCCACGTCGATAAGGCCAGTGGCCGCATCCTCCCGGGCGCAGCGCAACAGCAGGTGATCGGGCTCGTGACGGCGCAGCACGTCATAGACGAGGTCGGCCGAGAAGGTGACCTGCCGCCCGGACTTCTCGGCGCCCGGGAACCGCCGCTCGATCAGGCCGGCCAGGATGGCGCAGCCCTTGAACGCGCGCTTCATCATGTAGCTCTCGGCCAGCCAGTCCTCGAGATCGTCCCCCAGCATATCCTGGTCAAACAGGGCGTCGAGATCGACCCCGTCCATCGGGTTCAGCGACCACACGGCCAGGGCATAGTCGTTGCAGACAAAGCCCAGGGGCGCGGCCCCCATCCGCTCCAGCCGCCTTGTCATCAGCATGGCGAGCGTGGTGTGGGCCAGCCGGCCTTCGAAGGGGTAGCAGACCATGAAGTGGCGTTTGCCCCGGGGAAAGGTCTCCACCAGCATCTCGTCCTCGGCCGGGATCAGCGAGCGGTCCCGCTGCAGCTCCAGCCATTCGCGCACATCGCCCGGCAGGACGGCCCAATGGCTCTGGTCGAACATCAGCTCGCGCACCCGCTTGGCCAGGAAGGTGGAGAGGGCGAACTTCGAGCCGCCCCAGGAGGGCATCTTGGGATCGCTGGCCGGGGCCGGCGTCACCAGCACGTCGAGCGCCGTCACCCCCATAAGCCGCCAGACCTGGCCGGCGAAGACGAAGGTGTCGCCGGGCTCCAGGGCCTCCAGATAGCCTTCCTCGACCTCGCCCACCTTTCGCCCGGCGCGGCCTCCACGTCCGGCGATCCGGACGCTGAGCACGGCCGGCGAGAGGATGGCCCCCACATTCAGCCGGTGGCGCAGGACGGTGTCGGCGTTGCGCGCCCGCCAGAGACCGTCCTGGCCCTTCACGATCCGCCTGAACCGGTCATAGGCCCGCAGGGCGTAGCCGCCGGTGGAGACGAAATCGACCACCAGCTCAAAGTCCTCCCAGGCCAAGGCCCGATAGGGGCCGGCGGTGCGGATCTCCTCATAGAGGGCCAACGCGTCGAAGGGCTCGGAGCAGGCGCAGCCCATGACGTGCTGGGCCAGGATGTCCAGGGCGCCGGTCCGGGGCGGGTCGCCGTCGAACCGGTTCTCGGCGATGGCCTCCCGAGCGGCCTGGCACTCCAGCATCTCGAAGCGGTTGGCGGGCACGAACAGGGCGCGGCTGGCCTCGTCCATCCGGTGGTTGGCCCGGCCGATCCGCTGCACCATGCGCGAGGCGCCCTTGGGCGAGGCGAGCTGGATCACCAGGTCCACATCGCCCCAGTCGATGCCGAGATCGAGCGTCGAGGTGCAGACCACGGCCCGCAGTTCCCCCCGCGCCATGGCCGCCTCCACCCGGCGGCGCTGCTCGGCGGCCAGCGAGCCGTGGTGCAGGGCGATGGGCAGGGCGTCCTCGTTCAGCCGCCACAGCTCCTGGAAGGCGAACTCGGCCTGGAAGCGCGTATTGACGAAGACCAGCGCGGTCTTGGCCGTCTTGATGACCTCATAGACCTCGGCCATGGCGTGCTGGGCGGTGTGGCCGGCCCACGGCACTCGGCCCTCCGACAGCAGCACATCGACAATGGCCGGCGTCCCGGCCGGCCCCAGAACCAGATCGACCGCTGGCGGGGCGTCGTCGCGCTCGCCCCCGTGAAAGCCCATCCAGCGGCGAATGACGTCGGGGTCATCCACCGTCGCCGACAGGCCCACCCGCCGCAGCTTGGGGCTGAATGTCTGCAGCCGGGCGATGTCGAGCGCCAGCAGGTCGCCGCGCTTGGTGGAATGCAGGGTGTGGATCTCGTCCAGGATGATGCAGGAGAGGTCCTCGAAATAGGCCCGCGCCCCTTCCCAGGCGCAGAACAGGGCCAACTGCTCGGGGGTGGTCAGCAGGATGTCCGGCGGCTTGACCCGCTGGCGCTGGCGCCGCGCCGCGCCGGTGTCGCCGGTGCGGGATTCGGCCACGATGGACAGTCCCATCTCGCGGATCGGCGTGGCCAGGTTGCGCTCCACATCCACCGCCAGGGCCTTCAGCGGCGAGATATAGAGCGTGTGGACGCCCCGCGGCGTGTTGGCCGGCGGCCGCTCAGCAAGCTCGATCAGGCTGGGCAGGAAGCCCGCCAGGGTCTTGCCCCCGCCGGTGGGGGCGATCAGCAGGGCGTCGCGGCGATGCCTTGCGCGCGCCACCATCTCCAGCTGATGGGCCCGGGGCGCCCAGCCGCGCGCGGCGAACCAGTCGGCGAAGGCGGCCGGCAACAGGTCTGCGGGGAGGGCGGCGTCTTCGGCCATAGACCTGCCTCATAGCATGTTCCCGTTCCGTTTCACGGCAAATCCCGCTAGGAGTCGCAGCCGTGAACGCGCTTTCCCCCGCCCTTGATCTGGCGCCTGCCCTGGTGGTCCTGCCGGGACCGCGCGCCGGCGCGGCCGACGCCGAGCGGGCGGAGGTCCTGCGCGCCCCTGACGCCCGGGACCTGTTCGAGCGCGGCCCGGTCCTGGTGGCCCATGCGGCCATGACGGCCAGGCGCCTGGCCCTGCATCCGCCGCAGCGGAGCCCGCGGACCTTCGACGCCCTGGAGCTGTTCGCCTTTGTGCGGCCGGCCAGGTTCTGTGCGCCCTCGGCCGCGGGCCTCGCCCAGACGCTCGGCCTGCCCGAGCCCAAGGGGGCGCCGGCCCAGGCCCGCGCCCTGCGCCAGGCCTGCCTGCTGCTGCTGGAGGAACTGGCGCGAACGCCGCAGCCCAATCGGGAAGAGGCCCTGGCCCAGGCCGAGACCCTGGCCAGAGGCGGTTGGGCCTGGGGCGCGGCGGTGATCGGCGCCCTGCGCTCAGCCCCGGTGGGCAACGCCTTCCGCGGTTCAGGCCTGGATGTCTGGAGCCGCATTGCCGAATGGGAGGATCAGGCGCCGCCCGGGGAGGCGGGCTCCCGTCCCATCGCAGGCCCTGAGGCCGCCCAGCGGCTGTCGGAGCTGTTGCATAGGGCCGGCCTCGACGAGGCTCGCCCCGCCCAGGCGGAATTCGCCACCGAGGCCGCCTACGCCTTCCAGCCCCGGGACAAGGAGGGCGAGCCGCGGATGATGCTGGCCGAGGCCGGCACCGGCATCGGCAAGACCATGGGCTATCTGGCGCCCGCCTCCCTGTGGGCCGAGGCCAATGGGCCGGCGGTGTGGATCTCGACCTATACCCGCGCCCTGCAAAGGCAGATCGAGCGCGAAAGCCACGCCATCTATCCCGACGAGAAGACCCGCGCCCGCAAGGCCGTGGTCCGAAAGGGGCGGGAAAACTATCTCTGCCTCTTGAACCTGCAGGACGCGGTCAACGCCGCCCAGCTGGGCAATGGGGACCTGGTGGGCCTGACCCTGGCGGCCCGCTGGGCCCGGGCGAGCCGGGACGGGGACATGACCGGCGGCGACTTCCCCGCCTGGCTGCCGACTCTGTTTGGCCTGCCCACGCCGATGCAGGCCTCGGCCGCCAATCTGGTGGATCGGCGGGGCGAGTGCGTGCACGCCGGCTGCCCGCACTATCGGACCTGCTTTGTGGAAAAGGCGATCCGCGGGTCGCGGCGCGCTGACCTGGTGATCGCCAACCATGCCCTGGTCCTGACCCAGGCGGCCTTTGACGGCGCCCGGGCGGCGAGGGGCTCCAAGGCCGACAGCGAGACCGCGCATCTGAAGCGCCTGGTGTTCGACGAGGGCCACCACCTGTTCGAGGCCGCCGACAGCGCCTTCTCGGCGGCCATTTCCGGCGCTGAATCCGCCGAGCTGCGCCGCTGGCTGCGGGGGCCGGAGGGCCGGGGTCGCCGGGGGCGGGGGCTGGAGGCCCGGCTGATGGACGTGCTGGGCGACGCCGACGAGGCCAAGCGCGCCCTGCTGGCGGCCCTGCAGGCCGCCGCCGCCCTGCCGGGCGAGGGCTGGTCTGGCCGTATCGCGCCGGCCACCGGCGAGGTGAACCCCATCGGCGCCATCGAGGCCTTCCTCGTGGCCGTGCTGGAGCAACTGCGTGCGCGGGCCGCCCCGTCGGAGGTGGGCATGGAGTGCGCCGCCCGTCCGGCGCTGGACCTGGTCCGCGACACCGCCCGGGAGGCGGCCGCGGCATTGGCCCGCATCGAGGCGCCCCTACTGGCGCTCGCCCGCCACCTGGAGGACCTGCTGGACGCCGAGGCCGCGACGCTCGGCCCCAGCGAACGGGCGCGGATCGAAGGGGCGCTGCGGGGGCTGGATCGCCGGGCGCGGATGACCCTGCCGGCCTGGCGCTCCATGCTGCGGGCCATCGACGAGGACGCCGAGGACGACCCGGACTTCGTCGACTGGTTCGAGGCCACCTTCCTCTATGGCCGGGTGGTGGACGCCGCCTGCCGACGCCACTGGGTTGATCCCACCGAGCCCCTGACCAACGCCGTCATCGCGCCGGCGCACGGGGTGCTGGTGACCAGCGCCACCCTGGCTGATCCCGGGTTGGATGATCCCTTTGCGCTCGCCGAGATGCGCACGGGCGCTGCGCGCCTGCCCGACCGGCCCAAGACGCTGAAGCTCGCCTCGCCCTTCGACTATGCCGCCAACGCCCGGGCCTTCGTGGTCACCGATGTGGGCAAGGACGATCCCCGCCAGGTGGCCGCGGCCATGCGCGAGCTGTTCCTGGCGGCCGGCGGCGGGGGGCTTGGCCTGTTCACCGCCATCCGCCGCCTGCGCGCGGTGCATGAGCGGATCGCCGGGCCCCTGGCCGACAAGGGCCTGGCCCTCTACGCCCAGCACGTGGACGCCCTCGAGGTCGGGGCCCTGGTGGACATTTTCCGCGCCGAGGAGGACGCCTGCCTGCTGGGCACCGACGCCGTCCGGGATGGCGTCGACGTGCCGGGCCGCTCGCTGCGCCTGCTGGTCTTCGACCGGGTGCCGTGGCCGAGGCCCGACATCCTGCACAAGGCCCGCCGGGTCCGCTTCGGCGGCAAGGGCTATGACGACTCCATCGCCCGCGGCCGGATCGCCCAGGCCTTCGGCCGCCTGATCCGCCGGGCCGATGACAAGGGAGTCTTCGTCATGCTGGACGCCGCCGCCCCCACCCGCCTGTTCTCCAGCCTGCCGCCGGGGGTGGAGATCCAGCGCATGGGCCTGGTGGAGGCCATCGAGGCGACGGCGGCCTTCCTCAAGACCGACGCGCCCGGAAGATCCGGCGAGGCGTGAGCCCGGCGCCCTGGACTGGAAGCCAGCCCAGGACGTGGTCAAACCTATCCCGTAGGGGCTGGTCAGAATCTCGCGCTGAGTTCGGCGCCCACGAAGCGGGGCGTTCCGACGGTGCATCGCAGGGCGGTGGAGCCGGTGGCGGCGTTGCGAAGCCCGAAGGGGCCGTCATAGGCCTGGACGAAGATGCTGGTGCAGTAGTCCTCGTCGAACAGGTTCTGGCCGTAGACCGAAAACTGCCAGCGCGCGCTGGGGTCGCTGAGCGCGAGTCTGAGGTTCAGGAGCGAGTAGCCGCTCTGGATGGCGTCAGGATTGTTGCCGTCGCCGCCCACATTCTGATCGGTGACGAAATACAGATCGCTTCGGACCGACCAGCCCCAGCCATTGGGCAGGATGTCCTCAAACTCGACTGTCCAGCTCCCCTGCCATTTGGGCGTCCAGGGCGCGCGTTCGCCGGCCAGATCCTGGGTCCCGCCAAAGCCCGGGAGGTTGGGGGCGTCAGGATAGGACAGGTATTCGGAGTCGAGATAGGCGGCGCGGGCGGAGGTGACGAGGCGCGGGTCTATCCTCCAGCGGGCCTCGGTCTCGACGCCCTGTTGGCGCAGGCTGGCGGCGTTGCGGGTGAGGAAACGAAGCCCGTCCCATGATCGGACCTGAAAGTCTTCGATCTCGGTCCGATACAAGGTCCCGTTGAGGGTCAGGGCGCCGTCCAGCCAGGACGTGCGGGTCCCCAGCTCCCAGTTTTCATTGGTTTCGGGGTCGAACACGCGATCCTGGCCCAGGGGCGTGGTGGAGGCGGCGTTCTCGAATCCGCCGGCCTTGTAGCCGGTCGCGTAGGAGGCATAGACCATGACGTCCGACGTCGGCGTCCAGGTGGAGATCAGCCGGTAGGTGAGCTGGTCGTCCTCGTAGGCCAGTTCGGTGTTTTCCGGGCCTCTCAACAGGTCGGCGGTATTGTTCCGGATCTGATAGATGGAGCCCGTCTTCTCCTCGCTGGTGTAGCGGGCGCCCAGGGTCAGATCCAAGGTGTCGGTCAGATGCACCACGCCTTCCCCAAACAGGGCGACGCTGCTGGCCTCCTGGACAAGACCGTTATGGCCCGCGTCGAGCAGCGGGCCGGCGAGACATCCCGCCAGCCGCGCCGGCAGGGCGTTGCGGATGAACCGATCGCAGTAGTCGAAGCCCAGATCGGTTCGGTCGTAGGTGGTGTAGTCCTCCTCGAAACTGTAGAGGCCGAGCACGAGGTCCAGGCGTCCCCCCATCAGCTCCCGCTCGGGCGAGATGAACTGGAGTTCGTGGGAGATGCTCTGGCTGGTGAACCGGGCGTTGCGGGTGGCCAGGTCGTAGGGCGTCAGAAGCACGTCCCCTTCGGCCTGTTCATTGGTCCAGTCGCGATAGCCGGCGATGTAGCGCGCCCGCCAGCGATTGGCGAAATCCCAGGTCAGGTCGCTGGTCACCCCCACCTGGGTGTCCTTCAGATCCCCCTTCTGGAAATGGTAGAGGCGCTCGTCGAACGGGTCGGAGATGTCGGGCAGTTCGGCCACCTCGGGTCCGGCCCCGTCACGGTCGAGGCGGGCCCGGAAGTTGGCGATCGAGGTCGGCGTCAGGGTGCTGGGGATCAGCTCCGAATGGGGCGCCCCGTCGCCGGCGATGTGCTGGTGATCCAGCCGTCCGATCCAGCGGAGCTGGTCGCTGATGTCCCATCGCAGGCTGGCGCGCACCAGGACGTCCGATCTCTGCCCGATCGGCTCCTGAGCCAGGTCGTTATAGGCCGGCCCATCGGTGCGCGATCCGGCCACGACCAGGCGCGCGGCGAGGGTGTCGCTCAGGGGCAGGTTGCCGATCGCCCGATAGCCCGCCGTATCCCAGCTTCCATAGGAGACCGCCCCTTCCAGGGCGCGTTCGAAGGCCGGCGCCCGGGTGTTGATGCTGATCACGCCCATGGTGGTGTTTCGCCCAAAGAGCGTGCCCTGAGGCCCGCGAAGCACCTCGACCCCCTCGATGTCCACCAGATTGCCCATCAGGGAGGCCGGGCGCGCCACATAGACGCCGTCCAGGAACAGGCCGACGCTCGGCTCGATCCCGCTGTTGCCGGCGCTGCCCACCCCTCGGATCTGGATGCGCTGATTGGCGATCTGGGTGCCCCGGGTGACTTCCAGGCCGGGCGCCAGGACCTTGAGGTCGGCCACCCGCTCGATCTTCGCGGCCTCCAGGGCGTCGCCGCCGATGGCGATGATCGAAATCGGCACGTCCTGGATGTTCTGGGTCCGCTTCTGAGCGGTGACGACGATTTCGTCCACCGTCGTTGAAGGTGGTTGGGCATCCTGAGCGGCGGCGGACCCACCCCAGGCCAGCGCGATCGCGGACGCCGAACAGGCGAACATGCGACGTCGAGTGATCAAGATCACGGCGTTTCCCCTTTTCCCTCAAGCGGTTCAACCGCCGCTCGTTATGGCCAAGGATGGGGAGATCTTGTCCGGCCTGGAAATAGATATGTCTTCCGCGCGGTCATAGCCGTGAGCTATGCCTTGGGGCGGAGGAGGGCGTGTATGGACATTCACCGGCTTCGCCTGGTTCTGGAGATCTGCGAGCGCGGCAGTATCGGCAAGGCCGCCCGGGCGCTGGGCGTGTCCCAGCCCACCCTGAGCAAATCGCTCGCACGGCTGGAGGACCAGCTGGGCCAGGTCCTGTTCCAGCGCGGCCGCGGCGGGTCGGCGACCCCGACCATCTTCGCCCTGCACATCGCCGATCGGGCCCGCGAAATCCTGCGCTGGACCGATCGCCTCGACCGGGAGATCTCGCTGCTGGCCGGCGGCGAGGTGGGACGGGTGCGCATGGGCGTGGGGCCGGGCGCCAAGGCCATCATGCTGCCGCGCCTGGTCACCGAAATCCTGGCCCGCTTCCCGCAGCTGCACCTGGACCTGGATGTGCTGGCGTCCGACGAACTTCATGAGCGCCTGTCCAAGGGGCAGTTCGACATCGTCGTGGGCCATTTCAGCCCGCTGCTGGACTTCCCCGGCATGCATGTCATTCCCCTGTTTGAGGAACCCGGGGCCTCGATCGTCCAGGCTGGACACCCGCTGGCCGGGCGCGAGACCTTGAGCTGGGCCGAAAGCCTGACCTTTCCCCATGTCTCGACCGTCCGCTACACGACCTATGCGGCCTTCTTCTCCGAAGGCCTGCCGCCCGAAGCCGAACAGATCCTCACCACCGTGCGGACCTCGGACATGGAGTGCGCCCGGGCGCTTGTCCTCGAACGGGATTTCGTCGCCCTGGCCTCGCCCTTCATCTTCATGGACGAGATCGCCCGCGGAGACTTCGTGCTCCTGCCCGTGCCCCGGCGTTACCGCTCGGCCTGCTCCATCGCCATCTCCCAGGAGGCGGCGGACTTCCCGGTGATCCGCCAGATCATCGACGCCATCAAACGCTGCGCCACCGACAAGGGGCTGACCTTGCTGTGAGGGCGGGCCGCCTTGATCCGGCGCAAAGGACGTCGAGCGCTATCGTATAAGGTCAGGCGGTATGGAGGAGGACGGCCATGAGCGAGACGATGACCGGCATCAGCCCGAGTTTTTCAGCCTTCCTGTCGGAGGCCCCGGCGCATGCGAAGGCCTGGATGGAGGCCGTCCGGGGCCTGGGGGCGGCGAGCGCGCTGGATGCGAAGACCCAGGCTTTGGCCTATCTCGCCATTCTGGCGGCCCTGGGGCGCGAAAGCGGCGTGCCCTTCCACGCCGCCGAGGCTATGGCGGCCGGCGCATCCCGGGACGAAGTGATCAGCGCCATCCTGGTCGGCCTGCCGCTCGCTGGGCAGGGTGTGATCACCTCACTGCCGGCCGCCCTGGCGGCCCTCGAAACCCCGCCGTCTCAGGCGACGGCCTGATCTGGCCCATCCTAGGTCTGGCCTGCTTTCCGGCCTGCTTTAGAGGCCGAGGCTGTTCTGGATGATGGCGGCGGCCTGCGCGGGCCTGGTGTCGGCCATGTCGACGCAAAGGTCATAGACGACGCCCCGATGGACTCGCGGATACTGCCAGCGCGCGAGACCAGGCATGCGGTCGCTGCGGGCACGCTCACGATCCTCGATCACCTCCAACGGTGCAAAGAGGCCTACGAATTGAGCTTGCCGCTCCCCCAGGAGGCGGCGCGTATCCAATCTCGGCCCGGGCCTCTTGCATCGTGAAGTAGGCGCCGGCCGCGCTCGCGAGCCGGAGGAGGTCTCGTCTTCTCACTGGAGCTGTCTCGTTCCGCAATCGCGTTGGTTCAGGGCTGGCGCCGCACAGTCCGCGTAGTTCTGCCGTTCGCCTGGGCGTCAGCGTACGATAGGCGCGGCGGGCGGCGCCATCCAATGCCGAAGGCCCTTGTGGGGTCCTGCCTAGGGAGCCCGCTTCCTCGCCGGCCCCGGGTTCTGCTCGTGCCCACCGGCATCCATCACGGCGCTCCTTAGCGTTGGGATGGTCGCGTGAAGAAGGACAGCGCGGCTCCCTCATCGAACTCTTTGCTTTGCGACCAGGACGGCATGACCATGACCGGCCACGGGAACTCCGTGCACACGGTGGCGCAGACTTCCTGGTAGCGCTCCCAGAACGAGATAAAACCAGCCAAGCCCGTCCAGCCGTTCGCCTGAGCGATCGGGGTCTGCTCGACGTACGCAGAAACCTTTTCCATCCAGGCTGAGCCACGCCGTTCCGCCACAAACTCCGCATAGTGGGCGCCAGGATCGTCAACTCTGAGCACCAGCAGGCGAGGGTCTGCCGGCGCAACCACCTCTGCCCAGCGGTCGAGATAGGCCTGCATCCGGGGAACGCCCATGCCATTGGCGAACATGAAGCGTATCGTGCTCTGGAAAGCGGTTCCTTCCAGGATCAGGACGCCTTCCTCCTCCCGCAAAAAGCTGGCGAAGGCTGCAACGCAAAGGTCGGGAAACTGTGCTTCAGCTGAACGCCGTCGCAGCGTGGCCGGCAGCACGGGATGGTTCTTGTCTTCCTCCAGCCACCAGCGGGCCGTCACGCCTTGCGAGGTCGCAAGTTCGCAAAGCCGTTCGCCAGCAGCGCTCTTCCCTGACCCGGGAATCCCCTCCACCAGCCAAAGCCGGGTGCCCATCTCTGCGCCTCCTCGTAGCTGACCTCTGGGATAGCCGGGGAACATGACGGCTAAGCTAGCCCGGAACTCTCGTCAGCAATGTCTGGAATCTGGCTGGTCGCTAGCTTCTGGAGTTGGAGCCGAACTGACATCAGCCGACTTCTCGGTGCGTCGGGCCTGCACGTCAGGCCCGCCTTAAGTTGTCCTGGCCAGCCTCATGTTGGGATCGGGCCAACCTTAAATTGCAATCCCCCATGGCGGCCCGGAAGGGACTCGAACCCCTGACCTTCGGTTTAGGAAACCGCTGCTCTGTCCTGCTGAGCTACCGGGCCGGCTTGGGCTTGAGCGATGCCATGGGGCGGGGGGCGGCGCCAAGCCCCCTTTAAAACTCTGGGGTCGCGGCAGGGGCGGAACGAAAAACGCCCGGCGCGCGGGCCGGGCGTCTTGATCGTCTGAAAGCGCGCCGGCTCAGGCGGCGGCCGAGGCCTTCACCAGCAGCGACTTGTTCAGCATGACGATGGCGGCGTCGCGGTCGATCTGCTCGATGGCGGCGACTTCCCGGGCCATGCGGTCCAGGGCCGATTCATAGAGCTGGCGCTCGGAATAGGACTGTTCCGGCTGGTTCTCGGCGCGGTGCAGGTCGCGGACCACCTCGGCGATGGAGATCAGGTCGCCGGAATTGATCTTGGCTTCGTATTCCTGGGCGCGGCGGCTCCACATGGTGCGCTTGACCCGGGCGCGGCCCTTGAGGGTGTTCAGCGCCTGGCTGACCACGTCGCCTTCGGCCAGGGAGCGGAGACCCGAGCTGCGCGCCTTGCCGGTGGGCACGCGCAGGGTCATCTTCTCGTGGTCGAAGGTGATCACATAGACTTCAAGCGAAAGACCGGCGACGTCCTGGGTCTCGATCGCCTGCACCTGGCCGACGCCGTGCGCCGGATAGACGACATGATCGCCAACCTGGAAGTCCAGACCGTTCTTGCTCATTGCGAGACCCTTCAAAATGCGCCGCGATGCCGATCCGGAGTCAGGAAAACGCCGCTCACAGGGACGAACCGATCCACAACGCGGCGGGTGCGCGAAGGACGGCGATCCTTGGAACGGAGTAGACCTCTTTAGACACCCTCGCCCTGGTCGGGCGTTCTCGGCCGGCGACGGCTCTTCTGTTCATCGACGGGGCAAGCGACAGCCGCTTACCTCCACGTCGAGTATGACGATACCATAAAATCGAGCCGAAAGAAAGGCTTGGCGCCGAACCTGCAGGGTCAGGCGCCGCCCCGGGTCAGGAGCCGCGGCCAGGCTTCTCGCTGAAGTACTTCTCCAGCTTGCCGGTTTCGCGTTCGAAAGCTTCGGCGTCGGCGGGGGGATCGCCCTTGACCGTGATGTTCGGCCAGATCCGGGAATATTCGGAATTCAGCTTCAGCCACTTGCCGTCCGGATCGTCCTCGGTGTCGGGCTTGATGGCGTCCACCGGGCACTCGGGCTCGCACACGCCGCAGTCGATGCACTCGTCCGGATTGATGGCCAGGAAGTTCTCGCCCTCATAGAAGCAGTCGACCGGACACACCTCCACGCAATCCATGAACTTACATTTGATGCAGGGATCCATGACGATATAGGTCATCGGGACATAGGCTCCGGTCGCGGCCAACGGGGGCGCGGGGTGTTAGAGGCGCGGGTTTTTCACGGCGCGAGGGCGCCTTGTCAACCTGAGGCCATAGCGCGTCTGCGCGCGTGATGCTGCTCAGTATATCTGCAAGGGTGAATAGAGGGTGCGGGCCTCGGCCGGCGGGCCGCGCCGTTCGCCCATGGCCTCGACGGTCACCGCCGTGACCCGCCCGCCGATGGCGAAGACCAGCTGATCGCCGGGCCGCACGGTGCGCGAGGGCTTGTCCAGGCGGGTCTCCTGGCCCGTTCGCGTCAGGCGCACGCGCTTGCCCTCGACGAAGGCGGCCGCCAGGGTCCGGGTCTTGAAGAACCGCGCCCGCCATAGCCACACATCGATCCGGCAGGTGTCGGGCGCCTCAGCCGCCTCGGGCTTCACGCCACGCCTCCGGCCTGGGGCCTGCGGCGTCGCCGGCGGGGCTTGCGCCGGGCCGGCTCCGCCGCGGGGGGCGGGGCTGCAGCTGCGGCCGGTCGCGCGCCCTTAGGCCCCGGGGCCTGGGGTCTCTGGGCCTGGGGTCTCTGGGCCTTGGGTCTCTGAGCTGGGGGGCGTGGCGCGGGCGGGGCGGTCTTCAGGGCGGCCAGGGCGGCGAAGGGAGAATGGGACGGGGCGGCTGGCGTCTTCTGGGGCCTGGCCTCCAGCTTGCGTCGCCGCCAGGGGCGGGGCCCGCCCATCCTGGCCGGTCCGGCCGGGGCGTAGTCCAGAGCCCGCAGAATAGCCTCGCCCTCCGTGGCGCTCCAGCCCAGCGCAGACCACAGATCCTCAGGCAGGCTTATGCCGCCGGCGTCCCGCGGGGCGGCGCGCAGGCGCTCGTCCAGATCCTCCAGCGCCGCCACGGCCACCGACAGACCGGCCACCGCCCGGTGTCCGTGGGCGGCCAGGCGCCAGGGGGCGGGGATGTCGGCGGGCAGGGGGGAGAGCCCGTCCATGGCGGGGCGCCAGCCGGCCTCGGCGGCGAAGGCCTGGGCGAAGGCCCGCGCGTCGGGCTTCAGCAGACCCGGCATGAACAGGCTGAAGGCGCCGATCCGCACGCCGAGCGCCTTCAGGGCCCGGCGTTCCACCTGGCTCAGGGCGGCGACCTCGTCGCGAACCTGGGCGCGGTCCAGCACGCCCCCCTGCTCCAGCAGGCGATAGGCGATCCCCCGGGGCAGGCCCTTGATCTGGCCCTCGGTGACCGCAGCGTCCAGTTTGCGCAGGGGCGCCAGCCGTCGCCCGGCCTCGGCGGCCAGGAAGGCCTCCAGCCGGCGCTGGGCCCGTTCCCGGGCCGCGGCCTCCCCCAGCTCGCCAAACAGCCGCACCCGCGGCGCAAAGGGCCGGCCGCCGGACAGGGCGCCGACCGCCTCGCCCCGCCACAGGACCACCCCGTCGGGATTGAGCGCAAAGGCCTCATCGCCCTCGGCCGCCAGCTTGCCGAGCCGCCGGGCGATCTCCGGACCCACCGCGGCCACAGCGGCCGCCCGCAGGGCCTTGGTCTCCAGGATCGAGGCGCCCTGGTCGGCCTCGAAGCTGACCCCCAGCAGCCGGCCCACATATTGGCCCTCGACCGTCACGGCCCCATCGCCGCCGACGCCGGCCAGCATTTCGTGGCGGACCCTTAAGCCCCGCATCAGGGCGCTGGTGCGGCGATCGACGAACCGGGCCATCAGTTTTTCGTGCAGGGTGTCCGACAGCCGGTCCTCCAGCTGGCGCAGCTTCCCTTGCCAGCCCGTGGGATCGACCAGCCAGTCCGGCCGATGGGCCACATAGGACAGGGTGCGCACCGACGACAGCCTTTGGGCCAGCGCGTCGATCTCGCCCTCCGGCCGGTCCAGCTGCTTGTGCTGGCGGGCGATCCAGTCGTCGGGGATGCGCCGCCGGCCGGTGGTCAGGTTGTCGAACAGGTCGCGGATCAGGCGCACATGCTCCTCGGCCGAGACCTTGCGGAAGTCCGGCGTCTGGCAGACGTCCCACAGCTTGAACAGCGCCGCGCGGTCCCGGACCCGGGCCGCCACGTCCGGATCGGCCGCCAGCTTGCGCAGGGTGATCTCGTCGAGCGCCTCCTGCGCCAGCCGCAGGCCCGAGCGGTCCGGCGGCCGGGCCAGGGAGCGCAGCAGGTCGGGCAGGGAGTCGAAGTCCAGGCGGGCGTTGCGCCACTCGGCGCCGGTGACGGCCTCGAACTGGTGGTTCTCCACCGCCTCGACCAGGTCCTCGTCCATCTCGTCGCAGTCGCCGGTGACGCCGAAGGTCCCGTCGGTGCGGAAGCGGCCGGCGCGGCCGGCGATCTGGCCGATCTCCTGCGGGGTCAGCCAGCGATTGCGCCGCCCGTCGAACTTGCGAAGGCCGGCGAAGGCCACATGGTCGACATCCATGTTCAGGCCCATGCCGATGGCGTCGGTGGCCACCAGGAAGTCCACCTCGCCCGACTGATAGAGCGCCACCTGGGCGTTGCGGGTGCGGGGGCTGAGCGAGCCCATGACCACGGCCGCCCCGCCCCGCTGGCGGCGGATCAGCTCGGCGATGGCGTAGACCTGGTCGGCGGAGAAGGCGACGATGGCGCTGCGCCGGGGCAGACGGGTCAGCTTCTTGGAGCCTGAATAGGTCAGGTTGGAGAACCGCTCGCGGCTGACGATCTCGGCGTCGGGCAGCATGCGGCGGACCAGGGGCGCCATGGTCGAGGCGCCCAGCAGCATGGTCTCGTACTTGCCCCGGGCGTGCAGCAGGCGGTGGGTGAAGACATGCCCCCGCTCAGGGTCGGCGCAGAGCTGGATCTCGTCGACAGCCAGGAACTCAACCTCCCGCGACAGGGGCATGGCCTCGACGGTGCAGACGAAATAGACCGCCCGAGGCGGGACGATCTTCTCCTCGCCGGTGATCAGGGCGACGGACCTGGCGCCGCGCAGCTTGACGATGCGGTCATAGATTTCCCGGGCCAGCAGCCGCAGCGGCAGGCCGATCATGCCCGAGGCATGGCCCAGCATGCGCTCGACGGCCAGATGCGTCTTGCCGGTGTTGGTCGGCCCCAGCACCGCCACCAGGCGGGACGGCGCCGCACCTGAGGGGCGGTCACTCATGATCTGAAAGGTGGGGCTCGAATCGCTCCTCGGCAAGCGTTGCGGGAACGCGGCCAGCGCCATGCCGTTGGTTCGGTATCACAAGCTCGAAGGAGTACGTCCTGTGACTCGTCTCATGGTGGCTGCGCTGGTCTATCCCATGGTCCAGGCTGTCCTTTTTGGCGTTGGCCTGATCGCCGCCCTGGTGCTGGCGCCGGCTCTGAACGCCCAGTTGTCCATCCCTATCGTGGTGGTGGTCACCGCGCTCATCTCCCTGCCGCTCAGCTGGTTCATCGCCCCGCGCATGATGGTCCGCTACCAGCGGCGACCCACCGCGCCCTGAGGGCTTTGGCCCCTTGGCCATCGGCGGTGACCCAACTCGTCCAGGAGTTGAGGACTCGCTTGGCGGAAGAAGTCGATTAACTTCCGTTTGTTAGGCTTAGCCCATGACGAGGGTTGAGCCGATCGCGGGGGTTGCGCGGGCCAGGAGGCCTGTGGCGTTTCGCCTGGGCGGTCTGCTGCGCGCCGCCCGCCTGCCGGCCGTGGCGACCGGCTGCGCCCTGGGCGGGTGGCTCCTGGCGCGGGAGTCCTTCGCTGGCGTGGTGACGATCACCGCCGCCCTGGCCTTGCTGGGCGTCCTCCTGGGCGAGCAGATCGTCCTGGCGAGACTGGCGGGACGGGTCCTGGGTGAGCGGGCTGGAAGTCTGAGCGAGGTCATCGCCATCGCGGCGGCGCGCCTTGAGGCCCTGGACCACCGCACGACCTATGCCCATCCGGTCACCGGCCTGCCCACCCGCGAGCCGCTTTGCGAGACCATCGCCGCCGACATCGCGACGGGCGCTCCGCCCCGCCTGATGGGCGCTATCCGCTTCGTGGATTTCGACCGTCTGGCGGGCTTCGACCACGCCCTGGCCAATGGGGCCCTGGCGCAGTTCGCCCGCCGTCTGGTCGCGGTGACCCAGAACGGCCGCATGGTCGCTCAGGTCGATCGCGACTGTTTCGCCATCTGGTTCGCCGCCGCCGATCTGGAAGCCGCCCAGGCGGAGTTCCAGGCCATCGCCTATGTGGCGGGCCATGAGCTGGACATCGACGGGAGCCGGCTGACCCCGACCATCGAGATCAGCGCGGTTTCCTTCCCGCAGGAGGGCCAGGACGGCCTGGCGCTGCTGCTGCGCGCCACGGCGGCCCTGTCGCGCCCCGAAGGCGGCGAGGGCGGCGAGATCCGTCTCCTGGCGCCGCAACCGGTGGAGGCGGCCCGCGAACAGTTCATGCTCGAACAGGACCTGGCCCAGGCCATCGCCGAGGACCAGCTGACCATGGTCTTCCAGCCGGTGGTCGATCTAGCGGCCGGTCGGATGATGGGGGCCGAAGCCCTGTTGCGGTGGGACCATCCGGTCCTGGGACCTGTCTCGCCGGCCCGGTTCATCCCTGTGGTCGAGGCCCTGGGCTTAAGCGAACGTTATGGCCTGTGGGTCTTGAACACCGCCTGCCGCGAGGCCCGCCGCTGGGCCGACGAGGGCGCCTCTGGCATGCGGGTGGCGGTCAATCTCTCGGCCCGCCAGCTTCTCGATCCCGGCCTGAAGACCAAGATCGAGCGCACGCTGGCCCGCCACGGCCTGGGCGCCGAGGCCCTGGAGCTGGAACTGACCGAGACGGCCACCATGGCAGACGCCGAACGCACCCACCATCTGTTCGGCGAACTGCGCGCCATGGGGATCAGCCTGGCGGTGGACGACTTCGGCAGTGGCTATTCCAGCCTGAGCTATCTGAAGAACCTGCCCTTCGACAAACTCAAGATCGACCGGGAGTTCGTCGCCCAGATCGATCAGCGCAGCGACAGCCGCGCCATCTGCCGCGCCCTGATCGAGCTCGGCCGGGGCCTCGACCTGCTGGTGCTGGCTGAGGGTGTCGAGACCGAGGCCGAGGTCGCCTGTCTCCGCGGACTGGGCTGCCATGTCTTCCAGGGCTACCACTTCTCAAAGCCCCTCAGCGGTGAGGACTTTCTGGCCCTGGCGGCGGACCCACGCTGGCGAGACCGACTGAACGTCGCCGCCCGGCGGCCGCCCAACCTGCTTCCCCAAAAACGTCATGCAGAAGAGCTGACCCTATGACCGCGCTTCCCCTCCCTCGCCCTGGGCGGGTCCTGGCGGCCGCCGCCATCCTGTCCGCCGCCCTGGCCGGCTGCGCCACCGCGCCCACTGAACCTGCGGCGACCGCGCCTCAGTCCGATGGCCGCTCCTGGGGCGAGATGAAGCCGATCCCCAATCCGACGGGCGCGCAAGCCTCGTCCCCGCAGGAAGCCGCCGCGCCGGCCCAGCCCCGCCGCGCCGCCCCGACGCCGACTCCCGCCACGCCGCCGCCAGCGCCTGCGCCCGCCAAGCCCTCGGTGGACAAGGCCCGCGCCGGCCAGTTGCGCGCCCAAGGTCTGGTGGAGCTTAACCGTGGCGAAGTCCAGAAAGCCGTCAGTCTGCTTCGCCAAGCCCAGCAGCTGGATCCCGACAACGCCCTGATCACCCGAGACCTGCAGCGGGCGGTGCGGATTCAGAGCGCCGTAAGCAACCGCCGGTGACTTAGGAATCCTGCGCCCAACCTCATCTTAACCTCACAACGCTAAGGCTGGCGCAAGGTTAAGCCGCCCAGGCGGTGAAGCAACGCCGGGGCGGCGACAGGATGAGTGGGAATCGGGCGATGACTCTGGTCGGTCGTTATGAGCTGGTGGAGCGGATCGGCGAAGGCGCCATGGCCGAGGTCTGGCGCGCTCACGACCCCGGCATCGATCGCGTCCTGGCCATCAAGATCCTGAAGCCGGAGTTTCGGCGCATCCCGGAATATGCCGCCCGCTTCCTGCGCGAGGCCAAGGCGGCAGGCGCGCTCGCCCATCCCTCCATCGTCACCATCTATGATGTGGGGGAGGTGGACGGCTATCCCTACATCGCCATGGAGCTGCTGGATGGCGATCCCCTCGATGTTGTGCTCGCTCGGGAAGGTCCCCTGGACGACGAGCGAGTCCTGGCGATCGGCGGGCAACTGGCGGGCGCCCTGAGCTACGCCCACCTGTCGGGCGTGGTGCACCGGGACATCAAGCCCTCTAACATCATGCTGGCCGCCGACGGCCGCTCGATCAAGATCCTCGACTTCGGCATCGCCCGGGTGGCCGAGGCCAGCCGCGATGAGACCGACCGCGAGCACCTGAAGACCCAGATCGGCCAGGTGCTCGGCACGCCCCGCTATATGAGCCCCGAGCAGGCCCTCGGGCAGGTGGTCGATGGCCGCTCGGACCTCTTCTCCGTCGGCGTCGTGCTCTATGAGCTGGTGACCGGCAGGGCGGCCTTCTCGGGCTCCAGCGCCGCCACCCTGGCCCTGCAGATCACCCAGCAGAACCCGCCCCCCATCACCGACCTGGCGCCAGGCTGCGCCGGGGGCCTGCGCTTCATCATCGAGAAGCTGCTGGCCAAGCGGCCGGAGCGCCGCTTCGTGGACGGCGCCGACCTCAAGCGGGCCATCGATCGGGAGATCAAGGCCCATGAGGCGGTCAATGCCGACGATGCGGCCCGGGGCCGCTACCTGCCGCTGCAGGTCCGCCTGACCCTGGCCATGGTGGCGGTGACCGCCATCGCCCTGGTCTTCAGCATCAACGCCGTTCTGGATCGCCAGTACCGGGCCATGGAGCAGATCGCCCTGGCCTCGGGCTCGTCCATCGCCGCCTTCGTCGCCAGCAACGCCGCCCTGCCGGCGGTGGAGAATTCCGCCGCCCCACCGGCCGAGCGGGACTGGACCCCCATCCAGGCCTTCATCGCCGCGGCGGCCAAGGATCAGTCCGTCCGCTGGATGACCATGGTGGACGCCGAAGGATTCATCCGCGGCGCCAGCGATCCGTCCCTCCTGGGGCGACGTTACGAAGCGCCGGTCGGCGAAAGCGTCGTCCATCGGGGACGCGACGTGGTGGTCACCGACATCAAGCTGGACGCCGACCAGCCGGGCTTCCGCTTCGTCCATCCCATCCTCTATGCCGACCAGCCCTTTGGTCTGATCGAGGTCAGCATCAGCAAGGCCGAGCTCGAAGCGGCCGCGGCGACCTCGCGCAATCTGATGATCGGTCTGGCGGCGGTGATCCTGGGGGTGGTGGCCGGCATCAGCTTCACCATGGCCCGCCTGATGACCCTGCCGCTCCGCCGGCTCAAGCAGGGCCTGCGGGACGCCGCCATGGGCGACCTGGACTTCCGCATCTCGCACCGCCGCCGCGACGAGTTCGGCGAGCTGTTCGACGGCTTCAATCGCCTGGCTGCGGCCCTGCAGGAGCGTTTGCTGGCGGCTGAGCGCCCGGCGGGCCGCCCGCGGGCGGTGGACGCCACCCAGATCATGCCCGCGCGCGAGCCGGCGGTTCGCCCGGCCGCCGAGGCCCAGGGCACGCCCTTCGATCCCAGCTGGCGGGCGAGCGGCTAGGTCATGTTCATCTGCCGGCTCTTTCACTACGACCGTCCGTTCGAGCAGATCGAGGCCCGGCTGATCGCCGAGGGCCAGACCACGGTGGGGCGCGATCCCGCCGCCGACTGGTCGCTGGTCGATTCGCAGGGCGTTCTGTCGCGCATCCACTGCACGCTCTCGGTGGAGGCTGGCCGCCTGTTCCTCACCGACAGCAGCACCAACGGCACCTTCCTTGAGGGGGGCGTCCGGGCGCCGGTCCATGAGCCGGTCGAGCTTCGTCCCCGCCAGAGCATCCGCCTGGGGGATCTCAGCATCCTGGTCGACCAGCCGCAGGGGGCGACCGTCGATGCGACCACCCTGCACGGCGCCCTGGATATTGCGCCGACGCCGGTGCCCCGGGACTGGTCTGACGCCCCGCCCGCCCCCCGGCCGCACCGGGACGGCTCCCTGATCGAAGCCTTCTGCGCGGGCGCGGGCCTGGACGCCTCGGCGCTTTCGGGCGAGGAGCCGCACGAACTGATGACCCGCATCGGCGCCATCTACCAGCAGACGGTGCTCGGCCTCGCCACCCTCATGGCCGACCGCGCTCGGGTGAAGAGCGAGGCGCAGCTCGACCGGACGACCCTGGGCGCCCAGGCCAATAATCCGTTCAAATGGACGCCGACCCGAAGGCTCGCCCAGGATCTGCTGTGCGGCGCGCCCGCCGGATTCCTTGCGGACTCGGAGGCGGTGCGCGCCTCGTTCGAGGACCTGGGCCGCCACATGGCGGCCATGGCCCAGGGCGCCAACGCCGCAGCCAATCTGGCCGTCCAGACCCTGTCGCCCGAGGTCATCGACGCCGAGGCTCGCCGCCAGGGGAGCCTGTTGAAGAGCCAGCAGGCCCTGAGGTGGGAAATCCACAATCAGCGCCACGCCGCCCTGGCCGCAGCCGAGGACCCGACCGGCGGGCCCCTGCGCCACGCCTTCGTGGAGGCCTATCGCCAGGCCGCCGGCAAGTCGGACGCCTGAGGCCATGAGCCCCGCCCGCGACCTTGACCGTCTACGGTTTCGTTCGGCCGCGCGCTCCCACGCGGGCCTCCGGCGCGTTCTCAATGAGGATCGCCTGCTGGATCATCCCGACGAGGGCCTCTGGGCCGTGGCCGACGGCATGGGCGGCCACCGATCCGGCGATGTCGCCGCCGCCCGGGTGGTGGAGGCGCTCGGCGCCCTGGACGCCTCGGAATCCGGCTTTGGCCGCCTGAACGACCTGGTGCGGGCGGTCTCGGAGGTCAATGCGGCGCTCTTCGCCCAGTCCGGCGAAGAACCAGGCGCGTCCCCCAGCGGCGCCACCGTGGTGGCCCTGCTGGCCCATGAGCGCCACTTCGCCTGCGTCTGGGCGGGAGACAGCCGCGCCTATCTGCTGCGGGACGGGACGGTCGCCCCGATCACCCGCGACCACAGCCTGGTTCAGAGCCTCATCGACAACGGACAGATCGCCGCCGATGAGCGCCGTCGCCACCCGGAGGCCCACATCATCACCCGGGCCGTGGGCGCCGCCGCAGAGATCGACCTGGAACGCCGCTTCGCCCCGATCCAGCCCGGCGATGTCTTCCTGCTCTGCTCAGACGGCCTGACGGCCTGTGTCGAGGATGAGGAACTGGCGGGGTTCATCGATCGCCCGGACCTCGACGCCGCCGCCGAGGCGCTGCTGGCCGCGGCCCTGGCGCGGGGCGCGCCCGACAATGTGAGCTTCGTGCTGGTGGCCGCCGAGGCGCCCGACAAGGTGACCTTGGGACAGGATTGACCGAACGCCGGTCTTGCCGGACGGTCCGCGGCGATCGCATCGGCGGTCGAGCTGAACGGGACCTCCGCCATGTTTCGATCCCTGGGACTCCTGGCCCTCGTGGTCGCCACGGCCTGTCTATCAGCCTGCGCCAGCGACATTCCCTATGCCGAGCTGGAGGCCCGCTATGGCGGCGAGGCCTCGCACTACATGGATCTGCCCGGCGACCTACGGGTCCACTATCGCGACCAGGGAAACCCCCAGGCCGAGATCACCCTGGTCATGGTCCATGGCTTCGCCGCCTCCCTGCACGCCTGGGAGCCCTGGGTGGAGCGGCTTGGCGAGGACTATCGGCTGGTCAGCCTGGACCTGCCCGGCCACGGACTCACCCGCGCGCCGGCCGGTTATCAATCAAGTCCCGAGGCCCAGGTCGCGGTGGTGGACGCGGTTGCGACTCGGCTGGGCCTCCCGCCCTTCGTCCTGGCCGGCAACTCCATGGGCGGCGGCGTGGCCTGGCGCTACGCGCTCGCCCATCCGCAGAAGGTGCGCGGCCTGGTCCTGGTCAACGCTGCGGGCTGGCCGGCAGCGGCGGTCGACGGCGAGGCTAACAGCCGGCCCCTGGTCTTCAAGCTGCTGGAGACCCCCGTGGGCCGCAGCCTGCTGCGCAACCTCGATCCGCGGCCGCTGGCAGGCCGTGGTCTTCGCCAGGCCTATGGGGACGAGACCCTGGTCACGCCGGAGCTGGTGGACCGCTATGTGGCGCTGGCGCGGGCGCCGGGCCACCGGGCCATCCTGACCGATCCGCGTCGCCGCAGCGGCGCAGAGCCCGTGACCGGGCAGAGCTTCGCCGCCATCGCCGCGCCGACCCTGGTGATGGTCGGCGCCCTCGACCAGGTGATTCCCGCCGAGCGTGGGGCGGGCTTCGCGCAGGGGATTCCCGGGGCGCGGCTGATCACCTATGCGGATGGGGGCCACGTGCCGATGGAACAGCTGCCCGACCGCACGGCGGAGGACCTGCGGGTGTTTCTGGACAGCCTGACGCCCGCGTCTTGAGGGCGCGGGAACGCGGCCAAAACAAAGCGGGACCGAATCGGCGACAGGGCCTGATTCAGCCTTTGTTCCCTACTAAATATTGTAGCTCACTGGCGTGGGGCCACAAGCGTCGCCTCTGGCGCTGGCTGCGACGGCGCAGGCGGCGGGCGGGATCGGACGACCTGCACAGACAACGACCGCTTCGCCTTGACGGGGCGGTCGGCTTTCGCCTATATCGCCCGCTCTCTTGTGCGGACCCGTTCCGCGCACTTTTTGGTTTCCACGCGAAGGTTGAACACCATGTCGCGCCGCTGCGAACTCACTGGCGTTGGTCCGATGGTCGGGCACAATGTCAGTCACTCGAATATCAAGACCAAGCGCCGGTTCCTGCCGGCCTTGTCTCCGGCCACCCTGCAGTCCGACGCGCTGGGCCAGTCCTTCCGACTGCGCATCAGCAACGCGGCCCTGCGGACCCTCGATTTCCGGGGCGGTCTGGACACCTTCCTGGTCAAGGCCCGCGACGAGCAACTCTCGCCGCGCGCGCTGAAGATCAAGCGTCAGCTGAAGGCCAAGCTCGCCGAAGCCAAGGCCGCCGCCTAAACAGCGGTCGACCTGACGTTGATGATGAAAAGGCCGGTCCCTCGGGGCCGGCCTTTTTCGTCTGCATCGCTGCTGGCTTGCAAGTCGCCTCAGGGCGTCCAGTCGAAGGCCAGCAGGAGCGTGCGCTGGCTGGCGCTGAAATTGTCGTCTGACAGGATATAGATCCGGTAGCCGCCGCCCGGCCGAGGGACGAAATCCACGCCCTCGAAATTGTCCACGGTCAGCGGCTTGGCCATCTCCATGCGCGCGACCTCGCCGGCCGTCCCGGTGATCGTCAAGACGATGCGGTTGCCCCTCAGGGGATCCCAGGCGCGCAGCAGATAGGCGCTCTGGTCGCCCGGCAGCCGCCGCATCGCCACCAGGCCGAAATCCGCGCCCTTGTTCACCTTGGCCCCTGGCGTGCAGACCGTGGTGATCCGGCATGTCCAAATCTCGCCGGACTCTTCGCCGCCGGCCACATAGGCGTCTGGACCTCGTTCCGGATCGGCCGCCAAGGCCTCCAGACCGCCATTGAGGGGGAAGTCAGCGTCAGGCGCCGGAACTGCCCTGGGCGGGCCGCCGCTGGCCGGATAGAGCCAGATGCGCGCCTGCCGCTCGAAGCTCACAAGCCTGTCGCCATTGGCCAGAATCGCCAGGCCCTCGGCGTCGGACATCTCCTTGTTGGGCAGGGGCTGTCCATCCAGGCCGCTCAAGGGGCGAAGGGTGACGTCGGAAAGGCCGGCCAGGCGATCGTCTTCAAAGACCAGCTGGCCCTCGATCAGGTCGCCCTCGTCGCTGATGGCGGTCAGCCGGCCTCTAGCATCCACCACCAGGTCCGAGAGGCCGTGGAATCGGGCCGTCTCGGTCGACGAGAGCTGGAGCCCGCCAGCATAGACGAAGCCGCCGATGGCGCTCTGGCCGGGCGCTTCGGGATTCAGGGGGACGGGAACGGCCTGGACGGCGATCGACGATCCCGCGGCCATCGGCGCGGCGGGCAGGGCGCTGGGGGCCGGGGCGCAGGCGGCGAGCCCCGCCAGGGCGATCAGGGCGCCAAGACGGGGCAGGGGGCTCATGCCAGGGCTCTCCGGACTTCCTTGAAGGTTGACCCTCGGCCGGGGCCGGACGGCCCCTGCGTGCTGGGCGGGGGCTGCAGCAGGTTGGCGGTGGCCCGGGACGACTTGCGAATCTCCTCGTCGAACAGCTCGGCCAGCTGATCGACGATGACGCCGGCCAGCTGCTCCACATCGACGATGGTGACGGCCCGGCGGTAGTAGCGGGTGACATCGTGGCCGATGCCGATGGCGATCAGCTGCACCGGGCTCTTGGTCTCGATCTCCTCGATCACCTCGCGCAGGTGGCGTTCGAGATAGTGGCCGGAATTCACCGACAGGGTGGAATCATCCACCGGCGCGCCGTCGGAGATCACCATCAGGATGCGGCGCTGCTCGGGCCGGCCCATCAGGCGCTGGTGCGCCCACATCAGGGCTTCGCCGTCGATATTCTCCTTGAGCAGACCCTCGCGCATCATCAGGCCGAGATTGCGCCGGGCCCGGCGCCAGGGGGCGTCGGCGGCCTTGTAGATGATGTGCCGCAGATCGTTCAGCCGGCCCGGCTGCGGCGGCTTGCCGGCCTTCAGCCAGTCCTCGCGGCTGGTCCCGCCCTTCCAGGCCCGGGTGGTGAAGCCCAGGATCTCGGTCTTGACCCCGCAGCGCTCCAGGGTGCGGGCCAGGATGTCGGCGCAGACGGCGGCGACCATGATCGGTCGGCCGCGCATGGAGCCGGAATTGTCGATCAGGATGGTGACGACAGTGTCGCGAAACTCGGTGTCCTTCTCCTCTTTGAAGGAGAGCGGGGCGGTAGGATCGATGATCACCCGGGTCAGGCGGGCGACGTCCAGCATCCCTTCCTCCAGGTCGA
Source organism: Phenylobacterium sp. (assembly GCF_030646615.1). Lineage (GTDB taxonomy): Bacteria > Pseudomonadota > Alphaproteobacteria > Caulobacterales > Caulobacteraceae > Phenylobacterium. The sequence continues at coordinate 127 of NZ_JAUSLG010000003.1, read as the reverse complement.
AGGTCCAGGAGCGGTTCTGCTGCGCCATCAGCTTGCGCTGCAGCTTGTTGGCCAGGCGCGCGACGACGCTCGACAGGCTGGCGAGCTGCTGGTCGAGATAGGCCCGCAGGCGGGTCAGCTCCTCGGC
>NZ_JAUSLG010000001.1 GCF_030646615.1 Phenylobacterium sp. | reverse complement strand
AACAGCTTGTCGGCCAGGCCCGGCGCCCCGCCGCCCAGCAGCACCATCTGGCGACCTCCCGAGCCGACCGTGAGGTGGCGCACGGGATGGATCGCGGCATAGAGGATCGCATCGGCCACCACCTCTGGCGCATAGACCGGCGGCGGCACGCGGGGCGCCTTGTCCATGTAGTTACGTGCATGGTCTGCAAACGGCGTGGAGATGCTGCTGGGCTTGATGAGGGTGACACTGATCGGCGCCTTGGCCCGGGCGAGCTCCATCCTCAGGGTGTCGGTGAAGCCCTTCACCGCATGCTTGGACGCCGCATAGGCGCCCATCAGCGGCACGGCGACATCGGACAGAACCGAGCCGACATTGATGATCGCCCCGCCGGTGCGACGGCTCTTCAGATGCTTTACGGCTTCCAGCGACCCATTGACCACGCCGAAATAGTTGGTGCGGAACAGGCGCTCGTGATCCTCGATCGGGACCTCGTCGGAGCTTCCGTACATGCCGACGCCGGCGTCGTTGATCCAGGTGTCGAAACCGCCGAACCGCGCGATGGCCGCCCGGGCGATGGTCTCCACATCAGCCGGATCCCCCACATCGCCGGCCACGGCGTGAGCCCGGCCGCCTGCGGCGTTAATATCTTCGGCGATCGCCTTCAGCGCCTCGCCGTTGCGAGAGGCCAGGACCACCGCGGCCCCGGCCTTGGCCGCCTTGCGCGCCGTCGCCAGGCCGATGCCCGACGAGGCCCCGGTGATCACGATGACCTGCTCGGAGAGGGGCTTCAGCTTGGCGGACATGACAAATCCTTGCGTGTTCAATGGGTCTGGCGCGGGGGCGGGTTCGACCATTGCAACGGCTCGGCCCTGGTCCCGTTCCCGCAAGGCTGGCCAGAACGGCGATTCAGCGTTCGCCGCCGCCGTCCAATCACGAAAGATTCAACTGGACGGCGACTCGCCGCCCCGTCCGCGGCCTTCCGCTGATTCTGAAATCGGATTAACGAATTGCTCAGAGGCCTTTCACTATTAACCGGTCTTAAATTAACTCGCCCGCAAGATTACCGGGAGGGCTTGAGGCGGCTGTGAATGTGCCGACCATCAAGCTGCGCTGTCGTTCGAGGAGGGACTCATGCGCGTTCTGTTGATTGAGGATGACAGCGCTACGGCGCAGAGCATCGAACTCATGCTGAAGTCAGAAGGCTTCAACGTCTATACGACCGACCTGGGTGAGGAAGGCGTCGATCTGGGCAAGATCTACGACTATGACCTCATCCTGCTCGACCTGAACCTGCCCGATATGAGCGGCATGGACGTGCTGCGCACCCTGCGGGTCGGCAAGATCAACACCCCGATCATGATCCTCTCGGGCACGGCCGAGATCGACACCAAGGTCAAGACGTTCGGCGCCGGCGGCGACGACTACATGACCAAGCCGTTCCACAAGGACGAGCTGATCGCCCGCATCCACGCGGTGGTCCGTCGCTCCAAGGGCCACGCCCAGTCGGTCATCCGGACTGGCGACATCCTGGTCAACCTGGACGCCAAGACGGTGGAGGTGAACGGGTCGCGGGTTCACCTGACCGGCAAGGAATACCAGATGCTGGAGCTGCTCTCCCTGCGGAAGGGCACGACGCTCACCAAGGAAATGTTCCTGAACCACCTCTATGGCGGCATGGACGAGCCCGAGCTGAAGATCATCGACGTCTTCATCTGCAAGCTGCGCAAGAAGCTGGCCGCCGCCGCCGAAGGCAAGCACCACATCGAGACCGTCTGGGGCCGCGGCTATGTGCTGCGCGACCCGCAGGAATCCGCCGTCGCGGCCTGAGGCCGCCCCAGGCGACCCTGACGACAACGACCTGAAGAACGCCCGCTGCTCCTCCGGCGGGCGTTTTTTGCGTTCGCCCCTCGCGGCCGGGGCGAGCAAGCGTAGCCAGGCCCTCGAAACAGTCTAGGCTCTCGCGCCGGGAGTGTAGCGGGAGGCGAGGCATGGAACGCACCATCGCACTGGCGGCCTGCCTGGCCATGGCCCTGGCCCTGGGCTGGCTCGGGGAGCGTGGTCCAGCGCCCCGCCCCGCCGACGCCGCAGCCGAAACCTTCTCAGCCGTCCGAGCCTTCGAAGACATCGCGGTGATGGCGAAGGCGCCCCACCCCTTGGGAACGCCGGCCAACTTCGCCGTTCGCGATCACCTGGTCGCCCGAATGGCGGCGATGGACCTGTCCCCGCGGGTGGTTGTGGCTCGCCCCTTCGTCGCCCGCACCTATTCGGGCCAGACCTATGTGACCGGCGGCCGGGTCGAGAACGTCATCGGCGTGCTGCCCGGCCGCGACCCTGAGGCCCCGGCCCTGGGTCTGATGGCCCACTACGACAGCGTGCCGCGCTCCCCCGGCGCGGCCGACGATGCGGCGGGCGTCGCTGCGGCCCTGGAGATCGTGCGGGCCTTCCGGGCCCGCGGTCAGCCGGAGCGGGACGTGGTCCTGATCATGACCGATGGCGAAGAGGCGGGCCTGCTGGGCGCCCGGGCCTTTTTCCAGAACGATCCCCTGGCCGGGCGCATCGGCTTTGTCATCAATATGGAGGCCCGCGGCTCGGCCGGACGGGCCAATATGTTCGAGACCGGCCCCGACAACGGTCCAGTCATCGACCTGTTCGTTCGCACCTCGCCGGGCTCGCCGTCCAACGCCCTGGCGGTGTTCGCCTATGAGCAGATGCCCAATGACACCGACTTCTCGATCGCCCGCGACCAGGGAATCCCTGGCCTGAACTACGCCTTTGTCGGCCGCCAGTTCGACTATCACAGCCCCACATCGACGGTGGAGACCCTGTCCGCACGCTCGGTCCAGGACCTGGGCGACCAGACCCTGGCGGCCGCCGTGGCTATCGCCTATTCCGACACCCTGCCCGGCCGAGGTCCCAACCGGGTCTATTCCACGACCTTCGCCGGCCACATGCTCGCCTATCCCGCCATGGTCGGCTGGGGGGTGATCGCCGCGGCCGCCCTGCTTCTGATCCTGGCCGGTTTCCAGGCGCGGAAAAGCGGCGCGCCGGTGCGCTGGCTCGACGCCGGGCAAGGAATTCTGGCGGGGCTCTATATCCTCGTCGCCGTCGCCGTGATGCTGCGGTTCGCCAGGCGGGCCAGCGGCGCCGGGTTCGGATTCCTTGAGCAGCATCTTCTGCTGGCCCAGGCCGCCCGGTTCGAGGCCGTTCTGGTTCTGCTCGCCCTGGGGGTCGTGCTGCTAGGGGCTGCGGCCCTGGCCAAGGGCGGCATGCGCCTGACCACCGCCCTGGCGCCCCTGGCCGCGGCCGTGGGCTGCCAGATCTTCGGCGGCTGGGACCTTGCGGGCCTGGCCCTGGGCCTGGTGGCGGCCGTGATCGCCCTGGCCGCCTTCGGTCGCCCGGCCGAGCGTAGCGGCGCCTGGGTCGGCCTGTTGGCCAGCGGCCTGATCGCCGCCGTCGCCCTGCAGGTCCTCGCCCCCACCACTGCCTTCCTGGTCGCCTGGCCGGTGCTGCTGGCCAGCGGCGGGGCGGCGCTCAGCCGGCTGGGGGAGCGACGCCCGCTCGGCCTTCGCCTGGTCCTGATCCTCCTGTGCGGAGCCGGCCTCGGATGGTTGGCGGGCCTGGCTCACGCCGTCTTCGTCAGCCTCGACCTGGTGGAGCTCCTGGCCCTGACCGCCTGGCTCGCCGCCTTCTTCCTCTGGCCCTTCGCCCACCCCAAGATCGGCGGGGCGGGACGGGTCACCGCCCTCCTGGTCCTGGGCGCCGGCCTGGCCTTGCTGGGGCTGATGCGGGCCGACCCGCCGTGGTCGGAGCGCTACCCTCGCGCCACCCTGATCTACTATCTCGCCGACCAGACCGCGGGCGAAGCCTATCGTATCGAGGCCGCCCCACGGCTCACCGACTGGAGCCGCCAGGCCCTGAACGCCCCAGACGGCCACATCGCCCGCCTTGAGGCCCCGCCTATCCTGTCACGGCAGGTCTGGGCGACGCCGGCGCCGATGCTGGCTCTGCCGGAGCCCGCCCTGGAACTGGACGCCGGGGGTGGTCGCCAGGTGTTTTCCGCCGCCGCGCCCCCTGCCGCACGAATTCTCGCCCTGGAGATTCGCGTGACCGGCGAGGTGGCCGATGTCCGGCTGAATGGCCAGCCCGCCCCGCTGTTTGCGACGCCAGACGCCTGGTCGCGGCTATGGTGGACCGGCGACGCGCGCCCGCTCGAGGTCAGCTTCACCCCCATTGCGCAAGCTGGTCGGCTGGAGGTGCGCTATGGGGCGATCACCGAGCGCTGGCCGGTCGGCGCAGCTCCCCTGCCGCCGCGGCCCGACGAGATCATGGCCTTCGACACCTCCGATTCCCTGATCGTGAAAGGGGAAAAGGCGTTTTCCTGGTGAGGCGGAGCTTGGTTCGGAGAGCGGGCTCGGCTATCGATGGCCCATGAGCCGACCCGACGTGGTGATCTATCACAACCCCGCCTGCGGAACTTCGCGTAACACCCTGGCGCTGCTGCGCGAAAAGGGTGTGGAGCCGACGGTCGTCGAATATCTCAAGACCGGCTGGACGAAGGAACAACTGCAAGAACTGGCGGATCGTTCCGGCGGCGGCGTCCGCGCCCTGCTCCGGGAGCGGGGGACCCAGGCGGCCGAGCTTGGCCTCACCGACCCCGCCGCCTCGGACGAGGCGATCATCGCCGCCATGATCCTCGACCCAATCCTCGTGAACCGTCCCATCGTCGTCACCGGCAAGGGCGCGGCCTTGTGCCGTCCGGCCGAGCAGGTTCTGGCTCTACTGTGAATAGATTCAGCGTCCAGGCGACCGAACTCTCCCCTGGCGCGCCAAGACGCGACAAATCGACCAATGTTCCTAAAGTTACCAACGGTTAACCGCATGACACGACCCTGGCGTAGCCTACCACTCGCTGTATCCCGCCGTGTCAGGTCGCTGTTGGCCCAGACTGTGGCGTCGTTGGAATCCGGGGGCACGATGCAAGAGTTCGATCCGAGACGGCCGACCCTGCGCTATACGCCCCGCCTGATGGTGGGGATCGGGGGGATCTGCGCCCTGGCCCTGGGCTGGAAACTGACGGCCGCCGAAGCCACCGCGCCCATGCCGCAGAAGCTCGACTCCGCGGCCATCGCCATGCTGCAGCATGAGGCCTTCGCCCAGGCCGAGGCCCTGCCCGGCTTCGCGCGGCCTGAGAATGTCGCAGTCAAGGTCCTGCCGGGCGACACCCTCGAAGCGGCCGTCGCCCGCACCGGCGTCTCCAGCGAAGAAGCCCGCCGCGCCGTTCGCACCCTCGGCGAAGCCATGGACACGGTTCACATCAAGGCCGGCATGACCTTCGACGCCTCCATCGCCCGACCGAGCGGCGAGATGGGCGAGGCCGGCGAGGCGCGTCTGGTCGGCCTGTCCCTGCGCACGGGTCCGGCCACGGCGATCACCCTGTCGCGCACCTTCGACGGCGCCCTGCGCCTGCGCGAAATGGAAGAGGCCATCCGCAGCGAGACCACGGTCGCCCAGGGCGAAATCCACGGCTCACTCTATGAAAGCGCGGCCAAGCTGGGGGCGACCTCGTCGGTCACCTCCAAGGTGGTGAAGCTGTTCGCCCACAAGCTGGACTTCCAGCGCGACATCAAGGCCGGCGACGAATTCAAGCTGGTCTTCGAGCGCAAGGTCACCGAGTCCGGCCGCGTGGTCGAGACCGGCGAACTGGAATACGCCGAGGTCAAGGGCGTGAAGTTCTATCGCTTCGAACGCAACAATGGCGACGTCGACTATTTTGACGAGACCGGGAAGAACATCCGCGGCTTCCTGCTGCGCACCCCGGTGGACGGCGCCCGCATCACGTCGAATTTCGGCCCCCGCCGTCACCCGGTGCTCGGCTTCCGCCGCAGCCACCAGGGGGTGGACTTTGGAGCCGGAACCGGCACCCCGATCCTGGCGGCCGGCGATGGCGTGGTCGTCGAGGCCCGTCGCTGGGGCGGCTATGGCAACTGGGTCCGCCTGCGCCACGCCAATGGCTGGGAGACCGGCTACGCCCACACCTCGCGCTACGCCAAGGGCATCCGCCCCGGCGTTCGGGTCAAGCAGGGCCAGGTGATCGCCTATGTGGGCTCCACCGGCATGTCCACCGGACCCCACCTGCACTACGAAGTCTGGAAGGACGGCCAGCGGGTCAATCCGATCGGCGCCAAGGTGCCCCAGGGCACGGTCCTGGCCGGGGGGGAACTGAACGCCTTCAAGGCCAAGATGGCCCGCATCGACACCATGCTGGCCAAGGCTTCGCCGGCCGGCGACGGGGTCAAGCTCGCCGCCGCCGCCCCTGACACCATCGCGCTCGCCGACCTTCGCCGCTGAGCCGCGGGGGGCGCCGTAGCGTCAGCCTTTGCGACTCTGGCGTGCGCCCCTAAGGTTGGGTGACGTTGGTTCGTCGCAATGGGAGGCGCCATGACCGTCGCGACCCGTCCCACCACCCGCGCCCGCTATGCGGCCCGGCGGGACGCCATCCTTGCGGCCGCCTGCAAGGTCTTCATCGACCAGGGCGTCAGCGGCTTCACCCTGGCGGCCGTGGCCAAGCGGATGGATCTGCATCCGGTCAGCCTGACCTATTACTTCAAGCGCAAGGAAGAGCTGGCCGCCGAATGCATGCGGCTGACCCTGTCGCGCTTCAACGCCATGCTGGAGATCGCCGAGCAGGAGGCGACGCCGCAGAACCGCCTGCGCGCCTTTGTCAGCGCCTATTTCGAAACCCGCCGGGGCATCATCCTGGGCGAGGCGCCGCGGCTGCTGCCCTTTGGCGAGATCACCTATATCGCCGCGCCCGATGACGACGAGCTGGTCGAGGCCTATCGCGCCCTGCGCCAGCGGCTGGCCCGGCTGCTGCGCCCCACGGACGCCCCCTGGCTGACCGGTCCGCGGCGCTACATGCTGGCCCACCTGATCCTCGACCAGCTCTGCTGGTCCGACACCTGGATCGCCGGCTATGACATCGGCGACTTCGGCCGCATCGCCGAGCGGGTGGCCGACGTCATGATCAACGGTCTGGCTGCGCCGGGCCAGGACCGTCCCGATCGCCCCCTGCTGGAATTAGGCGCGCCGCCGGCCCTGAACGACGAGGTGACCCGTGACCGCTTCCTGGTGGCGGCCACCGAGATCATTAATCGCGAAGGCTATCGCGGGGCCTCGGTCGACAAGATCTCGGCGTTCCTCAACGTGACCAAGGGGTCGTTCTACCACCACAACACCGACAAGGATGAACTGGCCAAGGCCTGTTTCGAGCGCACCTTCGACCTGATCGACGAGGCCCGGACGCGGGGCAGCGCCGAGGCCACGGGCTGGCTGCGTCTGTGGCTGATCTCGGCGTCGCTCACCGCCCATCAGACCAGCGGCGAGCGGGGCCGCATGCTGCGCCACTTCGCCCTTTCGGCCATGCCGGGCGAGCTTCGCCGCTCGATCTCCGGCCGCTTCCAGCAGATCGCCAACGCCTTCGCCGGCATCATCAGCGACGGGATCGCCGATGGCTCGATCCGACCGGTCGACGCCCTGCTCAGCGCCCATCTGGTGATGGCGATGTTCAACTCGGTGCTGCTGCTGGAACATTGGGGCGAGGACGCCACCGTCGATACGGTGATGGCCGCCTATGTGCGCCCGGCCCTGCTGGGCTTTTTCACCCCGGAATAGGGGCCCGGCTCAAATGCACATAAGAAAAGGGGCGGCCTCGCGCCGCCCCTTTTTTGACGCCCCCAGAATCGTCGCTGGCGAACGCTCGCCGCGGCCGATCTCCCCCCTGGGAACATCGTTGACCGAACCTCAGTTTGCAGAGTGTCATAGCCAAGCTTTGGAGCAAGGCCGCACGCCTAATGGGGGAATGGCGGACGCCTTTAGAGCATCCGCCTGCCCTGCAGGGTGCGCCTAGGCGTCGAAGACGATGACGGAGCGGGCGATTTCCCCACGCTTCATCTCGTCAAACGCCTCGTTGACCTGGTCGAGCCGCAGGCGGCGCGAGACGAGATCATCGAGCTTCAGCTTGCCGGACATGTAAAAATCCACCAGGCGAGGCATATCGACCGGGAAGCGGTTGGACCCCATCATCGAGCCCTGGATACGCTTTTCGCCCAGGAAGGCCGCGCCCATCAGGCTGATGGTCTGCCCCACCGGGATCATGCCGATGATGTTGGCGGTGCCGCCCCGGCGCAGCATGTTGAAGGCCTGCTCGGCGGTCTTGGCCAGGCCGATGGCCTCGAAGGCGTGGTGAACGCCGCCCTTGGTCATCTCGATGACCGTCTTCACCGCGTCGCCGTCGGCCGCGCAGATGAAGTCGGTGGCGCCGAAGGCCTTGGCCAGGTTTTCCTTACCCGGCACCATGTCGATGGCGATGATCCGGCCGGCCCCGGCGATCGCCGCGCCGTTGATGGCCGACAGGCCCACGCCGCCGCAGCCGATGATCGCCACCGTCTCGCCCGGACGGACATTGGAGGTGTGGATCACTGCGCCGACGCCGGTGGTGACCGAGCAGCCAATGAGCGCAGCGCGGTCGAAGGGCATGTCCTTGCGAATGGCGACGCAGGCGTGCTCGTGGATCAGCATCTGCTCGGCGAAGGAGGACAGGTTGAGGAATTGCGGCAGGCCCTTGCCGTTCTGCAGCAGGCGCGGCTCGTCATCCTTGTCGCGCTTGGTGTCGGGGGACACGCACAGGCTCATATGGCCCGTGAGGCAATGCTCGCAGTGGCCGCAATAGGCCGAGAGGCAGGTGATGACGTGGTCGCCCGGCTTCACCGTGCGCACTTCCGAACCCACCTGCTCGACGATACCGGCGCTTTCGTGACCCAGCACGGCGGGCAGCGGATGGGGATAGGAGCCCTCGATGAAGTGCAGGTCGGAATGGCAGACGCCGGCGGCCATGGTGCGGATCAGCACCTCGTGGGGGCCGGGCTTGTTGATCTGGACATCTTCGATCTGAAGCGGCTTGCCCACTTCGCGCAGAACGGCGGCCTTCATGTCGTGCTTCCCCATTGGAGGGCCCGCTGATCGGGCCGGTTATGAGGAGGCCGCAACAACCAGCCTCCCTTCAGGAAGACTTATCGCCGTTCATATCGCAGGGGCCAAGTCCCTTTCCCACGGAACGGGCGCCGACCGGCGGGGCGGGACAACGCCCCGGCGCGGCGCGCCAGGGGTCGTCCAGCCATGGCGCGAGACTAGCGAACTTCGATCCAGATCTCGTCACGGGTGAGGCTGGTGACCGCGCCCTGTGCGCTGACATTGATCGAGCTGGCCGGCACCTCCACGGACTTGCCGTCCATGCCCAACTGGATCATGGCCGCCATGCTGTCGGAGCCTGGGTCGATTTCCTGGACCGTGCCCACGAGGGCCCCCTGGGGATCACGAACTTCGGCGCCGATGCTGAGGCCCTCGACGGTGGCGGCGGCCGCCATGCCGGCATTGGCCGCAGCGGCGGCGCCCAGATCGCCGGCCGGGGCCGGCGCGGTCATGATACCGCCGGTGGAGGTCACTTCACCGTTCACCGGCGGGCCGGGGCGAGCGACGCCCTGAGCCAGGGCGGGGCCGGCGGCAAGGCCGACCAGGGCGGCCGAGATAAGCAAGGTCTTCATGGGTTCAGTCTCCGGATGGGTCCCCGACCCCCAGTTGAACCGCAGCCAGCCTATCCGGTTCCGCCAGCGTTAACCCTGGCCGGCTCGCCCCCTACGGCGGCGGCGCGCACTGGAACGATCGAGGCCCACAGGCGGGTCAGGTCCGGAATGACGACTTCAGGCATCCTGAAACCTTCGGGCAGCAGCGGCCGGCGCCGGGGCAGGCATTCCTCCAGGGTCGCAAGGAGCGCCTCGGCCGGTCCGTCATTGATGAAATGGTCGGCGCCGGCCACCGTGGCCAGCCGCATGGGCCGCCGCGAGCGGGTTTCGGCCACCAGCCGCTCGGCCGCGTCCAGGGGCGCGAAGTCGTCCTTGTCGCCGTGGATCACGTGGATTGGCAGGTTGAGGCGGCGCAGGGCGTCGCGCACCGGCGCCAGGCGTTCGGGCTGGCCGCTGACCTCAAGCACCGCGTGGCGCAGGTCCCGCGGGATCACCGCCATGGCCTTGGCGCCGGCGTCCAGCAGCCAGCGGGCCGTGGGACCAGGCTCGCCATAATAGCCCGACAGCAGGACAAGGCTCTTCAGGCGGCGCGAGCCCCGCCGGGCCATCAGGGTGGCGATGGCCGCGCCGTAGGATTGGCCGACCAGGAGAATCTTCTGACCTGGGGCGGCGTTGAGCAGGGGCGAGAGCGCCAGGGCCTGGACCTCCAGGTCCGGCACATGGTCCGCAGGCTCCGAAGCCCCGAAACCCGGCCGGTCGACGACGATCATCTCTCGGTCATGCGGCAGGGCGGCCAGAACCGGCGCCCAGTATTCCGCCCAGGAGGGCGACCCCGTCACCACGACGATCTTCCATGGGGCGGGGGTCTCCCGCGGCGTCTCAAGGGCCGAAATCCGCCAGCCCAGGCCGCCGCCAGCCGTGAAGCTGGTCCGTCGCACGACGCTCTCCGGATAGTCTTCTGAGGTGGGAACGTGCTCGGTGCGGCCGAGCACGGTTGAGGTCAGGCAGGCGAGGCCCACGCCCACCACGCCCTTAGGTCGCTTGCGCGCCACGCTTATCTTCCTTCAGTGCGGTCCATGTCGGTTGTGAAAACGCCCAAGCCTTGAGTCGGTTCGCCGACATCTCGAATTGCCCCGGGCCCGGCGTCAGGGCGTCGCCCGCGTCACCGTCATCATGTAGTTCACCTGGCTGTCGCGGGAGGTGGACCACTGGCCGGTCAGGGGGTTGAAGACCACGCCATAGGGGCCGTCCACATGCACCGGCTCGCCGGCCAGGAAGCCGCGCAGTTCGTCGGGTTTCAGGAACTTGCGCCAGTCGTGGGTGCCCGCCGGCAGCCAGCGCAGCACATATTCGGCCCCGACCTTGGCCAGCGCCAGGGCCTTCAGCGTGCGATTGAGGGTGGCGACGATCATGATCCCCCCAGGCGCCAGCAGCTGGGCGCAGCTGCGCAGATAGGCCCCGGGATCGGCCACGTGCTCGATCACCTCCATGTTGAGGATCACGTCGAAGGGGGCGGTCCCCTCGGCCAGCAGCTGTTCGGCGGTGGCGCAGCGATAGTCGATGACCAGGCCCTGCTCGGCCGCGTGGGTCGAGGCCGTGCCGATATTGCGCTCCGAGGCGTCGACGCCGGTGACGGCGAAGCCCAGCCTCGTCATCGGCTCCGACAGCAGGCCCCCGCCGCAGCCGATGTCCAAAAGGCGCAGGCCCTCGAACGGGCGCCGGGCTGCCGGATCGCGGCCGAAGCGCGCCAGGACCTTGTCGCGGATGAAGGTCAGGCGCGTGGGATTGAACCGGTGCAGGGGCGCGAACTTGCCGTGCGGGTCCCACCATTCGGCGGCGATGCGGGAAAAGCGCTCGACCTCGTCGGGGTCGATGCTGGAGCGGAGATCGGGAGCGGCGGACATGGCTCACATATAGCGTGCGGCGAGGTTTGCGGAAGGCGCCCCACCGTCGCGGCGCCCCATAGCCGCCAGGGGCGCGACGGTGACCTGTGAATGTTACGTTGCAGCGCGGCTTGGCCGTCGGTAGAAGAGCGGCCTTCTTTAGCGGGGGTCGATCCGGCGTGGCCCGTCTGGTGATGAAATTCGGCGGCACTTCGGTGGCCGACCTTGAGCGTATCCGGCGCGTGGGACGCCTCGTGGCTGCTGAGGTGGCTGCGGGCCATCGCGTGGCCGTGGTCGTGTCGGCCATGGCCGGCAAGACCAACGAGCTGGTGGCCTGGACCGACGGAGCCGGCGCCGCCGCCCAGGGCCTGGCGCCCTCGGACGACGAATACGACACCGTGGTCGCCTCGGGCGAGCAGGTGACGGCGGGCCTGCTGGCCATGACGCTCCGCAATATGGGCGTTTCGGCCAGGTCCTGGCTGGGCTGGCAGATCCCGATCATCGCCGACGACGCCCATGGGCGCGCGCGCATCGAGGACATTCCGCCCGAGAAGCTGGCTGCGGCGCTCGACGCCGGCGAGGTCGCGGTGATCGCGGGCTTCCAGGGCGTCACCCGGGACGGCCGCATCGCCACCCTGGGCCGCGGCGGCTCCGACACCAGCGCCGTGGCCATCGCTGCGGCCCTGAAGGCCGAGCGCTGCGACATCTATACCGACGTGGACGGGGTCTATACGACCGACCCGCGTATCGAGACCAAGGCCCGCAAGCTCTCCAAGATCTCCTTCGAGGAAATGCTGGAGATGGCCTCCCTCGGCGCCAAGGTGCTGCAGACGCGATCGGTGGAGCTGGCCATGGCCCAGCACATGCCCGTCCGCGTGCTATCGAGTTTCGTAGAACCCGGAGAGGCCCCCGGTCAGGGCACCATCGTCTGCGACGAGGAGGAGATCTTGGAAAAGCGCATCGTGAGCGGCGTCGCCTATAGTCGCGACGAAGCCAAGATCAGCGTGTTCGGCCTGCCCGACCATCCCGGCGTCTCCTCGGAGATCTTCGGGCGGCTGGCCGACGCCAATGTGAATGTGGACATGATCGTCCAGAGCCACGCCCGCACCCAGGACACGGCGAACCTGGAGTTCACCGTGGGCAAGCGCGACGCGGCCCGCGCCATCGAGATCATGCGCCAGGCGCAAGGCGCCATCGGTTTCGACGATGTGGCGGTGAACGAGGACGTGGCCAAGGTCTCGGTGATCGGGGTCGGCATGCGCAGCCACGCCGGCGTCGCCAAGACCATGTTCGGCGCCCTGGCGGAGAAGGGCGTGAACATCCAGGTGATCTCCACCAGCGAGATCAAGATCAGCGTGCTGATCGATGCGGCCTATACCGAACTGGCCGTTCGCGCCCTGCACGCCGCCTACGGCCTCGACAAGCTCTAGTCAATTTAAGGCCTTAGGCGCCGGCGGCTTCGGCCCTGGGGGTCAGCCGCCAGGCGGTGACGATGGCCAGAGCCGCCACCGGCGTCGCCACGGCGAAGACCGCATAGGCGGCCGAACGCGCGGTCTCCAGGGTCAGGCCCTCGCCGAACCCGGCGAGATTGGCGATGGCGCCGGCCACCGCTGCGCCGGCCGCCGCGCCGGTGAAGCGCACCGTGTTGATCGCCCCGCCCCCCAGGCCCCGCTCTTCGGCCGGCAGGGCGGCCAGCACCATCTGGTTCATGAAGGCCGAGGACAGGCCAAAGCCGGCCCCCAGCAGGATGGCCGCCGCCAGCAACGACCACAGCGGACCATCGGTCAGCACCCAGATGAACATGGCCACGCCCAGGGTGGCGCTGACGGCGCCGGCCCGGACCATGCGGCTGCGCCAGGCGCCGGTGAGGTTGGAGACCGCCAGGGCTGCGGCCGTCCAGGCCAGCGCCTCGACGCCGACCACATAGCCGGCCCCCAGGGCCGAATAGCCTCGGGTCGCCTGGAGGATGGCCGGGCCATAGACGGTGAAGCCCATGGAGGCCGCCGTCATCAGGAACATGGTGGCGAAGCCCAGGCCCGCCACCGAGCCGAGGTCCCCGGAACTGACCGGCAGCAGGCGCACCGGCGCGCGGACATCCACCCGAACACTGTAGATCAGGATGGCGAGGCCGGCGGTCACCAGGACCAAGGCCAGCATGAAGCCGCCCATCAGGTCGGCGCCGGCGATGGCCGAGACGCCGACGCCCACCAGCAGGAGCTGGCGCGCGGGGATCGCGCCCCCCTGCCCCTTTTCGCCCCGCGGCAGCAGGACCAGGGCGGCGAGCGCCACGGCCAGGGCCTGGATCACGAAGGCGCCGAAGGCCCAGCGCCAGTGGCCCGCGTCGGCGAAGACGCCCCCCATCATGGGGCCGATCAGGGTGGCGATCCCCCAGATGCCGGTCATGACGGCATAGACCTTGGGCAGGGTCCGATCGGGAAACAGCAGGCCCACCGCCACCGAGGCGAAGCCCGCCAGCCAGCCGCCGCCAACCCCCTGGACCAGACGCCCGATCAGGAAGGTCCAGATGTCCGGCGCGACCGCGCTCATCAGGCAGCCGGCGGCATAGAGGGCGGCGGAAAAGGCGAAGGCCGTGCGCAGGCCGACCTGACCGGTCAGCCAGCCGGCGCTGGCCCCGGCCACCACAGACCCCAGCAGGAAGCCCGCCGTGGCCCAGCCGAAATAGGCGTAGCCGCCGAGGTCGGCGCCGACGCTGGGCATGATGGTCGCGGTGACCAGGCTGTCGGCCGCATGCAGCCAGACCGCCAGGCAGATGAGGATGAACTGGGCGAGGCGCCCCTCGGCCAGGACGTCTTTCCAACTGCCGGGAGCGGCCACCGCAGGGGGCATTTTTAACAAGCTCGAGATTGCGAAATCGACTTGACCCTCGCTACCGACCTCGCAATGATTTCGCAACCTGATAATTGTCAAATTCCACGAGGCCGATGCCCTCTTCCGCCGACCAGATCCTGCTGCAGCTCAAGACCCGGGGCGAGACCACCACCGCCGCCCTGGCCGCGCAGCTTGGCGTCAGCCGCCAGGCCGCTCGCCAGCAGATGGAGAAGCTGGCCGCCGCCGGTCTTGTGGAGGGCGAGGCCGAGCGCGGCGGGGTGGGGCGTCCCCGCCAGACCTGGGCGCTGACGGCGGCCGGTCACGCCCGCTTCCCCGACGCCCATGCCCAGGTCAGCATCGAGCTGCTGGAGGCCGTGCGCGAGGAGTTCGGCGCCGCCGGGCTCGAACGCCTGATCGCCCGGCGCGAGGCCATCAGCGGCCAGGCCTACGCCGCGGCGCTGGAGGGCGCGCCAGATCTTGAGTCCCGCCTGACCCGCCTGGCGAGCCTGCGCGCGGCCGAGGGCTATATGGCGCAATGGGCGCCGGCCGGCGACGGGACCTATGTGCTGATCGAAAACCATTGCCCGATCTGCGCCGCCGCCCAGGCCTGTCAGGGGTTCTGCCGTTCGGAACTGTCTCTGTTTCGCGCCCTGCTGGCCCCGGCCCGGGTGGAGCGGATCGACCATATCCTGCAAGGCGCCCGCCGCTGCGCCTACCTCGTCACCCCGGCCGCGACCTAGAGCTTCAGGCTGCGCAGACGCAGGGCGTTGCCCACCACGCTGACCGAGGACAGCGACATGGCCGCCGCAGCGATGGCCGGCGACAGCAGCAGGCCAAAGACCGGATAGAGCAGACCGGCCGCCAGCGGCACGCCGGCGGCGTTGTAGGCGAAGGCGAAGACCAGGTTCTGGCGGATATTGCCCATCACCGCCCGCGACAGCCTGACCGCCCGCAGGACGCCGGACAGGTCGCCGTTGAGCAGGGTCACCGCGGCGCTTTCGATGGCCACGTCGGCGCCGGCCCCCATGGCGATTCCCACATCGGCGCTGGCCAGGGCCGGGGCGTCGTTGACGCCGTCGCCGGCCATGGCCACCACGCGGCCGGCCTGGCGAAGCTCGGCGACGATACGCGCCTTGTCCTGCGGCGAGACGTCCGCCCTCACCTCGTCGATCCCCAGGCGCGCAGCCACCGCCTGGGCCGTGACCTCATTGTCGCCGGTGAGCATGAGGATGCGGAGGCCGGCCGCATGCAGGGCGGCGATGGCCGGGCCGGTGCTGGCCTTGATCGGATCGGCGATGGCGATCAGGCCCGCGAGCGCGCCATCGATGGCGACAAACACCACCGTCGCCCCCTCGCGCCGATGGCTCTCGGCCGCCTCGGTCAGGGGCGACGCCGAGGCGCCCTGGTCTGAGAGGAAGGCGGCGCTGCCGACGGCGACAGCGCGGCCGTCCACCCGCCCCAGGACGCCGCGGCCGATCGGCGAATCGAAGTCGCTGGGGTCGCTGAGCGACAGGCTGCGGGCCTGGGCGGCGCGGACGATGGCCGCGCCCAGGGGGTGCTCGCTGGCCCGCTCCAACCCGGCCGCCAGCCGGAGCAGATCGTCTTCCGACGTCCCCTCAATGGGCGTAACAGCCACCACATCGGGACGCCCCTCGGTCAGGGTGCCGGTCTTGTCGACCACCAGGGTGTCCACCTTTTCCAGCCGCTCCAGGGCTTCGGCCGAGCGGATCAGCACGCCCGCCTGGGCGCCGCGCCCCACACCGACCATGATCGAGATCGGCGTCGCCAGGCCAAGCGCGCAGGGACAGGCGATGATCAGCACCGAGACCGCCGCCACCAGGGCGTAGGCCAGGCGGGGCTCGGGGCCGACCAGGCTCCAGCCGATGAAGGCGGCGATCGCCACGGCGACCACCGCCGGCACAAACCAGCCCGACACCTTGTCGGCGAGCCGTTGGATGGGCGCGCGACTGCGCTGGGCCTGGGCCACCAGCTGGACGATCTGGGCCAGCAGGGTCTCGGCGCCCACCTTGTCGGCGCGCATGACGAAGCCGCCGGTGGTGTTCAGGGCGCCGGCCGACACCTTGTCGCCGACCCCCTTGGTGACCGGCAGGGACTCCCCGGTAATCAGAGATTCGTCGACCGCGGCGCGCCCCTCGATGACCTCGCCATCGACGGCGATCTTCTCTCCTGGACGAACCCGCAGCCGATCCCCAGGCGCGATCTGGTCCACCGGAACCTCAGCGTCCTGTCCGTCGGCTCCCACTCGCAGGGCGGTCTTGGGCGCCAGATTCAGCAGGGCGCGCAGGGCGCCAGAGGTCCGCTCCCGGGCGCGCAGCTCCAGGATCTGGCCGACCAGGACCAGGACCACGATGACCGCCGCGGCTTCGAAATAGAGCGGCGGCGCGCCGTGGGCGTCCCGGAAGGCGTCGGGGATCAGCCCTGGCGCCAGGACGGCGGCGGCGCTGAAGGTCCAGGCGGTCAGCACGCCCAGCGCGATCAGGGTGAACATGTTGAGCTGGCGGGTGCGCAGGGACGTCCAGCCCCGCTGCAGGAAGGGCCAGCCCGCCCACCACACCACCGGCGTCGCCAGGGCCAGCTGAACCCAGGGTCCCGTCCCATCCGGGAGCGGAACATGGAGGCCGAACAGGTGCGCGCCCATCTCCAGGACAAACAGCGGCAGGGCCAGGGCGCCGCCGATCCAGGCGCGGCGGGTGAAGTCCGTGAGTTCGGGGTTCGGCTCGGCCTCGGCCGCGACGAGATCCGGCTCCAGCGCCATGCCGCAGATCGGACAGGACCCGGGCCCCTCCTGGCGGATCTCCGGGTGCATGGGACAGGTGTAGATCGTGCCGGCCGGCGTCGGCGGTCCCGGCTCGCCGGGGGCCAGATAGCGCTGGGGATCGCCCTCGAACCGGGTCCGGCAACCGGCGGAGCAGAAATAGTAGGGCTCATCCTCATGGCGGGCCACGTGACGGGCCGTGGCGATCTCCACGCGCATGCCGCAGACGGGATCGACAGCTTCGCCGGCATTCGGCGAGGCGTGGCTCTGATGGAGGTGCGGCTCCGACATGGGTGGCGACTCCGGGTTCGCCTACGATTTATACCCCCCTGGGGCATTTCGCAATTACCGGACTGGGGTATGTTGTCCAGACCAACGGAGGCGCCCCATGAAGGACGCAGACTCGAAGTCCAAACTGGCCAATCGTCTGAACCGCATCGAGGGGCAGGTGCGCGGGGTCTCGCGCATGGTCGAGGAGGACCGCTACTGCATCGACATCCTCACCCAGGTGCAGGCGGTGCGCGCGGCGCTCGCCCGGGTGGAGACTGAACTGCTGAAGGACCATCTGGACCACTGCATCGAGGGCGCCATCGTCAGCGGTGACGCCGAGGAACAGCGGCGCAAGGCCAGCGAACTGATCGAACTGCTCGGTCGGGCCACACGATGATCGACCCTGGACCCGCGACCGGATTCCGTCTCCGATCCGACGTGCGATACTGCTAGGAAACGACGAGAGAGAGGAGACCAGGCCAAGATGGCGATGACCGGAGCGGTCATTCGGGGTCAGCGGAGCCTGCTGCGGCAGATCCGCGAGGCGGTTCAGCGCGGCGGTCCTGCGCAGGAACGCCTCGACATGGTGGTGCGCATCATCGCCCGCTCCATGGTTGCTGAGGTGTGCTCGCTCTATATGCGCCGCGCCGGCGGCGAGATGGAGCTGTTCGCCACCGAGGGCCTCGACCCCCTGGCCGTCCACCTGACCCGCATGCGCCCCGGCGAAGGCCTGGTCGGCGAAATCATGCGCCTGGGCCGGCCGCTGAACCTGGCCGACGCACCCAACCATCCGGCCTTCTCCTATCGCCCGGAGACGGCCGAAGACCCTTATCACGCCTTCCTCGGCGTGCCCCTCCTGCGCGGCGGACGGGCCATCGGCGTGCTGGTGGTCCAGAACCGCACCGAGCGGGTCTATACCGAGGACGAGGTCGAGGACGTCCAGATCATCGCCATGGTGCTGGCCGAAATGGTCGCCGGCGAACTGATCTCCGAGGACGAACTGTCGGGCGTCGAGATCGCCCCACATCGATCGGAACGGTTGAAGGGCGCGCGGTTCTCCGACGGCCTCGCCTTGGGCATTGCGGTCTTGCACGAGCCGCCGGTGGCGCCTTCGAAGCTGCTGGCCGACGACGTGGTGGCCGAAGAAGCCAAGCTGAAGAGCGCCATCTCCAGTCTTCAGGCCCAGCTCGACGACATGCTGGAGGGCCAGCACGGCCTGGTCGAAGCCTCCTACGAGGTGCTCGACACCTACCGCATGTTCGCCCACGACAGGGGCTGGAACCGCTCCCTCGAAGACGCCGTCCGCAACGGGCTGACGGCGGAGGCCGCGGTCGAGCGGGTGCGCTCGGAGCACCGCGCCCGGCTGGGCCAGGCTCGCGACCCCTATCTGCGGGAGCGGCTGCACGACTTCGAGGACCTGGCCGACCGGCTCCTGCGCCATCTCTCCGGCGACGGCCATGTGGCCCGCGACCTGCCCGACGACGCCATCCTCATCGCCCGAAACCTCGGCCCCGCCGACCTGCTGGAATATGACCGCCACAAGCTGAAGGGCCTGCTGCTCGAGGAGGGCTCGCCAGCCAGCCATGCGGCCATCGTCGCCCGCGCGCTGGATATTCCCTGCGTCGGGCGCCTGGACGGCCTGCGCGACCGGGTGAACGAGGGCGATCCGGTCATCGTCGACGCCGAGACGGGCGAGGCCTATCTGCGGCCCCGGCTGGATGTGGTCCAGGCGATCCGGTCACGGATCGAGGTGCGGTCGCAGCGCCGAGCGGAGTTCGCCAAGCTGCGCGACACCCCGGCCTTCACCCGGGACGGGGTCAAGGTCACCCTGCTGATGAACGCCGGCCTGGATGTGGACCTGGAGACCCTGGGCGAGACCGGCGCTGAGGGCATCGGCCTGTTCCGCACCGAATTCCAGTTCATGGTCGCCGAGGAGCTGCCACGCTTCAACGCCCAGACCGCGCTCTACAGCCGGGTGCTGGACGCCGCCGGCGGCCTGCCCGTGACCTTCCGCACCCTGGATCTGGGCGGTGACAAGGTGCTGCCCTATCTCGAGGCCGAGCGGGAGGAGAACCCGGCGCTCGGCTGGCGGGCCATCCGCATGGGGCTGGATCGCCCGGCCCTGCTGCGCCTGCAGCTGCGCGCCCTGATCGCCGCGGCCCGGGGCCGGGCTCTGCGGATCATGTTCCCCCTGGTGGCCAGCGTCGACGAGTTCCGCGCCGCCCGGGCCCTGGTGGATCACGAGGTGGCCTGGGCCCAGCGGCGGGGGCGGCCTGCGCCGGCCCGTCTGGACGTGGGCGCCATGATCGAGGCCCCGTCGCTGATCTGGCACCTGGACGCCCTGCTGCCCATGACCGACTTCGTGTCGGTGGGCACCAATGACCTGCTGCAGTATCTGTT
This sequence comes from Phenylobacterium sp., assembly GCF_030646615.1. Taxonomy (GTDB): domain Bacteria; phylum Pseudomonadota; class Alphaproteobacteria; order Caulobacterales; family Caulobacteraceae; genus Phenylobacterium. Next base: position 2,487 of record NZ_JAUSLG010000001.1, on the reverse strand, counting down.
CGCCGCCGACCGCGGCAACGCCCGCATGGCCGATCGCTATGACCCCCTCTCTCCCCCAGCCCTGCGGGTCCTGGCCGAGATCCAGAAGGCCTGCGCCGATACGGGCACGCCGGTGTCGGTCTGCGGCGAGATGGCCGGCCGGCCCCTGGAGGCCTTCACCCTGGTCGCCCTGGGCTATGAGCGCCTGTCCATGCCGCCGGCCGGGATTGGTCCGGTCAAGCAGATGGTGCTGTCCTGCGACCGCGAGGCGGCCCACCGCGGGGTCAGCGCCCTGATCCGCGGAACAGGCGGATCGGTGCGGGGCGAGATCGAGACTCTGGCCCGCAAGCTCTACCTCTCGATCTAAGCTTGACTGTGACGAATCGGCGTTCGGCCGACGTTGAACGGCTGCGGCTATCGTGTTATGGGAAAAGAGAAATTAACAGATCCGTGGCAAACGGACGGGGCGGGTGGCGGCTATCCGGCCGCATTTATTTTTCGGGGATGACGAGCAGCCATGGCGCTCGACACTGGGCGGGTCACTGACTTCAATCCGAGCTTTGAGGGGACGCACCCCCTCAGCGCTGTTGAAAGCTATATGCCGACCCTGGACTCTGGCCCCAACATCGGCGCCGCCCTGAAGGCGGCGCGCGAATTCCGCGGCCTCTCCCTGCAGGACGTCGCAGATTCCACCCGAATCCGACGCGCCTATCTGGCCGCCATCGAGGAGATGCGGCTGGAAGACCTGCCGTCGCGCCCCTTCACCATCGGCTATGTGCGCGCCTACGCCAAGGCGCTGGGGCTCGAGGCCGAAGCCGCCGTGACCCGCTTCAAGGCCGATGAGCCCGCAGGCGACGAGGCGCTGCGCGAACCCGTGGGCGTGCGGCGCACCGGCGACAGCCGGCTGGGCCTGGCCATCACCGCCGGCGTGCTGGTGGTCGGCGCCATCCTGGTCTGGAACTTCGCCCAGCGGGGCATCAACGAGGCCCAGCCGGCCGCGCCGGTGGCCGCCCCGCCCAGCACCGCCGAAGAGATCGCCGCCAACGCCGGGCCGCAGGGCCCGCTGTCCCTGGGCGCACCCCTGCCGGCGCCGGTGGAATCCACCGTGCCTGAGCTTTATGAAACCCCCGGCCTCGATGTGGCCGCCGCCGCCGGCGGCTCGGCTGACGCCGTGATCGCCTCGAACCGCGAAATCGCCCGGGGACCTCAGGCTGAGGCCGATCTCAGCCAGTTGCCCGCGACCTTCACGCCGGACGGGACCGTCTACGGCGCGCCGGCCGCGCCCGCCTCGCCCATCGTGCTGCAGGCGCGGGAATCTGCGGCCCTGATCGTCCGCAGCGCCGATGGCGAGGTCTATTTCGCCCGGCAACTCGCCGCCGGTGAGGCCTATCGCGCCCCTGATCTGCGCGGCCTGGTGATCGACGTCTCCGAGCCCACCGCCTTCCAGGTGTTCGTCAACGGACAGACCCGCGGCCTGCTGCCCGGCGTCCAGACTCCGCTTAGCCGCCTGGGTGACTAAAAGCGTCATGTTTCCCGGCTTGGGAAACAGCGCGGGAGGGCCTATTTTGCAGGTCCATGACCCAGCACGATCACACCCATCTCCGCCCCTGGCGCACGATAGAGCGGCGCGTCAGCCGTAAGATCCGAGTCGGGTCGGTCGAGGTGGGCGGCGACGCCCCGATCACCGTCCAGTCGATGACCAATACGCTGACGGCCGACGCCGCGGCGACCATCGACCAGATCCGCCAGCTGGAAGAGGCCGGGGCCGACATCGTGCGGGTGTCCTGCCCCGACGAGGAGTCCACCGCGGCCTTTTCGACCATCGTCAAGGCGGCCAAGGTTCCGCTGGTCGCCGACATCCACTTCCACTATCGCCGCGGGATCGAGGCGGCCAAGGCCGGCGCCGCCTGCCTGCGGATCAATCCCGGCAATATCGGCTCTCCGGCCCGGGTGCGTGAAGTGATCCAGGCGGCCAAGGACTATGGCTGCTCCATCCGCATCGGCGTCAACGCCGGCTCGCTGGAGCGCGAACTGCTGGAACGCTATGGCGAGCCCTGCCCGCAGGCCATGGTCGAGAGCGCGCTGAGCCACGCCCGCATTCTCCAGGACCACGACTTCCACGAGTTCAAGATCAGCGTGAAGGCCTCGGACGTCTTCATGACGGTGGCCGCCTATCAGATGCTGGCCGAGGCCATCGACTGCCCGCTGCATCTGGGGGTCACCGAGGCCGGCGCCCTGCGCACCGGCACGGTCAAGTCCTCGATCGGCATGGGCTCCCTGCTGTGGGCCGGCATCGGCGACACCATCCGGGTCAGTCTGGCCGCCGATCCGGTGGAGGAGATCAAGGTCGGCTTCGACATGCTGAAGTCGCTGGGCCTGCGCCACCGGGGGGTGAACATCATCGCCTGCCCGTCCTGCGCCCGGCAGGGCTTCAACGTCATCAAGACCGTGGAGGCCCTAGAGGAGCGCCTGGCCCACATCTCCACCCCCATGAGCCTGTCGATCATC
>NZ_JAUSLG010000105.1 GCF_030646615.1 Phenylobacterium sp. | reverse complement strand
CATGATCGGCGCGCCGGACATGGCCTTCCCGCGGATGAACAACATCTCGTTCTGGCTGTTGATCGCCGCCTGGATCCTGCTGGTCACCTCGATGTTCAGCGACGGCGGGCCCGGCAAGGGCTTTGGCGGCGGCTGGACCATCTATCCGCCGCTCTCGACGCTGGGCCACACCGGCCCGTCCATGGACCTGGCCATCCTGTCGCTGCACGTGGCCGGCGCCAGCTCGATCCTCGGCGCGATCAACTTCATCACCACCATCTTCAACATGCGCGCCCCGGGCATGACCCTGCACCGGATGCCGCTGTTCGCCTGGTCGGTGCTGATCACCGCCTTCCTGCTGCTGCTGTCCCTGCCGGTTCTGGCGGGCGCCATCACCATGCTGCTGACCGACCGCAACTTCGGCACCAGCTTCTTCAACGCCGCCGGCGGCGGCGACCCGGTGATGTTCCAGCACCTGTTCTGGTTCTTCGGTCACCCCGAGGTCTACATCCTGATCCTGCCGGGCTTCGGCATCATCAGCCACATCGTGTCGACCTTCTCGCGCAAGCCGGTGTTCGGTTACCTGGCCATGGCCTACGCCATGGTGGCCATCGGCTTTGTCGGCTTCGTCGTGTGGGCCCACCACATGTACACCGTCGGCATGAACATCAATCTGCGCGCCTATTTCGTGGCCGCCACGATGGTCATTGCGGTGCCCACCGGGGTGAAGATCTTCTCCTGGATCGCCACCATGTGGGGCGGGTCGATCAGCTTCAAGACGCCCATGCTGTGGGCGATCGGCTTCATCTTCCTCTTCACCGTGGGCGGCGTCACCGGCGTGGTCCTGGCCAATGCCGGCATCGACTACAGCCTGCACGACACCTATTACGTCGTGGCCCACTTCCACTACGTGCTCAGCCTGGGCGCGGTGTTCGCCATCTTCGCCGGCTTCTACTACTGGTTCGAGAAGATCTTCGGCGTGAAGTACCGCGAGTGGGCCGGCGTGCTGCACTTCTGGATCACGTTCATCGGCGTGAACCTGATCTTCTTCCCGCAGCACTTCCTCGGCCTGCAGGGCATGCCCCGGCGCTACGTGGATTATCCGGAGGCCTATACCTACTGGAACTACGTCTCGTCGGTGGGCTACGCCATCACGGCGGTGGGCGTGCTGGTCTTCCTGCTGATCCTGCTGGAAGCCGCCATCGTTCGCCGCAAGGCCGAAGCCAATCCGTGGGGCGAAGGCGCCACGACCCTGGAATGGACGCTGCCTTCGCCGCCGCCGTTCCACCAGTTCAATGAGCCGCCGGTCATCAAGGGCGACAGCCACCACTGACCGGACGGCCCGGACGACACAGGGGCGCGGATCGGTCACAGCCGAACCGCGCCCCTTCGCCGTTGTGCCGGGTCTGATTAGGAGTATGTCTTGGCGACCATGACGCCCGCCATTCCCGTGACCGCCCAGCCTGCCCGTTGGCAGGACTATATGCAGCTGCTCAAGCCGCGGGTGATGTCTCTGGTGGTCTTCACCGGCGCCACGGGTCTGATCTGCGCCGATACGCCCATCCACCCCCTGCTGGGCGCCGTGGCCATTCTCTGCATCGCCATCGGGGCCGGGGCCTCGGCCGCCCTCAACATGTGGTACGACGCCGACATCGACGCCCTCATGCGCCGCACCCGCGGGCGTCCCGTGCCCGCCGGTCGGGTCCAGGGGGCCGAGGCCCTCTCCATGGGCGTGGTGCTGTCGCTGCTGTCGGTGATGTTCATGGGGGTGGCCGTCAACTGGCTGGCCGCGGGCCTGCTGGCCTTCACCATCTTCTTCTACGCCGTCGTCTATTCGATGTGGCTGAAGCGCTCGACGGCGCAGAACATCGTCATCGGCGGGCTGGCCGGCGCCCTGCCGCCGGTGATCGGCTGGGCGGCGGCGGCGGGTGAGACGCCCCTGAACGCCTGGCTGCTGTGCGCCATCATCTTCATGTGGACGCCGCCCCACTTCTGGGCCCTCGCCCTCTACACCAGCGAGGACTACGAAAAGGCCGGCGTGCCGATGATGCCGGTGGTGGCCGGTCCCGCCTCCACCCGCCGGCAGATCTTCATCTACAGCCTGCTGTTCACCCCGCTTTGCCTTGTCCCAGCCTTCACCGGCCTGGGCGGACCCGCCTATCTGGCAGTGGCGGGTCTCGGCGGCGCGGTCTTCCTGATCCTGGCCTGGCGGGTGCTGCGCAGCGCCGCGGGCGACAGCCCCGACCCGCGCGTGGACGGGCGTCTCTACGACGTTCGCGCCGGGGCGAAGGACGCGCGCAACCTGTTCGCCTTCTCGATCCTCTATCTCAGCCTGTTGTTCGCGACCCTGCTGATCGAGGGCCTGCTTGGCGCGCCGAGCTTCATGAACCTGATCCCCGGAGCGGCATGATGAGCGATCCTCAGGTTCCCCCAGAACCTCCTCTCGCCGAGCCTCAAGAGGCGCCCCGAGAGCACGGCCAGGATGCGGCCCAGAACATCCACAAGGCCAAGCGGGGACGGAACATCGCCCTGGCCCTGGGCCTGGTGAGCTTCGCCATTCTCGTCTTCCTCGTCACCGTCGTTCGATTGGGAGCCAATATCCTTGACCGCCCCCTCTGAGCTGAACCCCGACCGCAATCGCCGTAACGCCCGACTGGGCCTGATCTGCGCGGGCGTGTTCGCCGGCATGGTCGGCCTGGCCTATGCCTCGGTGCCGCTCTACCGGGCCTTCTGTCAGGTGACCGGCTTTGACGGGACGGTCAGCCGGGCCGAGGCCGCCCCTACCCGGGTCTTGAATCAGACCCTGAACATCCGGTTCGACACCAATGTCCGCAACCTGCCCTGGACCTTCCGCTCCGAGCAGGTGTCGCAGAACCTGAAGATCGGCGAGACGGGCCTGGCCTTCTTCGACGTCACCAATAACGGCGATGCGCCGATCACCGGCCGGGCGGTCTATAATGTCGTGCCCGAGGCGGCCGGCGCCTATTTCCGAAAGCTGGAATGCTTCTGCTTTTCGGACCAGACGATCGCGCCTGGCGAGACCATCAAGTTTCCCATGGTCTACTTCGTCGATCCCGAATACGCCGAGGACTTCGAGACCCGGAACAAGGCCGAGATCACCCTGTCCTACACCTTCTATCCGTCCAGCGAGGACGCCCAGGCGCAGGCGCGTACGCACGCCCCGACAGACCTGGCCGCTTCGGCTCTTGGCGGATCGCAAGCGGCGGGGCTATAGCACCATTCAGACCACCCGTCGGCGGAGAGAGCAGCCGGGCCGGCGGTACGAGATTATGAGGGGTTAGGACCGAGATGGCCCAAGCAGGCGTCAAGCACGACTATCACCTGGTGAATCCCAGCCCGTGGCCCCTGTTGGCCTCGCTGGGCGCCACCATCATGGCTGTGGGCCTGGTGACCTGGTGGAAGGGCCTGTTTGGCCTGCCCGCGGGCACCTGGTGGCTGTTCGCCGCCGGCTTTGTCCTGATCATGCTGGTGGCGACCGCCTGGTGGATCGACGTCACCAAGGAAGCCAACGCCGGCGATCACACCCCGGTGGTCTCCATCGGCCTGCGCTACGGCATGATCCTGTTCATCGCCTCCGAAGTGATGTTCTTCGTGGCCTGGTTCTGGATCTTCTTCGAAATGGCGCTCTTCCACGAGCACCGGACGCTCTCGAGCATCGAGGAAGTCCGTCAGGCCTGGGCCACCTGGCCGCCTGCCGGCATCGAGACGGTGCCCGCCTGGAACCTCCCCCTGGTCAACACCCTGACCCTGCTGCTCTCGGGCACCACGGTCACCTGGGCGCACCACGCGCTGCAGCAGGGCGATCGCAAGGGCGCGCAATATGCCCTGATCCTGACGGTGATCCTCGGGGTGATCTTCAGCCTGGTGCAGTTCTACGAGTACCATCACATCCTCTCGCACGAGTACTTCTTCTCCGAGAACGCGATGAACTCGGGGCTCTATGGCTCGTCCTTCTTCATGGCCACGGGCTTCCACGGCTTCCACGTCCTGGTTGGCACCATCTTCCTGCTGATCTGCCTGATGCGCCTGATGCGCGGCGGCTTCACCCCGGAGAAGCACTTCGGTTTCGAGGCGGCCGCCTGGTACTGGCACTTCGTCGACGTGGTGTGGCTCTTCCTCTTCGCCTTCATCTATGTGGTGTTTGGCGGGGCTGGCGGGCACTAGCCGATGACGCGGCCCAATCCGCTCCTGTCGGGTCTCGCTGGTCGGTGCCCGAACTGCGGAGAGGGCCACCTCTTCGAGGGCTTCCTCAAGGTCGCGGCCCGGTGCGAGGCCTGCGGCTATGATCTGGCGAAGGCCGATTCCGGCGATGGTCCGGCGGTCTTCGTCATTCTCATCGCCGGCTTCATCGTCGCCTTCGCCGCCCTCTATGTGGAACTGGCCTTCACGCCGCCGATCTGGTTGCACCTGCTGCTCTGGCTGCCGCTCACCGTGATCGTCTCCCTGGGGCTGCTGCGCCCCATGAAGGGGGTCATGCTCGCCGCCCAGATCGCCAACCGGGCCGCCCAAGCCCGATCCGATGACTAAGGCCGCCGCCACCCGCCGCCTCCCCATCGGCCTGACCCTGGTCGTCCTGATCGCCCTGGGCATTCTCATCGCGCTGGGCGTCTGGCAGCTTCAGCGCCTGGGTTGGAAGTCCGACCTGCTGGCCCAGATCGAGGCCCGCTCCACCGCCGAGCCGGTCCCGGCCGGCGAGATCCTGGCCCGCGCGGGGCAGGGGGAGGATGTCGGCTTCTATCGGGTGCGCCTGACCTGTCCGGGGCTCGACACCGCCCCCTTCCTGCAGCTCTACGGCCTCAAGAACGGCCAAGCCGGCCAGAGGCTGTTCTCCGCCTGCCCCGTGGAGGGCGGCGCCTATCGCAGCGTCCTGGTGGATCGCGGCTTCGTGCCAGACACGGTGGAGGCCCGCCCGCCGGTGGCCAGTGAGCGCGGCGCCGCGCCCGTCGAGGTGGTGGGCCTGCTCCGCGAGCCCGACGCCCCCAACTTCGTCACCCCCGACAATCAGCCGGCCCAGAACCTGTGGTACGGCAGCGACGTGCCGGCCATGGCGCAGGCCCTGGGCGCCGAGGCCCCGGCCCCGGTCTTCCTGCTGGCCGAGACCTCCAGCAATCCCGACTTCGCCGCCCTCGACCCCACGCCCCTTCCCGGCGAGATCGCCAACCGCCATCTGGAATACGCCCTGACCTGGTTCGGCCTTGCGGGCGCCCTTATCGCCGTCTATGCCGCCATGCTCTGGCGCAGATGGAAGAGTTGATGCGGTATGTCTCCACCCGGGGCCAGGCCCCGGCGGTCGGCTTCGTAGACGCGGTCCTGGCCGGGCTCGCCCCCGACGGCGGGCTCTATGTGCCCGAGACCTGGCCGGCCTTCACCTCAGATGAGATCGCGGCCTTCCGCGGCAAGCCCTACGCCCATGTGGCCGCTGAGGTCCTGGCGCGCTTCGCCGGTGAGGAAATTCCGCGCGAGGCGGTGAACGCCATGTGCCAGGAGGCCTACGCCACCTTCGCCCACGCCGCGGTCGTGCCACTGGTCCAGCTCGCCCCCGACGCCTTCCTGGCCGAGCTGTTCCATGGGCCAAGCCTGGCGTTCAAGGACGTGGCCATGCAGCTGCTGGCCCGCCTCTATGACCATGTCCTGGCCGGCCAGGACCGGGTTCAGACCATCCTCTGCGCCACGTCGGGCGACACCGGCGGGGCGGCCGTGGAGGCCTTCCGCGGCCGGGCCCATGTGCGGGTGTGCGCCCTCTTCCCCGAGGGCCGGATCTCCGAGGTCCAGCGTCGGTTCATGACCACGGCGACCGAGGACAATGTCCGCTGCGTCGCCGTCCAGGGCACCTTCGACGACTGCCAGGCCATCGTGAAGGCGGCCTTCCAGGACCAGAGCCTGCGCCAGGCCGTGGACCTCACCGGGGTCAACTCGATCAACTTCGCCCGGATTGTGGCCCAGAGTGTCTACTACTTCACCACCGCCGTGGCCGTGGGCGCGCCGGAGCGGGCCATCTCCTACTGCGTGCCCTCCGGCAATTTCGGCGACGCCTTCGCCGGCTTCGTCGCCCGCCAGATGGGGCTGCCCATCGAGCGCATCGTGGTGGCGACCAATTCCAACGACATTCTGGCGCGCGCCTTCGCCGACGGCCGCTATGCCCGTGGCGAGGTGATGCCCACCCAGAGCCCGGCCATGGACATCCAGTCGGCCTCCAACTTCGAGCGGCTCTATTTCGAGGCCGTGCGCCGGGAGGCCGTCGAGACCGCGCGGGCCTTCGCCGCCTTCGGCGAGGCCGGCCATATCGATATTCCGCCGGCGGCCCAGGCCTTCATGGGCGAGCTGTTCACCGGCGTGGCGGTCAGCGAGGACGAGACGGCCCGCACCATGCTCGCCACCCTGAACGAGACCGGCGAGCTGATCGATCCGCACACCGCCGTGGGCGTGGCGGCCCTGCGCCAGGCCCGGGACCTGCCCGGCCCCATCATCGTGCTCTCCACCGCCCATCCGGCGAAGTTCCCCGAGGCGGTCGCTGCGGCCACCTCGGTGACGCCGGACCTGCCGCGCTGGACCCAGAGCCTGGCCGCGCGCCCCGAACGGTTCGACCGGCTGCCGGCCGACGCCGAGGCCATCAAGGCCTGCGTCCGCGCCTTCGCCGAGATCTAGGGTTTGGCCGCGGTCCATCGCCTGACCAATGGCGTCCGGGTCGTCTGCGACCCGATCCCCGGGCTGGAGACCGCCGCCCTGTGCGTGGTGGCGGGCCGTGGGGCGCGGTACGAAGACGGCGCCCGATCGGGCTGGTCCCACCTGCTGGAACACATGGTCTTCAAGGGCGCGGGCGCCCGCTCGGCCATGGAGATCGTCGAGGCCATCGAGGCCCAGGGCGGACAGATCAACGCCGCCACCGGCTATGAGCGCACCAGCTTCCAGGTGCGCTGCCTGACGGGCGGTCTCGACCTGGGCTCGGCCGTGCTGGCCGACCTGGTCCTGGCGCCACGCATGGACGCAGGCGACCTCGCCCGGGAAAAGCAGGTGGTCGGCCAGGAGATCGCCGAGGCCGCTGACACCCCCGACGACCTGGTGTTCGAAATGGCCCAGGCCGCCGCCTATGGGGACCAGCCCCTGGGGCGCTCGATCCTGGGCACCACGGGCTCGATCGCCAGCGCCGATCCCACCAGCCTGTCGGACTGGCGGGCCTGCCTCTACGATCCCCAGTCCCTGGTGGTCAGCGCCGCAGGCGCGGTGGACGAGGCCGCCCTGCTGGCCCTGGCCGAGCGGGACTTCGGGGGCGCCAGGCCGCCCGCCACGGGTGCGCCCGCCGCGCCGCCCGCCATCTTCACCGGCGGCGAGGCGGTGAGCGCCAAGGCGCTGGAACAGGCCAATCTGGTCTTCCTGCTGCCCAGCGTGGGCGTCAGCGATCCGGACTATTTCGCCCTGCGCCTGTTCGCCGAAATCCTCGGCGGCGGCATGGCCTCGCGCCTGTTCCAGGAAGCCCGGGAAAAGCGCGGCCTGGCCTATGCGGTGGACGCCTATAGCGAGACCTATGCCGACCAGGGCGTGCTCGGCGTCTTCGCCGGCTGCGCGGCCAAGGACGCCGTCGAGCTGGCCAAGGTGGCGGCCGGCGAGATCGCGGGTCTCGGGCAGAGCGTCGGGGAGGCCGAGCTGGCCCGCGCCAAGGCCCAGCTCAAGGGCGCCATGTTCATGATGCGGGAATCGCCCCTGGCCCGCGCCGAACAGACTGCCGCCCAGCTCCTGCTGTTCGACCGGCCCCTGCCGCCGGCCGAGATCGCTGCGGGGATCGAGGCTGTGAGGCCGGCCGACCTCGCCCGCCTGGGAGCGGCCATGTGCGCCAGCGGCCGGGCCGCGGTTTCGGTGCTGGGCCCTCGTCAGGCCGGTCCTGCGGCCCAGGCCTTCACCAGGGCGTTGTTCGCGCGGGCCTGAAGCTTCTTCATCAGCGACGCTTGACGGCGCGCCTTTTCATGGCCGCAATTCACCAATGGCTTTGTTGGACTGGATCGCCTCGGAAGGCGGGTTGCGCGTGGTGGGGGACGGCGTGCTGCTGCGTCCGCCGCGGCTCGCCGACTATGCGGAGTGGCGCGAGCTGCGGGCGGCGTCGCGGGCCTTTCTCCAGCCCTGGGAGCCCACCTGGCCCGCAGACGACCTGACCCGTGTCGCCTTTCGTCGCCGCCTGTCGGCCTATGCCCGTGACCGGGACGCTGGGGTCGCCTTCAGCTTCTTCGTGTTCCAGGAATCCGACGGCGCCCTCAGCGGCGGGATCACCCTGTCCAATATCCGCCGGGGCGTCGCCCAGATGGGCACAGTCGGCTACTGGTGCGGTCAGAGCTTCGCCCGGCGGGGCCTGACCCTGGCGGCGGCCCGGGCGCTCAACGGCTTCGCCTTCGACACCCTCGGCCTGCATCGCCTGGAGGCGGCCTGTCTGCCGCACAACGACGCCTCGCGCCGGCTGCTCGCCAAGGCGGGCTTCCAGGAGGAAGGGTTCGCCAAGGCTTATCTGAAAATTAACGGCGTTTGGCGAGATCATGTCCTGTTCGGACAGGTCTCTCCCCGCGGTGGGAGCGACCGGTCGGCGGACGCAGTTTCAGTTTAGCCGGCAAGCGCCGGCCTCGAGAGGCCATGCCGAGCGACCGTTGGATCTGGGACGCCACCACCACACTGGAAGCGCTGGGCGCAGCCGATGTGGCGCTGTGGCATTGGGAGCCGGAGCGCGACCAGCTCCGCTTCACCGGAGCCTCGCGCGCCCTTGGCCTGGGCCCCCTGGCGCCGGAATGCTCTTCGGCCGCCATGCGAGCCCTGGCCCTGCCTCAGGACCGCGCCCGCGCTGACGATGTGCTGCGGGTGCAGGAGCCGGGCTCGGAGGTGGCGGTGCGTCTGCGGATGCGCGGCGGCGGGGTCTGTATCTGGCGGGGGATATGGCTTGAGGAGGGCGTCCGCGCGGCCGGCGTCGTCGCCGCCGAGACCAAGTTCGCCGCCTCCGACCTCGACAGCCTGACGGGCCTGCTGGACCGCAAGAGCTTCATCCTGCGCGCCCGCGAACACCTGCAGCATCCCGGCGACTATGAACTGGTGGTGGCCGATCTCGACCGCCTGCGCCGGCTGAACGAGGCCCTGGGCCATGAGCGCGCCGATCTGGTGCTGGCGGCTCTGGGCTCGCGGCTGGCCGCGGCCTTCCGCCCTGGCGTGCTGTTGTCCCGCGTCGGCGAGGATGAGTTCGGCGTGCTGGCGCTGGTGGGCGACACGCCAGCCAGCGAGATCCTTCGCCAGGCCATGGAGCGGCCTCTCCGCGTGGCGGGCTTTGACATCCATCCGACCCTCTCGGTGGGCGCGGTGCGGGCCAAGGGCGGCGACGAGGCGCCGGAGGCCGCCGAGCTGCTGCGCCGGGCCGAGCTGGCCGTCGAGGCGGCCAAAACCGGCGGCCGGGGCGGGGCGGCGGCCTATGGCCGAAGCCTGGAAAGTGACGGCCTTTCGCGGCTGGCCCTGGAGAGCGACCTGCGCGGGGCCATCGGCCGCGGCGAACTGATGCCCTATTACCAGCCGATCGTGCGCCTCTCCACCGGCGCGCTTTCCGGCTTCGAGGCCCTGGTCCGCTGGCGCCACCCGAGGCGCGGCCTGCTGGCGCCCGACCAGTTCCTGCCGCTCTGCGAAGAGATGGGCCTGATGAGCGCGCTTGGCGCCCACATGATGCGCGAAGCCGCCGGCCAACTGGCCACTTGGCGCGACACCCACAGGGCGTCCGGCGAGCTGACGGTGGCGGTGAACCTGTCCACCGGCGAGATCGACCGCCCCGACCTCATTCCCGACGTCATCCAGATCCTGCGCGACACCGGCCTGCCGCCGGGCGCCCTGAAGCTGGAAGTGACCGAAAGCGACGTCATGCGCGATCCCGACCGCGCCGCGGTGATCCTGCGCAACCTGCGCCAGGCCGGGGCGGCCCTGGCCCTGGACGACTTCGGCACCGGCTTCTCGTCGCTCTCGTATCTGACCCGGCTGCCCTTCGACACGCTGAAGATCGACCGCTACTTCGTACGGACCATGGCCACCGACGCCGGCTCGGCCAAGATCGTCTCCTCGGTGGTCAAGCTTGGCCAGGACCTGGACCTGGAGGTGGTCGCCGAGGGCGTGGAGAACGCCGGCATGGCCCGCCAGTTGCTGGCCCTGGGCTGCGATTACGGCCAGGGATACGGCTATGCCCCCGCCCTGTCGGCCCAGGAAGCCGAGGTCTATCTCAATGAAAGCTACGTGGACGGCGCGGCGCCTGTGAAGGCCCGGGGTTAGGCCCGCCGAGACTAGGCTTGGCCTGCCGCGGCCGAGAGCAGGCCCGGATCGACGCCCAGCTTCGCCAGGGCCAGGGACCACTTGTGGTCGTGATCATCGCCGAACAGCAGAATCTCGTCGGCCGCGCAGGTCAGCCAGACATTGTCGCGCAGCTCCTGCTCCAGCTGGCCAGCGCCCCAGCCGGCATAGCCGAGCGCCATGACGCTGCGCCGCGGCCCCCGGCCATGGGCCAGGACCTCGAGCACCTCGCGGGTGGCGGTCAGGGCCAGATCGTCGCCAACCGGCAGGCTGCTCTCGCTGCGATAGTCCGAGGTGTGCAGGACAAACCCCCGCTCGCGCTCCACCGGGCCGCCGATCAGGATGGGCTCATCAAGATCCCCCGAGGCGCCGGAGGTGGCTTCGATCTCCAGACGCTCCAGAAGGTCGGCCAGCATCAGCCCGTCCACCGGGCGATTGACCGTCAGACCCATGGCGTGCTCGTCGTCGTGGGCGCACACCAGCACCACGGCGCGCTCGAACCTCGGGTCCCCGATGCCAGGCATGGCGATCAGCAGCTGTCCAGAGAGATAGCCGCCGCTCGGGCCGGCGTCAGGGTCGATATAGGCCATGGCCTATAGTTTGAGGCTGAACGCGGCGCTTTCAAGACAGATCGGTCGCACCGAGGTTGAAGGGTTCGGTCAAAGCGTTATGTGCTGGGTCCGCGCCCATTCCGGCGAGCCTTCAGGAGCACAGCCATGTCCATCAAAGTCGGCGACAAGCTGCCCGCAGTCACCCTCACCCAAGCCACCCTGGACGGCCCTAAGCCGGTCTCCACCGACGATGTGTTCAAGGGCAAGAAGGTCGCCCTGTTCGCCGTGCCCGGCGCCTTCACCCCCACCTGCTCGGCCCGCCACCTGCCGGGTTATGTGGACAAGGCCGAGACCCTCAAGGGTCAGGGCGTCGATGTGATCGCCTGCCTGTCAGTCAACGACGCCTTCGTCATGAAGGCCTGGGGGGAGAGCCAGGCGGTCGGCGAGGACATCATGATGCTGGCCGACGGCAGCGGCGACTTCACCCGCGCCGTGGGCCTGACCATGGACGCCGCCAAGTTCGGCATGGGCGAGCGCTCGCAGCGCTATTCCATGATCGTCGAGGACGGCGTGGTGAAGTCCCTGAACATCGAGGAGCCCGGCGAATTCCGCGTGTCCTCGGCTGAGTACCTGGTGGACCAGCTCGGCGGCTGAGGAACATCCGGCGGCGGAACGGCCGTCTGATCTTGGTCATTGGTCGAGATCGACGGGCGGCCGCCATCGACCGCCCGTCAAGCGCTCAACGCGCGCAAAGGAGACCGCATGCCCGGCGTGAGATTCGACTTCGAGAATTCGGCCGGGCGACGCCTCTCCGGGGTTCTGGAGACCGGCGCCTCGACGCCGCGGGCCTATGTCGTCTTCGCCCACTGCTTCACCTGCGACAAGCGTTCGCACGCCGCGGTGCGGATCAGCCGCGCCCTGGCCGATGAGGGCTTCGGGGTGCTGCGCTTCGACTTCACTGGCCTCGGCGAGAGCGAGGGGGATTTCGGCGCCGGCCTGTCCAGCGATGTCACCGATGTGGTTAGCGCCGTCGAGGCGATGAACGTCGCCGGTCATGAGGTTCAGGTGCTGGTGGGCCACAGCTTCGGCGGGGCCGCGGTGCTGGCCGCCGCGGGCCAGTGCTCCACCGTGCGCGCCGTGGCCGTGGTCAATGCGCCGGCTTCGGCTGAACACGTCCTGCGCCATATCGAGGGCGCAGAGTCGTCTGGCGAGGGCGCGGGGCCGGTTCCGGTGGAGATCGCCGGCCGCCGGTTCGAGCTGGGCGCGGGCTTCGTCGCCGACCTGGCCCAGCAGAACCAGGCCGAGCGGATCGCGCATCTGAAGCGGGCCCTGCTGATCCTGCATGCGCCGCGGGACGAGGTGGTGGGCATCGACAACGCCACGGAGATTTTCGTCGCCGCCCGTCACCCGAAGAGCTTCGTGTCCCTGCACGACGCTGATCATCTGCTGACCGCCAAGACCGATTCCGACTATGCCGCCGCCGTCATCGCCGCCTGGGCCGCCCGCTATCTCACCGCGCCCGCAGCGGTTCCTGAGATTTCCAGCGAAGCGGTGAGGGTGGAGGAGACCGGGGCGGGCAAGTTCCAGGTCGCCGTCCAGGCCGGCCCCGCCCGGTTCCTGGCCGACGAGCCCGTCGATGTGGGCGGCCTGGATTCAGGGCCAAGCCCCTATGACCTGCTGGGCGCGGCGCTCGGCGCCTGCACCGCCATGACCTGCCGCCTCTATGCCGACCGCAAGGGCTGGCCCCTGGACAAGGTCAGCGTAGAGGTCACCCACGAGGCGCGCACGGCGACGACCAAGGACCGGTTCGTCCGCGAGGTGGGGCTGGAGGGCGACCTCGACGCCGACCAGAGGGCGCGCATCATCGAGATCGCCGAGAAATGCCCGATCCACCGGACCCTTACCGAGGGCGCCGAGGTCGTCACCCATGCTCGGGCCGAGCCTGCGCCCACCCTGGAGGCCAGCGACCGGGGTGACCACTTCGCCGGCATGGAGGAAGCCTGCGCCGACGACGATCCGGCGGCCCCCTGTCCGCAACAGGCTTGACCTGACCCAAGGTGAACACCCTCAACTCATCGCCAATGAGAGCCAAGGGAGGCGCCGCCATGAAGTTCTACAATTCCGTCGGGCCCAATCCGCACGTGGTGCGCATGTTCATGGCCGAGAAGGGCCTGGATATTCCCCAGCAGCAGGTGGACCTGATGAAGGGCGAGAACCGCCAGCCGCCCTATGCGCAAAAGGTCAATGTGGCCGGCCAGATGCCGGCGCTGGAGCTGGACGACGGAACCGTCGTCTGTGAGATCACCGCCATCTGCGAATACCTGGAGGAGATCGCGCCGCAGCCGGTGCTGATCGGCGCCACACCCGCCGAGCGGGCCGAAACACGCATGTGGACGCGGCGGATCGACCTCAACATTGTCGAGCCGCTCACCAGCGGCTTCCGCGCCGCCGAGGGGCGGGCCCTGTTTGAGAGCCGCTTTCGTCTGGTCCGGCCCGAGGCGGCCGAGGATCTGAAGGCGATCGCCAAGGACAAGATCCTCTGGCTCGACGGGCTGATGGAGGGGCGCGACTTCGTGTGCGGCGACCGCTTCAGCCTGGCCGACATCCTGCTGTTCTGCTTCCTGGCCTTCGGGACCCAGGTGGGCCAGCCCCTGCCGGCCGAGGCCAAGTGGCTGCCGGGCTGGTTCGAACGGGTGAAGGGGCGGCCCAGCGCGGCGGCCTGAACAGGCCTAGCTGTCGATGGGCACGATCTCGCTGAGGGTTGGGCCGATCTCGTCATGGACGACCAGGTCGGCCGCCTCGTCCTGATCGGTGGGTTCGCGGTTGACGATGGCCAGGGCGGCGCCGCGGCGCTTGGCCAGCAGGGGAAACTCTGCGGCCGGATAGACCACCAGGGACGAGCCCAGCACCAGGAAGAGGTCGCAGGACAGCGTCGCGGCCGTGGCCCGCTTCATGGGCAATTCGGGCATGGCCTGGCCGAACGAGATGGTGGCGGTCTTCACCAGCTCGCCGCATTCGCGGCAGGTGGGAATGTCGCCGGTGGCTTCGAACTCATGCTTCAGCTGGGGCAGTTCGTGGCGGAGGCCACAGGCCAGGCAGGTGGCGTAGCTGGCGTTGCCGTGCAGCTCGATCACGCGGTCGGCGGGCACGCCGGACGCCTGGTGCAGGTTGTCGACATTCTGGGTGATGACGGCGCTGACCTGGCCCTTGGCCACCAGGCGGGCCACGGCGTGGTGGCCGGCGTTCGGTTCGCGGCCCGTCCAGCCGGCGCGGCCGGCGAAGGCGCGGGTCCAGGCTTCGCGGCGCGTCGCCTCGCTGGCCACGAACTCCTGGAAGTAGATGGGCTTCATCCTGCTCCACACCCCGCCGGGGCTGCGGAAATCGGGGATCCCGGACTCCGTGGAGAT
Organism: Phenylobacterium sp.; assembly: GCF_030646615.1. Taxonomy (GTDB): domain Bacteria; phylum Pseudomonadota; class Alphaproteobacteria; order Caulobacterales; family Caulobacteraceae; genus Phenylobacterium. The sequence goes on along the minus strand of NZ_JAUSLG010000105.1, from coordinate 45,237 downwards.
GCCGGCGCCGGTGAAGACCACAATATTGCGGGCGCCTTCGATCAGGCGGGCGAGATCGCGGCGGCTCGTCATGCCGCCGTTTCCTCGACCTTGGCGGCCGGGGCGCCGGCGGGGGGGGCCTTGGCCGGCGCCTTGCGGTCCAGGCCGAGCCGCGTGGCGAGCAGGCCGATCGTCGGCCCCTGGATCACGCTGGAGGCCAGGACGACGAAGAAGACGATGTTGAACATCGACTGGGCGTCCTCCACGCCGGCGACGATACCGAAGGTGGCCAGGACGATGGGCACCGCGCCGCGGAGGCCCGCCCACGAGACGAAGAGCTTGGTCCGCCAGTTGAACTGACGGAACGGGGCGAGGCTGATGAAGACGCTGGCCGGCCGCGCCACCAGCATCAGGACCGCCGTGATCGCCAGGCCGTCCAGGGCGACGCCGGGCAGCTGGTGGGGGAAGACCACCAGCCCAAGCGTGAGAAACATCACCACCTGGGCCAGCCAGGCCAGGCCGTCCTGGAACTGCGACACCGCCCGACGGCCAGGATACTCCCGGTTGCCGGCCAGGACGCCAGCCACATAGGCGGCCAGGAATCCACTTCCGGTCAGGACGCCCGCCAGGCCGAAGGCCAGCAGGGCGGCGGCCACCGAGACCACCAGGAAGAGCCCCCCCTGGCGCAGCTTGGCCCGGGTCAGGATGACGGTGAAGCCATAGCCGATGGCCAGGCCGATGGCGGCGCCCAGGACCATCTGCAGCAGGAAGTCGGGCACGAAGCTCAGCAGGGGCGTGGAGGGGACGGCGATCAGGGCCAGGGCCACGCCCACCAGGAAGATGGCCATGGGATCGTTGGAGCCGCTCTCCAGCTCGATCAGCGCCAGCACGTCTTCGCGGATCTTGGTCTCTTGATTGCGCAGGACCGCGAAGACGGCGGCGGCGTCCGTGGAGGCCACCACGCTGCCCAGAAGAAAGCCCTGCAGCAGGTTGAACTCGAGCAGCAGGATCGCCGTCAGGCTGACAATGCCGGCGCTGATCACCACCCCCACCGTGGCCAGGACCAGGGCCGGCGTCAGGACGGGACGAACCGCCTTCCAGGGGGTGTCGAGCCCCCCGGAGAAGAGGATGAAGATGAGGCAGGCCACGCCGATGGTCTGGGCCACCTGATAGTCGGCGAAGCCGATCCCGCCAGGCCCGTCTGACCCGGCCAGCATGCCGAGCGCCAGGAAGCCGATCAGCGCCGGCACCCCGAACCGACTGGACAGGGTGCCCGCCAGGACCGTCGTCAGCAGGAGCACGCCCGTGACGAGCAGGAAGAGTTCAGGCGTGAGCGAGAGCATGACTGTCTAGTTCGTCCATGCCCCGCCCAGCCGCAAGCCCCGAGGCTTGCAAAGCCTCATTCGACGGGCTTGGCGCGATAGGAGGCTTCGTCCAGTTCGCCTTCCCACTTGGCGACGGTGACAGCCACGGCCAGATCGGAGGTGTTGTTGGCCACCGTACGGGTCATGTCGAGCAGGCGGTCGAAGGGCAGGACGAAGCCCACCACCAGGGCGGTCTGCTCAGGTGACACGCCCATGGTGGTCAGCACCGCCGCCAGCATGAACAGTGAGGCCGACGGGATGGGCGCCGTGCCCACCGACACCAGGAGCGTGGTCAGGCCGGCCAGCAGGTACTGCGTCAGCGTCAGCTCGATGCCGAAGGCCTGGGCGGTGAACATGGCCAACAGGCCGATATAGAGCGCCGTGCCGTCCATGGAGACGGTGGTGCCCAGCGGCAGGGCGGTGGAGGCCACCGTGTGGCTGACGCCCAGGTTCTTCTCGGCCACCCGCATGGACACCGGCAGGGTTGCGGCGCTGGACGAGGTGGAGAAGGCGACCATCACCGCATCGGGAATGTCGCGGAAGAAGGGCCACATGGGGAGCCCCGCCATGAGCCGGATCATCCCGCCATGCACGACGAAGATGTGCAGGAGACAGCCCAGCAGGAGGGCCGCGGCCAGCAGGAAGATGTTGTAGAAAACGCCGAGGCCTGCCGTCCCCATGACCCAGGCCATCAGGGCGAAGACGCCGAACGGCGCGGTCTCCATCACCAGGCGGGTGATGTAGAGGACGATTTCCACGCCGGAGTCGAACAGCTTGCGCACCGGATCGGCCTTCTCGCCGACCGCCAGGATGGCCGCGCCGACCAGGAAGGAGAAGAAGATCACCGCCAGGATGTCGCCGCGGGCCAGGGCCTCGATGGGGTTCAGGGGCACGATGCCGAGCAGTTGATCGGCGACCGGCGGGGCTGTGCCGACCGCCTCAGGGGTGACGCCTTCGAAGGTGACGCCCTTGCCCGGACCAAACAGGGTGCCCATGAGCATGCCGACGCTGACCGCAATGGCGGTGGTCAGCAGATAGAGGAAGATGGTCTTGGCGCCGATCGACCCCAGGCGCCGGGGATCGCCCATGCCTGCCACGCCCGCGACGATGGAGACGAAGACCAGGGGCACGACGATCATGCGGATCAGCCGCACGAACAGGTCGCCGATCCATTTGATGGCGTTCGCCTGTTCGCCCAGCAGGAGGCCTGCGATCACCCCAAGGACCAGGGCCAGCAGAATCCGCTTCCACAGGACGACATCGAACCACCAGCGCTGAAGCAGGGTGCGTTTTTCGGGCGCCTCGACAATAGGGCTCGGCGGCGGCGAATCGGTCATGCGACTCTCTTGAAACTAAGGGCCGCATTACGGCGGCGGTTCGGCGCAGGTTAGGGAGGTTATGGGTCTGCGCCAATCACTCTCGCCCGACTGTCTGCGCAAGACGCGTCACACAAGGCGCGCCCCAGGGGTTCGGGTCCCGATGGCGATCCGCCGGAGCAGGCGCCCACGCTATAGGCGCCGAATCCTGCGAGGCGCCCAAGTGGCAGGCGGGGCCTGGACCGAGGCGCCAATCGGTATTACGAAAATTGACGAACGTAATACTAGAGCCAAGATCGCCCCATGACCGTGGAACCGATTTCCCAGCTTGCCCGCCTCAGCGTCAGCCTGCCCGCCGAACTTCTGGCCCAGCTCGACGCCATGGTCGCCGAGCGTGACCTGCCCAGCCGATCGCAGATGATCGCCGAGCTGATTCGCCATGAACTGGCCGAGCACAGCGAGGGACGGGACGGCGCCATCCTGGCCGGCACCATCACCCTGATCTACCGCGCCGAGAGCGGCCGGGTGCGCCAGGCGCTCGCCCAGGCGCAAGGCTTGTTCCTGAAGGAGGTGATCTCCTCCCAGCACGTCTTCCTGGAGGACGACCAGTCCCTGGAGGTGCTGCTGGTCCAGGGACCTTCGGAGCGGCTGCATAGGCTGTGCGACGAACTGCGCCGCATCCGCGGCGTCCACCAGATCCGCCTCGTCACCACCCGCGCCCTGCTGCCGCCGCTGCATGCCCATGGCCGCGGGGGCAAGACCGCCCAGGCCGGAGGCGCGGCATGAGCGGCTCCTCCACCGCTGATCCCAAGAGCGCCCAGGCCCATGCCCGCGCGCAAGGGGCCACCCGCATCGAGGCCATGCCGACCCTGCCGCCAAGCGAGGCCCGCGACCTGCCCGCGGGCGTGGCGGCTGAAGACATGCTCTGGGAAGAGACGATCGGGGCCGGCGGCTACGCCGCCAAGCGGCTGAACCGTGGCGCGCGGCTGCGTCTCGTCGACCTGCAGGGCGACGCCTGCGCCTCCATGCTGGTGTTCAACGCCGAGACCCCGGTGGAACGCCTGAACGTGGCCGACACGGTCAAGGTGCAGTGGAACGCTTATCTGGGCCAAGGCCGCCTGCTGCTGTCGGACATGGGGCGGGTCATGATGAGCCTGCTGGAGGACGGGGCGGAGACGCACGACGCCTTCTGCGGGGCGTCGAACGCCGCCTCCAACGCCCGGCGCTATGGGACGGGCGACAACTGGGGGCCGCATCCCAACGCCCGCGACCGCTTCTCCCTGGCGCTCGCCAAGTTCGGCCTGGGCCGCAAGGACATCCACCCCTGCATCAACTGGTTCAAGGGCGTGAAGATCGATCCGGACGGCGCGGTGGAGACGCAGGTCGGGCCTTATGCCCCCAACCGCAGCCTGACCCTGCGGGCCGAGATGGACGTCATCGTGGTGCTGGCCAACTGCCCCCATGTCCGCGATCCCCGTCCTGAGTACAGCGTCACGCCGCTACGGGTCAGCGCCTGGCGCGGGCCGATGACGCCCATGGACGATCCGATCCGCAACGCGACGCCGGAGGGCCAGCGCGCCTTCCTCAACGTCGAAGACTATTTCCGCCGCTAGAAGGGGCTCCGCCATGACCGACACCGCCCTGGCCGGACTGCTCGGCCCCGTCCTGCACGACGAGATCGTACCCGCCCTGGCCCCTTGGGACCATGTGGTGCGCAAGGGCGAGGTCCTGCGGATCATCGATCTGGAGGGCAACCAGGCGGTGGACTTCCTGATGTACGCGCTCGCCGACGACGCCGAGCGCTACAGCGCCCAGGACACCATCGCCGCCCAGGGCAACATCTTCCTGCGGACGGGTTCGGTGCTGCTGTCGAACGAGGGAAGCCCGATGGCCACGGTGCTGGGCACCTCGGTGGCCTATCACGACACCATCGGCGGGGCCTGCTCCTGCGAAAGCAACACCCTGCGCTATGGCCACCACACCAAGGGCCAGCACGCCTGCGTCGAGAACTTCCTCCAGGCCAACGCCCGCCACGGGCGCGGCAAGCGCGACATGGTCTCCAACATCAACTGGTTCATGAACGTGCCGGTGGAGGCCGACGGGGCGCTCGGCATCGTGGACGGCATTTCGGCGCCGGGCCTCTATGTGGATATCCGCGCCGAGATGGATCTGGTGGCGGTGGTGTCGAACTGTCCGCAGATCAACAACCCCTGCAACGGCTTCAATCCGACGCCGGTGCGCATGATCATCGCCGCCTGAGCAGGGTCAGTTCAGTGTTCACCAAGGTTCTCGTCGCCAACCGCGGCGCCATCGCCTGCCGCATCCTGCGCACGCTCAAGGAGATGGGCGTGGCCTCGGTGGCGGTGTTCTCCGACGCCGACGCCGGTTCCCTGCATGTCAGCCAGGCCGACGAGGCGGTGCGGATCGGGCCGGCGCCCGCCGCCCAGTCCTATCTGGACGTGGACGCCATCCTGGCCGCCGCCCGGGCGACGGGCGCCCAGGCCATCCATCCCGGCTATGGCTTCCTGAGCGAAAACGTGGCCTTCGCCGAGGCCTGCGAGGCGGCCGGGATCGCCTTCATCGGTCCGACACCGGACAATATCCGCGCCTTCGGCCTCAAGCATACGGCGAGAGACCTGGCCCAGGCCCAGGGCGTGCCGCTCGCCCCGGGCACCGACCTCCTCACCGACGCCACAGCCGCGCTGGCCGCCGCCCAGACGATCGACTTCCCGGTGATCCTCAAGGCCACGGCCGGGGGCGGGGGCATCGGCATGCGGGTCTGCGAGGACGAGGCCGCCGTGGCCGAGGCCTTCGCCGCCGTCACCCGACTGGCCGGCAGCAACTTCTCCGACGGCGGGGTCTTCCTGGAGCGCTATGTGCGCCAGGCCCGGCATATCGAGGTGCAGGTCTTCGGCGATGGCCAGGGCCACGTGGTCGCGCTCGGCGAACGGGACTGCTCCCTCCAGCGACGCAACCAGAAGGTCATTGAGGAGACCCCGGCCCCGCACCTGCCCGCCGCCACGCGGCAGGCCCTGATCGCCGCGGCCGTGCGCCTGACGGCGGCGGCCCGCTACCGTTCGGCCGGCACGGTGGAGTTCCTCTATGACGCCGAGCGGGACGATTTCTTCTTCCTGGAGGTGAACACCCGCCTGCAGGTCGAGCACGGGGTGACCGAGCAGGTCACCGGCGTGGACCTGGTGGCCTGGATGATCCGCGGCGCGGCCGGGGACTATGGCTTCCTGGAGGGCTTCGAAGCCGCCCCCCGCGGCGCCGCGATCCAGGCGAGGCTCTATGCCGAGGACCCGGGCCAGGACTATCGCCCCAGTTCCGGGGTGCTGACGCAGGTCCGCTTCCCCGACGACGTGCGCGCCGATTCGTGGGTGGTGGACGGGACCGAGGTCAGCGCCTTCTACGACCCTCTGCTGGCCAAGCTGATCGTCACGGCGCCGGACCGCGAGCAGGCCGTGGCGGCCCTGCAGCAGGCCCTGGACGACACGCGGCTGGCGGGGTTGGAGACCAATCTGGAATGGCTGCGCCAGGTGGCGCGCAGCGAGGCCTTCGTCTCGGGCCAGGTTTCGACCCGGGCCCTGGCCGACATCGCCTTTCAGCCGCAGACCATCCGTGTGCTGAGTGGTGGGCCGGCGACCACCGTTCAGGACTATCCCGGCCGGCAGGGCTATTGGGACGTCGGCGTGCCGCCGTCTGGTCCCATGGACGCGCTGGCCTTTCGCCTGGGCAACCGCCTGCTGGGCAATATGGAGACCGCCGCAGGGCTGGAGATCACCGCCCTTGGCCCCACCCTTTTGTTTAATCGCACCGCCTCGGTCTGCCTGGCTGGCGCGGCCCTGGAGGCGAGCCTGGATGGCGCGCCGATCGCCCCCTACGTCCCCTTCCAGATCGCCGCCGGCCAGACCCTGAAGCTCGGGCGGGTGAAGGGGGCGGGCCTGCGCGCCTATCTGCTGGTCCGCGGCGGGATCGACGTGCCGGCCTATCTGGGCAGCCGCTCCAGCTTCACCCTCGGGGGGTTTGGCGGCCATGCCGGGCGGACCCTGGCGGCTGGCGACGTGCTGCGGGTGGGCGATGGCCTGGTGGGGCCGCCGCGGGCGGCGCTGGCGCAGGACCAGCAGCCATCCCTCACCAAGGCCTGGACCCTGCGCGTGCTGGCCGGTCCCCATGGGGCGCCGGACTTCTTCACCGAGGACGATGTGGCGATGATCGCCAGCGCCCGGTGGAAGGTTCACTACAACTCCAACCGCACCGGGGTGCGGCTGATTGGGCCAAAGCCGCAATGGGCGCGCCGGGACGGGGGCGAGGCGGGGCTTCACCCTTCCAACATCCACGACAACGCCTACGCCATTGGCGCGGTGGATTTCACCGGCGACATGCCGATCATTCTGGGCCCCGACGGCCCGTCCCTAGGGGGCTTCGTCTGCCCCTTCGTGATCATCCAGGCGGACCTGTGGAAGGCCGGCCAGCTGGCGCCCGGCGATACGGTGAGCTTCCAGGGGGTCAGCGACGACGAGGCCGTGGCCGCGGAGCAGACCCAGGACGCCCTGGTCGCCGGCGCCGCGCCGCCGACCATGCCGGAGATGCCTGCGCCCGCTGTGCTCTCCAGCGACAGCCCGATCCTGGGGGTCATCGAGGCCGCCGGGCATCGGCCCCGCGCTGTCTATCGCCGCCAGGGGGACCGCCACCTGCTGGTGGAGTATGGCCCCATCGTCCTGGATCTCGAGCTGCGCCTGCGCATCCACGCCCTGATGCTCGAGCTGAAAACCATGGCGCTTCCGGGCGTCATCGACATCACCCCGGGCATCCGTTCGCTGCAGGTCCACTATGACAGCCGGGTGCTGTCGCAGGCCGAGCTCTTGCGCGCACTCACCGACGCCGAGGACCGGCTGGGCGGCCTCGACGACTTCGAAATCCCCTCCCGGGTGGTCCACCTGCCGCTCTCGTGGAAGGACCCGGCCATCTACGAGACCATCGACAAGTACATGGCCTCGGTCCGGGACGACGCCCCCTGGTGTCCGGACAACATCGAGTTCATCCGGCGGATCAACGGCCTGGCCAGCGAGGACGATGTTCACCGCATCGTCTTCGACGCCCGCTACCTGGTGATGGGCCTGGGCGACGTCTATCTGGGGGCGCCGGTGGCCACCCCCATCGACCCGCGCCACCGGCTGGTGACCACCAAGTACAACCCCGCCCGCACCTGGACCCCGCCCAATGTGGTCGGCATCGGCGGGGCCTATATGTGCGTCTATGGGATGGAGGGACCGGGCGGCTACCAGCTGTTTGGCCGCACCATCCAGGTCTGGAACACCTATCGGCAGACGAACGCCTTCACCGAGGGCAAGCCCTGGCTGCTGCGCTTCTTCGACCAGATCCGCTTCTTCCCCGTCAGCCACGAGGAGCTGACCGCGTGGCGGCGCGACTTCCCCCTGGGCCGGCGGGAAATCCAGATCGACCATGAGACCTTTCGCCTGTCGGACTACCGCCGCTTCCTGGCCGACAACGCCGCCAGCATCGAGGCCTTCCAGGCCACCCGCGAGGCCGCCTTCGACGCCGAACGCGCCGAGTGGGAACGCCGCGGCGAGTTCGCCCGGGTCGAGGCCCTGGCCAGCGCCGCCGATGATGTGCCCGAGGCGCAGGCGATCGTGGTCCCCGACGGCGCCGAGCTGGTGGAGGCGCCGCTCGGCGGCAGTGTCTGGAAGATGCTGGTCCAGCCCGGCGACCGGGTGGAGAAGGGCGCCGTCATCGCCATCATCGAGGCCATGAAGACCGAGTGCGATGTCACCAGCCCCGGCGCCGGCGTCGTCCGCCAGGTCTACGCTCAGGAACGCCAGGCCATTGCGCCGGGCGCGCCAATGATCGCCATCGAACCCGCCTGAGCCGGAGCCCGCCTATGGACCGCCTGTCCGTCGCCGCCATCGCCGCCGAGGTCCGGTCAGGCGCCCAGAGCGCCGAGCAGGTCGCCCGCGACAGCCTGGCGCGGATCGCCGCCTATGACGCGGTCCAGCCCCAGGCCTGGATCGAGCGCCCCAAGGCCGAGGCCATCCTGGCCGCCGCCCGCGCTGTGGACGCCCGCATCGCCGCCGGCGAGGACCTGCCCCTGGCCGGCGTCCCGTTCGCGGTGAAGGACAATATCGACGTCGCGGGCCTGCCCACCACCGCGGCCTGCCCCGCCTTTGCCTATAGGCCGGACGAAACCGCCACGGTGGTGGCGCGTCTGCAGGCGGCCGGCGCGGTGATGATGGGCAAGACCAATCTCGACCAGTTCGCCACCGGCCTGGTGGGCAGCCGCACGCCCTATGGAATCCCGGCCTGCGTGTTCAACCGCGACTATGTCAGCGGCGGCTCCAGTTCGGGAAGCGCCGTGGCGGTGGGGGCAGGACTGGTGGCCTTCGCGCTGGGCACCGACACCGCAGGCTCGGGCCGGGTGCCGGCCGCGTTCAACGGCCTGGTGGGCCTGAAGCCCACCAAGGGCAGCTGGAGCACCGCAGGCCTCGTCCCGGCCTGCCGGTCGCTGGACTGCATCACCGTCTTCACCGCCACCGCCGCCGATGCGGCCCTGGTGGATTCCGTGGCCGCTGGCTTCGACCCCGCCGATCCCTATTCCCGCCCGCCGGGTCCGGCCGCGTCGACCCTGGGGCCGGCATTCCGCATGGGCGTGCCGCGTCTGGACCAGCTCAACTATCTGGGGGATGCGGCGTCCGAGCGGTTCTACGACCAGGCCATCGCCCGGCTGGCGGCCAGCGGCGCAACCCTGGTCGAGGTGGACATCGCCCCCCTGCTGGAGGCCGCCCAGCTGCTCTATGCCGGCCCCTGGGTGGCCGAGCGGACCGCCGCCATCGAGGACCTGCTGCGCTCCCGGCCGGCCGCAGTTCACCCTGTGGTGCGGGCCATCGTCCAGACCGGCTTCGGCGTCTCGGGCCTGGAGACCTTCAAGGGCCTCTATGCGCTGCAGGACCACGCCCGCGCGGCCCAGGCCCTGTGGGAGCGCATCGACGTCCTGCTGCTGCCCACAGCGCCGACCATCTACCGGATCAGTGAGGTGCTGGCCGAGCCCTTCGCCCTCAACGCCAATCTCGGCCTCTACACCAACTTCGTGAACCTGCTCGACATGAGCGCCATCGCCGTGCCGGCCGGCTACCGGGAGAATGGCACAGGCTTTGGTGTCACCCTGATCGGTCCGGCCTGGGCAGACACAGCCCTGCTCGACCTCGCCCGCCGCTATGAGGAAATCCGCCCCATGCCCGCCGCCCCTGAGCTCGACACCACCGGCAAGCCGCAGACCGTCAGACTGAGCGTCGTCGGCGCCCACCTGGCCGGCATGCCCCTGCACTGGCAGCTGACCTCCCGCGACGCCCGGCTGGTGGCCCGCACCCGCACCGCGCCGGCCTACAGGCTCTACGCCATGGCGGAGACGACGCCGCCGAAGCCGGCCCTGATCCATGTGGGCGAGGACGACGGCGCGGCCATCGAGGTCGAGGTCTATGAGCTGGACATGGCGGGCTTCGGCAGTTTCACCGCCGAGGTGCCGGCGCCGCTGGCCATCGGCACGGTGAGCCTGGAGGACGGGACCACGGTGAAGGGCTTCGTCGCCGAACCCCGCGCCCTGGCCGGGGCCACGGACATCACCCATCTGGGCGGCTGGCGGGCCTATATCGCCAGCCTGGCCTAGGTCAGATCTAGGCTTCGCCCGTCATCACCGCGATCTCCTTGGGGATCGCGGTCTTCAGCTTGTCGTCCAGCGGGAAGTCGTAGACCGCCGTCGAGCCATAGCGGTGCGGCGCGTGGGGGTCATGCCGGCGCTTGTCCACGGCGATGACCCGGGTGCCCAGCTTGAAGGCTTCCTTGATGTCGTGGGTGACCATCAGGATGGTCAGCCCATGCTCGCGCCAAAGGCCGGTGATCAGCTCGTGCATGTCCAGGCGCACGCCGGGATCCAGCGCGCCAAAGGGCTCGTCCAGCAGCAGGATGCGGGGTTTGGTGATCAGGGCCTGGGCGATGGCTAGGCGCTGCTGCATGCCCCCAGACAGGGCCCGGGGGAAGGCCTTGAGGGAGGCCGAAAGGCCCACCTGATCGAGGATCGCCATGGCCTCGGCCTTGGCCTGGCGTCGCGCGGCGCCCATGAGCAGGCCGGTGAGGGGCGCCTGGTCGCAGCGGGCGCCGAACATGACGTTCTGCAGCACGGTCATGTGCGGAAAGACCGAATAGCGCTGGAAGACCACGCCCCGGTCGGGGCCGGGCTCAGGCGGAATGGGGGCGCCGTCCAGCAGAATCTCCCCCCGGCTGGGCGCCTCCTGGCCCAGCGCCAGGCGCAGAAAGGTGCTCTTGCCCGCGCCCGAGGGTCCGACGATGGAGACGAAGGCGCCGGGCGCCACGTCCAGGCTGACCTTTTCCAGCACCACATGGTCGCCGTACTCGACCCAGACATTGCGGAACGAAAGGACCGGGGTCATCGGCGGCCCCCCGGCGCGTGGGCCCAGCGGAAGGCGGTGCGGCTCCAGGTCAGCAGCAGGAGGTCAATGATCACCGCCAGCAGCGAGATCCAGGCGACGTAGGGCAGGATGATGTCCATGGCCAGGTACCGGCGAACAAGGAAGATGCGGTAGCCGAGGCCCACATCCGAGGCGATGGCCTCGGCCGAGATCAGGAACACCCAGGCCGGGCCCAGCGAGAACCGCACGCTGTCGATGAGCCGCGGCATGGCCTGGGGCAGGGCGACCTGCAGGGCCACCAGCCAGGTGGAGGCGCCCAGCGTCTGGGCCTTGACGATCTGTTCCTCGGGGATGGCGGCGACGTGGGAGGCGAGATCCCGGACCATGAAGGGCGTGATGCCGACGAAGATCAGCACGATCTTGGCCGTCTCGCCCAAGCCGAAGACAATGAACAATATGGGCAGGACGGCGATGGGGGGGATCACCGATATGGTGGCCACCAGCGGCCCGAGACCGGCCCGCGCATAGGGCAGGAGCCCGATGGAGAGGCCTAACACCAGGGTGGTGGCGGCCGCGGCGCCGACGGCGATCCCCAGCCGGGTGAGGCTGGCCTTGGTGTCGGCGACCAGGGGGATCTCGCCGGTGCGGGGATCTTTCTGCAGGGCCATGATCTCCATGGACTGGGCCATGGCCGCCGGGGTCGGCAGGATCTTGTCGCGGGGGTTCTCCGCATGGCGGGCCTGGGACGCCACCAGATAGAGCAGCACCAGGATGGCGATGGGCAGGAGGCCCAGAAGGAGGCGACCGCCGCCACGCGGCCTAGCATTCAGCAATCGGCGCATGGGGCGGTCACCTCGATCAGGAGTACGCGGTTACGCAAGGCGTCGTCAGGGTGGCGCGGCCTAGAGGGCGCCGTCCACCGCCATCTGGGTATAGGTCGGATCGAAGCGCAGCATCACGTTCTCGGCGTTGCCCAGGACCCGGTCGCCCGGGAAGCTGACGCCAATGTCGTCCACCGAGCGGGCGCCCTGGCCGAACAGACCCGCCTGGAAGCTGAACTGACGGACCTTGTCATTGGCCGACACGATGTCCGGACCGGTCATGGCCGCCAGGGCCGCCTGGGGGGTGTAGTACATGAAGGTGGTTTCCAGCTGGCCCTCATAGCCGGCGAGGTCGGTGCCGGAGATCTGGGCCATGGCCTCGCGGGCGGCCTGGCCCTCTGGGGTGTCGGCGTTCATCAGGGCCATGGTCTCGTACCAGATGCCGGCCAGGGCCTTGCCCAGGTTCGGATTGGCCGCCAGCGCCTCGGTCGACACAATCATCATGTCGAGAATCTCGCCGGGGATTTCCGTGGAGTTGAACACCTCGACCGCGCCGGGTTGCTTCTTGATCTCGGCCAGCTGCGGATTCCAGGGCACGACAGCCGTGGTCTGCGGGGCGGTGAAGGCGGCGACCATGTCGGCGTCCGAGGTGTTGACCACGGAGACGTCGGTCATGGCGAGGCCCGCGCTCTCCAGCCCGCGGGCCAGCAGATAGTGCGAGACCGAGTTCTCCACGAGGTTGACCGAGCGGCCCCTGATGTCGGCCAGGGACGAACCGTTCTTCAGGATGATGCCGTCATTGCCGTTGGAATAGTCGCCGACGATCACCACGGTGGTGTCCTTGCCGGCGGCGGCGGGAATGGTCAGGGCGTCCATATTGGTCGAGGTCACCCCATCCAGGGTGCCGGCCGTGTACTGGTTCAGGGATTCCACATAGTCGTTCACCTGAACGAGCTTGATGTTGACGCCGTACTTATCCGACCACTTCTTCACGATGCCGGCCTGTTCGGCATAGGGCCAGGGCATCCAGCCGGCATAGATGGTCCAGCCGATGGTGTACTCTTCAACCGCGCCCGACGCCTTGGCCGTTTCCTCGGCGTTCTGGCCGCAAGCCGCCAGCACCAGCCCGCCCGCAGCCGCGATCGCCAAGGCGCGTAATCCGTTGACCCAACTCATTCGGACTCCCCTTCCATCCGTGGCCACGCCGCCTTGGCGCGTCCCCTTCAGTATTACATTCAGAAGAATTCGTAATATTCCAATGGCCTTGGGTCGGCGGGAAATGGCGGGACGGCCAGCGCCTGAATCCCAGGCGCCAAATGCCTGGGGCGCCACTTTCTCGGGCAGCCGAAAGGGGATTCCACGGCCAGGCTTGCACCGCCTGCGTTATTACGAAATCCAAGGAACGTAATCACACCCGTGGCGCCAGGCGGCGGGCAGGAGACGGGCGGACGGGAATGAATGTGGACTTCGACAGCATTCCGGTGATCGACATCGCCGGCCTGAGCTCTGCAGACGTGGCCGTCCGCCGCGCCGTCGCCGATCAGATGGGCGCTGCGGCCCGAGAGGTGGGCTTTCTCTATGTGTCCGGCCATGGCCTGGACGAACGGCTCTTCGAAAATGTCCTGGCCGCGGCCAAGGCCTTCTTCGCCCAGCCCATGGACGCCAAGATGGCCAGCTATATTGGCCGGTCGGAGAACCACAGCGGCTATGTGCCGGAGGGCGAAGAGGTGTTTCCCGGCGGGACCATCGACCGCAAGGAGGCCTATGACCTCAATCTCGACCTGCCGGGCGCGGCGGCCGAGGCGCCGATGCTGGGGGCCAATCTGTGGCCGGCCCAGCCAGGCTTTCGTGAAGCGGCCAGCGCCTATTATGCCGCGGTCTCGGAGCTGGCGCAGCGGCTGTTCCGCGGCTTCGCCCTGGCCCTGGATCTGCCGGAGGACCACTTCGAGCCCCACCGCCAGCGGCCGCCCAGCCAGCTGCGCATGATCCACTATCCCTATGATCCCGCCGCCGAGGATCGCGAGGGGATCGGCGCCCATACCGACTATGAGTTCTTCACCGTCCTGCGGGGCACGGCGCCGGGGCTGGAGGTGCGCAATGGCGCGGGTCAGTGGATCGACGCCCCGCCGCGGCCGGGGTGCTATGTGATCAATATCGGCGACATGCTGGAGGCCTGGACCAATGGGGTGTTCACCGCCACCAGCCACCGGGTGCGCAAGGTCGCCGAGGAGCGTTACAGCTTCCCCTTCTTCGCCACCTGCGACTTCGACACGGTGGTCGAGCCCGATCCCCGCTTCATCAGCGCCGAACGCCCGGCGCAATATGGTCGGCTGGTGTCGGGCGAGCATCTGTTCGCCCAGACCGCGCGCACCTTCGCCTATCTGAAGGCCCGGCGGGCGCAGGGCCAGCTGGTCCTGCCGGAAGACGCCTAGCGCGCGGCGCGGCGGAGATCGGCGGCTTCGTCGTCCTCGGCCACGCCATGGGCGTGAAGGGGTGGGAGGAGCGAAGTGGTGGTCACCAGCTTCAACTGCTGGACGGCGCGGACCCCGCGTAGACGGTCGCAAAGCTGTTGAAGCCGCTCGCCTGAGCCCTGGACCAGCAGCACCTCCAGGGACTGGTCATCCTCCAGGAAGACGTGCTGGGAGGAGATCACCTCCTTGACAAAGTCGCCCTGGACCCGGGCCAGGGCGTGCCGGACCCGGCCGCTGTCGGCGCGGTAGATCAGGGTGATGGTGCCGGCGCGCACGTCTTCGCCGTGCTCGCGATCCACCTCGGCCACCTCGTGGCGGATCAGTTCGGCGATCAGCTGCGAGCGCCCCGGCAGGCCCCGCTCGGCCACCATGTCGTCCACCTGGGCCAGCAGGGCGCCGGGCAGGCTCACCCCGATCCGGGCGAGCTGAGAGCCGGCGGTGGTGTTGGCGGCTTTGCGCGGGGCGATGGACACGAGGCGGACCTGGCGGGCGTATCGGGGGACGGTCGAGGACGCCTTCATAGCGATGAACCGGCGACCGTGGCCAGGGCGAACAGATCGGGCAGGTCGCCAGCGGGATCTTGGAGCTCCAGCAGGACCCAGGGGGCGGGACCGCCATCTAGAAGCTGGCTGGTCTCGGCGTCAAACAGCGGCGGCCGCGTCCAGAGGGGGCGGCCCTCGAGCCAGGGCAGGGTGGAATGGACGACCCGCCAGTCCTGGCTGATGCGGCCATAGGAGATCGGCATGTCCAGCAGGGCGAAGGCCCGCTCTCGCTGGCCCTCGGCCAGGGCCGCCTCCACCAGGACCGGCAAGGACTCGCCAGCCGGCAGGGGCGCCTGGCGCGCCCGCATCATCAGGAAGTGGTCGCCGGCGACGACCAGCAGGCCCTGGCCTTCGCCAAGTCCGAAGGCGGCGCGCAGACCGTGGCTCTCTGGCTCCAGCCGCCAGATCTCCTCATATTCGGCATGGATGCCGCCTTCGATCAGGATGTCGCCGTCGATCCGCCAGGTCCCCTCGTCGGGGATCGGGCCCGGCGGCTGGTAGTCGAGATCGCGGCGCCAGGCGCACATGTCCGGCGTCACGGTCAGCTGGCCGGCGAAGCCCTGGGCCTGGGCCAGCTCCACCAGCTCGGCGTCGCTGAAGTCGGCGAAGCTTGCCGCGCCGTCCTTGCGGGGAATATCGATCTTGAGCCGGATGTCGCCGTACCAGCTGTCGGCCTGCACCCAGAACACCCGGGTGGTGTCGTCGCGGTAGCCCCCCGGCGCGGTGATCTCCTCGCGCCGCCAGACGCCGGTGACTTCGGGCGGGACCTTGGCGCTCATGGGTTCAGTCCTCCAGCGGGCGGGTGCGGCCCATCAGACGGGGCAGGTCGGCGACCTTGGACATCAGGGCGAAGGCCGAGAAGCCCATCACCATGAAGATCACCGCGGCGACGCACATGGTGGGCTCATAACCCTGCCGCATATTGGCGAAGATCTTGATCGGCAGCGTCTGGACCGTGAAGCCCGCCACCATATAGGCGATCAGATATTCGTTGATACTCAGCACAAAGACGAAAACGAAGGCGCAGAGGATATAGGGCGTCATGGCCGGGCGCACGACCATGCGGAAGGCGTCGGAATCCCGGGCGCCCATGGTGTAGGCGGCCTCCACCTGGGCCTGGTCGATGGTGCGGAAGCCAACCATCAGCAGGGACAGGGGGATGCCCAGCAGGACGATGGCGTGGCTGAGCACCACATTTTCCAGGCGTCCCACATGGCCGGTGACCCCCCAGAAGGCCGAGAGCATCAGGGCCGCGACGACCCCGGGGATCAGGAACAGGGCGCCGCCGATCCCGGCCAGGACGGCCGCAGCCTTCGCCTGATAACGCCAGATGGCATAGGTGATCGGCAGGGCGACCAAGACCGAGACCAGGGCCGCCAGGCCTGCAATGGTCAGCGACCGCTCCAGGGACGCCATCCAGGCATGGTCGCCGAAGAACGCGCCGTACCAGCGCAGGCTGAATTCGGTGGGCGGGAAGCTCATCCGCCGGGTGGCGTTGAACGACACCGACAGCACCACGATCAGGGGCGCGGCCAGGAAAAGGGCGAGGAGGCCCAGAAATCCCCTTCGCAGGATGACGCCCGGCGACAGGCTCATGCCTCGGCCCCCCGGCGGCGCGACAGGAGCCGCGTCAGGAGGAGCAGCGCCGCCATGAAGGTCACCACGGCCACCGCGTAGGCGGCGGCGAGCGGCAGGTTCCCGGCGCCCATGGCGGCGTTGTTGATGTGGATGGCGATGGTCCATTGCGGCGGCCGACCGAGGACCAGGGGGGTCAGATAGGCGCCGAAGGTGAAGATCACCACCAGCAGCACGCCAGTCAGGATCTGCCCCCGCATCATCGGCAGGACGACGCTTACGAAGGTCGAGATCCGCGAGGCGCCCATGGTGGCCGCCGCCTGCTCCACCTCCGGGTCCAGCTGCGAGAGCGCCGGATAGAAGAACAGGATCACATAGGGCAGCAGCAGGTAGACCAGGCAGGTCAGGACGGCGGGAAAGTTGGGATAGAGCGAGGCGCCGGGCGCCAGCAGCCCCACCGCCGACAGGGCGCCGGCCAGGGTCCCGCTGGTGGACAGGAGCACCTGGAAGGCGAAGACGATCAGCACTTCGGAGAGCGACAGGGAGCCCAGCAGGAAGACCAGCCATGTCACCTGCGCCCGGCGGCGCATGCGGGTGATGAAATAGGCGGCCGGGAAGGCCAGGCTGACGCAGATCGCCGCCCCGGTCAGCGCCAGCAGCAGCGAGAATCCCATGATCCTTGCGAACAGCGGCGTCGCCAGTTGCCGGTACTGGGTGAGTTCGAGGCCCGGAGACCAGAGGCCGCCGACCTCCCGATGGGCCAGGCTGAGCTGGACCATGAGGAAGGCCGGTACGATGGCCATGATCAGGATGTAGAGGGCCGGGCCGGTGAGCAGGCCGGCGAGGATCCAGCGGGGCTTGGCCGGCAGGTCGCCGGTCGGCGCCGTAAGCCCGATATCGGCTGCGGTCATTTCGCCAGGACCTGGCAGGAGTCGACGGGCAGGCGCACATGGGCGTGCTCGCCCAGGCCCGCGCCGATCCAGTCCCGGGGCGCGGCGACGCCGAGAATGTCCAGGCCCTCGCAGGCGACACGGAACTCCACATAGGCGCCCATGTCGCGCACCTGACTGATGATCCCGGCCACTTCATTGCAGCCGCCGCCGCCCGCCCGGGTGATCACCACATCCTCTGGCCGGATGGCCAGGGTGGCCGGCGCCCCGCCCACGCCGCAGGTGGCGCCGACCCGCAAGGCGGTGGCCCCATAGGTCACCGTCTGTCCGTCCAGGATCTGCACCGGCAACAGGTTGCTGGCCCCGATGAAGTCGGCGACGAAGCGGTTGGCCGGGCGCTTGTAGATGGACACCGGCGGGCCGTGCTGTTGGATCTGGCCCTCGCCCATGACGACGATGGTGTCTGCCAGGGTCATGGCTTCGCGCTGGTCGTGGGTGACCAGGATGGTGGTGATCTTCAGCCGCTGCTGCAGGGCGCGCAGCTCGTTCTGCATCTCCTCGCGCAGCTTGGCGTCCAGGGCCGAGAAGGGCTCATCCAGCAGGAAGACCGGCGGCTCCTGGGCCAGCGCCCGGGCGATGGCCACCCGCTGGCGCTGACCGCCGGACAGCTGGCTGATGGCGCGGGCCTGCAGGCCCGGCAGACGGACCAGTTCAAGCAATTCGGCCACGCGTTCCTTGCGCCGCCGGGGGTCGACTCCGCGCAGGCGCAGGGCGAAGGCGATGTTCTCACCAACATTCAGGTGGGGAAACAGGGCCAGGGACTGGAAGACCATGCCGAACTGCCGGCTGTTGGCGGGCTGGCCGCTGATGTCCTTGCCGTTCAGCAGGATGGCGCCGGAGGTGGGCGTCTCAAGCCCGGCGATCATCCGCAGGACCGTGGTCTTGCCGCAGCCCGAGGGACCCAGGAAACAGACGAACTCCCCGTGCGGAATGGAGAGGCTGACATGGTCGGCGGCCAGATGGTCGCCATAGGCCTTGGTGAGGTCGCGCAGCTCCAGTCCGAACATCGCCGCCCCCTAGCTCGCCAGCATCTGGCTGAACTGCTGGACCATGAAGTCCATGTGCAGCCGCCGGGCCTCCAGATTGGTGGCGATGGGGGTGGTGGGGCTGGTCACCTTGGCCCGCACCCCGTCGTCCAGGGTCAGCAGTTCGGGGCGGATCAGCGGCGGGGCGTTCATGCGCGAGGCGATCAGGTTCTGCGCCTCCGGGGTCAGCATGAAGTTGATGAATTCATGGGCTTCGGCGGTCTTGGTGGAGGCCGAGGGCTGGCACCAGCTGCCGAAATCGATCACCGGACCCTCCTGGGGGAAGACCACCTCCAGGGGCGCGCCGCTCTGGATCAGGGTCTCGGCGACATCGGCGAAATAGACTCCGCCCTGGACCTCGCCGTTCTCCAGCGCGGTCTGCATGGTCCCCTCGCTCTCCCACCACAGGCGGGTATTGGCCTTGAGGCCGGCCATCTTCTCGACGCAGGCGCGGATGCCCTCCTGGGTGTTGAGCATTTCGGGGCCGTTGAAATAGGTCGCCGCAGTGACCTCGTACATCGGTCCAGCCCCGGTCCCGGCCAGGCCCCAGGCGTTGCGGCGTCCTGGCGCCCAGAGCTCGGTCCAGCTGGTGGGTGTGGGCGAGATGGTCTGCGGATTGGTGACCATGGTGAAGAACCAGCCCACCGCGCCGACGGCGGCCACCCCGTCCGGCGTGCGGGTCACATAGGAGTCCGGCAGGTTCGCAAGGTTGGGGATCTGCGCGGCCTCATAGGCCCGCCAGAGCCCGGCGGCATTGCCGCGCATGACGTCGACGGGGGCGCTGATACAGAGGTCCATCGGAGTCTGGCCGGCCTTGTTGGCCTCGATCAACTGCAGGAGGAACTGGAGGCCCGCGGGCTGGGGCATGGACTCCACCCGGATGCCGGTGGCCTCGGTAAAGAGGGGGTAGATGTGCTGGCTCATGGCCTGCTCGAAGTTGCCGCCATAGGTCGATACCCGAAGACTGCGGCCGCCTCCGTCCCCGGCTCCGGAACACCCCGCCGCCAGGGCCAGGCCCGCCGCGCCGGCCCCCAGAAGCAACCCCCGCCGTCCGATAAGTCCCTGGCCAGAAGACGCTTTTTCGCCCCGTCGATCCGTCAAGCCCATGGTCGCCTCCGCACTGGCCGCCCCGCCGGGCTGCCTTGAGCCGATACCTCCGCCCCCGTCGTGGCAAGCGATGGCGGGGGCCGCCTGTCAGCCGGCGGGAAATGCTTGGACGATGGGCGCCGTCCCCGGGCGCCCCGACTACGATTTGAACAATTCGTATTACTGACTGGGGATTTGGGCTTGATCCCCCGCCGGCCCCGCGCGCCGGGCCGGATTCTCCGACAAGGTTGGCTCGGCGGCGCAGGCGCCGAAGCCTGTCCGCTCTGCCATGGAGCGTTCACGATGAGCACCGGCGATCAGGTTCCAGCCGTCGGCGAGATGGGAGCCAAGCTTCTCGCCTTCTCCGAAATCCCCGTGATCGACATCGCCGCCCTGGCGGGCGACGAGTCTGAAGCCAAGGCCGCCGCGGTGGCCGAGATCGGCCGGGCCTGCGAGACGGTGGGCTTCTTCTACATCCGGAACCATGGGGTGCCGCAGTCGCTGATCGACCGCACCTACGATCTGTCGAAGCAGTTCCACTATTCGCCCCTTGAGCAGCGGCAGCGGGTGCACATCCGCCACTCCCCCGGCACCCGCGGCTGGGTCCCGATCTCCGACGAGGACGATGATGGCGATCCGGAGCTCTACCGCCTGGTGGAGCCCAGCCCTGAGCACGACTATCTGACCAAGCCGCGCCTGCATGCGGCCTTCGACCTGGCCATCGAGATCGACGAGGACGATCCCGACTTCAAGGCCGGCAACCTGATGCTGGTGCCCAACCAGTGGCCGGACTGGATCCCCGGGTTCCGGGATGAGGTGATGGCCTATTATGACGCCGTGCGTCAGGTGGGCGAGCGGCTGTTCGAGGCCTTCGCCCTGCGGCTCGACCTGGATCCCGAGTTCTTCCTTGAGCGGACCAGGAAGACGCCGTCCCAGCTGCGGCTGCTGCACTATCCGCCCAATGACCGGCCCATGGACAATGATCATCTGGGCATTGGGGCCCATTCGGACTTCGAGTGCTTCACCATCCTGCACACCGGCGGACCCGGCCTGCAGGTGATGAACGCCGCCGATGAATGGGTCGCCGCCCCGCCGATCGAGGGCGCCTTCATCGTCAATATCGGCGACCTACTGGAGGGCTGGACCAACGGCCGGTTCAAGGCGACCCAGCACCGGGTGGTGAACACCGGCAAGGAGCGCTTCTCCATGCCGCTGTTCTTCGCCGTCGACTACGACGTGGTGGTCGAGCCGCTGCCGCAGTTCGTGTCGGCGGAAAACCCCTCCCGCTACACCCGCATCGTGGCCGGGGACCATCTGGCCGGCTTCAGCGTCCACGGCGCCAAGCATCTGCGCAAGAAGATCGTCCGTGGCGAGCTGAAGATCGACTTCCCGATCCACAAGGAGAACCCGTTCAAGCGCAAGGCGGTGAATGAGTACCAGGCCGAGAAGGCGGCTGAGGCCGCCGCCGAAGCCAAGTCCAAGGCGCCGGCCCGTTGACTGTGGCGACCCAGACCGAAGTCTGCGACCGGCCGCTGTTCATCGGCGGAACCTGGCGGCCCGGCGGCGGCGGCGAATGGCTGGAGGTTCTAAACCCCGCCGACGAGAGCGTAGTCAGTCGCCATGCCGTCGCCACAGCGGCGGATCTGGACGAGGCCCTGGCCGTGGCCCAGGCGGGCTTCGAAACCTGGCGCCAGACCACGCCCCTGCACCGGTCCGAGGTGCTGCGCGGCGCCGCGGCGCTGATCCGCCAGCGCCTGGACCCCATCGCCCGCGACCTGACCCGCGAACAGGGCAAGCCCCTTAGCCAGGCGCGAATGGAGATCGAGGGCTGCGCCCGGCACTTCGAATGGGCGGCTGAAGAGGGCCGCCGGGCCTATGGCCGGGTGATCCCGGCCAACCAGCCGGGCCTGATGTGGACCGTGACCCGGCATCCCGTCGGTCCCGTTGCGGCCTTCACCCCCTGGAACTTCCCGGCCTCCCAGGCGGCGGGCAAGATCGGCAGCGCGCTCGCGGCCGGTTGCTCGATGATCCTTAAGGGGCCGGAGGATGCGCCCGGCGGCTGTATCGCGCTGGCCCAGGCCCTGGCGGACGCCGGCCTTCCTGCCGGCGTGCTGAACCTGGTGTTCGGGCGGCCGGCGGAGATCTCCGCCCACCTGATCGCCTCGCCGATCATCCGCAAGGTGTCGTTCACCGGCTCGGTCCCCGTCGGCAAGCTGCTGGCGCAGCAGGCTGCGGGGCACATGAAGCCCTGCACCATGGAGCTTGGCGGCCATGCGCCGGTGATGGTCTTCGCCGACATGGACCCCATCGACGTCGCCCAGACCCTGGTCCAGGGCAAGTTCCGCAACGCCGGTCAGGTCTGTATCTCGCCCACCCGCTTCTATGTGGAGGCGAAGGTCTACGATCAGGTGCTCGAGGCCTTCGTGGCCGGGGCCGAGAAGCTGGTGGTCGGCGATGGCCTGGACCCGCGCACCGAGATGGGGCCGCTGGCCCACGATCGCCGGCTGGCGGCGGTGGAGGCGGCGGTCACCGGCGCGGTCGAGGCCGGCGCCCAGGTGCGGACCGGCGGCGAGCGGCTGGGCAATCGCGGCTATTTCTATCGCCCCACGGTGCTGACCGACGTGCCAGACGCCGCCGCGATCCTGCACGAAGAGCCCTTCGGCCCCATCGCCATCCTGGCCCCGTTCACCGACCGGGACGAGGCGATGGCGCGGGCCAATGGCACGGCCTATGGCCTGGCCGCCTACGCCTTCACCCGCTCGCAGGAGACCGCCGCCTGGCTTGGCCGCAACCTTGAGGCCGGCATGGTCGGCCTCAACACCTTCGCCGTCGGGGGCCCTGAGGCGCCCTTCGGCGGCGTCAAGGAGAGCGGCTATGGCCGCGAGGGCGGCATGGAGGGCATCAACGCCTATCTGACGCCGAAGGTCATCGCCCACCTGCCGCTCTAGGCGGCCCTAGGGCGCTGGCGTCAGGGCCAGCACCGTCTCGGTCGCCGCCTCGATGGCCGGTCGGCTGTAGAGCAGGGGCACATAGTCGCCCTTCACCCACAGGGGGAAGAGGTCGCGATAGTGCGGGCTGGCCGGGTCGCCGGACTGGCCGGGCGTATTGATCGCCACGCTGTTGTCCCAGGCGCCGACATCCAGGACCATGCGGAACGAGGCGCCTGACACCACCCGATAGTCGCTGGGCCGCCAGGTGGCCGCCAGGGGGCTCAGCATGGTCCCGGCCATGGGAGCCGGACCCACCGCCAGCCGCTCGGCGGCGTCCGGCGAGAGCCGGGGCGCCAGGGCGTGCTCGAAGCGGGCGTGGTGCAGGCCGCCCCAGGTCCAGGCCGCGGGATCGGGGCCGAGTTTTTCGCGGACCTCGTTCAGGGCCGCCGTCAGGCTGGCCGCGAGGATTGGCGCACGTTCGGCCGGCGCGGCGGCGGTCAGGTAGTCGCTGATGGCCGGCTGATCGCCATGGCCGATCAGGGCCTGGGCGGCGGCGGGCGCCGCAGCCTTCACCGTGGCGCGCCCCAGATGCTTGAACAGCCAGACCTCATAGAGGGCGGCCGCAGCGCTGTCGGCTTCTGTCCGGCCGTCCCAGGCCTGCAGCAGGGCGATGGCTGCGGCCAGGTCCGGCGCGGGCGCCGGAATGTCGCTCAGCAGGGGGATGAGGCTCGCGGCCGTCACATTGGTGGGATCGGTCTGCAGCGCCATGGCCTCGGCCAGGGTGAGGTCGCCGTCGGCCTCCAGCACCTGGGTGATGCGGGCCATCCGCGCGCGATTGCTCCATTCGAAGCTGATCTGGCGCTCGGCGGGATAGTCGGCCGGCAGGTTGAACTGGTTGGCCGAGGCCAGCCAGCCGGTCTCGGGATTGTAGCGGCTGGGAAGGTCGCTTGAGTCCATATAGCCCGCCCACTCATAGCGGCCGTCGCCGGGCACGGGCATCAGCCCGTCCCAACCCTGGCGCACGGGCACGCGGCCCGCGGCGATCCAGCCGATATTGCCGGCGGTGTCGGCATAGACTTGGTTTTCGCTGGGTGTGCCGAACCGGCTCATGGCGCCGGAAAACTCGTCCCAGTTCTGCGCCGTCATGTAGTCCGACGAACCGAAATAGGCCGAGGTCCCCGGATCGCTCCAGACGCTGCGCACGGCATAGGCGCGGCGCTGCACAGGATCGGCGAACACCACCGGCCCATGGCGGGTGAACTTCAGCTCGACCGTGCGCGGCGCCTGACCCTTGACCTCTAGGGTCTCAGTGACGACCTTCATCGTCTCCCAGCCATCGCCATAGCGATAGCGGTTCGGGTCCTCCGGATCGGTCTCGTAGACATAGAGATCCTCCTGGTCGGCCGGGAAGATAGTGAGGCCGAAGGCGATGGTTCCGTTGTGGCCGATGGAGACCCCGGGCAGGGCGGGCTCGCCGGCGCCAATGGCCGAGAAGCCCGGCGCCTCCATGTGCACGATGTAGCGCAGGGAGGGCACGCCATGGGCCCGGTGCGGGTCGTTGGCCAGGATCGGGCGCCCGGTCGCCGTGCGAGAGGGGGCGACGGTCCAGTTGTTGGAGCCGATGGCGTCGGCGGGGATGTCCTCGGCCTGGGCGACCACCTGACCTGCGGTGAATTCGACGCCTTTCGTGGCCAGCCGGTAGTCGGCCAGCACGCCGGCCGGGATGGCGCAGGGGTCCAGACCCTCGGGGATCGACAGGTCGCGGGGAGGCTCCAGCTTTCGGTTCAGGGCGTTGGCCTCCAGCCCCGCCGCGCAGGTGATCTGCGCCCGCTCGACCTCGGCGGCGGCGTTGCGGGTCAGGCCATGGCTGCGGATGCGCACCACCTCGTCCGGGCGCCAAAGGTCGGGGCTGGTCCCGGTGATCGTGAACTCTTCGGGCAGGGGGCGTGCCCCGGACCGGATCTCGCCCACATAGGCGTTGATCCCGGCGGTGAAGGCCTGCGCATAGCCCTGGGCCTTGGGGCCATAGGCGGCCCATTCGGCGGTCATGTCGCCGCGATAGAGGACCAGTCGGGCGGCCCGGTCCTGGGCGGCGAAGTCGGGGCCGAAGTCCTTGGCCAGCAGGCCGAGCCCCCGCTTGCGCCACAGGTCGATCTGCCAGAGCCGGTCGCGGGCGACATTGTAGCCCTGCAGGAAGAAGGCGTCGCGGACGCTGGCCGCATAGATGTGGGAGACGCCCCACTGGTCGACCAGGATTTCCGCCGGCGCTTCAAGGCCCGCGACTTGATGGCTGGTGCGTGTCGGCTGGGCGGCGGCGGCCGTCGTCCAACCGGCGACGGCGAGGCCCGCCAGGAGCCGTCCAAAAGGTCGTCCCAGATGTCGCGCCATGAGCCTCAAGCCCCCCTCTGTCTTGTCGTTGGGGGCAGCTAAGCCTCTGAGGGAGGCCCTGGCAATGACGGGCGGTCAGGCCTCGCGGGGCGGCCAGGGGATGAAGCCCGAGGTGCGGCGGATATAGGCGGCGTATTCAGGCCGCCGGTTCTCCATACCCTTTTCCACCGTGGGCGCGCCGCTGCCCTTGGTGAGCAGCAGGGTGATGAGGAGGGGACCAAGGATCGACCAGGCCCCCAGGCCGGTCTCGGCGGCGATCAGATAGAGGCCCCACCAGAGGCAGGCGTCGCCGAAATAGTTGGGATGGCGGGTATAGCGCCACAGGCCGGTGTCGAGCACCTTGCCCCTGTTGGCGGGGTCGCCCTTGAACCTTGCCAATTGCGCATCGCCAATGGCCTCGAAGGCCAGGCCGAACAGGGCCAGCGCCGTTCCCACCGCCGCCAGCAGGCCAAATTGCGCCGACGTCTCGATCTGGCCGAGCTGGACCGGCAGGGCGACCAAGTATTGCAGCGGCGCCTGGGGGGCGAAGACCAGGATCGCCGCGGCGGCGGGAAAGCCCCAGCCGCGTTTCTCGCGGCCATCGGCGAGCATCTCCTCATAGCGGCGGTCGGCGCCGTGGCCACGCCAGCGGCGGAACAGGTGCCCGCCCAGCCGCGCCGCCCAGGCGGTGGCGATCAGGGCCAGGAGCCAGCCGTGGAGGCCTGAGCCGCCGCTGAAGACGAGGCTGGTCCAGGCGAGCAGGGCCATGCCGGTGGGCCACCAGGCGTCGATGAAGCTCACATCGCGCAGTCTCAGGGCGATCCCCCACAGCAGACCATAGGCGGCGAGCAGGACCAGGGCGTTCAGGGTCAGGATCTGCCAGAGGGGCACGGGGTCTCCTTGCGGGGCTGCCCACAGACTACGCGCTAGCCCCCGGTTGGGATGCGCCCCCTAAGGCGGCTTCGGTGACCGCCTCGGCGGCCAGCGCGGGCTCCTCCGGCGGCCGCACCACCGCGGCCACGGCCATGTCGGCGGTGACATTGCCGACGGTGCGGAAGA
Source organism: Phenylobacterium sp. (assembly GCF_030646615.1). Classification (GTDB taxonomy): domain Bacteria; phylum Pseudomonadota; class Alphaproteobacteria; order Caulobacterales; family Caulobacteraceae; genus Phenylobacterium. Next base: position 19,311 of record NZ_JAUSLG010000105.1, on the reverse strand, counting down.
TGTCGGGGATCACCTCGACGGCCAGCAGGATGGCCAGGATCTCCACCGGCGCCCCCAGGGCCAGGCAGATGGGGGCCATGCTGGCGAAGAAGGAGATCTGTCCCGGCAGGCCGACGGCGCCGACGCTCACCGCCAGCGAGACGGCGATGGCCGCGGCGATCTGGCCGGCGCTGGGCTCCAGGCCATAGAGGTGGATGATGAAGAAGGCCACGGCGAGGTTGGCCACCGGGCTGGTCATGCGGAAGACCGCCACCGCCAGGGGCAGGACCACGCCGGTCACCTGGGTCGAAGCGCCCAGCTCGTCCCGGGTGCGCTCCACCATGGCCGGCAGGCAGGCCAGCGAGCTCTGGGTGCTGAAGGCCAGGGCCTGAACCGGTGCGCAGGCCCGGGCGAACCGGGCGAAGTCGTGTCCCCGCAGGACCGCCACCAGGCCATAGGGCAGGATCAGCGCGCCGATGGTCACGGCTGAGACCATCAGCACGTATTGGGTCAGGGCGCCGGCCGCGTCGAGCCCTGTCCGCAGGCCGATCCCCAGGGCCAGGGCGAAGACGCCGATCGGGGCGGCGATCAGAACCCAGCGGACGATGACGATCATGGTCTCGGCCACAGCCTGGAAGAATCCGATGAGCGGCGTACGCAGGTCGTGGCGCAGGCGGGTGGCGGCGAAGCCGAACACCAGGCCGAACACCACGATCTGCAGGATGGCGTCGTCGGCCGCCGCGCGGATCGGATTGGCCGGCGCGAGCGTCGGCAGCCATTCGCGGAAACCCGTGGTCGCCGCCGGCACGGAATCGCCCTGGACGGCGCCGGTCAGGGCGGCGCCGCTGGCCGGGTCCACCGGCCAAAGAGCCAGAAGACCGCTGATGGCGCCCGCGCCATACAGGGCCGCGACCAGCAGCACGGCGGCGAAGATCATGAAGGCCCGGCCCGCCAGTCGCCCTGTGGCCGCAGCGTCGGCGGCCGAGGCGACACCGGTCACCAGCAGGGAGAACACCAGGGGCACGATGGTCATGCGCAGGGCGTTCAACCAGAGAACGCCCACGGCCTGGACCGTCTCGGCCCCGGCCACGAGGGCGGGGGTCTCCACCGCATGGATGGCCGCGCCCGCCAGGAGGCCGCTCACCAGGGCGGCGAGCACGAGGATGCTGAGGGATCTGAACATCAAGAATCTCCGGCCGGGCGGCGATGGTGGCACGCCCTGGACGCCAAGGCCCACCGGAAACGCCTGGTCGTCGCCTGCGGCTCCGTTCTGCCCGGGTTCACGCCACGAAAACGCCTCGGCTCAGGCCAGGGCGGGGGTGGGGAAGGTCCAGCCCTCGGGATGAAGGGCCCTCCCGATCGGGGTGCGGATCGTACAGGTCAGGCCCTCGCCGCCGAATGCGAGGTTGACGGCGCCCCCCAGTTCGCCGGCCACGCCCTGTTCCAGCAGGCGCGAACCGAATCCCCTGGGGCCAGGCGATTCGACGACCGGGCCGCCCCGCTCACGCCAGACGATGGTCAGCATGCCAGACGCCGTGTCAGCCCCCGTCGCGATTTCGACCCGGCCCCCCTGGGACCAGGCGCCATATTTGAGCGCGTTGGTGGCCAGTTCGTGCAGGGCCATGCCGAGGCTGACGGCGGTGTTCGGGGCCACGGCCAGGTCGGGTCCCTCCAGGGTGAAGGGCTGGCCATAGTGGTCGAGGCTGGCCTGGACGAGATCATGGAACGAGGCGCCTTCCCAGCTCCGCTTGACCAGCAGGTTGTGGGTCGAGGAGAGCGCCATCAGCCGCTCGACGAAGGTGGCCCTGGCCGCCTCGGGCTCGGCCTCGCGGCTGAGCGTCTGGACGGCGATCGACTGGACCGAGGCCAGCGTGTTCTTCACCCGGTGGTTCAGTTCGTCCAGCAGCAGCTTCTGGCGGGCCTCGTGCTCGCGCATCTCCACCATGGTGTCCATGGCCGCGCGTAACTCGGCCAGGGCCGCGTCGCGCTCGGCGATGCGGCGTTCAAGTTCGAGGGGCGAGGGCAGGGCGATCACCCGGGGGAGCAGGGGCCACAGGGCGAAGGCGGTGACGACGGAGACCGCCGCGGTGCTGGCCTTGATCAGGGCCTCGATCCCATAGTCCGGATTCCACAGGGTCCAGACCATCATGAAGTGGGTGACGCCGCACAGCATGATGAAGCCGACGAACATCCAGATCGCCCAGCTGAACCTCACATCGCGCCGATGCCAGAGGAAGACCCCCAGCGCCAGGGGGATGGAGAAATAGGCGACCCCGATCAGGACGTCGGAAATGGCGTGGGTCCAGATCAGCTCCGGCCGCCACATCAGACAGATACCATGGGGGTTCAGGGCGTTGGAATCGAAGAAGTAGGCGATCGAGTCCCGTAGGCCGTTCATTTTCCAAGCTTCTCCCCTGGGGCTCGGCGAAGTTCATTCGCTTTGCGGGTTGCGTCCAGCACCTTCGCGCGCCAGGCGGAATGACAGGCTGGGGCCTTGTCGATCCGCCGGGGTCCGCAGCCGACAAGCCCGTGTCGCAGGATCGGTCCAGCCTGACCGAACGGTGCGGGAGAGCGACATGCTGACGGTCTGGGGACGGGCGGATTCGTCGGCGACGGCGCGGGTCATGTGGGCGCTGGGCGAGACAGCCCAGTCCTGCAAGCGGCTCGACTGGGGCGGCGCCTTCGGCGGCGGGGACGACCCGGCCTATCGCGCGCTCAGCCCGCCCGGCCGCATCCCGGCCATCACCCGCGACGACGGCTTCAGCCTGTGGGAGTCGGGCGCCATCATCCGCTGGCTGGCCACCACCTGTCCCGATGTGGGCCTCTGGCCCGCCGACGAGGCGGCGCGCTGGCAGGCTGAGGCCTGGATGGACTGGTCCGCCGCCCCCGGCCGGGCCATCGGTTCGGTCCGCACCGCCTATCGCCGCCAGACCCCTGACCCGGCCGAAATGGCCAAGACCATCCGGGCGGCGGCGGAGACCTTCGCCGTGCTCGACGCCCAGCTGCAAGACCGGGCCTTCGTCATGGGCGATCGGCTCACCGTCGCCGACCTCGCCCTGGGCGTCGTCGCCCATCGCTGGTTCCGGATTCCGGAGGCCCTGGAGCGTCCCGCTCTGCCCGCGCTGGAAGCCTGGCATCAACGGCTCTGCGCGCGGCCGGCCTATCAGGACCACGTGGTGGCCAAGGTGAGCGCCCGGGCTCAGACGCTGGGCATGGGCGACTGAGGCCCTTCGACCCCTCGCGGAATTTCACAGGTGTGCTAGAGGCGGTCGCATGTCGACCCCGCTCTCGCGCATCCGCAACTTCTCCATCGTGGCTCACATCGACCACGGCAAATCCACCCTGTCCGACCGGCTCATCCAGGAGACCGGGGGCCTCACCCAGCGTGAGATGAAGGAGCAGGTGCTCGACTCCATGGAGATCGAGCGCGAGCGCGGCATCACCATCAAGGCCCAGACGGTGCGTCTGAACTACAAGGCCAAGGATGGGGAGACCTATGTCCTGAACCTGATGGATACGCCCGGCCATGTCGACTTCGCCTATGAGGTCAGCCGGTCGCTCGCCGCCTGCGAGGGCTCCATCCTGGTGGTGGACTCAAGCCAAGGGGTCGAGGCCCAGACCCTGGCCAATGTCTATCAGGCCATCGACAACAACCACGAGATCGTGCCGGTCCTGAACAAGATCGACCTGCCCGCCGCCGAGCCTGAGCGGGTGCGCGAGCAGATCGAGGACGTCATCGGCATCGACGCCAGCGAGGCCATCCTCTGCTCGGCCAAGACCGGCGTCGGCATCAGCGACCTGCTGGAGGCCATCGTCACCCGCCTGCCGGCCCCCAAGGGCGACCGCGAGGCGCCGCTGAAGGCCCTGCTGGTCGACGCCTGGTACGACGCCTATCTGGGCGTCATCGTGCTGGTGCGGGTCATCGACGGCACGCTGAAGGCTGGCCAGAAGGTGAAGATGATGCAGAACGGCTCCACCTATCAGGTGGACCGGATCGGCGTCTTCCTGCCGAAACAGACCGAGACCGAAGAGCTTGGCCCCGGCGAGATCGGCTTCATCACCGCCCAGATCAAGGAAGTCGCCGACGCCGCCGTCGGCGACACCATCACCGCCGAAACACGCCCCCCCGCCCAGGCCCTGACCGGCTTCCGCGAGGCCCAGCCGGTGGTGTTCTGCGGCCTCTTCCCGGTGGACGCCAACGACTTCGAGGACCTGCGCGCGGCCATCGGCCGCCTGCGGCTGAACGACGCCAGCTTCTCCTACGAGATGGAGACCAGCGCGGCGCTGGGCTTCGGCTTCCGCTGCGGGTTCCTCGGCCTGCTGCACCTGGAGATCATCCAGGAGCGGCTCTCCCGCGAGTTCGACCTCGACCTGATCGCCACGGCGCCCAGCGTGGTCTATCGCGTGCAACTGACCAATGGCGAGGAGATGGAGCTCCATAACCCCGCCGACCTGCCCGATCCGGTGCGCATCGACACCATCGCCGAGCCCTGGATCAAGGCCACCATCCTGACCCCGGACGAACACCTGGGCTCGATCATCAAGCTCTGCCAGGACCGCCGCGGCGAGCAGCGGGAACTGTCCTATGTGGGCTCCCGCGCCCTGGTGGTCTACGACCTGCCCCTGAACGAGGTGGTGTTCGACTTCTATGACCGGCTGAAATCCATCTCCAAGGGCTACGCCTCCTTCGACTATTCGATCGAGGAATATCGGGTGGGCGACCTGGTGAAGATGTCGATCCTGGTCAACGCCGAGCCGGTGGACGCGCTCTCCATGCTGGTCCACCGCAACCGTGCGGAGATGCGCGGCCGGGCCATGGTGGAGCGGATGAAGGACCTGATCCCGCCGCACATGTTCCAGATCCCGATCCAGGCGGCCATCGGCGGGCGCATCATCGCCCGCGAGACCATCCGCGCCCTGCGCAAGGACGTGACGGCCAAATGCTATGGCGGCGACGCCAGCCGCAAGCGCAAGCTGCTGGACAAGCAGAAGGCCGGCAAGAAGCGCATGCGCCAGTTCGGCAAGGTGGAGATCCCGCAGGAAGCCTTCATCGCGGCGCTGAAGATGGACGCGGACTAGGGCCAGACCCGAGGCGCGAACCGGAATGGCCAACCCGTCGCACCTGACATTCCCCGCGCCCAACGCCGCCTCATCGGAACGCGTGCGTATCGCCATCGCGCAGACGGAGGTGGCGTTGGACGCCCGCGTGAACGGTCCCCGAATCCGTTCCCAGATGCGCGAGGCCGCCGCCGCCGGCGCACGGCTGATCCAGTTCACCGAAGGCGCCATGTCCGGCTACCCCTCCGGACCGGGGAAGCAGGCGCTGGCCGGGTGGAACATCGACTGGTCGGCGCTGCGGGCCGAGTTGGAGGAGACGGCCGCCCTGGCGGCGGACCTCTCCCTCTGGACCGTCATCGGCGCCGCCCATCGGCTCACTCCGCCACACCGGCCGCACAACAGCCTCTATGTGATCTCCGACCGGGGTGAGATCGCGGGCCGCTACGACAAGCGCCTGCTATCCTATTCGGAGGTGACAGAGTGGTATGCGCCCGGGGCGCGGCCGCTGGTTTTGGAGGTGGACGGCTTCCGCCTCGCCTTCCTGCTGTGCATCGAAATCCAGTTTCCCGAACTCTTCGTGGAGTGCTCGCAGCTCGGCGCGGACCTGGTCCTGATATCCACCTTCTCGCGAGATCCGATGTTTGCGATCCAGGCCCAGGGACACGCGGCCTGCGGCGCCTTCTGGCTCGGGTTCTCCGTGCCGGCGCAGCACAGCGACGCTGCGCCGGCCGGCCTGGTCGGCCCTGACGGCCGATGGATCGCCCAGGCGCCGGCGGACGGCCAGCCATCGCTGGTGATCGCTGATCTGGACAGGATGGACAAGACGCTTCAAGTCGCTCTGCGACACGCGCGGTCCTGGCGGGCGAGGGCGCGGTCGGGTGAGCTACATCAGGCCGCGCAGGTGGAGGACCCCCGTAGCCTCGCCACACACCGGTTCTGATTTGAGGCGCCGCAGCCGCGCCTCAGTCCTTCCACGTCTCCGCGCTCTCCGGGGCCGGGGCGGGGGGCCTAGCCTCGGCGAAGGGGGCGTACTTGGCGCGGGCTTCGGCGACGCGGCGGGCCATGTCTTCGGCCACATCGGGATGTAGCGACAGCAGGGAGTAGGTCTCCCCGGGATCGACGCTCAGGTCGAACAGCAGCGGATAGCGGTGCTGGTCCAGCGGGATGTCCATGGTCCGGTAGTAGGACCGCACCACATATTTCCAGCGGGCCGTGCGCACGGCGGCCACGTGCAGATTGTCGAACAGGATCACCTCGTCGTGGGGTGAGGCCTCGCCCCGCAGCAGGACGCCGGAGAGGTCGGCGCCGTCGATCCCCTCGGTCGGCGGCTCCAGGCCCGCCATGGCCGCGATCGTCGGCAGCAGGTCGAGATTGCTGGCCAGGGCGTCGGAGACTGTCCCGGCGGGGATCGTCCCCGGCCGCCAGGCGATGAAGGGCACGCGATAGCCGCCCTCCCAGGCCGCCCCGCCCTTGCGGTCGCGGAACGGGCCGGTGGAGCCCTCGAACCAGGGGCCGTTGTCGGAGGTGAAGACCACCATCGTGTCCTCCGCCAGGCCGAGGTCCTCCAGCCTCCGCAGCAGGCGGCCGACCTGGGCGTCCACTTCTTCGACCACCTCGCCATAGTCGCCGGCCGGCGAGCCCTGCGGGTCGTCGGGATTGGGGCGCAGGGGCACGTGCGGGGCCGTCAGGGCCAGCAGGATGAAGAAGGGCTCGTTCCGGTGGGCCTCGACGAAGGCGGTGGTCTCGTTGAAGAAATGCTCGGTCAGCTTGGCGAAGTCGGCCTTGGACTCGCTCATCGGCGCCTCGCCTTCGCCTTCATAGAGGGTGAGCGGCCGCATATCGTGGCTGTAGGGCAGGCCCATGAAGCGGTCGAAGCCGAACCGCTGCGGCGGCCAGTGGGGCGAGACGTGGCCCAGGTGCCACTTGCCGATCAGGGCGGTGGCGTAGTCGGGCTTCAGCAGCCGCGGAATGGTCGGGGCTTCGGGCGGCAGGCCGTTGGTGTCGGCCGGCTGGATCACCTCGCGGGCCAGGCCATGGCGGATGGCGTAGCCGCCGGTGAGCAGGCCCGCCCGGGACGGGGTGCAGACATTGGCCGAGGCGTAGAAGTCGGTCAGGCGCGCGCCCTCGGTGGCCATCCGGTCGAGCTGTGGCGTGCGGATCAGCGTCCCGCCATCGCAGCCGATATCCCCGTAGCCGAGGTCGTCGGCCAGGATGATGATGACGTTGGGCTGGCGCGGCATGGCTGTTTCTCCGGGTGGCGAGACCCCGCGGCAGGGCCGGGGCTTTGGCCAACCGAGGGCGCCAGGGCCGGCAGGTCAAGTCCCGGCGCGCGGGGTGAGGGAACCAGATCGGCTCCCCTTGCGTCATTGCGGTATGACCCATCTTCCCAACCGGCGCCCCGCCCGCGGCGTCCGCCCCGTCAGCACGGCCCTTGTGCCGCTCTTGGCCGCCTTGGCCCTGGCCGCCTGCTCGGACCCCGCCGGGGAGCGTGGGTCGCCCGAGGCGCCGGCGTCCGCCACCCCCATTGCGCCCGACACCGGGCCTCCGGCGTCGCCGCCGGCCACGACGGGCGAGACCGTGGGCGGCGACGGCTCGGCCATCGTGCTCAACGGGCTCACCGGCGACGAAGTCGATTCGGCCGGATTGTCGGGGGAGTTGGCCTGCGCCTTTGTGGGCGAGGGGGACCAGATCCTGCTGCACGCAAAGGGCGTCGTGGCCTCCTCCGAGCCGGCCCAGGGGGTGGTGAAGGTCGGCGACTATGTGGAGCGCGTCGGCGCGCCGGGCGGCTTTGATGGCATTCTGCGCGGCGCGACTTTCGCCGGCCGAGGCAAGACGGTTGTGATCGAGGTGACCGGCGCCCCGATCGGCAGGGGGGAATCGCCCCCCAATCCGGCCACGCTCACCTATCAGCGCGCCGATGGCGCCAGCCGCGTCTTCAACGGCCTGTGGACCTGCGGCCCCTAGACGCGCCAGGGGCCGCCCAAGTTACCGCGTCTAGCTCAGCCGGACTTCACCGACCTTGTCGGCATAGTCCTGCTTGGGGTCGCGGCCCATCATGACCTTGATGCCGGCGAACAGGCTGTGTTCGTTCAGCCAGATCTGGGCGCGTTCCGGCTCGAAGCGCAGCAGTTGCAGCTTGGGGTCGTCCTTTCCCCCTTCGTACCAGGCGGCCACGAAGGGGTTCCAGAGCCGCTCGATCGCATCGCGATCGTTGTCTGGGACAAGCTGGCCGTGGATGGTGGCGAACACCTCATGACCCTTGGATGAGAAGTGGGCCATGGCCCGGTGGCCAGCTCCCGTGGCCTGCACCAGATCCACGCCCTTGGCGCTGAAGATCCAGATGGGACCGCCCTGGTCGCCCTCGATCTGGGCGGTCATTGGCTGGCTGTGGCCTTCCTCGACACCGATCAGCCCCAGCATCAGGGTGCGATCGGATTTCAGGGCTTTCCAGAACTTGGCTTCGAGTTCGGCGAGGTCCGCCATGGCGGGGCTCCTTCAGGTTGGGGGACAGTTGTCCCTTGCCGAACGAAGCCGAAACGCCCCCGTTCCCTAGCCGCCGCGCACCTGGGCGCCGATGGCGGCGAGATCTTCCGCCGTTCCGAACGCCGCCGCCTCGCCTTCGCCCCGCAGGGCGTAGCTGGGCGGGACCATTTCCGGCCCCTGGCCTGGGGCCAAGGGCGGGGTGTAGTAGCCGAGCGCGTAGCCCCCCAGCGCATAGCCCAGCAGGTCCTGAAGGTCCCGGGGCAGGGTGCGGGCGATCTCCGGCGGGCAGGAGAGATACTGGTTCTCCTCCTGCCGCAGCCAGCCGAGGGCGTAGGTGATGTTGAGGCCCCAGCGGTCCTCGCCGCCGAGATGGGCGCCGCCCCCATGGAAGACGCTGCCCGTATAGACCAGCACCGAACCGGCCTGCATGACGGCCCGGGCGATCTCGTGGTCCTGCGGCCGGCGGTCGTCCGGCCAGGCCTGTGAGCCAGGGACCACCTGGGTGGCGCCGTTCTGGGCGGTGAAGTCGGTCAGCGCCCAGATGGTGTTGAGCTGCGGCTCGATCCCCTTCAGATGCGCGCCCCAGGCCCAGCGGTCGCGATGGATCGGCTGGGCGCCCTGACCTTCCATGATGCGGATGAGCTGGGTGAGGTGCAGGCGCCAGCGCTCGCAGTTGGGCTTGAGCAGATGGGCGCAGAGCGCCTGGATCTGCAGGTGGGTCACCAGCGGACGGCAGGCTGGCGCGCGGGCGACCAGGGCGCCTGTCCGGGTGGTGCGCACGCCGGTGAAGCCGTCCTGGCCGACCGGCGTGGCCTCGACAAAGGGCGCAAGCTCGGCCCTGAGCTCGGTCAGCATGGCGGGCGTCAAGACGGCGTCGAGGACGAGGGCGCCGTCGCGGTCGAGGATCGCGGCTATGGCGTTCGCCGGCGCGTCGGCCGGCAGATGGGTCAGATCGACCATGGTTTCCTTCCCGGTGGGGCCCGTGGTCCTTAGGGCCTGCCACGCCCCAGCGACGGCCCCTTTCGGCGCCAGCATGCCCTGGCCCCGGGCCGAGGCCAAGCGGTTGCCCGTCGTCCGAAGGGGAGGCAAGGTCGGGTTTCCGACAATTCCATCCGGGAGGGCGCGATGGCCTACAAATTCGAAATCTTCAAGGACAAGGCGGGCGAGTTCCGCGTGCGGTTCCGCGCCTCCAATGGCGAGATCATGTTCTCGTCCGAGGGTTATGCGTCCAAGGCGAGCGCCAAGACCATGATCGAGTCGATCAAGAAGAACGCTCCTGACGCCGGCGTGCAGGACGACAGCGCCGGCTGAGGCCGCGCCATTTTCATTGATCCCAGCCTGCGGCGTCGCTTAGATCACGCCGCAAGCTGGGCCAGGGGGTCCGGCGCTCCGGAGACCTGACATCTGATGCGCAAGGTGCTGATCCTGGCCGCCGCGACGGCCGCCCTGATGGTTTCGGCCTGCAACACCGTGGCCGGCGTCGGCCGCGACATGGAAGCCGCAGGCTCAGCGGTGAAGAGCACGGCTGAGGACATCAAGCGCTAGACATCTGCGGCGCGTCCGAGGGGCGGCGAAGAGGCCGACCATGCGACGGGGCGCCGCCCTTTCGCCGGGACGGAGAAGGGCGCATATGGTCTCCATGACCCAGGCCGCACGTCCCAGCTTCTTCACCGCCCTGAAGCGTGGCCTGAAGGGCCGCTGTCCGGTGTGCGGCGACGGGCAGCTGTTCTGGCGGTATCTGAAGGTGGAGCCGGCCTGTCCCGCCTGTGGTCATGACCTGGCCCAGTATCCGGCGGACGACGGCCCGGCCTATTTCACCATCCTGATCGTGGGCCACCTGATCGTGGCCCCTATCCTGCTATTTCCGTTCATCTGGCAGGCGCCGCTCTGGGTGGTGATCCCCGCCACCCTATTGCCCCTGGCGGGGCTGACCCTCCTGCTGCTGCCACGGATCAAGGGCGCTTTCATCGGTGGGCTCTATGTGCTGGGGGTGAAGGAGTCCGACGCCCACCTGCACAGCGCCGACGCCGCCGACTGAGGCGCCGGCCCGCCCCGCGCTCGCCGTGGGCGCCTCTGCGCCGATGCGCCTGGAACCTGCGCCTTTAGCGCTCGTTCTCTGGTCAAGGCTGCGCGGACCACGGGGTTCGCGCCTTGGGAGAACATCCGATGTCGCTTGGCACAATCCTTCTGATCATTCTGGTCCTGGCGCTGATCGGCGCCCTGCCGACCTGGGGCCACAGCCGGAGCTGGGGCTATTTCCCGTCAGGCGGCCTGGGCCTCATCCTGGTGATCGTGCTGATCCTGGTGCTGATGGGTCGGATCTAGCCTCTCCCGGCCCTATCCCGCCGGCGGTGGCTCGATTGAGGGCTTCCGCTGGCGGGCGGACGTCCCTAGAGCATGATTCAACGATCAGACGGACCCGCCTGATCGTTGATCATGCTCTAGACTTCAGAGTTGGAGCGCGTTTCATCCGGAAAACCGGATTCCACTTTTACGGAACGCGCTCTAGCATCGCCAGAACGATAAGACGCACCGGGGGGCGGCGGGCATGACGGCGACTGAAACAGGCGCAGACTCTCAGGCGCCGCCGGGACTTCTCGTCCCTGGCCTGACCCCCATCCAGCGCTTCAAGGCCATCGCCGGCGGCTCGGCGGGGAACCTTGTTGAGTGGTACGACTGGTTCGCCTATTCGTCCTTCGCCCTCTATTTCGCGCCGCACTTCTTCCCTACCGGCGACCCGACTTCGCAGTTGCTGCAGGCGGCAGCCGTGTTCGCCATCGGCTTCCTGGCCCGTCCGGTCGGCGCTTGGATCATGGGACTCTATGCCGACCGGGCCGGACGCAAGGCCGCGCTGAGCCTGGCCGTCGCCATGATGTGCGCGGGCTCGCTGGTGATCGCCGTGATCCCCGACTACGAGGTGATCGGCGTGGCCGCGCCGGCTGTCCTGCTGCTCGCGCGCCTGCTCCAGGGACTGTCCGTGGGCGGCGAATATGGCGCCAGCGCCACCTATCTCTCGGAGATGGCCGGCAAGGAGCGCCGCGGCTTCTGGTCCAGCTTCCAGTTCGTGACGCTGATCTCGGGCCAGCTCCTGGCGCTGGGCGTCCTGATCCTGCTGCAACGGGTCATGCCGACCGAGGATCTTGAGTCCTGGGGTTGGCGCATTCCCTTCGTCATCGGCGCCCTGCTGGCGGTGGTGGTGTTCTGGATCCGCCGGGGCCTGGAGGAGAGCGCGTCGTTCCAGAACGCTCAGGCGTCCGGCGCAGAGCGGGCGCGGACCATGATGCTGTTCACCCACCATCCGTGGGAGACCGCCGCCATCTTCCTGCTGACCGCCGGCGGGTCGCTCGCCTTCTATGCCTATACGACCTACATGCAGAAGTTCCTGGTCAACACCTCGGGGTTCACCAAGGAGACGGCGACCAACATCACGGCCGCCGCCCTGGTGGTCTATCTGTTCATCCTGCCCCTGTTCGGCTGGCTGTCGGACAAGTGGGGGCGGCGGACCAACCTGGCCTTCACCTTCGGGGCTGGGATGCTGCTGACCTATCCGATCATGACCACCATGGCCGGGGTCACCGAGCCGCTGATCGCCTTCGGCCTGATGGTGGTGCTGATCGTGATCATCGCCGGCTATACCTCGGTCAGCGCGGTGACCAAGGCCGAGCTGTTCCCCGCCCACGTCCGGGCGCTCGGGGTGGCGCTGCCCTACGCCATGGCCAACGCCGTGTTCGGCGGCACCGCCGAAGCCGTCGCCCTGGGCTTCAAGGGGCAGGGGGTGGAGAGCGCCTTCTACATCTATGTGTCGGCCATCATGGGGGTGGCGCTGATCACCTCGCTGCTGCTGCGCGACAGCCGCCGCCACAGTCGCATCCTGGAGGACTAGGAAACCGCGCCGATGTTTGGCCTGCAACTCTCCACCCTGGACACCGTGGCGCTCGCCATCTTCGCCATCGCCTGGCTGGCCTATGAGCCGCTGGTCAAGGCGGCGTTGGGGCGTCGCCACATGATCAATCTCGACATGGCCGTGATCCGTAGCGCCTGGATGGGGAATATGGCCCGGCGGGAGAGCCGGCTGATGGACAGCCAGCTCCTGGGCCATACGATCAACTCCGCCTCCTTCTTCGCCTCGTCCAATCTGATCCTGATCGCCGGCGCGTCCGGGGTGCTGTTCGGGGGCGAGTCGGCCTTCCGCAGCGCCTCCAGCCTGTTGGTCATCGAGACCTCCACCCGGCTGCTGTTCGAGGTGCAGGTGGCCCTGGTCTTGATCACCCTGGCGCGCGGCCTGCTGGATTTCATCTGGGCCATCCGCCAGCTCAACTACACCATCGCCGTGGTGGGCGCGGCGCCGGACGAGGCGGTGGGTTTGGCCGGCGTCTATGGCTCCGCGGCGGGGCGGCTGCTGAACCCGGCGCTCTCGGCCTTCAACGCCGGGGTGCGGGGCTACTATTTCGCCCTGGCGGCGGCCAGCTGGATCTTCGGCGCCACGGCCTTCATCGTCGCGACCCTGAGCGCCGTGGCGCTGCTGATCTGGCGCCAGCGGAATTCCGCCGCGGCCCACGCCATCGCCGACATCCGCACCGTCCTGGAAGGCGCGCCGCCGGCCGTCGCAAACCCCAGCCGCGCCAAGGATGTCGACGAGACGCCGCGGGCCTGAGAGCCTTCAGCGGCCGACCAGCAGGGCGCGCAGGTTGAACGGACCGGGACCCCGGGCCAGCATGTCCAGGCCGATCAAGGCCAGGAGGACGGCTGGCATGGCCGCCGTCAGCCCGCCGCTTCGATAGACGAACGCCGCCGTCACGGTGAAGAGGATGGCGCAGACCAGTCCGGCCCAGCGGGTCAGCAGGCCCGTGATGAAGGCCAGACCACAGGCGATCTGGACGTAGACGGCGATCCGGACGGCGAAGCCCGCCGCGGGGGCGCCTTGCAGCGCCACCTTCTCGATCAGCGCGGCCATGACCGAAGGCGTCGTGGCCGCACCCCAGACGCTCGCCAGCAGGAAGGCGCCCACCACCAGCCGGGTCAGCAACCGCACCCAGGGCGCAATGCCCGACAACCACGATAGGTTGAGCCACGACGGCCAGGGCGGCGTCCAGGGCGCGGGCTCCTTGGGCTCAGGCACGGCGAATCTACGTCCAAAGGTTGCAGGTGACGATCACCGACAGTCCGGTGGGCGTCAAGCCGGTGGAGGGGCGTGGACCCTAAGCTCGAGCTCAGGCCAGGCCCAGGGCCTGCCGTTGCGCGCGGGTCAGCTTGGCGCTCACCAAGCGGTGGGCGGTGGCCAGCCATGCCGCCACCTCATCGGCGTCAAGCGCGGCCAGGTCATCAAAGCGCACCCATCGCGCCCGGGCGAGGTAGGGCGCCGGCCGCGCCACGCCGCTCTCCACCAGGGCCTCATAGGCAATGTCGGTGGCCTTGAACGACAGCCCGCCATCCGGGCTGGCGACGGCGAACATCCGCCCGCCCACCTTGAACACACGCTCAGCGCCCCACTGGACGCTGAGCGTGGCCGCCGGCAGGGCCAGGGCGGCGGTGTCCAGCGCCTGCGGGCTCACGCCTCGACGCCGGTCCCGATCGGGCAGGTCACGCCGGTGCCGCCGATGCCGCAATAGCCGCCGGGATTCTTGGCCAGATACTGCTGGTGATAGTCCTCGGCGAAATAGAAGGGGCCGGCCTCGACGATCTCGCTGGTGATCGCCCCCAGGCCCTTGGCCGACAGGGCCTGCTGGTAGACGCCCCTGGTGGCGGCCGCGGCCGAACCTTGAGCCTCGTTGGCCACATAGACGCCCGAGCGGTACTGGGTGCCCACATCGCCCCCCTGGCGCATGCCCTGGGTCGGATCGTGGCCTTCCCAGAACACCTTCAGCAGTTGCTCATAGGTCATCACGCGGGGATCATAGACCACCAGCACCGCCTCGGTGTGGCCGGTGCGGCCGCTGCACACCTCTTCATAGGTGGGGTTGGGGGTGAAGCCGTTCACATAGCCGGCCGCCGTCACATGCACGCCGGGGATCTGCCAGAACAGCCGCTCGACCCCCCAGAAGCAGCCCATGGCGAAGACCGCGGTCTCCGAGCCTTCCGGATAGGGGCCCTGCAGGGGCTGACCGTTGACGAAATGGGTCTTGGCGGTGGGGATCGGCTGGCTGCGGCCGGGCAGGGCGGTCTGCGCCGTCGGCATCTCGGCAGGCTTGCGGAACAACATGGCGACCTCGGACAGATAGGGATGGCTCTTGCCCTACAGATAGGACGCCGCAGGCCATCCGAACAGGGCCGCTTGCCCCGGCCGCCCACCTCGCTATATAGACGCCCTTCCGCCGGGGGCCCGCCCCCGACCGGTGTGGTGAGGTGGCCGAGTGGTTGAAGGCGCACGCCTGGAACGCGTGTATAGGGGAAACTCTATCGAGGGTTCGAATCCCTCTCTCACCGCCACCGTCTCGCGCCAGGTCGCAGGCGGGGGCGAACTCCAGCCAGCTCCATTTCGTCACGCCTCCGCCATCTCGCGCAGGTCGAGCTCGGCGGCGATGTAGCCGAAGGCGAAGCGGCTGCGGCCCTGCAGGATCTGGTCGAACACCGCCCGGGCGCGGTCGGTCTCACCATTGTAGAGATACCAGTTGCCGACCCCATAGCCCTGGGTGGCGTAGATGGTTTCCAGGTCATGGATCACCTGCGATCCCTTGTCGGGGCTCAGCAGGTCCTCGGGCGCCAGTTCGCCGCGATACATCCGCAGGCGGCGGTAATAGGATGGCCCCTCGACAAAGGCCTCATCGGCCAGGCCCTCGGGAACGGTGGCCAGCACCGCTTCGGCGGCGGTCTCGTCGCCCTTGCGGCGCAAGGTCATGTAGAGCCAGTCGTTGCAGGCGGTCAGCCCGTCATAGTCGTCCTCGCGCACCCATTTGAGGCACTGGCGATAGGCGGCCTCGGCCTCATCCCACTCGCGCAGCAGATAGTGGGCGAGCGCCAGGTGGTACCAGGTGTTGAACTGGATGCTGGTGGGCGGCACCGGCAACTCGTTGTCTTGGCCATCAGGCTCGATCCACTCGGCCATGCCCTCGATCAGCGCCGCGGCCCGGGCGAGGTCGGCCTTGCCCTCGGCGAACCGCCGGGTCGACAGATAGCGATGGCCCCGCTGGCGCAACAGTTCGAAGGAATCCGGAAACCGCTCCAGGCCTTCGCTGAACACCGCGATGGCCTCTTCGATCCGATATCGGAACCCCAGCACCCGCCCATACCAGACGGTGGCGGGCAGGGAGGGATCGACCTCATAACGGGCCTGGGCGCGCTCAAGGGTGCGGCGGGAACGGTCTCGGATGCTGTCTTCGCTCATGGAGACAGTAGGGCGGCCGATCTGCGCCTTGGCAAGCGGGGCCGGCGGGCCCATTCGCTCATTCTACAACGGGCGTAGGTGTCGTGGTCCTGTCATTGAGGGAGCCGGCCCAACCTATATTCATGAAGCGAGGATCGGCGTTCAACGCCGAGTTCAGCTGGGTCAAAAACGATGGGAAATTCTTACTTCTAAAAAGTCCGAACGCTTCCTTGGCGTGAAGATGGCATTCACTGTCAAACACACGGGCGATAAAAAGCTCATACTTGTATCGGCCGTCCCTGACGTTGAGCCACCAACCATGGTCGTCCTGAATAGGCTCTGAGGCCTCATATCCGAGCGGCCTCAGGATTATCGCCCAGGCTTCGGCAATGTTCTTGCCGGCAGGCACAATCTCTTCGAAATCAACCGACTCGTCGCCTTCGACGCCGTCATAGGGCAGTTCGGTTTCGAACTCTGCAAACGGCCTGATCTTCACCGTGCGTCCTCCTCGCCTTCTGTTGATCGCCATACGGTCCGCCCGCCCGGCAGAGCTTGAAAAGCTTGGCACGGCGACGGGAGGAATAAAAGAACAAGAAGAGAACTTTTCTCCTCCTAATCCCCCGCCAGCGCGCCTGCGACCGCGGGGGCCAGGCGCTGGGCGATGATCCTTACGCCTTCCGCATTGGGGTGGATGCCGTCGCCCTGGTTCAGGGCGGGGTCGAGGGCGACGCCGTCCAGCAGGAAGGGATAGAGGGGGACGTCGTGGTCGCGGGCGAGGCTCTCGAACACCGCGGCGAAGTCTGTGGCGTAGGCGCCATAGCTGGGGGGCGCCTGCATGCCGGCCAGCAGGATCGGGATGTTGCGCGCCTGAAGCCCGGTGATGATGGCCTCCAGATTGGCGCGCATCCGCGCGGGCTCGATCCCCTGCAGCATGTCGTTGCCGCCCACGGCCACCACGCACAGGTCGGTGTCGTCCTGGATGCTGAAGTCCAGCCGGGCCAGGGCGCCGGCGGTGGTGTCGCCCGACACGCCGGCGGCCCGCACCCGCACCGGCGTTCCGGCCGCCGCCAGGGCCGCCTCCAGCTGGGCCGGCAGCGCCTCGCGGGACGGCAGGCCATAGCCGGCGGTGATGGAGTCCCCCAGGATGGCGACCACCGGCAGGTCCGCGCCGCCCCCCGGCGGAGGCGGTGGCTCGGCGGCAGGCGCGTCTTTCGGGGCGGGCGGAACGGCCTCGCCGCCGCAGCCGGCGGCGCCAAGCGCCAGGGCGCCCAGCAGAAGGGTTCGACGGGAGAGCAAGGTTCGGCGTGCGATCATGGCTGTGGTCCCCCATATAGGTCGGCCGGGCGGGCAGGAAACGCTTAAGCCCGCCATCGGGAGCCCCATGGCCGAAAACCTGCCTGCGCCGCCACCGCTCGCCCTCTCGGCCCTGACCCTCAGCCTGCCCTCTGCGGCGGGCCCGGTGAAGATCCTGCGCGGGGTGGACCTGACAGTTTCGCCTGGCGAGACGGTGGCCATCATCGGCCCGTCGGGCTCGGGCAAGTCGTCGCTGATCTCGGTGGCCGCCGGGCTGGAGACGCCGACCAGCGGGACCGTGCGCCTGTTTGGCCAGGACCTGGGCGCCCTGGACGAGGATGGCCGCGCCCGCCTGCGGCGGGGCCGGTTGGGCCTGGTCTTCCAGAGCTTCCACCTGCTGCCCAACATGACGGCGCGGGAGAATGTCGCCGCCCCCCTGGAGCTGGCCGGGCGGCGCGACGCGATGGCGCAGGCCGACGCCTGGCTTGACCGGGTGGGGCTGGCGGCGCGGCTGACCCACTATCCCCATCAGCTGTCCGGCGGTGAGCAGCAGCGGGTGGCTTTGGCCCGAGCGCTGGCGGTTCGGCCCGAGCTTCTGTTCGCCGACGAACCCACCGGCAATCTGGACGGCGCCAATGGCGCCATGGTCGCCGACCTGATGTTCGACCTGCTGGCGCAGGCCGGCGCGGCCCTGGTCCTGGTCACCCATGACGCGGCCCTGGCCGCCCGCGCCGACCGCATCGTGCGCATGGCCGACGGTCTGATCGTGCCTGAAGCCCCTGAGGCTCACGCATGAGGCTCGCCCTGCGGTTCGCCGGGCGGGAGCTGAGGAGCGGGGTCGCGGGCTTCCGCATCTTTCTGGCCTGCCTGGCCCTGGGCGTGGCGGCCATCGCCGCGGCGGGCTCCACGGCCGAGGCCTTCCGCCAGGGCCTGGCCAGCCAGTCGCGGGAAATCCTCGGCGGCGACGTGGTGTTCAGCGTCGACCAGCGGCGCTTCACCGACGAGGAGCGCGCCGCGTTCGCGCGCCTCGGTCCCAGCGTCTATTCCGTCCGCGCCAACGCCATGGCGCAGACGGCCGAGGGCCAGCGGCGGCTGGTGGACGTGCGCGGGGTGGCGGACGGCTATCCCCTGGTGGGCGCGGTCGAGCTGGAGGGCGCCGAAAGCCTGGCCGCAGCCCTGACGCCGACGGACGGCGTGGCTGGGGCTGTGGTGGAGCAGGCCCTGCTCGACCGCCTGGACCTGGAAATGGGGGACATCTTCACGGTGGGCCAGGCGCGCTTGCGGGTCGGCGCGGTGCTGATCTCCGAGCCCGACCGCATCGGCCGCGGCTTTGCGCTGGGTCCCCGGGTGCTGACCGATGTGGGCACGGTGGAGGCCACCGGCCTGCTGGGCGGCGGCCTGTTTGGCGAGGCGGTGCGGGTGCTGCTGCCGGCCGCCGCCGACCCCAAGGCGGCCATCGAGGAGGTGCGCGAGGCCTTCCCCGACGCCGTGTTCCAGGCGCGCGACCGGTCCGAGGCCGCCGCCGGCGCCGGACGGCTGATCGACCAGCTGGAGTACTTTCTGGGTTTCATTGGCCTGGCCTCCCTGGTGGCCGGCGGCCTCGGCGTCGGCGGGGCGGTCTCGGCCTATCTGGAGGGGCGAAAGGCCTCCATCGCCACGCTCAAGGCCCTGGGCGCTGAAGGGGCGCTGGTACGTGACATCTATCTGATCCAGATCGGCGCGCTGGCCCTGTTGGGCGTGGCCATCGGCCTGGGGATCGGCGCGGTGACGCCGCTCGTCATCGGCGCGCTCGCCGCCGACCAACTGCCGATCCCGGCCCTGTTCGCGGTCTATCCGGAACCCCTGATCCGCGCCGGCGCCTTCGGGCTGCTGGCCGCGGCGGCCTTCTCCCTCTGGCCCCTGGCGCGGGTCCGGACCACGCCGCCGTCGTCCCTGTTTCGCCAGGAGATGTCGGGCCGCCCGACGCTGGGCCTGGAGACGATCCTGGCCGTCGCCGCGGCCCTGGGCCTGGCGGGCCTCGCCATCCTCACAGCCCCCAGCCGCTGGGCGGCGGCGGGTCTGATCGGCGGGGCGGCGGGCGCCTTCCTGGCGCTCAGCCTGCTGGGCCTGGCCGCCGCCTGGGGCGCTGGCCGCGCGCGCCGCCTGGCCCGGGGCGCGGTTCGCCTCGGCCTCGCCAACCTGGCCGGACCCCGCTCCGC
>NZ_JAUSLG010000103.1 GCF_030646615.1 Phenylobacterium sp. | reverse complement strand
CCGTCCCCCTCCAGCACCGGAATGCGGCCGATGGGATAGTCCTTGCGGAACTGCGGTGTGCCGAAGGTGGCCGGACGGGCGATTTCGATGTCGGTGATGCCCTTGGCGTAGATCTGCATCCGGACACGCGCGGAATAGGGGCTCAGGTCTCCGGAATAGAGCGTCAGCGACATCTGGGGGTCCTCACGGCGGCAGGGAAACAAGGATGATCGCCCACCCTGCCGTATGCTTGACGCATCCGCCACCCGGTTGTCCTCACTCGGCGCAACAAGACGGCCGCCGACGAGGATGCCGGCGGCCGTCTGCGGCAGAAGTCGGGGGCAGGATTAGTTCGCCGGCGCGATGCCGTTGTCCTGCATGGCCTGGCCGATGCGGGCGCGGAGTTCGGCGTCAGCCTGCGCCGCCTGGGCGATCTGGTGGTATTCGGTGGGCGAGATGCCGCTCGTTTCGACCGCCTGGGTCATCTCAGTCGCCGCCTGCTGCTGAATCTGGGTGCGGGCCGCGTCATCGGGAGCGGCCGCAAGCTGGCTGCTGAACTTCTGATTGAGGCTGCTGACCTCATTCATGGCCAGGGCGAAGCTGTTGACCTGTTCGTCGGTGATGTTGGCGGCGGCGGCCGAGGGGACCTGTTCGGTGGCGGCGGGGGCGCCGGCGTCCTGGGCGTGGGCGAGGCCGGAGACCCCCAGGGCGAGGGCGGCGCCTGCGGCGAGGGCGGGGAGGCGATTGCGCATGTCGGAGTCCTTCCTTGAATCGTCATCTCGGCGAAGCCCTGCGGAGGCGCGACTTCGCCGAAGGGAGCGAAGAACTTCTTATGCCGAAGTAATTTGGCGATGAAGTGGCGGTGCGAGCGCGAAATGTCCCAGATTGAGCGGGAAGGCTCGGTGAAGCCTAGTCGGGCAAGCTTCGGCAATCGAACTATGTTGCGCCCACTCTTTCCGCCCCCGGCGCGGCTTCCAGAAACTTGATCACCCCCAGCTCGAACTTTCGGCTGTCGCCCGTCGCCCTGATCGGCAGGGTTCCGGCCTCGAAGGCTTCGATCACCCAGGGGTGGATGTAGGCCTTGCGGCAGACGGCTGGGGTGTTGCCCAGGAGTTGGGCGACGGCTTTCACGCACACCGCCACGGTCCTTTTGCTGGCCGTGGCCGAGCCCGGCGCGTCGCCGGCCAGGGCGCGGGCGGCCGAGACCGTCGCGGCCCAGGTGCGGAAGTCCTTGGCCGAGATGTCCAGGCCGGTCGCCTCCCGCAGATAGGCGTTCACGTCGGCCGACTCCACGGCGTGTCGCACGCCGTCCTCATCCACATATTGGAACAGACGCTGGCCCGGCAGGTCCTGGCAGGACTTGACCACCCGGGCGAGGCGGCGGTCCTGAAAGCCCGTCCGATGATCCTTGCCGCTCTTGCCCCGGAAGCTGAACACCGCGCCGCGGCTGTTGATGGTGGCGTGGCGGTTGCGCAGGGTGGTCAGGCCATAGCTCTTGTTGGTCCGGGCGTATTCGTCGTTCCCCACCCGGATCAGTGTGGTCTCCAGCAGGCGCACGACGGCGGCCAGCACTTTTTCCCGGGGCAGGCCGCGCCGGCCGAGATCGGCCTCCACCCGGCGGCGCAGCCGGGGCAGGGCGCGGCCAAAGGCGGTCAGCCGCTCGAACTTGGCCAGGTCCCGGGCCACGCGCCACTTGTCGTGATAGCGATACTGCCGCCGGCCCTTCTGGTCGCGCCCCACCGCCTGGATGTGCCCCCGGGGACTTGCGCAGATCCAGACCTCGGTCCAGGCCGGCGGGATCACCAGGGCCTCGATCCGGGTTAGGGTGGACTTGTCGGTGATGCGCTCGTCCTTGGCGTCCACATAGGTGAAGCCCTTGGGGCTTGCCTTCCGGGCGATGCCGGGATCGTCGGCGTTCACATAGATCAGGCCGAACTCGAGGCGCTCGGGCGGTTGGGCGACGTCTTTGGGCATGGCCGGTCTTCAAAGCCTGGGCGCCGGCAGGTCCGGAGCCGGCGAGCAACGTGCTAGGAGAGCCGCCAGTTCCTTCTCCCTCCCCCGAGTCCCTCCGCCGAGGTCGCCTTGAACTACCGCCACGCCTTCCACGCCGGAAACTTCGCCGACCTGGTCAAGCACGCCGCCCTGCTGCAACTGCTCGACGCGTTGCAGGCCGACAAGGCGCCGCTGCGGATCATCGACACCCATGCGGGGTCTGGCCTCTATGACCTGCGCGGTCCCCAGGCCCAGCGGTCGGGCGAGGCGCAGGCAGGCGTCATGCGGATGATGGCCGCGACCGACCGGCCCGGCGCGCTCGATGATCTGGCCCAGGCCGTCACGGCGGCCAATGATGGCGCGGACGAGCCCTGGCTCTATCCCGGCTCGCCCTGGTTGATCGCCCGAGCCCTGCGGCCCGGCGACACCTATCTGGCCTGCGAGATGCAGCCCCAGGAGCACGCAAGGCTGGCCGAGACGGTGGGCGGCCGGCCAGGGGTGCGGACGGTTTGCGCCGACGGCTTCGCCGAGGCCCCGCTGGCGGTGGACGCCAAGGTGCGCCACCTGATCCTGATCGACCCGCCCTTCGAGAAGGCGGACGACTACGAACGGATCGCCACCGTGGCCGGCGACGTGCTGGCCCGGGCGCCCAAGACGATTTTCCTGATCTGGCTGCCGCTGAAGGACCTGGAGACCTTCGACGCCTTCCTGCGGGACCTGGAGGACGCCTGCGAGCCCGCCCCGTGTCTGGTGGTGGAAGCCAGGATGCGCCCCCTCGGCGACCCCATGAAGATGAACGGCTGCGCCCTGGTGCTGATCCAGGCGCCGGCCGGCCTGGAGCCACAGCTGCAGGCCGCAGCCGACTGGGTGACCTCAGGTGAAGCCGGCGGCCAGGCCCGGGTCTGGCCCATCGGCTGAGGCCTGGAATCTGCGTGGCCGCGGGCCTATGGGTCAGTCTCGATTCACAGGGGACGGCGTGATCAAGAGGCTCTTCGACATCACGGCGGCGCTGGCGGGGCTTATGGTCCTGTGGCCCGTCCTGCTGATCATCGCCTTGGCGGTGCGGCTGGATTCGCCGGGCCCGGCGATCCACTGGTCGCGGCGGGTGGGTCGGAACAACGCCATCTTCCTGATGCCCAAGTTCCGCAGCATGCGGATCGATGCGCCGGACGTCGCCACGCACCTGCTGGAGGACCCCCAGCAGTGGATCACGCCGCTCGGGCGCCTGTTGCGGCGCACCAGCCTGGACGAGTTCCCCCAGCTCTGGAGTGTGCTGGTCGGCCAGATGAGCCTGGTGGGGCCGCGCCCGGCCCTGTTCAACCAGGACGATCTGGTGGCCCTGCGCACGGAGGCCGGCGTGCATCGCCTAAGGCCCGGCGTCACGGGATGGGCGCAGATCAATGGCCGCGATGACCTGCCCGTCGCCGAAAAGGTGCGGTTCGACGCCGACTACATGGCCCGACGAAGCCTGCTTCTCGATATCAGGATCATCCTGATCACCCTGCGCGCCGCGGTTGCAGCCAAGGGGGTTTCCCACTGACGGACACGGAAAGGGCTCTGGCGCGTTGGTGCTGACGCCACTGGAGCCTCCCCCTTGCCCCGTCCGAACCGCAACAATCCCATCGGCCCCCGTCTGACCCGGCTCCGTGAGCGGGGCGCCGCCCGGGCGACGGCGCTTCGCGCCTGGGCCGTCGATGTCCGCCAACGTCACTCCACACCTGAGGCGCGTCAGGGCCAGAAGCGCGGTCTGGCCATCTTTGGCGGGGTGATCGGCGGGCTGGTTGTCGTCATGGTGCTCTTCCTGCTGCTGTTTGACTGGAACATGCTGCGGGGTCCCATCGGCGCCTTCGCCTCGGCGCGGACGGGACGGGAGGTGGTCCTGGCTGGCGATCTGGAGGCCAAGCCCTGGTCGCTCAAGCCCACGGCGACGATCAACGGCCTGAGCATTGGCGATCCCGAATGGGCCGGCGACGGCAAGACCATCGAGATCGAGCGCCTGACCATCCAGATGGAGATTCTGCCGCTTTTCCGGGGGCGCACCATCCTCAGCCGCCTGGAGGCCACGCGGCCCGTGGTCCGCCTGCGGCGCGACGCCGAGGGCCGGACGACCTGGGACTTTTCCAAGGACGATGGGCGAGAGAGCGAGCCCCTGGACCTGCCGGCCATCCGTCGCTTCATCATCGAAGACGGCCAGATCGAGATGGTCGACGAGCAGCGGGGCATCCGGTTTTCGGGCGAGGTGGCGGCCCGCGAGATTCGCGGCGGCGATGGCGGATTCCGCCTGGCCGGCGATGGCGAACTGAACAGCGAGGCCTTTCGATTGCGGGTCGCTGGCGGCCCCTTGATCAATATCGATCCCGGCGAGCCCTATCCCTTCAATGTCGATATCCGGGC
Organism: Phenylobacterium sp.; assembly: GCF_030646615.1. GTDB lineage: Bacteria > Pseudomonadota > Alphaproteobacteria > Caulobacterales > Caulobacteraceae > Phenylobacterium. The sequence goes on along the minus strand of NZ_JAUSLG010000103.1, from coordinate 49,113 downwards.
TGGCGCGACCCACGTGACCGCCAAGGGCGCCCTGCCGGAGCCGTTCGACCTTGGGCGGTTTGGTCTCGACCTCACGGCCGAGGGGCCGGACCTTTCCGACCTCTATGGCCTGACGGGCCTGGCCCTGCCCAATACGCCGCCCTATCGCCTGTCAGGACGTCTGGTGCGCGAGGGGCAGGTGTATCAGCTGGATGGCCTGGGCGGTCGGCTCGGCGACAGCGACCTGGCCGGGGACATTCGCGTGGACGTGAGCGGCGAGCGTCCCTTCCTCTCAGCCGATCTACGCTCCAAGTTGTTGGACTTCGACGACCTCGCCACCGTGTTCGGCGGCGCCCCATCGACGGCGGAGGGGGAGGCGGTGTCCGAACGTCAGCTTGCCGTGGCTCGGCAGCTTCGCGCCGAACAACGCATTTTCCCGGACTCCACCCTTCAGGTCGAACGCATCCGCGCCATGGACGCGGAGCTGACCTATCGCGCCGCCGCGATCGAGGCGCCGCACCTGCCCCTGCGCGGCGCGCGGTTGCATCTGACCCTGAAGGACGGGGTGCTGGACGCCGATGAGGTGGTGTTCTCCTTGCCGCAGGGGACCTTTGCTGGCCAGATCAAGCTCGACGCCCGCAACGCCACGCCGGTGACGGAACTGGACATGCGCCTCAGCGGCGCGCGCCTGGAGCAACTGCTGCCCGTTGGCGAAGGCGGGATCGCGCCGGTGAGCGGCGATCTGGTCGGCCGGGTCAAGCTGCGGGGGGCTGGCGCCTCGGTCCACCGGACCATGGCCGACGCCGATGGGGAGGTGCTGTTGGTGGTCCCGCAGGGCGAGATCCGCGAAGCCTTCGCCGAGCTGATCGGCATCAATGTGACCCGAGGCCTCGGCCTCCTGCTCACGGACGATCAAAGCCGTACGCCGGTCCGGTGCGCCGTCGCCCACTTCCGCGCCCGCGATGGGGTGCTCAGGTCCAACCAGATCGTCTTCGACACCGAACCCGTAATCGGCCGCGGGGAGGGGGAGATCGATCTGGGGCGCGAGCGCCTCGACCTGCGCCTGGATGGCGAGGCCAAGGAGCCCCGTCTGGTTCGCCTGCTGGCGCCGGTGACGGTCAGCGGGCCGATGCTGTCGCCCAGGGTCGGGGTTGAGGCCGGCGGCGCCATCGCCCAAGGAGGGATCGCCCTGGCCCTGGCCGCCGTCGCCGCGCCGCTGGCGGCGCTGCTGCCCTTCGTCGATCCGGGCCTGGGGGAGGACGCCGCCTGTGGCGCCCTGATCGCCGAGGCCCAGCGCCGCGGCGCGCCCGCCAATTGACGCCGCCCGGCCCTGCCCCTCAATGTCGGCTCAGAGTAAACGGTCGGGGAATGACCAGATGATGTTTCGAAACGCCCGGCGAGGTTTGGTCCTGGGCCTGGTGCTGTGCGCCAGCGTAGCCGTGTCGGGGGCGGCCGTGGCGCAGGGCGGCGCGGCCGAAAAGGCTGTCGGCGCCCGCCAGGCGGGGTTCAAGCAGATCGGGGCCAGCTTCAAGGCGGTCAATGACGAACTGAAGCGCGGCAAGCCGGACATGGCCGCCGTCGCGACCGCCGCCACCCGGCTGGAAACCCATGCCGGACAGGTCCCCACCTGGTTCCCTAGGGGCAGTGGCGTGGAGTCCGGCGCCAAGACCGCAGCCCGGGCAGAGGTCTGGAGCGACGCCGCGGGCTTTGCTGACGCCGCAGCCAATCTGCGGGTTCAGACGGATCGGCTCGCCGCCCTGGCCGCCGAAGGCGACGTTGCGGCGACTCGCAGGCAGGCGACCCAGGTCGGCGCGGCCTGCAAGGCCTGCCACACCAAGTACCGCGAAGAGGACTAGCCTCCGGCGCGCGGCCGATCGCCCAAGAGAAAACCCCGCCGCCTGAAGGCGACGGGGTCTTTTCGTTTCGAACGGGCCTCAGGCTTTAGCCCACCGAGCGGTCGGCGGCCTCGCGCAGGCAGCCCAGCCAGGCGTCCTCGCGGGCCTTCTCGGCGGCGCGGAGCTGCTGTTCAGCCTCCTGCACGCCGGCATCGTGTTTGCGCCACTCGGCCACCGCGCCCTCGCGGGCGGCGCGGGCGGCCTCCATGGTCGGGAAGCGGGCCAGGACGGCGCGCACGGAATAGCTGACGGGCGGACCGACCGTTTCACGGTCGGGATAGAAGCCCGTCACGGAGTCACCCGCTTCCTTCTCGATGTGGAAGACATCGGCCCATCCGGCATGATGGCGCATCAGGGCCCAGGGCCGTTCGATCTGGTCGGTCATCAGGCTCTCCTCGAATCCGGTGGCGGGAAAATAGCGCAGTAACGCGCCGGTCTCCAATCGCATCCGCAGATGAATTGCAAGGTGTGCGGCGCACCAGCGTGTCGATGGGCCTTCGAGACCGATGTGGGCTAGATCGTGATCGCCCCGCCGCATGCCGTCAGAACCGCCAGAAAAGTGGCCGCAATCCAGCCTGATGGGTCGTCCAAAGGCGAACTCGCGCCTTTGGAAGCCGCAAATTGGAAGATCATTTCAATTCAGCCCCTTCTGCCCCATCGACAAGGGATGTTCTTGCCGGGTAAATGCGCGGTTCAAACGTGCGTCCGAACGGCCCCTCGGGGCCGCGTGTACGCACGCCCGTAGCAAGTGGAAGGGAGTCCATATGGGGGCGCCAGAGCGGCAGGGATTGTATGATCCGCGTAACGAGCATGATTCATGCGGCGTTGGGTTTGTAGCCAATATCAAGGGCCGCAAATCGCATGAGGTCGTGCAGGCGGGTCTGCAGATTCTGGTCAATCTGGACCACCGCGGCGCGGTGGGGGCCGACCCGCTGGTCGGCGACGGCGCCGGGATTCTGATTCAGATTCCCGACGCGCTCTATCGCGCATGGGCCAAGGACAACGGCGTCGATCTGCCGCCAGCCGGCGAATACGCCGTGGCCATGTGCTTCCTGCCGGCCGACGAGGAGGCCCGCGAGGTCGCCGTCGCCCAGTTCGAACACTTCATGAAGGTCGAGAAGCAGCCGGTCCTCGGCTGGCGCGACGTGCCGGTGAACCTGGACGGCATCGGCCAGGCCGTGCTCGACGCCATGCCGGTGATCCGCCAGGCCTTCATCGGCCGTGGCCCGACCATCAAGGACCAGGACGCCCATGAGCGGAAGCTGCTGGCCGTGCGCAAGCAGGTCCAGAATCCCATCGCCCAGCTGGCGGAGAAGAAGGGCCTGCCGGGCCTGAAGGACCTCTATCTGCCGTCCCTGTCGACCCGCACCGTGGTCTATAAGGGGCTGCTGCTGGCCGGACAGGTGGGGACCTTCTACGAAGACCTGGCCAATCCCCTGGCGGAATCCGCCCTGGCCCTGGTCCACCAGCGGTTCTCAACCAACACCTTCCCGTCCTGGCGACTGGCCCACCCCTACCGGTTCATGGCCCACAACGGTGAGATCAACACCGTCCGCGGCAATGTGAACTGGATGAACGCCCGCCGTCGCGGCATGGAATCCGACCTGCTGGGCGCCGACCTCGACAAGATGTGGCCGCTGATCCCGCACGGTCAGTCGGACACCGCCTGCCTGGACAATGCGCTGGAGCTGCTGATCGCCGGCGGCTACTCGCTGTCCCATGCAGTGATGATGCTGATCCCGGAAGCCTGGGCCGGCAACCCGCTGATGGATTCCAAGCGCAAGGCTTTCTACGAGTACCACGCGGCCCTGATGGAGCCGTGGGACGGCCCGGCCGCCGTGGCCTTCACCGATGGCCGCCAGATCGGCGCCACCCTGGACCGCAACGGCCTGCGTCCTGCCCGCTTCGTCATCACCGACCAGGACCATGTGATCATGGCCTCGGAGGTCGGCGTGCTGCCCGTGGAGGACGAGCGCATCGTCCGCAAGTGGCGGCTGCAGCCGGGCAAGATGCTCCTCATCGACATGGAGGAGGGGCGCATCATCGAGGACGAGGAGATCAAGGCCTCGCTCGCCAGCGCCAAGCCCTATGAGGAGTGGCTGGCCGAGACCCAGTTCAAGCTGGAAGATCTCGACGAGGCCGACGAGGCCGAGCCCGTCCTGGCCGACGATCCGGCCCTGCTCGATCGCCAGCAGGCCTTCGGCTACACCCAGGAAGACCAGCAGTTCTTCCTCGAACCCATGGCCCGCCTGGGGGACGACCCGATCGGCTCCATGGGCGTCGACACGCCCATCGCCGTGCTCTCCCAGCGTTCGAAGCTGATCTACGAGTACTTCAAGCAGAACTTCGCCCAGGTCACCAACCCGCCGATCGATCCGATCCGCGAGGAGCTGGTCATGAGCCTGGTGTCGATGATCGGGCCGCGGCCGAACCTGCTCGGCCGACAGGCCGGCTCGCACAAGCGCCTGGAAGTCGCCCAGCCGATCCTCACCAACGCGGCCCTGGCCAAGATTCGCTCGATCAACGAGCTGCTGGACGGCGCCTTCCGAACGGCCACCCTGGACGCCACCTGGGCGGCCGACGAAGGGGCCGGCGGCCTCGAGCGGGCGCTGGAGCGCCTATGCCGCGAGGCCACCGACGAGGTGCTGGCCGGCATGAACATCCTGATCCTGTCGGATCGGGCCGTCAGCGCCGACCGCATTCCGATCCCCGCCGCGCTGGCCACCGCGGCCGTCCACCACCACCTGATCCGCCAGGGGCTGCGCATGCAGACCGGCCTCGTCATCGAGACCGGCGAGGCCCGCGAGGTGCACCACTTCTGCGTCCTGGCCGGCTATGGCGCAGAGGCGGTGAATCCCTATCTGGCCTTCGAGACGATCGAGCAGCTGCGCGTGCAGAACAAGCTCGACATTTCGGCCAAGGTGGCGCGGAAGAACTACATCAAGGCTGTCGGCAAGGGCATCTTGAAGGTCATGTCCAAGATGGGCATCTCGACCTACCAGTCCTATTGCGGCGCCCAGATCTTCGACGCCGTCGGCCTGAATTCCGAACTGATCGAGAAGTACTTCACCGGCACCGCCTCGACCATCGAGGGCGTCGGCCTGGGCGAGATCGCCGAAGAAGCTGTGCGTCGCCACCGCGACGCCTATGGCGATAACCCGATCTACCGCCACATGCTCGATGTCGGCGGCTCCTACGCCTACCGCCTGCGGGGCGAGGCCCACGCCTGGACGCCGGATTCGGTGGCCCGGCTGCAGCACGCCGTGCGCGGCAACCTGCCTGACGAGTACAAGGCCTTCGCCGCCAGCATCAATGAACAGAGCGAGCGGCTGCTGACCATCCGCGGCCTGATGCGCCTCAAGCTGGCCGACAAGGCGATCCCGATCGACGAGGTCGAACCGGCCAGCGAGATCGTCAAGCGCTTCTCCACCGGCGCCATGAGCTTCGGCTCCATCAGCCGCGAGGCGCACACCACGCTCGCCATGGCGATGAACCGCATCGGCGCCCGGTCCAACACCGGGGAGGGCGGCGAGGAGCCTGATCGCTTCACGCCCCTGCCCAACGGCGACTCCATGCGCTCCAAGATCAAGCAGGTGGCCTCGGGCCGCTTCGGGGTCACGGCGGAGTATCTGGTCAACGCCGACGACATCCAGATCAAGATGGCCCAGGGCGCCAAGCCCGGGGAGGGCGGTCAGCTGCCCGGCCACAAGGTCGACAAGGCCATCGCCAAGGTGCGCCATTCGACCCCGGGGGTAGGCCTGATCAGCCCGCCGCCGCACCATGACATCTATTCGATCGAGGATCTGGCCCAGCTGATCCACGACCTGAAGAACGTCAATCCCAAGGCCCGCATCTCCGTGAAGCTGGTCTCGGAAGTCGGCGTGGGCACGGTCGCGGCCGGGGTTTCCAAGGCCCGGGCCGACCATGTGACCATTTCCGGTTTCGAAGGCGGCACCGGCGCCTCGCCGCTGACCTCCTTGACCCATGCAGGATCGCCCTGGGAGATCGGCCTGGCCGAGACCCAGCAGACCCTGCTGCTGAACGGCCTGCGCTCGCGCATCGCTGTCCAGGTCGATGGCGGCCTGCGCACCGGCCGGGACGTGGCCATCGGGGCCCTGCTGGGCGCCGAGGAGTTCGGCTTCGCCACCGCGCCGCTGATCGCGGCCGGCTGCATCATGATGCGCAAGTGCCACCTGAACACCTGCCCCGTGGGGGTGGCCACCCAGGATCCCGTCCTGCGGGCCCGCTTCAACGGCCAGCCCGAGCACGTGATCAACTACTTCTTCTTCGTGGCCGAAGAGCTGCGCGAGATCATGGCCCTGCTGGGCCTCCGGACGATCAACGAGATGGTCGGCCGGGTGGACCTGCTCGACGCTGCGCCGGCGGTGGATCACTGGAAGGCCCGCGGGGTCGATCTCTCGCGGCTGCTCTATCAGGCGCCGATGGAGCATCCCAAGGGGCTGTGGAACACCGAGCAGCAGGACCATGGCCTGGCCATGGCCCTGGACCATCAGCTGCTGGCCGCGGCCCGGCCGGCGCTGGACAAGGGCGAGGCCGTTCGCGCCGAGTTCGAAATTCGCAACATCAACCGCACGGTGGGCGCGATGCTCTCCGGCGAGGTGGCCATGGCGCACGGCCATGCCGGCCTGCCCGACGGGACCATCTCCTTCACCTTCCGGGGCACCGGCGGCCAGAGCTTCGGGGCGTTCGCGGCCCGGGGCGTGACCCTGGAGCTGATCGGCGATTCCAACGACTATGTGGGCAAGGGCCTGTCCGGGGGCCGCGTGATCGTGCGCCAGCCGCCCAACTCCAAGCGGGAGCCGACCCAGAACATCATCATCGGCAATACGGTTCTCTATGGAGCCATCGCCGGTGAGGCCTATTTCGAAGGCGTGGCCGGCGAGCGTTTCGCCGTCCGCAACTCCGGCGCCGTGGCGGTGGTCGAAGGCCTGGGCGACCATGGCTGCGAGTACATGACCGGCGGCGTGGTGGTGGTGCTGGGCGACACCGGACGCAATTTCGCGGCCGGCATGTCCGGTGGGGTCGCCTATGTCTACGACCCGAACAACCGCTTCGCGCCCCTGTGCAACATGGCCATGGTCGAGCTGGAGGCCGTGGCGCCGGCCAGCGCCGTCGATCCCGCCGAGGAGGCCCAGCGGCCGCGGCAGAAGTCGCCATCGGTGGACGACAACGGCATGGGCGACGTGCTCGCCCATGACGCCGAACGGCTGCGTATCCTGATCGAGCGCCACCTGCTCTATACCGGCAGCGCGCGCGCCCGGATGATCCTGGACAACTGGGACGCCGAGCTGGCCAATTTCCGCAAGGTGATGCCGACCGACTATCGTCGCGCCCTGCTGGACCTGGCCCAGGAACGCAAGGCCGCCGCCGCCGTCGCCGCCGAATAAGACCGAAGATCGGAGCACCGCCATGGGAAAGCCCACAGGCTTCCTTGAGATCGAACGTCAGGACCGCGGCTACGAAAAGCCCGAGTCGCGCCTGAAGACCTGGAACGAGTTCGTGCGCCCGCTGGCGCAGCCGGACCTGACCAAGCAGGCCGCCCGCTGCATGGACTGCGGGATTCCGTACTGTCACAACGGCTGTCCGGTGAACAATCAGATCCCGGACTTCAACAACCTCGTCTATCGCGAGCAGTGGTTGGCGGCGCTGGAGAACCTGCAGTCGACCAACAACTTCCCGGAGTTCACCGGTCGGGTCTGCCCCGCGCCCTGCGAGGCCGCCTGCACCCTGAACATCGTCGACACCCCAGTGACCATCAAGACGATCGAGTGCCAGATCGTCGACAAGGGCTGGGAAGAGGGCTGGATCACGCCGCAGCCCTCGCCGCGGGGCACCGGCAAGCGGGTCGCCGTGGTGGGGTCTGGCCCCGCGGGCCTGGCCTGCGCCCAGCAGCTGGCCCGGGCCGGCCATGCGCCCACCGTGTTCGAGAAGAGCGACCGGATCGGCGGCCTGATGCGCTACGGCATTCCGGACTTCAAGATGGAGAAGCACCTGATCGATCGTCGGGTGCGCCAGATGGAGGCCGAAGGCGTCATCTTCCGCACCAATTTCGAGGTTGGGGTGAATGTCTCGGTCCAGCGTCTGCTGGATGATTACGACGTGCTGGTGATGGCCGGCGGCGCCGAGAAGCCCCGCGACCTCGAGGTCGAGAACCGCGAGCTGGAGGGCATCCATTTCGCCATGGACTTCCTCACCCAGCAGAACCGCCGCGTGGCGGGTGATCCCGAAGAGGTCGCCGCTCCGAACGGGACCCTGTCGGCCAAGGGCAAGCATGTGGTGGTCATCGGCGGTGGCGACACCGGCTCGGACTGCATCGGCACCTCGAACCGCCATGGGGCCGCTTCGGTGACCCAGCTGGAGATCATGCCCCAGCCGCCGGCCCGCGAGAACAAGCTGATGACCTGGCCCGACTGGCCGCTGAAGCTCCGCACCTCGTCGAGCCATGAAGAGGGCTGCGAGCGCGATTTCGCCGTGGCCACCAAGCGGGCCATCGGCAGGGACGGCAAGATTGAGGCCCTGGAATGCGCCCGCCTGGAGTGGGTCAAGGGCGACGACGGCCGCATGGTGATGCGCGAGATCGAAGGCAGCACCTTCCAGCTGAAGGCCGATCTGGTTCTGCTGGCCATGGGCTTTGTCAGCCCCCGCCGCGAGGGCTTCGTCGACCAGTCCAAGGTGGACCTCGATCCCCGGGGCAATGTGAAGGCCTCGGTGGACGACTATCGCACCACCGAACCCCGCATCTTCGCCTGCGGCGACATGCGCCGGGGCCAGTCCCTGGTGGTGTGGGCGATCCGCGAAGGCCGCCAGGCGGCCCAGGCTGTGGACGCCTATCTGATGGGCGCGAGCAAGCTCCCCCGCTAATCGCGCGACCGCTGGCGGCCGGCCTGTCCGGCCGCCGGCGCTGTCCGCAAAGACCCGGCGGGGGGGGGGGGCCGCGCCCCGTCCCGGATCGGTTGGTCGAACCGTGTTCCGAACATTGCAACAAATGTGCGAAGGATTCGCATTGTCAAAACTGTGGCCAGGACATAGGAATGCCTCGCAATCTCACCCGAGTCTTGGGGGCTCCTGAAAATGTTGAAGCGGACAACGGGCGTACGCGCCTATTCACGACGTGCGTGGACGCCGGCGGCCGTCGCCGGTCTGGCGGGGCTGGCCATGGCGCCTCACGCCCTGGCCGAGGACGCCCCCCACACGGTGGCCGGTGTCGAGGTCGAAGGTCATCTGACGCCTGAGCCGGTCTCGCCCAAGTTCACCACCGACCTGATCGACACGCCGCGCAGCGTGACGGTCATTCCGCAGGTGGTGATCGAACAGACCGCCGCCACATCGCTGCAGGACATCCTGCGCACCTCGCCGGGCATCACCTTCGGCGCGGGCGAGGGCGGTCAGCCCCTGGCCGACCGTCCCTTCATCCGGGGTCAGGCCTCCGGCAACAGCGTCTTCGTCGATGGCATCCGCGACAGCGGCGGCCAGGTTCGCGACATCTTCAATCTGGAGCAGGTCGAGGTCATCAAGGGGCCGGACTCCGCCTATAATGGCCGGGGCTCCGGCGGCGGCAGCATCAACCTGACCAGCAAGCAGCCCAAGCTGGTCGAGGCGACCAGCGCCAGCCTGCGCGTGGGGACCGACTCCTATCTGCGCGGCGCGGTCGACGCCAACTATGTGCTGGGCGACACCAGCGCCGTGCGGCTGAACCTGATGGGCGCGCAAGGGGACGTTCCCAAGCGCGACGCCGTGGACTTCGACACCTGGGGCGCGGCGGTGGCTGCGGCGCTTGGCCTCGGAACCGACAGCCGGATGACGCTGAGCTACTACCACCTGACCCGCAACGACATGCCCGACTATGGCGTGCCGCTGTCGCGCAAGCTGCCGGGCGTGACGCCGACGGAGACGGGCGTCCTCGACGTCCCGCGGGACGCCTTCTATGGCCTCACCGCCCGGGACTACCAGGAAACCACGGCCGACATCGCCACCCTGACCGGCGAACACGACATCAACCAGGCCATGACCTTCCGCGGGGTGTTCCGCTACGCCAAGACGGTCAACGACTATGTGGTGACCAACCCCGGCGATGGCGGCAACGCCCAGTTCGTGAACGGCGAATGGTGGATGAAGCGTGGGCTCAAGTCCCGCTGGAACCCGGCGACCACGGTGGCGGCGGTGGCCGACATCTATGGCCGCTTCACCACCGGCGCCATCGAGCACAGCTACGATGTCGGCCTCGAACTCTCGCGCGAGAAGAACGAGAACGCCTCCTACACGGTCACGACGATCGCCGGTTCGCCGTGCCCGACCGGATTCACCGGCGCGGGCACGGGCGACTGTACGCTCGTCTATGCGCCCAATCCGTCCGATCTGTGGGAGGGCACGATCGTCAAGGGTCCGGTCTCATCGAACGTCTCCAAGACCGCAGGGATCTATGTCTTCGACACCCTGTCCTTCGGCGAGCGCTGGATGCTGAATCTCGGCCTGCGACACGACCAGTATTCCGTCACCGGCCGCAGCGTCACCACGACCGCCATCACGTCCAGCGAGGGCGACTGGAGCTTCACCAACTATCAGGCTGGCCTGGTCTACAAGCCGACGGCCAACGGCAGCATCTACATCTCGTACGGCACCGCCTCGACCCCGCCGACGATTTCCGGCGGCGACCAGAACAGCGCGCCGGCCTTGGGTTCGGGCAATCTCGGCAACGACGTCCTGGACCCCGAGGAGACCAAGTCCGCCGAGATCGGCGTCAAATGGGCCTTCTTCGGCGAACGCCTGACGACCTCCGCGGCGATCTTCCAGGTCACCCGCGAGAACGCCCAGATCCAGATCGAGTCCGGCGTCTACGCCCAGGCCGGCGAGACCGAGGTCCGCGGCCTTGAACTCGCCGTGACGGGCCAGGTGACCCCGGCCTGGTCAGTGTTCGGCGGCTACACCTATATGGACAGCGAACTGGTCAAGGGCGCCTACAACAACGTCAATGTGGGCGATCCCCTGGCCAATACGCCGGAGCATAGCTTCAGCCTGTTCTCGACCTATGCGGTGACCGAGGCGATCAGCCTGGGCGGCGGCGCCTACTATGTCTCCGACAGCTTCGGTGGGAACCAGGGCGGGGCCGGCGGCGGCGCCAATGGGGTCTATGCGCCGGAATACTGGCGCTTCGACGCCTTCGCCAGCTACCAGATCAATCCGCGCCTGAACCTCCAGCTCAATGTCCAGAACGTGACGGACGAGGACTACATCGCCCGCACCAACGGCGTGCACCATGCCGACTATGGCCCGGCGCGCCAGGCCCTGCTGACGCTGAACGCCAAGTTCTGACCCCACGCAGAACGGGCGCTCGACGAAGGCCCCGCGGGTTCGCCTGCGGGGCCTGTTCAGCTTAAGAAGGCGGACGAGGACTCTTCGCCATGATGCTGCATATTCCCGAGGTGCTGACCAAGGCCGAGGTCGCCGACCTGCGGCGCCTGATCGACGCCGCCGCCTGGGTCGACGGAAATGTCACCTCAGGCACGCAATCGGCCCTGGCCAAGCGCAATGAACAGTTGCCGGAGGCCTCGCCGGAGGCCAGGGCGGCGGGTGAGCGGATCCTCGACGCCCTGTCGCGCAATCCCCTGTTCGTCACCGCCGCCCTGCCGCAGACAGTGTTTCCCCCGCTGTTCAACCGCTATGGCGGCGGCCAGACCTTTGGCCTGCACGTGGACAACGCCGTGCGGCAGAGCCGGGATGGCTCGATCCGCATTCGCAGCGACCTGTCGGCCACCCTCTTCCTGACCGAGCCCGAGGACTATGACGGCGGCGAGCTGCTGGTGGAGGACACCTATGGCGTCCATGAGGTGAAGCTGCCGGCCGGGGACATGATCCTCTATCCGGCCTCAAGCCTGCACCAGGTGAGCCCGGTGACCCGGGGCGCCCGGGTCTCCAGCTTCTTCTGGATCCAGAGCATGGTCCGGGAGGACGCCCAGCGCAGCCTGCTGTTCCAGATGGACATCGCCATCCAGCAACTGGCCGGCAAGGTGGGGGCGGGCGCGCCGGAGCTGGTCTCGCTCACCGGCGCCTACCATAACCTGCTGCGGATGTGGGGCGACCTTTAGAGTCTTGAGCGCGTTTCACCCGATAACCGGTTCCCCCCTATCGGAACGCGCTCTGGGGGGCCGCCCCAAGCCCGCCCTGATCAGCCGCGGCGGGCGCCGGCCAGGAAGTCCAGCTTGCCGATCGGCGCGCCCTTGTGGCGCAGCAGGGCGTAGGCCGTGGTCACATGGAACATGAAGTTGGGCAGGGCGTAGGTGAATACGAAGTCCTTGGCCGTGAAGCTCATGGCCCCCTTGGGCAGGGGCAGTTCGATGGTGCGTTCCAAATCATCGCTGATCTGGTCAGGGGTGATGCTCTCGACAAAGGCCAGGGTCTTGGCGATGCGGGCCTTCAGATCCTCATAGGTCGTCTCGGTGTCGGGCATGTTGGGCGGGGTGACGCCGGCCAGCCGGGCCGCGCCGCCCTTGGCCGCATCGCTGGCCAGCTGGATCTGGCCGACCAGGGAATGCATGTCAGGCGCGAGCCGCGCCTCAGTCAGTTCCGAAAGCGGCAGGCCCGTGGCCTTGGCGTGGGCCTCGGCCTTGTCCAGCAGGGCGGCGAGGTTGCGCAGCATCTGCACATAGACCGGGATCGAGGCGTCATAGAGGGTCAGGGGCACGGGTCTCTCCAAATGGTCAGGCTTGTTGGCAGATGGGGAGGCCGGGGCTGGCGCGCCAGCGGCGGAGCCGTAATAGGCGCCGCATAAGGAAATGGCGGGGTCGACCGATTCCGCAGAATCGCCGACCCCGCCCATCAGAGGCGTGGGGTAGGGGACGCGCTCTAGAAGGTCTGGCTCAGCTCCACATAGCCGAACAGGGTTTCGGCGCCGGTGGCGTTGGGCGCGTCCTCAAGGAACTCGCCGTTGAACAGCTTGGCCACGCCGAACTCCAGGCGCGTGGCCTTGGGCACGATCCAGTAGCGGGCGCGCGCCTCGAGCTGATGGCCAGCGAAGTCCCCCGAACGACCGGTGGCGTCGCGCACGCCGGTGCTGGCGAAGGAGTCGCCGGCCTCGTCCAGCCACAGGCCGCGATAGAAGGCCATGGCGTCCCAGCGCTTGTTGGGGGCGACCTCCAGGCGGACGCCCGGCGAGTTGAGGTTGGAGCGGCCGAGCGGGCCGTAGGCGCCGGGCGGGCCGAAGTCCGGACGGCGGGGACCAAACAGGCCATCGAAACGATTATAGTTCCCATCGGTGGCGCTCTCGTCGCCGCTGGCGAAGTCGTATTCGAACGACACGCGGGGCGACCAGGCGGCCTTGAAGGTCTTGCCCACTTCCAGGTGCAGATACTGGGCGTCCACATCCAGGTCGCGACGGTCGGCGGCGCTGGTGGAGTTGCGGGCTTCGCCGGTCTGCCAGCCGCCTTCCATCTCATAGTCCCATTGGCCGGCGGCCGGGTTCCGGAAGAAACGTCCGCCCACGATCGTCAGGCGGCGATTGCGGGTGGCGACCCGGGGGGAGTCTTCTTCTTCCAGGCGGAAGACAAAGGCCTCCAGCTTGCTCCCGCCGGCGAACTTGGGCGTGGTGTAGATGCCGCCCCAGAAGACGAGGTCGTCATTCTGGCGGTCGCTAACGATTTCGTTGTCCAGGATGCTGGCCCGGTCGCTGGGGCGCTTCTGCAGGGGGTAGGTGTAGAAGAGGGTGACATCGCCGGCGGCGTCGGCGCTCCAGTCGGCGCGGAGGCCGGCGAAGGCGTTGGTGGCGTTGCCATAGGACGAGCGCCCCACCAGGCGACGGGAGCCGAGGTCCATGGTGAAGCGCCCGGCCATGGCCGAAGCTTCGGAGCCGGTCAGGAACAGGTCGTTGGCGTCCACGGCCACATAGGCCTGGATCAGCTCCAGGGCGTTTACGTCGCCTGTGCCGGTCGGCGAGCCGTCATCGTTCAGATAGACGCGGGCGTCGATGATCTCGCCGCCGATGCGGATCGGCGCCAAGTCGAGTTCTGCGAACAGGTTGGAGCGAAGGACCAGGCCCTGGTCCGAGCCGTCCCCATAGGCGGGGCGGTACTGCCCCTCAAGGGATTCATAGCGCGCCCGCACTGTGCCGGAGAGCTTGAGGTTATCGGGCGCGCCGATCGCCTCGTGAAGGGTCCAGGGCGCAGCCTGGGCGGCGGCCGGACTGGCGGCGATAGCGCCCGCCAGCACGATCAGGGATGCGCCCAGGGCGCGCGAGGTCTTCAGCGTCATGGTTCAGAATTCTCTCTGTTCGGACAACGACGTTCGGTGTCGTTCCGCAAGGAGCGAGGTAGGCTGGAAACCTTGCCTGAGGCTTAAGCTTGACTTTAGGCTGGGAGCCACGCCTGAGAGGGCGATCTGTCGAAAATATCTTGCAGAACAAGGGGTTGAGTTACGTCAGAGGCGGCGATTTGACCGCTGATATCCGGGGCGCCACGCGACGATCCGCCGCGTGCGCCCTGCCAAGGCCAGGCGCAATTCGTCAGTGGGGCGGTACAAATCCAGCCTGTGGCGTGTCCTCCTCTTCCTCCCCAACCGTAATCCATTATACCCAGAGGTTTAATAGGAATATAGCCCAAGTCAGGTCTATCACTCCCGAGCCTCACCGGCGTGCTCAGGGCATGACGATCTCGAACCAGAAGTCGAAGCGGTCGAGGCAGGCCAGGAGGGCGGCCAGGCGCTCGGGCTGGGCGGTTTCGACCGCGCCATCGGCGAGCGCGGCCTCAAGTTCCAACTCCCCCAGCACCAGGGCCACCAGGGTCGGTCGGCTGAGGCGGATGGGGATGGCGCCGTCTGCAGTGCGGTCGCGGGCGTGGTGCAGCACGGCGTTTTCGACGCTCAGCCCGAAGCGCTCCTGGGTGTCGGTGAAGGTGAGGTCGAGGGCGAGTTCCAGCGATCCCGCGGCCTCGCCGTTGAGCCGCACCGACAGGGAGTCCAGCAACTGCTCGACCGGCAGGTTGCGGATCTGGCCGGCGGCGCCCTGGCGCGGGGTGGGGGAGGGCGGCCGCGGATGGCGCAGCTCCTGGGCGCCGGTGAGATAGAAGGCCCGCCAGGGGCCGGACTCGGCCTGATAGCCCATCTGTTCCAGGGCGTCGGCCTGCAGCTCGCGGGCCGCCGCGTTGGCGGGATCGGCGAAGACCAGGTGGTTCACCAGCTCGGCGGTCCAGCGGTAGTCGCCGGCCGCGAAGGCCTCGCGGGCCTTGGCCAGCAGGGGTTCAGGCCCGCCCGCCAGGTCCACATAGCGCTTGCCCGCCTCCACCGGCGGATGGGGATGCAGGTGGGCGGGGTTGCCGTCGAACCAGCCCAGATACCGCTGATAGACCGCCTTGGCGTTGTGGTTGAGCGTCCCGTAATAGCCGCGGGTGTACCACTCGGCCTCCAGGCTGGGCGGCAGTTTCAGGACCTCGCCGATCTCCAGCGGCGTCATCCCATGGTTGGCCATCCGCAGGGTCTGGTCGTGGATGAACTTGTAGAGGTCGCGCTGCTTCTTCAGGAACTTGCGCGCCCGATCCTGGCCCCAGCGGGGCCAGTGGTGACTGGCGAACAGCACCTCGGTGCGGTTGCCGAACAGGTCGGCGGCCTCGTCGATATAATAGGCCCAGCGCTTGGCGTCGCGCACCTGGGCGCCGCGTGGCGTATAGATGTTGTGCAGGTGGCAGGAGCAGTTCTCCGCCATGCAGAGCGCGCCGAACTGCGGGAAGAAGAAGTTCATCTCAGCCGGCGCCTCGGTGTCGGGCGTCACCTGGAACTCGATCTCGATCCCGTCGACCGTGAGCTTGGTCCCCGTCACGCTGATGCTCTCAGTGGGTGGGATCAGGCTGACCGAACCCATGGAGGTGGTCTTGCCGAGGCCGGAGTCCACATGGCCGCGGGCGTCGCGGGGCAGGAGGGCTCCGTACATGTAGGTGGCCCGGCGGCCCATGGCGTTGCCGGCCAGGACGTTCTCGCTGACCGCCTCCTCCAGGAAGCCCTCCGGCGCGATGATCCGCATGCCGGCTTCGATGTCGGCGTCGGAGATCACCCCGCGCACCCCGCCATAATGGTCCACATGGCTGTGGGTGTAGATGACGCCGGTCACCGGCTTGTCGCCGCGGTGTTTGCGCATCAACGCCAGGGCGGCGGCCGCCGGCTCGGCGGAGATCAGCGGATCGATGACGAGGTAACCCCGCTCGCCCTCGATGAAGGTGATGTTCGACAGGTCGAAGCCGCGCACCTGGTAGACGCCGGGCGTCACCTCGAACAGGCCATGCAGGGCGTTCAGCCGGGCCTGGCGCCACAGGCTGGGATTGACCGTGGGCGGCGGCGTCTCGGCCGCTTCGAAGGCGAAGGCGCCCATGTTCCAGACCACGCCGCCGGTGGCGTTCTCGATGCGCGCGTCGGGAATGGTGTCGATAAAGCCTCGCCGGGCGTCGGCGAAGTCCTGGCCGTCCTCGGCCGGCAGTCGCCCCTTGAGCGCCGCATGGGCGCGCAGGGTGGCGTCGGTGGCGTCCTTGGGTGCGGTCATGGCGTCTCCCCCTCGTCTTTTCTTGTTGTCGGCCTAGTAGTGGCTGCCCGGCTTGTCCTCGACGGCCTGGCCCCGGCCGGGGATCAGCATGTCGCGCCGGAACGTGGCGATGATCTTGCCGTCCTGGTTCTTGCCCAGGGTGCGGATGGTGACGATCCCCTGTCCCGGCCGCGACTTGCTCTCGCGCTTGGCCAGCACCTCGCTCTCCCCATAGAGGGTGTCGCCGGCGAAGACCGGGGCGGGGAACTTCACCTCGTCCATGCCGAGATTGGCGATGGCCTTCTGGGAGCAGTCGCTGACGCTCATGCCGATCAGCAGGGCCAGCGTGTAGGTCGAGACCACGAGGTTTCGACCAAACTCCGTCTGCTTGCCGTACTCGGCGTCGAAGTGCAGCGGATGGGTGTTGAGCGTCAGCAGGGTGAAGAGGTGATTGTCGGCCTCGGTCACCGTCTTGCCCGGCCGGTGCTCATAGATGTCGCCGACCACGAAGTCCTCATAGTAGCGGCCGAAGGTCTCCCGGTAGCGCCCCGGCGCGATCTCCTTGACGGTCTTCATCGGCTTATCCTCTCGCCCGTTCCAGGATCCGCCGCGCGGCGCGGGCCACGGGCAGTTCGATCAGTTTTCCGTCCAGCAGGGCCGGTCCCCCAGCGGCGGCGTCAAAGGCTGCGACCACCGCCTGGGCCTTGGCCAGTTCCTCGGCGCTGGGCGTATAGGCGGCGTTGACGGGCGGGACCTGGCTGGGATGGATGCAGGCCCGGCCGGTGAAGCCCAGGCGCCGGGCGCGGTCGGTCTCGGCCAAAAGCTCTTCTTCGTCGTCCACGGCCGCCGGCGGAGCGTCCAGGGCCTCGACGCCGGCCCGGGCGCAGGCCGCGGCGATCTGGCTGCGGGCGAACAGCAGCGGCTCCCAGCTCATCTCGCAGCCCACCTCGGCGCTGTAGTCGAAGGCGCCGAACAGCACCCCGCCGACGGCCGGGGCCGCGGCGATCTCCCAGGCGCGCATCAGACCCTCCGGCGTCTCCACCAGGGGCCAGAAGGGGCGGGCCTCGCCGAGCGCCCGCTGCAGCATGGCGAACTCCTGGGCGCCGGACGCCTTGGGGATCATGAAGAAGTCGGCCCGGGCGTGGGCGGCGGCCTTCAGGTCCTCGTCGAACCAGGGGGTGGCGCGGCTATTGAGGCGCAGCCCGACCTTGACCTCACCGGCCGGGCGGCGCGCCAGGTAGTCGATCGCCGCGGTCCGGGCGCGGGCCTTGTCCGGCGGCGCGACGGCGTCCTCCAGGTCCAGGCAGATGGCGTCGGCGCCGCTGGCCAGGGCGCGCTCGAAGCGGTCGGGCCGGCTGGCCGGGGTGAACAGGAGCGAGCGGAACTGGGCCAAGCATCCTCCGGACGGGCTTTGCGAGTCGTCGGCGCAGGATATGACACTGACCGGGCGCGATGGGCCAGGGCGCCCCCAGCGTCAACCGGGCCACATGCTATGGCCAAGGGCCCACCCAAGCCAGACTGCGACAGGAGACGCCGCCATGTACGACCTGCTCAAGGGCCTCACCGTGGTCGAGGGGGCGGCCTTCATCGCCGGCCCGACCTGCGGCCTCTATCTGGCGCAGCTGGGCGCCCAGGTGATCCGGTTCGACAATATCGGCGGCGGTCCCGACTTCCGCCGCTGGCCGCTCGCCGCCAATGGATCGAGCCTCTATTGGGAGGGGCTGAACAAGGGCAAGAAGTCTGTGGCCCTCGACCTCTCCCGGCCGGAAGGGCGGGAACTGGCCCAGCGCCTGGCCGCCGCGCCCGGCGAGGATGCAGGCCTGTTCGTCACCAACTTCCCGGTCGAGGGCTTCCTGGCCTACGACAAGCTGAAGGCCCTGCGGGACGATGTGATCTGCGTCCGGGTCATGGGCTGGGCCGATGGCGGGCCAGGCGTCGACTACACGATCAACAGCGCCGTGGGCGTGCCGCTGATGACCGGCCATCCTGATGATCCGCGGCCGGTGAACCACGTCCTGCCGGCCTGGGACCTGCTGACCGGCGCCTTTGCGGCCTTCAATCTGACCGCCGCCCTGCTGGATCGCTATCGCACGGGACGGGGGCGGGAGATCCGCATTCCGCTGTCGGATGTGGCCGCCTCGGCCCTGGCCAATATGGGCATGACCGCCGAAATCCTGGCGGGCGAAGGCGAGCGGCCGCGCCAGGGCAACACCCTGTTCGGCGCCTTTGGCCGGGACTTCGTCACCCGCGACGGCCAGCGGCTGATGGTGGTGGCCATCACGCCGCGCCAATGGACCGGCCTGATCGAGGTGCTGGGGGTGGGCGAGGCGGTGGCCGCGGTGGAGGCCGCCCGCGGCGTCGACTTCCGCAAGGACGAGGGCGTCCGCTTCGCCCATATCGACGCCCTGACGCCGATCTTCGAGGCCGGCTTCGCCCGCGCCGACAGCGCGGCCCTCCTGCCGCGGTTCGATGAGCTGGGCGTCTGCTGGGGGCCTTACCAGACCTTGAGCCAGGCCCTGGACGATCCGCGCCTCTTCAAGGACAACCCGATCTTCTCGGATCTCACCCAGCCCAGCGGCGCGACCTATCCCGTCCCGGGCTATGCGGCCACCCTGCCGCAGGATGCGCGCGGCCCCGCCCGCCCGGCCGCGCGGCTCGGCCAGCACACCGAGGAAGTGCTGGCCGAACTGCTGCGCCTGGACAGCGGCGAGATCGCCCGGCTGCACGATGCGGGGATCGTCGCCTGCGCCTGAAGGCTCAGGCCTTCGGCTTGGCCATGTTGGCGAGCGCCGTGCCGATCTCCATGGGCATGGGGAAGACGATGGTGGTGTTCTTGTCCGCCCCGATGTCCGAGAGCGTGTTGAGATAGCGCAGCTGCATGGCCTCGGGGATGGTGGCCAGGGTCTGGGCGGCCTCCAACACGGCGTGGGCGGCCTGCTTTTCACCCTCGGCATTGATGACGCGGGCGCGGCGGTTCCGTTCGGCCTCGGCCTGGCGGGCGATGGCGCGGATCATGCTCTCGTCGATATCGACGTGCTTGATCTCCACATTGGCGACCTTGATGCCCCATTCCTCGGTCTGGCTGTCAAGGATGGCGCGGATGTCCTGGTTCAGCTTGTCCCGCTCGGCCAGCATGTCGTCCAGGTCGTGCTTGCCGAGCACAGAGCGCAGGGTGGTCTGGGCCAGCTGGCTGGTGGCGTCCATGTAGTTTTCCACCTGGATCACAGCGCGGTCGGCGTCGATGACGCGGAAATAGATCACCGCCGACACCTTCACCGAGACGTTGTCGCGGCTGATCAGGTCCTGGCTCGGCACATCCAGCACGATGGTGCGCAGGTCCACCTTGACCATCTGCTGGACGATGGGGATCAGCAGGATCAGGCCCGGCCCCTTGACGCCGGTGAAGCGGCCGAGGGTGAAGACGACGGCGCGCTCATATTCCCGCATCACCTTCACCGCCTGAAGCAGGATGATGATGATGAAGATCGCTAGGGCGCCATAGGAGGCGATATCGAACATGGGATTGATCCTTCTCCGCCTCAGGCGGGGTTTTCGGGCTCGACGGTGAGGGTGAGGCCATCGCGGGCGGCGATGCGCACGGCCTGGCCGGGAACGAGGGGGGCTGTGGAGCGGGCGTGCCAGTCCTCACCCTGGGCGTGGACATAGCCTTCGCCATCGGCCCAGCTCTTGACGACGCCGGTGGTCCGCAGCAAGGCCGCCGCGCCGGTGGTCACCCCGCCCCTGGCTGCGCGCACGGCGGCGCGCAGGGCGATCCCGACGAAGGCCAGGCTGACCGCGACGGTGGCCAGGATGACATAGGGCGACAGCTTGAAGCCCGGCGTCTCCCGAAACAGCAGCACCGAGCCCAGCGCCAGGGCCACGGCCCCGGCCGCGCCGAACAGGCCAAAGCCGGGTGCGAAAGCCTCGGCCACCAGCAGGCCGATCCCCAGCAGCATCAGCGCGCCGCCGGCATAGTTCACCGGTAGCATGTTGAGCGCGAAGAGACCGATCAGAAGGCAGACCGCGCCCACGGCCCCGGGGCCGACGGCGCCCGGCGACATGAACTCGAAGATCAGGCCGTAGATCCCGATCATCAACAGGATGTAGGCGATATTGGGATTGGTGATGACGGCCAGCGCCTGGACCCGCCAGTCGGGCGCCAGGGTCTCCACCTGGGCGCCGGCGGTCTGCAGCATCTGCGGCTCGCCGTTCAGCATCACCGTCCGGCCGTCCGCCCGGGTCAGGAGATCCTCCAGGTCGCGGCTGAGCAACTCGATCACGCCCTGGTCCAGGGCTTCGGCGGCGGTCAGGGTGGCGGCCTCGCGCACGGCCCGCTCGCCCCATTCGGCGTTGCGCCCGTGCAGTTCGGCGAGCGACCGCATATAGGCCGCCGAGTCGTTGGTCACCTTGGCGGTCATGGCGTCGCCCATGGGCGCCTTGGCCGTCTCGCCGCCTTCGCCTTCGGGTTCGGATGGCGCGAGAGGATTGGACCCGCCCATCTGCACGGGCGTCGCCGCCCCCAGGTGGGCGCCCGACGACATGGCCGCCAGATGGCTGGCATAGAGGATATAGGTTCCGGCGCTGGCGGCCCGGGCCCCGGCCGGAGTCACGAAAACGGCGACCGGAACCGGCGAGGCGAGGATGTCGGCGATGATCTCCCGGGTGGCGGAATCCAGCCCGCCGGGGGTGTCCATTCGGATGACCGCGAGGCTCGCCTGGCGCTCGGCCGCCGTAGCCAGGCCCTGCTGCAGATATTCTACGCTGGCTGGGCCGACCGCGCCGTCGAGGTCGAAGATCAGGACAAGGGGCGTCGGCGTCGCTGGGGCGCTCGGGGTCTGGGCGGTGGTGAATCCGACGCCGGCCAGGGCCATGGCCAGGCCCGCCAGAATGAGCCCCGCCACCTGTTTCCAGCCGGTCCTGTTCGGCGCTAGGCCGGACATGCCACTCTCCCTCGGCGTTCGCGGGCTCAGGCTCCACCCGCCATGGTGGAAGGCAGCATAGCACCGATGAACCCCTGGGCGTCGACTTCTCGCCGCTCACGCTTGATCCGGCGGGCCCAAGGCGCCACCAGGGACCGTCCATTTCAGGGAGCCCCGCCATGAAGACCCGCGCCGCCGGCGCCTTCGAAGCCAAGAAGCCGCTGGAGATCGTCGAACTGGATCTGGAGGGGCCCAAGGCCGGTGAGGTCCTGGTGGAGATCAAGGCCACGGGCATCTGCCACACTGACGCTTACACCCTGGACGGCCTGGATTCCGAAGGGGTCTTTCCCTCGATCCTGGGGCACGAAGGCGCCGGCGTGGTGGTCGAGGTGGGCGCCGGCGTCACCAGCCTGAAGCCCGGCGATCACGTGATCCCGCTCTACACCCCCGAGTGCCGCCAGTGCAAAAGCTGCCTGTCGCGCAAGACCAACCTCTGCACGGCGATCCGCAGCACGCAAGGCAAGGGCGTCATGCCCGACGGGACCAGCCGGTTCTCCTACAAGGGCCAGATGGTCCACCACTATATGGGCTGCTCGACCTTCTCGAACTTCACGGTCCTGCCAGAGATCGCGCTGGCTAAGATCCGGTCCGACGCCCCCTTCGACAAGGCCTGCTACATAGGCTGCGGCGTCACCACAGGCGTGGGCGCGGTGACCAACACCGCCAAGGTGGAGCCGGGCGCCAACGCCGTGGTCTTCGGCCTGGGCGGTATCGGGCTCAACGTCCTGCAGGGTCTGCGGATGGTCGGGGCTTCAATGATCATCGGCGTCGACATCAACCCCGACCGCGAGGCGTGGGGCCGCCGGTTCGGCATGACCCACTTCGTCAATCCCAAGGAGATTTCCGGCGACGTGGTCGCCCATCTGGTGGAGATGACTGGCGGCGGCGCCGACTACACCTTCGACTGCACCGGCAATGTCCAGGTCATGCGCCAGGCCCTGGAGGCCTGTCACCGCGGCTGGGGCGAGAGCATCATCATCGGGGTGGCCGAGGCCGGCAAGGAGATCGCCACCCGACCCTTCCAGCTGGTCACCGGCCGGGTCTGGAAGGGCACGGCCTTTGGCGGCGCCCGCGGGCGCACCGACGTACCGACCATCGTGGACTGGTACATGAACGGGAAGATCGAGATCGACCCGATGATCACCCACACCATGCCGCTCGAAGACATCAATAAGGCCTTCGACCTGATGCATGCGGGCGAGAGCATCCGCAGCGTCGTGGTCTTCTGAGGCGGCCGATGAGCATCGAGGTTCTCCAGCAGCATCGGGTCCATGGCGGGACCCTGCGTTATGTCCGCCACCAGAGCGCGGTCACCGGCACGCCCATGCGCTTCTCGCTCTTCCTGCCGGACGGGGACGGGCCGTTTCCGCTGCTGGTCTGGCTGTCCGGCCTGACCTGCACGGAGGACAACTTCACCACCAAGGCCGGCGCCTATGGCCCGGCCGCCGCCCATGGCCTGGCCATACTGGCGCCCGACACCAGCCCCCGAGGCGACGGCGTGGCCGACGATCCGGCCTATGATCTCGGCCAGGGGGCGGGCTTCTATGTGGACGCCACGCAGGCGCCCTGGACGCCGCACTTCCAGATGGAGACCTATGTCACCGGGGAACTGCTGGAGATGGTGGTCGCGGAGTTTCCCATCGCGCGGGCGAAGATCGGCGTTTCCGGCCACTCCATGGGCGGCCATGGCGCCCTGACGCTCGCCCTGCGCCATCCCGACATCTTCCGCTCGGTCTCGGCCTTCGCCCCGATCTGCTCGCCCACCCGCTGCCCCTGGGGGGAGAAGGCGTTCTCCGCCTATCTGGGCGAGGACCGCGCCGCCTGGGCGCAGCACGACGCGGCCCGGCTGATCGAGGCCGGCGCGGCCCAGGGGCGGTTTGACGACATCCTGGTGGACCAGGGCCTTGCCGACAATTTCCTGGCCGAACAGCTCAAGCCCGAACTGCTGGAGGCCGCCTGCGCCGTCGCCGGCCAGAAACTGACCCTGCGCCGCCAGGACGGCTACGACCACTCCTACTTCTTCATGGCCAGCTTCATCGCCGACCACGTAGCCTTTCACGCTGAGCGGCTCAGGGGCTGAGGGGCAAGAGTCGCTTGATTGAACTGCGGCTGACTCATGTACGACCCTAGTTGGGCGTCCACGGAATCTTGGGAGGGACATTTGCAACCGCCATGCTGGCGTCGTTAGCTTCGGCTACGTCGATAACGTGCCGCGGCCAAAAAGGCAGTTCGCTCCCGAGCCAGAAGGCGTCGTTTTCAGATATTGATGACGGCTCGTTGTTCAGGACGCCAATGTAACCATCCCGCGTTCTGCCAGTCACCACGACCCACATGCGTTCGAAGGCTGCCTGGTCTTCTTCGCCATCAACTGCGATCTTGAAGATCAGCTTCGCGAAATCACCCGGCTCCAACGCCTCGCGGACCCAGAGCGGCGGGATCTCGAAGCGATCTGGCGCAGCAGCGTGGCGCTGTTCTCCATCGTCAAGTGACCAACCATCACGATCAAAATCTGGCGCGCGCATCCTGCCCCCCCCTATGGTTCGCTCGGTAGGATGCGTTCGTTTCCAGCCTCGGACAATCATTGGCGAGCGTCTGTGATCCGCGCTGCGGTTGAGGACGCCGGTCAACTACCATCGCCGCGTCATGCCCGACCTTGTGGCGAGCATCCCTGTCGAGGGCGGGCGCTGGCGGCGAGAGGGATGCTCGGCACAAGGCCGAGAATGACGGGGGGGGGGTGCGCAGAGGCGCGGCCGCCTTGGCGCCTCCTCGAGGCCGCCCCGACTGGCGCCCGGGCGATTTACGACTTATATGTATAAC
The DNA here is from genome assembly GCF_030646615.1 of Phenylobacterium sp. GTDB lineage: Bacteria > Pseudomonadota > Alphaproteobacteria > Caulobacterales > Caulobacteraceae > Phenylobacterium. The sequence continues at coordinate 24,931 of NZ_JAUSLG010000103.1, read as the reverse complement.
TCGCATAATCGGAGACCGGCCATGCGCGTCTCATCCGCTGACTTCATCAGAAACTACAGCACGCTCGCTGATCGGGCGCTGGCTGAGCCGGTTACCATCACCAAACATGGCCGCGACCGACTGGTGATGGTGTCGGCCGCCGAATACGAACGGCTGAAGCGGCGTGACCGCCAGGTCTTCCAGTCAGCCGATCTTCCGGACGAGGTGTTGGAAGCCATCGCCCGGGCCGAGGTCCCGCCTGAGTTCGCACACCTCGACGCCGAGCTTGACGAACGGGCGCCGTGAGCTGGCCGCAGCCGCGGCCGGGCCTCGTCATACGCTATTCCTATCTGTGGCGGCGCGAGCACGCCGCCGGGCGGGAGGAAGGCGTCAAGGATCGCCCTTGCGCTATCATTATGGCGATTGGGGACGATGAGGGCGGCCAGGTCGTCTATGCCCTGCCGATCACCCATACGCCGCCCAGTGAGCCCGAAGACGCGGTCGAATTACCGCTCGCGACCAAGGCGCGCCTGGGCCTCGACAGCGCGCGGTCATGGATCGTGGTGAGCGAGGGCAATAGCTTCATCTGGCCCGGTCCAGATCTTCGGCCCACGCCCGGCCAAGGCCCGGAGTCGGTCGCCTATGGCATGTTGCCGCCCGGCCTCTTCGCCCAGGTGAAGGCGCGCTTCTTGGCCCAAGTGCAGGCCCGGCGCTCGGGCATGGTCAAGCGGACCGAGTAGGAGTCCCGGGGCGCTCTTCATTTCGCACGTCGCCGTCATGCTGGCCCTGGTGGGGAGCATCCCTGTCGAGGGCGGGCGCAAGCGGCGATAGGGATTCTCGGCACAGGGCCGAGAATGACGGGAGTGGAGTGTGGCCGGACTCCGCCCCGCTAATCCAGAGCGCCCACATCCAGGACCGGCGAGGCGTCGATGCCTTCGGCGTTCAGCAGGGCGGCGACCCGTTCCAGGCCGGCGATGATCGAGGCCTGCTCCCAGTCGGCCAGCTTGTCGAAGCGGGCGGCGAAACGGTCCTGCAGGACATCGGGCATCTCGGCCAGGGTGCGGCGGCCATCCGGCGTGAGCTCGATGGAGATCCGCCGTCGGTCCTCGTTGCTGCGGCGACGCACCAGCAGGCCGCGAGCTTCCAGCTTGTCCAGCAGCGCGGTGACGGTGGCCTGGCTCAGCCGCGCCGCCTCGGCGATGGCGCCGGCGCCGGGTTCGCCCTCGCGCGCCACGATCTGCAGGACAATCAGTTGAGACGGCGTCAGCCCGGTGCTGCGCGCCAGGTCGCGGGAGGCGAATTCGGCGGCCCGCACGATCCGGCGGATCGCCACCAGGGCGTCACTGACGCGACCTTCCATCGTGAGTCCCCAAGGGTTCGCTGAGTCTTTGCAGCGATGTGATCCTCCAGATGCCCGGGGGACGCAAGCGTCGCGAACGCCCAAGATCGCAATGATTTGAAGTTCAAACGAATCGGAAGCGCGAATTCTCAGTCAACTGTATGTTTTTCCCGCGAATGCCCGGAACCAGACGCATTTAGATGCGTAATCCCTGGGCAGTTGGGGTTGACATAGTTAGTTTGACGAACCAAATAGCCGCCATGGAAATGAAGAGCTATCAGCCGATGACCCGGGGGCCGGGCGTCGCGGAGCGCTCGGGGGGCGAATTGGACTTCGCGGCGCCAGACGCTGCGGATGGTCCCGCCGTTCACGCTCTGATTGCGACCTGCCCGCCGCTCGACCAGAACTCCGTCTATTGCAACCTCCTGCAATGCACCCACTTCGCCGACACCTGCGTGACGGTGAAGCGGGACGGGCGCCTGGTGGGTTGGGTTTCCGGCTACCGACCGCGGGGAGACCGCGACGTGCTCTTCGTCTGGCAGGTCGCCGTCGCCGCCGAGGCCCGCGGCCTCGGCCTGGCCGGGCGCATGATCGCCCACATCCTCAAGCGCCCGTCATGTGACGGGGTGAGCCGGATCGAGACGACGATCACCCCCGACAACGCGGCCTCCTGGGGCCTGTTCAAGGGGCTCGCCCGGAAGCTGTCGGCGCCGCTCAGCGATGCGCCGTGGTTCCTCAAGGACGAGCACTTCCCCACCGGCCACGAGACCGAACACCTGGTCACCATCGGCCCGTTCGATCCGCCCAGCGGCCTCGCCGCCATTCCGCGCCCAGCCGCGACCCAAACCCGCCCGTTCACCCGACCCCAAGGAAGGGAAATCAAGATGTATGACGCCGAAACCCAGACCCGCGAGCCGCGCCCCTTCGCCACTTTTGAGCGGATGGAATCGCAGGTGCGCTCCTATTCACGCAGCTTCCCCGCCGTCTTCGACCGGGCCGAGGGCGCGTGGCAGTACGACAGCGAGGGCCGGGGCTATATCGACTTCCTGACCGGCTGCTCGGTGCTCAACTATGGCCATAACCACCCGGTGATGAAGCGCGCCCTGATGGACTACATCGAGAGCAACGGTGTTGTGCACAGCCTGGACATGCACTCCCGCGCCAAGGCCGAGTTCCTCGAGGCGCTTGAGGGCAAGATCCTCAAGCCCCGCGGCATGAACTATCGCGCCCAGTTCACCGGCCCCACCGGCGCCAACGCCGTCGAGGCGGCGATGAAGCTGGCCCGCAAGGTGACCGGCCGGACCAATGTGATCGCCTTCACTAACGGCTTCCACGGGGTGACCCTGGGCGCCCTGGCCGCCACCGGCAACAGCCACCACCGCACGGGCGCGCACATGCCCCTCAGCGGCGTGACCCGCATGCCCTATGACGGCTATTTCGGCGACGGCGTCGATACGGCCGCCCAGCTCGACCAGATGCTCAGCGACCCGTCGGGCGGCGTCGACAAGCCCGCCGCGATCATCGTCGAGGTGGTCCAGGGCGAGGGCGGCCTGAACGTCGCCTCGGCCGACTGGCTGCGCAAGGTCGAGAAGATCGCCCACAAACACGGCGCCCTCTTCATCGTCGATGACATCCAGGCCGGCTGCGGCCGCACCGGCAGCTTCTTCAGCTTCGAAGGCATGGGCCTGAAGCCCGACATCGTCACCCTGGCCAAGTCCCTCTCGGGGATGGGCCTGCCCATGGCCCTGGTGCTGGTGAAGCCGGAATTCGACCAGTGGAAGCCCGGCGAGCACAACGGCACCTTCCGCGGCAACTGCCACGCCTTCGTCACCGCCAAGTCCGCCATCGACACCTTCTGGGCCGACGACAGCTTTGGCGCCGAGGTCCAGAAGAAGGGCGAGCGTCTCCGCAAGCGTTTGCGGGAGATCGCCCTCCAGAACCGCAGCGTGGTCAAGGGCGTGAAAGGGCGCGGCATGATGTGCGGCCTGGACGTGGGTTCGGGCGAAGTTTCCGATCCCGTCGTCGATGAGGCCTTCAAGCGGGGTCTGATCATCGAAACCAGCGGCGCCCACGACCAGATCCTCAAGGTCCTGGCGCCCCTCAACATCACCGACGCCGACCTCGACGCCGGCCTCGATATTCTTGCTGACTGTGTGGCCGAAGTGGCTGAGCGCCAGGCGCTCGGTTCGGCCGCCTAAAGGAGTTCAACCATGATCGTTCGCGACCTGAATGAAGCCAATCAGACCCGCCGCCGCGTGGTGTCCAAGGACTGGGAAAGCACCCGTCTCCTGCTGAAGGACGACAGGATGGGCTTCTCCTTCCACCTGACGACCATCTACGAAGGCGCCGAGCTGCCCATGCATTACCAGAACCACCTGGAGTCGGTTTACTGCGTCTCCGGGGAGGGCTCGATCGAAGACTTGGCCACCGGCAAGGTTCATCCCATCAAGCCTGGCGTCATGTACGCCCTGGACAAGCACGACAAGCATGTCCTGCGGGCCAAGAGCGAGATGAAGATGGCCTGCGTCTTCAATCCGCCCCTGAACGGCCTGGAAGTCCACGACGACACCGGCGCCTATCCCCTGGAAGCCGAAACCGTCTGAGGCCACGGCGCCGGTCCCGTCGGGGCTGGCGCCGGACCCCCCTTTACCATGAGCCCGCCCCCCGGCGCCGAGACGGCCGCCGGGGCGGGACCAGAGGCGAAAGGAGCCTTTCATGACCGACCTTTATCCCTCGCGGGTCGCCGACCAGCCCACCTGGCTGGAACGCAAGGACCCCGTGATCCACAGCCCGTGGCGCTATGAGTCGCCCCTGAGCCAGGCCCAGCACGAAGCCTTCGAGCGGGACGGCTTCCTGGTGCTGCAGAACGTCTTCGAGACCGAGGAAATCGCCGCGCTGCAGGGGGAGATGAATCGCCTGCGGGGCCTGCCGGACTCCATCGACCCGCAGACCGTGATCGCCGAGCCGGCGTCCGGCGCCGTGCGCTCGATCTTCGCCATCGACCGGCAGAGCGCCCTGATCGGACGCCTGGCCGCCGACGAGCGGCTGGTCTCCATCGCCAACCACATCCTGGGCGATGAGGTCTACCTTCATCAGACCCGGCTGAACTACAAGCCCGGCTTCGACGGCAAGGAGTTCTACTGGCACTCCGACTTCGAGACCTGGCACACCGAGGATGGCATGCCGCGGATGCGAGCCATCTCAATGTCGGTCCAACTGGTGGACAATTTCGAGTTCAACGGGCCGCTGATGCTGATGCCCGGCTCGCACAGGACCTTTGTCACCTGCGTCGGCGAGACGCCGGAGGACCACTACAGGCAGTCCCTGCGCAAGCAGGAGTACGGGGTGCCGGACCGTGACAGCCTGGCCAAGCTGGCCGAGCAGCATGGCATCGTGGCGCCGACGGGTCCGGCGGGCTCGGTGGTGATCTTCGACTGCAACACCATGCACGGGTCGAACGGCAACATCACGCCGTTCCCCAGGGCCAACGCCTTCATGGTCTACAACGCCGAGGCCAACCGCCTCGTCGCGCCCTTCGGGGCTGAGACGCCGCGCCCGGAGTTCGTGGCTGCGCGAGAGCATACGCAACGGCTGGTTCCCGTCTCCGGGAGCCTGGCCAAGCAGGTAAGGGCGGCCTGATGAGCGGACACACAGTCGAGAAGATCGGCGGCACGTCGATCTCCAACACCGATGCGGTGCTGGGCAATATCCTGATCGCCGACCGCAAGGGCGCGGAGCTCTATAGCCGCATCTTCGTGGTCTCGGCCTATGCCGGCATCACCAATCAGTTGCTGGAGCACAAGAAGACCGGCACGCCCGGGGTTTACGCCCTGTTCGCCGGCGCCTCGGCCATGGAGGCCTCGGCCTGGCTCGACGCCCTGGCCCGGGTGCAGGCCGACATGCTGGCCATAAACGCCGACCGTTTCGGCCACGGCGAAGATCGCGAGCGGGCCGACGAGTTCATCCTGGCCCGCATCGAAGACGCCCGCTCGGCGCTCACCGACCTGCAGCGCCTCTGCGCCCATGGCCATTTCCGCCTCGACACCCAGCTGGGCGCGGCGCGGGAAATGCTGGCCTCGCTGGGCGAGGCCCACAGCGCCCAGAATCTGACCCTGGAGCTGCGCAGCCGCGGCGTGAACGCTCGGTTCGTGGATCTGACGGCCTGGCACGACAAGCGGCCCCTGACCCTGGATGAGCGCATCCAGGACGCCTTCGCCGATGTGGACGTGGCTCGGGAGCTGCCGATCGTCACCGGCTTCGCCCAGCGCCGCGAGGGGCTGATGCGCGAGTTTGGCCGGGGCTATAGCGAGGTGGTGTTCAGTCGGGTCGGCGTGCTGACCGGCGCCAAGGAAGCGATCATCCACAAGGAGTTCCACCTCTCCAGCGCCGACCCGAACCTGGTCGGCCAGGATGCCGTGCGCAAGATCGGCCGGACCAACTATGACGTGGCTGACCAGCTGGCCAATCTGGGGATGGAAGCCATTCACCCCCGCGCCGCCCGCGGCCTGCGCCATGCCGGCATCCCGCTGATCGTCAAGAACACCTTCGAGCCCGAGGACCAGGGCACTTCGATCTGCGGCGACTTCGTCTCGGAGACGCCCCGGGTGGAGATCATCGCCGGCATGAAGGGGGTCACCACCCTGGAATTGCTGGAGCAGGACATGGTGGGGGTGAAGGGCTACGACGCCGGCATCCTTGAGGTGCTGTCGCGCCACAACGTCCGCATCGTGTCCAAGGCCTCCAACGCCAACACCATCACCCACCATCTGGACGCCAACCCCAAGCAGGTGAAGCGCGTCATCGCCGACCTGGAGGAGATGTTCCCCAATGCGGCGGTCTCCACCCGCAAGGTGGCCATCGTAGCGGCCATCGGCAGCGACCTGAACGTGCCGAACCTGACCAGCCGGGCCACGCTGGCGCTTGGCGAGGCCGGGGTCGAGATCCTCGGGCTACAACAGCTGTCCCGCCGGGTGGACATCCAATTCGTCGTGGCCGAGGATCGCTATGACGCCGCTGTCATTGCGCTCCATCGACGCCTTGTCGAAGAGGACGAGGCCTTAGCCCGGCCTCTTCGAAGCGCAGCCTGAACGTAGTTTTCGCCCGCGGCGTCAGCGCCGCGGGCTTTTCGCATTTTTGATCTGACCTTTTCCAATCTTCCAGGCCCCCGCCATGACCATGATCGTCTTCCTGCTCTGTCTGGCCGCCTTTGTGGGGATTGGCCTGGCGTCGGTGCGCAAGGCCCAGGCCTCCAAGAAGGACTACTACCTGGCCAGCAGCAGCGTGCATCCGGCCATGGCCGGCCTGTCAGCGGTGGCGACGAACAATTCGGGCTACATGTTCATTGGGGTGATCGGCTTCACCTATGCGACGGGATTGGCCGCCATCTGGCTGATGATCGGCTGGATTCTCGGCGACTTCCTGGCGTCGATCTTCATTCACCGACGCCTGCGTGAAGTGACCGAATCTTCCGGTCAGGTCTCGTTCGGGGCTGTCGTCGCCAACTGGTCGGGCCAGGACTTCGGCCTCTGGCGCAAGATCGCCGCGGTGATCGCCGTGATCTTCCTGGGCGCCTATGCCGCAGCCCAGATCGCGGCCGGGGGCAAGGCCTTGCAAGGGGTGCTGGGCTGGACGCCGCAGACCGGGGCCATGATCTCGGCGGCCCTGATCCTGGCCTATAGCGCCGTCGGCGGCATCCGCGCCTCGATCTGGACCGACGCGGCCCAGTCGCTGGTCATGATCTTCGCCATGACCATGCTGCTCTGGGTGGCCGTGGCCGGACGAGGCGGGATCGACAACACCTATCTGGAGATGGCGGCCATCCCGGGCTTCCTCGACCTCTTCCCGGCCGACCTTCTCTTCCCCGGCTTCCTCGGCATGGCGCTGTTTGTCGTGGGCTGGATGTTCGCCGGGGTCAGCGTCATCGGCCAGCCGCACGTCATGGTTCGGTTCATGGCTCTGAAAAATGCGGACGACATGGCCGCAGCGCGGGGTTGGTACTATGGCTACTTCACGCTCTTCTATCTGCTGGCCACCGGCGTCGGCCTGATGTCGCGGCTTTATCTGCCGGACCTGGGCGCCCTGGACCCTGAACTCGCCCTGCCGACCATGGCCGTGGAACTCCTGCCGGCCGCCCTGGTCGGCGTGGTGCTGGCCGGAATCTTCGCGGCCACCATGTCCACGGCCGACTCCCTCGTGTTGGCCTGTTCGGCGGCGATCACCAGCGATCTGGCGGGCGGCCGGATCCAGAAGCCCTGGATCATGAAAGTGGTCACCGCTGGCGTCACCCTCATGGCCTTGATGTTCGCCCTCAGTGGATCGCGCAGTGTGTTCAGCCTGGTCATCCTGGCCTGGTCGACGCTGGCCTGCGCCTTTGGCCCGCTGATGATCGTCCAGGCCCTGGGCCGGCGGCTGAACCAGCCGACGGCCATCGCCCTGATGCTGGGCGGTGTCGCCATCGCCTTCCTGTGGCGGATGCAAGGCTGGCATGAGCAGGTCTACGAAGGCCTGCCCGGCATTCTCATCCCGACGATCATCGGCCTGGCGATCAGCCACAAGGCTCCGGCGCGGGGCGCAGTCCAGGAGGCTCCCGCAGGCGGGACGGCGCCGTCGCAGGTCTGATCGCGGGGACGTACTTGGCCCCCTGAGCACACCGGAGCCTAGAAATCCGGGGCGAGGGGTGCGATGTCGGTGCGCCGCAGGAAACGACCGGAGGACGACATGCGCCTGGCCAAGCCCAGAATCGAACCCCTCGCCGACAAGGACATGGACGCCGACCAGCGCGAGCTGCTGGCGCCCATGGCCGAGCGCGGCCGGGTCCTGAACATCTTCCGCACCCTGGTGCGTGAGCCCAAGGCGATGAAGGGCTTCATGGGCTGGGGCAACTACATCCTGTCGCGCCGGAACGGCCTGTCGGCCCGCGACCGCGAGATCGTCATCCTGCGGATCGGCTTCCTCTGCCGCTCGGGCTACGAGTGGACCCAGCATGTGCCGATCGGCAAGCAGGCGGGGTTGAGCGACGAAGAGGTCGCCCGCATCAAGCAGGGCCCGGACGCTGCGGGGTGGAGCCCCGCCGATGCGGCCCTGGTCCGCGCCGCCGACGAACTGCACCATGACCAGTTCATCACCGATGCGACCTGGGCGGCCCTGGACGCCCATTTCAGCGACAAGCAGAAGATGGACGTGGTGTTTTCCGCGGGCCAGTACACCCAGGTCTCGATGATGCTGAACAGCTTCGGCGTCCAGCTGGACGAGGGCCAGACCCTCGATCCCGACCTGAAGGGCTTCTGATGGGACGGCTCGACGGCAAGACCGCGGTCATCTGCGGGGCCGGCCAGACGCCGGGCCAGACCATCGGTAATGGCCGCGCCATGGCGGTGCTCTTCGCCCGTGAAGGCGCCCGCGTCCTCTGTGTCGACCGGGTGGCCGAGCGCGCGCAGGAGACGGTGGACATGATCGCCGCCGAGGGCGGGCAGGCCTACGCCCAGGCCGCCAATATCGCCAAGGCCGAGGGCGCCGAGGCCGTGATCGCCGCGGCCGGCGAGACCCTCGGGGGCCTCGACATCCTGGTCAACAATGTCGGGATCGGCGGCGGCGACGGGCCGGCGCACAAGGTCGAGGAAGACGCCTTCGACCGCATCCTGGCGGTCAACCTCAAGGGCGCCTGGCTGACCAGCAAGGCGGCCATCCCGGTGATGCGCGCCCAAGGGGGCGGGGCGATCGTCAACATCTCGTCCCTGGCCTCTATCGCCGGCGGGACCCAGGTGGCCTACGAGGTCTCCAAGGCGGCCATGAACCGGCTGACCACCAGCATCGCCCAGTCCAACGCCAAGTATGGGGTGCGCTGCAACGCCATCCTGCCGGGCCTGATGGACACGCCCATGGCGGTGGCCGGCATCGCCCAGGCCACCGGCCAGGACGTCGAGGCGGTGCGCGAAGCCCGCGGCGCGCGCGTGCCACTCGGGGGCAAGATGGGCACGGCCTGGGACACCGCCTATGCGGCCCTGTTCCTGGCCAGCCATGAGGCCGCCTTCATCACCGGCGTTCTGCTGCCGGTGGACGGCGGCATGTCCAGCCGGATCGGCTGATCCGATTTCATATCCAGCACTTTTCAGGAGCGTGTTTTGAAGAACCTGTTCAGCGTCGAGGGCAAGGTTGTCCTCGTGACCGGCGGCAGCCGCGGCATCGGCGAGATGATCGCCCGCGGCTATGTGGAAAACGGCGCCAAGGTCTACATCTCGTCCCGCAAGGCGGATGTGTGTGACCGGGTGGCCGAGGAGCTTTCCGAGTTCGGAACCTGCATCTCGCTGCCCTTCGACCTGGGCGGCATGGAGGGCATCGAGGGCCTGGCCAATGCGGTCAAGGAACGGGAGAGCCGGCTGGATGTGCTGGTGAACAATGCCGGGGCCACCTGGGGGGCGCCCATCGACGACTATCCCGAGGATGGCTGGGACAAGACCGTCGATCTGAACGTCAAGTCGATCTTCTTCCTGACCCAGAAGCTGCTGCCCCTGCTGCGGGCGGCGTCCACCGCCGAGAACCCGGGCCGGGTGATCAACATCGCCTCGGTCAACGGCATCGAACCGCCGACCCTGGAGACCTACGCCTATTCCACCTCGAAGGCCGGCTGCATCATGCTGACCCGCCACCTGGCCAAGCGGCTGGCGCCCGAGCACATCCTGGTCAACGCGATTGCGCCGGGACCCTTCCCGTCGAAGATGATGGCCGCGACCCTGGCCCAGGCCGGCGACGCCATCGCCAAGAGCAATCCCCGCGGCCGGATCGGCCAGCCGGAGGACATCGCCGGCGTGGCGATCTTCCTGAGCAGCCGGGCCTCGGCCTATACGACGGGCGCGGTCGTGCCCTGCGACGGCGGCTCGGCCGAGTTCTAAGTCCTTGAGCGCGTTCCGATAAGTGGGAACCGGTTATCGGAACGAAACGCGCTCAAGACTTGGAGTTAGAGCCTGATGCGATCAGACGGTTCCGTCTGATCGCATCAGGCTCTAGGAATAGCCGCGCGCGGCGATGTAGGCGTCCAGCTGCTGGACACGCGCGGCGTCCGAAGGGTGGGTCGACAGGATGGCCGGCGTGCTGGCGCCCCCGCGGGCCGCCATCCGCCGCCAGAGGTTCACCCCCTGTTTGGCGCTGAAGCCGGCCCGCACCATCAGATCCAGGCCGATGCGATCGGCCTCCAGCTCGTGCTGGCGCGAATGGGGCATCAGCACGGCCACCTGCAGGGCCGGCCCCGCATAGCGACCCAGGGCCTGGGCGACGCCGCCCTCGGCGTTTTGCGTCGCGACGCCCACAATGCCTGCGCCCACCTGGGCGAGCGCCGACTGCGAATAGCGCTCGGCCGCATGGTTGGCCATGACGTGGGCGACCTCATGGCCGAGCACGGCGGCGAGTTCATCGTCATTGGCCACGAAGGCCATCATCCCCGATGTGACGCCCACCTTGCCGCCCGGCAGGACGAAGGCGTTGATCGAGCTGTCCTCGAACACCGCATATTCCCAGGCCTGACCGCCGAGCCCCGAGGCGCCGACGATCTGTCCGCCGATGCGGCGCAGGCGGGCGTTGGCTGCGGCGTCTGTGGAGACCTTCGAGGTCTGCTTCATCTGCGACCAGGCCTGCGCCCCTTGCTGCGACAGCGCGCTGGGATCGACCAGCAGCACCTGCTGGCGCCCAAGGCTCTCGTTATAGCTGCAGGCGGTCAGGCCAGCCGGGACCACCAGGGCGCTGACCAGGGCCAGGGTCCGGAACGGGCGCGGGGCGCGGAAATTTGCAGCACGCATGGGCGGTCTCCCCTTGGACAGCTTCACATTAGCCCATCAACGCGCCAATCGCGAAGAAGTCCCGTCTTGCCGTTTGACGCCCGGAGCTGAGAGGATTATCGCTATTAAGAACTAGTCGCAATAAATGGAGACTCGCCATGGCCGATGATGCGTCTGCGCTCGCCCAACTGAGCGACGGCGGTCCCTTGGGGCTGACGCGGGGCGAGCAGGTGCTGCTGGCGGGGCTGCGGCTCTGGGCGGGGCTCAGGCTGGCGGGGGAGGCGCCCCAGGCCAGCGTGCGCCAGCTCATGGCCGAGCAGGTGAGCGATCGGGCCGGGGCGATCTTCGTGGCCATGATGGAGAGCCTGGAGCGGCAGACGCGCCGGCCGTTGGAAATCCGTTGCGGTCCCTGCGTCGGCTATGCCCAGGACGAGCAGCGCCTGATCGTGGCCTGTGGGGTGTCGCGGGTCGATATGTCCACGGCCCGGGCGCTCCTGACCCCCCTGGTGATCCAGCCGGAGCCGGTGGCCATCTTCGCCCGGGCGCTGAACATGGTGCTGAGCCACGAGGGCCTGGAGATGCCGGCCCGCCTGTTCGATGCGCCCTTTCCCCCGGGGCCGGGGGGGCGCTCATCGGTGACCCTTCACTAGGTCAGGGTCCTGGCCCATTTCCGCCACCGACCCATGGGACGGTCGGGCCTTCTGACCACTTCGGAGCGTTCCCATGGCCCGTCTGACCACCCTGATCGCCCTTGGCCTCGCCGCGTCCCTGGCGGCCGCGACCGCCCAGGCCGCGGAGGGCCGGTTCATCCATCCGGCCGACACGAACAAGGATGACCGCATCAGCCGCCAGGAGTGGGCGGCCTACAAGCTGCCGGCGGCCGAGTTCGACAAGGCTGACGCCAATTCCGACGGCCAGATCGACGGGCCGGAGTTCGTCGCCTGGCGCCAGACCCAGGGCTAGGAGCGCTTTTCCAAGGGGAACGGCTTGGCCATCGCCGCGTTCTCAAGCTCAAGCTTGGAGACGACATATGCTGAAATGGGCCGGTATCTTCCTTCTCGTCATGATCGCCGCGGCGGTCATCGGCCTGTTGATCGAGGCGGTGCGCATCATCGCCTGGGCGCTGTTCGTCATCTGCCTGGTCGGCTTCTTCCTCACCGGCGGCTGGAAGTATCTGGCCCGCGGGCGGGACCGCTAGCCCCGCCCGCGCCGCCGCCTATTCGCGGGTGTAGTCGTCGGGAATGACCGGGTCGGGGCCCGCCTTGCCCCAGAGCACGATCTCATTGCCCCACGGGTCGCGGAAGGCGTGGTTATAGCCGTTGAACTCCGACCAGTAGTGGTTGCGCCAGAGGATGGTCGCGCCGCGCTTCTCGGCCTCGCCGAGGATGCGTTCGGGCGTATCGTCGTCGCTGATCAGCACCCAGATCCGGGCTTTGCGACCCTCGGTGCTGGCGGCGCGGGGCGCGACGCCGTCCGGCTCAGGATGGGGGCGGGCGTTGGCCGTCTTGAAGATGCCCAGGTGCAGGTTGCCGATCTGGCTGTCTGACCCGTCGGGATTGCGGAACTGGCCGCCGGGGACCATCCGGTGATAGAGCCCTTCCGGGCGGGCGTCATTCTGCCAGCCGAACACCTCGGCATAGAAGGCGCCGGCGGCCGCCGGATCGTCTGCGGCCAGGTCGACAAAGATCAGGGTGTTGGGATAGCCCACGGGAACTCCTCTTTCCATACAGGCGGGCGGCCCGTCGGGCCGCCGGCTGAGTTGGACCCTAGGGGCCGATCGTCCGCTGTTCTTGTCCCTCCGCGCACGAGCGCTTGCCCAGCCGCGCGTCGCCCAGAGGATGAGCTGCATTCTGAAATTTTACTGGAAATGTGCAAAAGGACTGGTCACACAGCCGACCTCACCTCCAGTCTAGACCTCGAATTTCCCGTCAAACGCCCCCAGGAGTTCCCGTGCCGGACCTAGCCGACCCCGCCCTCGACCAGCTGTTTCGCCAGGCCCGCACCCAGAACGCCTGGGCAGACACCCCTGTCCCCGAGGCGACGATCCACAGGCTCTATGATCTGCTGAAATGGGCCCCGACCTCGGCCAATTGCAGCCCCGGGCGCTTTGTCTTCGTTCAGTCGGCGCAGGCCAAGGAAAAGCTCGCCCCGCACCTGTCCAGCTCAAACCGGGGCAAGGCCATGGCCGCGCCGGTCTGCGTGATCGTCGCCTATGACCTGGGGTTCGCCGAAAACCTGCCGAAGCTCTTTCCGCACGATCTGTCGGCCAAGCACTGGTTCAGCGACCCGGCGGTCCAGCTGGAGACCGCGTTCCGCAATTCCAGCCTGCAGGGCGCCTATCTGATCATGGCCGCCCGCAGCCTGGGGCTCGATTGCGGTCCCATGTCGGGCTTCGACAAGGCCGGGGTCGATGAAGCCTTCTTGGGCGGCACGTCCTGGAAGTCCAACTTCCTGGTGGCGCTAGGGCAGGGGCGTCCCGAGGGAGTCTATCCGCGCAATCCGCGGCTCGACTTCGATGAGGCCTGCCAGATTCTCTAGTTTAGGTGGCCTCCCTCCTACGCTGGCCGGGTCTGAAATTTCAGACTAGACCAGGGTGGCGAACCGGCGCCGGAGAGGCCGGCGCTGGAGGAAGGACAAGGCGTGTTGCGGAGTTTGAACGTGAATCCTGATGCGCAAGGCCGCGACCCGGGCACGGGCGGCATCATCGCCGCCACCGGCGAATGGTCGCCCGAGCTGCAGAAGGCCCGCGCCTACGAGCAGATCCTCCTCGACATCATTCTGGGGGACCTTCCTCCCGGCGCCCGTCTGGATGAGCAGGCCCTGACCCGACGCTACAGCACCGGCCTGGCCGGCGTGCGCGACGCCCTGGGGCGCCTGGCGCTCGAGGGCATGGTGGTCCGCCGGTCCCGGGCTGGCACCACGGTCTCGCCCCTGGACCTGGTCGATCTGCGGGAAGGCTATGAGGCCCGCGCGCTCATAGAACCGCACTGCGCGGCCATGGCCGCGAAGAATGCGACGCCCGAAGAGATCGCCCTGATCGCCTCGACCTTCGACGACGCCGAGCGGGCCGACAAGGAGCAGGACCGCCGCGCCCTGATCGCCATGGACCAGCGGTTCCACGCCCTGATCGCCCGGGCCAGCCGCAACGCCGCCCTGGCCCGCATCCTCATCCCGCTGCAGCACAAGGCCGCCCGTTTCTGGGTCTATTCCATGGGCGCCACCACCCAGGAAGAGCGCCTGGCCGATATCTGCCAGCATCGGGCCGTGGCCCACCGGATCGCCGAGCGCGACGCCGAGGGCGCCCGGGCGGCGATGATTCTGGTCCTGGGGACCATGCCGAAAACCGTGAAGCGCTCGCTCACCAACTGGGGCGAGGAAGACGCGCATTCGGCGAGCCCGGACCTGACCTGAGCGCCTTCCGGTTGAGCCGCATGTGCAGCGTGACCCGCATCTGGGCGCCGCACTGCAAAATCTGAACGCCGGACGGGCGCCGCTGAAATTCCATCTGAAATGTCACGGGACATTTTTGACGCCGCCCCGCTCTCGCGAGAACCTGTCTTCAAGAGGCGTGCGGACGCGGGGATAACCGCCACCCGGCGGAGGGTCCGCGACCTCGGATGAGGGCGATATGTCTAAGAGACTTCTTTTGGTTGCGGGCGCCTCCCTGTCCGCGCTGATGGCGACCCCGGGCGTGACCTGGGCCCAGACCGATATGATCGACGAAGTGGTGGTCACAGCCCGCGACAAGACGGGTCTTCTGGAGAAGGACCCCAGCAACAGCGTCTTTGGCCTGGACAAGGCGCTGATCGAAACGCCGCGTTCGGCGAGCTTCGCCAGCGATGTGACTCTTGAACGCTATGGCATCGAATCCATCGACGACCTGACCTCGATCTCACCGGGCACCTATACGGCCAGCTTCTACGGCGTGGCCGGGGCGCTCAACATCCGCGGCACCCTGGCGGAGAACTATTTCCGCGGCTTCAAGCGCATCGAGAACCGCGGCACCTATTCGACGCCGATCGCCAATGCGGCCCAGATCGAGATCGTGCGCGGGCCGCCGACGCCGATCTATGGGGCGGGCAAGGTGGGCGGCATGCTCAACTTCGTGCCGAAGTCCGGCCGGATTGAGGGGGAGTACATCTCCGAGATCTCCGGCGAGGCCGACATCACGGTCGGCTCCTACGCCCGCAAGGAAATCTCTGGCCAGATCGCTATTCCCTTGAGCTTCGGAACCACCGAGGGCGGCCTCAGCCTCTATGCGCAGGCGGAGAACTCCGACAGCTTCTACCGGGGGATTTCGCCGCGCCGGGAGATCATCCAGGCTTCGGTGGACTTCGACCTCGGCGGCGGCTGGCGCACCGCCTTTGGCGGCATGGCCTTCCATTCCGACGGCGATGTGCAGACTCCGGGCTGGAACCGCCTGACCCAGGACCTGATCGACAACCAGACCTATATCACCGGCCGCGATACGAGCCTCACGGACGCCAACGGCGACGGCAAGCTGACCCCCAACGAGATCGGCTTCTATCCCTACGCCTCGGCGATGTACCTAGCCTATTACGGCTTCCCGCAGACCGACGCCAAGCACACCCTGGACACCGGGGTCGGCACGACCAAGCTCGATCGCCGGACCGTCTATATCAGCGACGCCGACTTCTCGAACACCTGGACCCGCACGGGCTATGTCGACCTGATCAAGGACTTCGACAACGGTTCGGCCCTGAAGTTCCAGCTCTTCTATGACGAGCTGAAGAACAAGCGCTTCGTGTCCTATGGCTATCCGGCCCAGTTCGACTCCCAGGTCGGCGAGGCCCGGGTGACCTACGACTTCGACTACGACATGGGCATGGTGACGTCGAAATCCTTCGTCGGCGCCTCGTACCGGGCCTTCGATGGTCGCCGCCGGGAGAGCTTCAACTCCGGCCTGATCGCGCTCGACCGCCGCGACATCGCCTTTGGCGCGACGCCGACCGACATCATCGACGATCCGTTTTCGCCGGAGACCTATGGCCTCCAGTGGGAGAATGACAACAGCACCACCTGGAGCCAGGCCGGCGTCTTCGTCACCTCCGACATCTTCATCGGGGAACGCCTGAACCTGATGCTGGGCGGCCGCTACGACAACTATGAGGTAGAGTCCGAGGATACCGGCCTGGTCAGCTATCAGCCGGCGGGCAAGTTCGAGGACAGTCAGGGTAAGGGCACCTACACCGTCTCGGCCACCTACCAGTTCGACTTCGGCCTGATGCCCTACATCACCTATGCCGAGTCCTCGGCCCTGGAGATGAGCCAGGCGGGCGACATCTCGCCTTCCCTTATCCAGAGCGACGCCTGGCTGTCGGACTCCGACCTGGCGGAAACCGGCGTGAAGTTCCAGCTGCTGCAGGGGACCCTGGTGGGTTCGATCGCCGGCTATCGGCAGAACCGCACCCAGCTGACCGGCGGGCCCAACCCCACGGTCCGGGGCAGCCGCTCCAAGGGCGTGGAGCTGGAGATCCGCTACCTGGCGACGGAGAATCTCTCCTTCACCTTCGCGGGCAACAACCAGCGCACGACGATCAAGGGGCCGGACGCCAGTTTCGCCTACATCCCCTACTATGTGACTGGGGTGGATCCGGTGAACGCCTTCGGCGGCACCTATGTGGTCTGGGCCTTCTCGGACCTGCCGGGCCGGGGCGGCGACTACGCCTACACCCTGATCCCGCGCACCGTGCTCAGCCTCTATGGCAGCTACACCAGCGAAGAGTACGACTGGGGCCAGTTCGGCGGCGTCTTCGGGGCGACCTATGTGAGCGAGACCTCGCAGACCGTCGAGAACCCGATCACCTACCCGGAATACACCACCGCCAACCTGTCGATGTTCTATCGTCGCGGTCCGTTCCAGGCCTCGGTGAATGTCGATAACGTCTTCGACGAGCTGTTCTTCACGCCGGCCGCCGACTCCTACGCCAACCTGGCGGCCCTGCCGGGCAAGGGGCGCGAGTGGCGTCTGACGCTGAAGCGCTCGTTCTGATCCTTGCACCCGCCGGCGCCCCAGGCGTCGGCGGGTGATCCCCGGGCGTGAGGCCTTCAAGCGGCGACGGTTGAAGCCCCCCTCGCGCCCCCACATTTGAAGGCAGCCCTTTCCTGCCGGGTCCTGGCGCTGTGCCTGGGCCGGGCGGGGTTCCAGAGTGGAGGCATGTAATGCCCCGATCCGAATGGCGTCCCTGGGTTTTGCTAGGCGTCTTCAGTCTGCTCCTGTTCCTGATCTCGGCGGCGACCTTCTCGTCGCTGGGGGTGGTGCTGCCGGCCATGGTCGCCGAGCAGGAATGGAGCTGGGCCCAGGCGGGCCTGGGCTTCACGCTGCTGGGCGCCTGCTGCGGCGGCTCGGCTTGGTTCCCGCCGATGGTCATCCGACGCTTCGGCGTCCGCGCCGCCCTGCTGCTAGGGACCGGGGTCATGGCCCTGGGCTTCGTCTGCCTCTACCTGACGCAGAACGTCTGGATCTACTTCCTGGGCACTGCGCTGTGCGGGGTGGCCTACCAGCTGATGGCCCTGATCCCTGGCACCCATGTGCTGGCGGCGGTCTTCCAGAAGCGGGCCATGGCCTTTGGCCTCTACTTCACCCTCGGCGGCCTCGGCAGCGTGGCCGGCCCCTGGATGGCGCTCGGCGTCATGGAGGCCACCGGCGGCGCCTGGCGTCCCTTCTGGGCCCTGCAGGCCGTGGCGGCCCTGGCCATCGGCGTGCTCTGCTCGCTGCTGATCCCCTCCAGCGCCTGGCTGAAGACCTCTTCCGAGAAGATCGACGCCGCCGTGAAGGCTGACGCCGAAGCCGCCGCGGCGGCCCCAACCCCGGCGCCCCTGGCGGTCTATCGCACCACCCAGGACTGGACCCTGAAACAGGCCATGGCGACGCCGCAGTTCTACATCCTGGTCTCGGCCTATTTCGTCCACCTGCTGAGCGGGGTGACGGTCTCCAGCCTCTCGGTCGCCCACCTGTCCGAGCGGGGCGTCGCCGCCGGCATCGCCGCGGGCATGCTCAGCCTGGAGGGCCTGATGTCCACGGTCGCCCGCCTGGGCGGCGGCTTCATCGGCGACAGGGTCGATCCCAAGTGGCTGCTGATGTTCGCCGTCGGCGTCCTGGGGGTCGGCTCCCTGGCGCTCAGCGTCGCCGACAGCTACCTGCTGATGATCATCTACGCGGTGGGCACCGGCATCGGCTTTGGCCTGACGGCGCTGGCGGTGACCATCCTGCTGCTCAACTATTATGGGCGGAAGAACAATCTGGAGATCTTCTCCACCGTCTGCCTGGTCGGCGCCCTGGCGGCGCTTGGCCCCCTGATCGGCGGCTCCCTGCGCGACCTGCTCGGCAGCTTCGCCCCCACCTTCCAAATGTTCGGCATCGTCGCCGCCGTGGTTTTCGTGGCTTCCCTCTTCATGCGCCCGCCGCAACTGAAGTCCGAAGCCGAAGCCCCGGCCGCGCCGTCCGCCGGCCTAGTCAATGACCCTGTCTGAGGCGTTCCCCATGTATCAAAAGCCTTCTTCAAGTAAGGAATTCGGCGTCTTCCTGCCGGTCGCCAATGGCGGCTGGATCATCTCGGAGACCTCGCCGCCCCTGGATGACCTCTGGACCCAGAACCGGGCCGCAGCGGTCACCGCCGACGAGGTCGGCATGGACTTCGTCATGTCCATGGGCAAGTGGCGCGGCTTCGGCGGCGTGACCAACCACTGGGGCTCGTCCCTGGAGTCGGTGACCATGATGGCCGGCATCGCCGAGGCCACCAAGAATGTGAAGATCTGGGCCACGGTCCATCCGCTGCTGCAGAATCCGGCCGTGACGGCCAAGATGATCTCCACCCTCGACCACATCAGCGGCGGCCGGGCGGGCCTCAACATCGTGGCCGGCGCCTATCGCGCCGAGTTCGACCAGATGGGCATGTGGGACGACAGCCTGGATCATGAGGCGCGCTACGCCCTGACCGAGGAATGGACCGCGATCATCAAGCGCCTCTGGAGCGAGGACAGCGTCGATCACGCGGGCAAGTTCTTCACCATGAAGGACGCCCAGTCGAACCCCAAACCCCTGTCGCGGCCCCGGCCGGACCTGATCTGCGCCGGCCAGTCCGACCGCGGCTTCCAGTTCTCGGTGCGCGAGGCCGACATCTGCTTCATCGGCGGACGCACGCCCGAAGAGCGCCGCGACAACAGCCTGCGGGCCAAGAAGGTGGCCGAAGAGCTCGGCAAGTCGATCAAGACCTACGCCATGTGCACCATCGTCCACGGTGAGACCGACGCGAAGGCCGAGGCCATGGTCGAGCACTACAAGACCGGGACCGACATGGGCGCGATCCTCGAGATGCTGCGCAGCTGGGGCGTGCCGGCCGACAAGCTGGACGTGGTGGCCAAGCAGCAGGGCGCCTTCATGACCCACACCGCCGTGGGCTCGCCGGCCACCTGCGCCGAGCAGGTGCAGGAGTTCGTGGAGTTCGCCCAGCTCGACGGGCTGATGCTGATCTTCCCCGACTATGTGGAAGGCCTGAAGATGTTCGGCGCCGAGATCCTGCCTGGCCTGCGCTCGGCCTTCGCATGACCGGCCAAGCCTCGCCGGCGCCGGCCGCCGACGGGCTGGCGGCCTGGATCACGCCCGCCCGCACGGCCCTGGTGATCATCGACATGCAGGTGGATTTCGCCGCCCCCGAAGGCCGCCTGGGCCAATGGGGCGTGGACCTGTCCACCGTCCCGCCGGCGCTCGCCAAGGCCGAGGCCCTGGCGGCTGCGGCGCGCAAGACCGGGACGCCGGTGGTCTTTGTCGGCCTGTTCACCCGGCCTGAGACCGACTCCTTCTCGTGGCGCGAGCGGATGCGCCGGCGCGGCGGAGACCCGGACTCCGACTCCGGTCTCTGCCGGGCGGGCGAGGTGGGCTCGGACTGGTATGGCCCCAAGCCTCTGCCGGGCGAGCGGGTGGTGGAGAAGGCCCGCTATTCCGGCTTCCACGACGCGCCGCTGGATGCGGTGCTGAAAGGCCTGGGCGTCGACACCCTGGTGGTGGCCGGCCTGACCACGGAGTGCTGCGTGGACTGCACGGTCCGCGACGCCTTCCATCTGGACTATCATGTCTTCATCGCCACCGACGCCTGCGCCGCCTATGAGGCCGAAGTGCATGAGGCCTCGCTGAAGGCTCTGGAACTGAACTGCGCGATCCTGGTCGACACCGACCAGGTGATCACCGCCTGGGAGGAGGCCGCGTAATGGCCGATGGATTTCAACTGCCCGGCGCCCAGGCGCCCTACGCCGTCACCGACGCCGACCGCGCGGCCATCGCCGCGGCGATCAGCGAGAGCGAGATCGTCGAGCTGGCCCTGGCGCTCGGCAATATCCCGAGCCCGGCCGGCCATGAGTTCGCCGCCGGGGAGTTCGTCCATGACTGGATGAAGAAGGAGGGCTTCGACCCCCGCCGGGTCGGCGCCACCCCTGAGCGCAACAACATCATCGGCACCTATGGCGGATCGGGGGACGGCAAGAACCTGCTGTTCACCGCCCACCTGGACACCGAGGCCCCCACCTGGGACCCGGACCTGGACGCCTACAAGTACCGCGCCGAAACCCTGGACAATCCGGAGTGGGAAAAGTGCTGGCTGGAGGACGGGGTTCTCTACGGCTATCCCATCGCCAATGACCGCGGCCCGATGAGCTGCTTCCTGATCGCGGCCAAGGCGCTGAAGACCGCCGGCTACGACCTGGCCGGCAAGCTCTATCTGACCGCCTGCCCGGGCGAGATCGGCCCTGAGCCCATCGAGGAGCACAGGGGCGTGGCCTATATGGGCAAGGATATCGGCGCCCATTACCTGTTCCACCACGGCGGCGTCGCGCCGGACTACGCCATCGCCGCCGAGGGCTGCGACTTCGGCCTCACCTGGGTCGGCTGCGGCTATGCGGTGTTCCGGATCAGGCTCTGGGGGGAGGGCGTCTTCACCCCGCTGCTGACCCAGCCGGAGAAGTCCGGCGACCACCCCAATCCGATCTATCGCCTGGGCGCGCTCACCGACGCCATCCACCAGTGGAGCCGCCAGTACGAGGCCGACAGCGCCTATGAGAGCGCTGGCGGCGTGGCCCTGCCCAAGGCGCAGATCGCCGCGGTGCGCGGCGGCATTCCCTATGCCTTCGGGGCCGGGACGGAGCTCGTAAACCTCTATCTGGAGGTGGGCCTGAACCCCCGCCAGAAGATCGCCGAGGTGCAGCACTCGCTCGAGCGGATGGTCCGCGCCGCCGGCCTGGGCGAGGTGGATATCGAGCCCATGGTGGTCCGCCACGGCTTCGAGGCCGACGCCGGCGAGGTCGCCCCCCTGGTGGGCGCGGTCGACGCCGCCACGCGGCTGTCGCTCGGCCATCCGGTCCAGCGGGCCGCGCCGGTCTATTCCAGCATGTGGCGCGACCAGAACGTCTTCAACATGCACCGTATTCCCGCCATCACCACCGGCTTCAAGCGCTGGCGGCCGTCCCCGAAGGACCTGACCGACAGCGCGCTGGTCTATGCCCTGACCGCGCTGGCCGTCTGCGGTCGGGCCGAGACGGGCGAGGCCAAGGCCGCCCGTGCGCCGGTCTATGGTGACAACCCGTTCGGGAACGACTGATGGGGGGGACGTCTGTGTTCGGCGATCTGGAAGTCTCCCAGCCCCTGGACCCCATGGTCTGGCGCAACACCATGGGCAGCTTCGCCAGCGGTGTGGTCATCGTCACCACGACGGACGAGGAGGTCCGGCCGGTAGGCACGACGGTCAGCGCATTCTCTTCAGTGTCGCTGGATCCGCCGCTGCTGCTGGTCTGCCTGGACCACAAGAGCCGCACCCGGGCGGCCGTGCGCCGCTCAGGCCATTTCTGCATCAACATCCTGTCGGCCGGACAGGGGGATCTGGCTCGCCTGTTCGCGGGCCCCGGCGCCACCGACCGCTTCGCCGAGGTGGAAATTGCGCCAGGCGCCCTGGGCGATCCGCAGATCGCCGGCGCCCTGGCCAGCATCGACTGCCGGCTGCACTCGCTGCACGCGGCCGGCGACCACGACATCCTGATCGGCCGGGGCCTGAACATCGAGGCTGCTCCCGGCGATCCCCTCATCTACTGCCAGGGCCGCTTCCTGGGCTCCGAGGACTAAGAAGGTCAAAGACCATGGGCTACGAAGTTCTGGACGTGAAGCCGATGACCCGCCGGATCGGCGCCGAGGTGTTCGGGCTCGATCTCGGCAAGCCGCTCAGCAACCGACAGACCGCCGAGCTGCGCGAGGCCCTGGCCAATCACCAGGTGCTGTTCTTCCGCGACCAGGAGATGGACCACGACGCCCACAAGGCGGTGGGCCGTCTGTTCGGCGAACTGGCCATCCACTCGGCCATTCCCGGCATCGAAGGCCATCCGGAGATCGTCGCCATCCACGCCGATGCGGACTCCAAGTTCGTGGCCGGCGAGAACTGGCACTCCGACCTGACCTGCGACCCCGAGCCGCCCCTGGGCTCGATCCTCTACATGCCCGTGGTGCCGCAGAGCGGCGGCGACACGGTCTTCGCCTCGATGTATGCGGCCTATGACACCCTGTCGGACCGCATGAAGGTCTATCTGGAGGGGCTGCAGGCCGTCCACGACGCCAACCCGGTCTATCAGAAGCTCTTCCCGGACCTGGACCGCAAGTACAACCGCTCGGTCCATCCGGTGGTCCGCACCCATCCGGTGACCGGCAAGAAGCTGATCTTCGTCAACCCGTCCTACACCACCCACATCGAGGGCATGCCCGAGGACGAGAGCGCGGCCATCCTCAACTTCCTCTACGTCCACTGCATGAACCCGAACTATCAGGTCCGCTTCCGCTGGCAGGCCAATTCGGTGGCCTTCTGGGACAACCGCTGCACCTGGCACCAGGCCATCTGGGACTACTTCCCGGACACGCGGTCAGGCTTCCGGGTCACGGTGGCGGGGGATAAGCCGTTTTGAGGGCTACGGTATGCCGCAAGACGCGTAAGCCGCACTTCAAAGCAATTAAAACAGCACGCGGAAGACGTTCGCACGGCGATCACGCGCAACTCCAAAACCGGTGGCAGTACCAGCGCCTGTTATGAATTCAACTTCAACCTGATTGCCATCGGAGCAATTCGCGATAGCACGGCCGGGATTCTGTCCCCTGCCGGCATCCAGATTGATCCCCTGAAAGTACGTCGCTCCGTACGTTCCAATCAGGCTTCCGGCACCATAGCTCACCGGGCTAGCAGCAGCCGAGGACCACTCACCGGTACACGTGGAGCCATCAGGCATTGTCATGTTGATTGGTCCATTGTTGCCGGCAATCCCGCTCACAGTCGCGACAATTATCGGGATTGGCACTAGCTTGCTAAGCGGGCCTTCGACCGGATACAAGCTCGCTGTTGTCGAGCATCCAGCCAAAAGCACAGCAGACAGAGCCGCAAAATATACCTGTCTCATAGCGCGCCCCCTAATTTTCTACCAACTGAGGCATGCTGGGGTCTTCCGGTCAACCGCTCTTGCCTCTGTGGAGAAGCCGGCCCAGTCGCTGATCTCGATGGTTATCTGCCCGTCGTGCGCACGTCGCTTCGGGGCTGAAGACAACCGTCCGGCGGATCACTTGCGATCCTTCGACCGTTCCTCGTGCCGCGCCTGGATGTCTGAGAAGACCGACGCCGAAGACAACGCCCTGCCGGGGTCCTCTCGCATGGCGTCGTAGGTGGGGGCGACCTCTTCCCGGAGCCAGCGGCTGATGGCTTCGTCGCGTTCCTTCAGGGCGCGAAGGCCGGCGCGGACCACCTCGCTGGCCGAGGCGTAGTCGCCTGAACTGACCTTTGCGTCGATGAACGCCGCCTGGTCCTGGGGCAGGCTGATGGTTCTCTTCTCGATCATGGGATGGGGCCTCGCTTTGATGCGACCTTACCACGAGGTATGACGACTTCACACCGGCAAGCTCGCCACGTTCCCGCCACATAGGCGGTTGAGCCTGACCCTGGATGCAAATGGGGGTTGCGATGTGGCTCGTTCCGCTCGTCCTGGCGACGGTCGTCGCGCAGGCGCCGCCGCCGCCGGAGCCTGCCGATCCCCAGCCGCAGCCTTCGGTCATCCTCGATGCGCCGAAGCCGGTCGAGGAGCTGATCGTGATCGCCCCGCCGCGGCAGGAGGATGATCCGCCCGTCTATGACGTGCTGACCGGACGGGGCGCGGCGCAGTTTGAAGCCGAAGCCGCCTTCAAGGCGCAGATGCGGCGCTACCGCGACACAGGCTCCCTGAAAGACTATCCCGGTCTTCGGTGTGTGATGTTCAACCGCTGCTGAGCCAAGGCGCGCAGAAGCGTTCGGCCAGAGGGGGTCAAACATGCGGACCGATCTTCTGGCGCGCTATGACGCCGAGATGCGGCGGGACCCGCCGCTGACGCCGGGGCTGGCGGCGACCCGGGTCCGGGGGCTGGTGCGGCTCAGCGGGCCCTATAACTGCATCGTCTATTCCGACCTGTCAGAGGCCGATGCGGAGGCTCAGGTGGCGGCCGAGGTCGCCCATCTGCAGGCCACCGGCGGGGAACTGGAGTGGAAGGTTCACGGGCACGATCGGCCAGCGGATCTGCCGCGCATCCTGGAGCGCCACGGCTTTGTCCCCGAGCCTAAGGAGACCCTGCTGGTCCGCGCCCTTGATGAGGCCTTTCTGCAGCGCCCTGTGGAGCCAGGCCTGTCGATCAGGACGGTGGCGACGGCCGGGGACATCGACGATTTCCTGCGCGCCGTCGAAGCGGCCTTCGGCCACCCGTTTCGCCATGATGCGGCGCAGCTTCTGGCCGACATCGGGGCCGGGGTGGCCTCAGCGCATGTGGCCTATGTCGAGGGCGCGC
>NZ_JAUSLG010000064.1 GCF_030646615.1 Phenylobacterium sp. | reverse complement strand
GCTGGAGACCGCCGAGGCGGCCCAGGCCCGCGCCGCGGGCGCCGAGGCGCAGGCCCGCGAGGCCGCCCGCAAACAGGACGAGGTGATCGCCCGGCACACTGCCGAGGCCCGCGCCCTCGCCCAGATCGTCGCTCCCCAGCTGCGCGGCGGCTTTGCGCCTGCCCTGGACGCCGTCGCGCCGGAGCGGGGCTATGAGATGGCCCTGGCCGCGGCCCTGGGCGATGACCTGGAAGCCGCCCTCGATCCCAAGGCCCCGGCCCACTGGGGCGGGGCTGAGGCCAGGCCGCCGGTCTGGCCGACCGGCGCCACACCCTTGAGCGATCACGTGAAGGCCCCGCCGCAGCTGGCCGCCCGCCTGGCCTATGTGGCCCTGGTGGCCCAGGAGGCCGGCGAGGCCCTGGCCCGACAGATCGCGCCGGGCTGCCGCCTGGTGTCCCGCGAGGGCGACCTGTGGCGCTGGGATGGCTTTGTCGCCCGGGCCGAGGCCAAGAAGCCGGCGGCCGTCCGCCTGGAGCAGAAGACCCGCCTGGCCGAGGTGGAGGCCGAGATCGAGGCCCTGGCCCCGGCCGCCCAGACGGCGCGGGAGGCCCTGGCCGCCGCGCGCCAGGCGCTGGTCGAGGCCGATGCCGCTCAGAAGGCCGCCCGGCGGGAGCCTCCCGCCTGCGAACAGCGCCTGGGCCAGGCGCGCTCAGGCCTTGAGCGCCTCGAGCGGGAGGGCGCCCGCCGCGAGGCCCAGGCCCAGTCCCTCGACGACATGATCGGCCGTCTCGAAGCCGAATTGACCGAGGCTCAGACTCACCATGCCGCCGTGCTCGCCGAGGTGAGCGTGGCCAGCGCCGATGGCGACCTGGCCGCCGCCCTGGCCAGGGCCCGCGCCGCCGCTGGCCCGGCCCGGGAAGCCGCCGCCGCCGCCCGCTCGGCGCTGGATGTGGAGACCCGCGACCGGGAGGGCCGCGCCCGGCGCCTGGCCGCCCTGATCAAGGAGCGCGACGTGTGGGCGCGCCGGGCCGACACCGCCGGCCGGCGCCTGGAGACGCTGGAGGCCGACCGGGCCCGCAGCCTGCAGGCCCTGGACGCCGCCCGGGAGGCGCCCAAGGCGCTGGACTCCCGCCGCATCGCCCTGCTGGACGCCTTCACCGCCGCCGAAACCCGGCGCGCCCAGGCCAGGGACGCCATGCTGGCCGCCGAATCGACCCGTTCAGATGCGGAACGGGCCCTGCGCGCCGCCGACGCCGCCGCCGCCCAGGCCAGGGAAGCCCGCGCCGCCCTGGACGCTCACCGGGACGCCGCCGTCCAGCGGCTGACGGAAATCACCGAGCAGATCCGCGAAACCGCCCGGGTGGAGCCGGCGGAGCTGGCCCGCCTGCTGGCCGACGAGGCCGTCGCCATTCCCGCTGACGCCGGCGGCATGGAATCTCACCTCTACAATCTGGAGCGCCAGCGGGACTCCATCGGCGCGGTGAACCTTCGGGCCGAGGACGAGGCCCGCGAGAGCGCCGCCCGCCTCGAGACGATGCAGACCGAGCGGGCCGACCTGACCGGCGCCATCGCCCGCCTGCGCCAGGGGATCGACGAGCTGAACGGCGAGGGTCGAGAGCGCTTGCTGGCGGCCTTCGAGGTGATCAACGCCCACTTCAAGACCCTGTTCGAGACCCTGTTCGAAGGCGGGCAGGCCGAGCTGCGCCTGGTGGAATCCGACGATCCCCTGGAGGCAGGCCTGGAAATCTACGCCTGCCCGCCCGGCAAGCGCATGGCGACCATGAGCCTGATGAGCGGCGGCGAGCAGGCCCTCACGGCGGCGGCCCTGATCTTCGCGGTCTTCCTGGCCAATCCGGCCCCGATCTGCGTGCTGGACGAGGTGGACGCGCCGCTGGACGACGCCAATGTGGACCGCTTCTGCAACATGCTCGACGAGATGCGCCGCCGCACCGAGACGCGGTTCATCACCATCACCCACAATCCGGTGACCATGGCCCGCATGGACCGGCTGTTTGGGGTCACCATGGCCGAGCGCGGGGTGTCGCAATTGGTGTCGGTGGACCTCCGTCAGGCCGAGGCCCTGGCTGCGGAATAGGCGCCCTGGACGCCGAATCGCGGCGCCTAGGTCGATAGGCAAGAGAAATCAAACAATTAGACTGGGGCGCCAGCGCCTTGACGCTGTACCTCCGCCCCTTTAGGTTCCGCCGCGATCGAACCAGGGGCGCCGGCAGGCCGCCCGCGCCCGGGGAAGGCGTCATCCGCTCATGTCGCAGTCGAACGATCCGCACGATGAGGCGCTGAAACGCCTCGACGCACAACTGGACGCGGTCAACGCCCAACGGGCGGCCCGTGACCAGAAGGGGAAGTTCGACACGAGCGCAATCGGCTCCGGCTACAAGTTGGTGGCCGAACTGATCGGGGGTGTTCTTGGGGGGCTCGGCCTAGGCTGGCTCTTCGATCAATGGGCCGGAACCTCGCCCTGGGGCTTGCTCCTGGGCGTGCTTGTGGGTACCGCCCTGGCGATGTTCTTGATCTCGCGATCCGCGGGACGCATGAGCGCGCAGGCGGCGGCGAAGGCCGGACCGGTTTCATCGGTCCCCTTCGACGACGATGAAGATGACGACGACGGCTGGCCCGCGGGGCCTGGCCAGAACAAGAGGGACTGAGGCGTGGCTGATCCGATGCATCAGTTCGAGATCCAGCAGGTTCTCGAGCTTCCGCCTGTTGCGGGCTTCGATCTCTCGATCACCAATTCGGCCCTGTGGATGATCATCGCTGCGGCCAGCGTCACCCTGTTCTTCGCCGCGGCCTCGGCCAAGGCCGCCGTGGTGCCGGGCCGGCTGCAGTCGGTCGGCGAGATGCTCTATGAGCTGATCCACAACCTCACGGACTCGATCATCGGTCACGAGGGCAAGCGGTACTTCCCCTTCGTCTTCACCCTGTTCGCCTTCATCCTGGCCATGAACCTGCTGGGCATGGTCCCCTATTTCTTCACCTCGACCTCGCAGCTGGCGGTGACCGCCACCCTGGGCGTCCTGGTGATCGCAGTGGTCATCGCCGTGGGCTTCGCCCGCAACGGCCTGGGCTTCTTCAAGCTCTTCGTGCCGTCGGGCGTGCCCTTCTTCGTCCTTCCCCTGGTAGTGGTGATCGAGATCATCTCCTTCCTGGTCCGCCCGGTGACGCTCGCCCTTCGACTGTTCGGCAACATGGTGGGCGGCCACGTGGTGCTGAAGGTCTTCGGCGGCTTCGTGGTCTCGCTCGGCGCGCTGGGCGCGCTGGGGATTGTCGGCGCCCTGGTCACCCTGACCGGCACCGTGGCCATCACCGCCCTTGAGTTCATGGTCGCGTTCCTGCAGGCGTTCGTCTTCGCCGTGCTGGCCTGCGTCTATCTGAACGACGTCGTGAACCTGCATAGCCACTGATCACGACCGACTCCTCACCCCCGTTTCCCGACCCCATCGCTTAAACGGAGCACTCTCGATGGATCCCCTTGCTGCTAAATACGTCGGCGCTGGCCTGGCGATGTTGGGCATGATCGGCGCCGGTATCGGCCTCGGCACCATGTTCGGCCAATACCTCAACGGCGCCCTGCGCAACCCGTCGGCCTCGGCCGGCGAGCGTCCGATGCTCTTCCTGGGCATGGCGCTGACCGAAGCCCTTGGCATCTTCGCCTTCGTGGTCGCGCTGCTGATCCTGTTCGCCGCCTAAGGCGAGACTATCCGTGCGTGGGGGGGCGGGCTGTCGCACGGCCCGCCTTTCGCATGACCCGCCTTTCGGGTTGCTCGTCCACCGCACGGACCTGCGCAGACTCAACGGAGCGCCTTGATGGCCCAGACTTCACCAGAGCTCGAGCCCGGCGGCGCCCTCGTCGAGACCCCGCCGACCACGCTGAGCCACGATCTGCACGAAAGCACGGAAGCCGCCGAGCACGGCTCGTCGGGTCTGCCCCAGTTCGAGTTCGGCTACTGGCCCGGCCAGATCTTCTGGCTGCTGATCGTTTTCGTCATTCTCTACGTCATTCTGTCCAAGCTGTTCCTGCCCCGGGTGGGCGGCGCCATCGAGGCGCGGGCGGCGAAGATCGAGGGCGACCTCGCCGACGCCCGTGGCGCCCGCGACGAGGCCGAGCGCCAGTCGGCGGAAGCTGCGGCTGAACTGGACCAGGCGCGCGCCCGGGCGCAGAAGACCGCCGCCGAAGCCAAGGCCGCCGCCAAGGCCGAGGCCGACAGCCGCAACGCCGCCGAAGAAGCCAAGCTCAATGTCCGCCTGGCTGAGGCTGACGCCGCCATTGCGGCCGGTCGCGACCGGGCCATGGCCAATGTCCGCACCGTGGCGGCCGAAACCGCCGAGGCCATCGTCGAGAAGCTGAGCGGCCAGGCGCCGTCCCGCGCCGAGGTCGATGCGGCCATCGCGCGTAACGCCGCCTGAGGAGAGACCAGATGTCCTTTTTCATAACTCCCGAATTCTGGGTTCTGGTCGCCGTCCTGATCTTCTTCGGGCTGCTGATCTATCTGAAGGTGCCCGCGGCCATGGCCAAGGCCCTGGACGCCCGCGCCGAGCGGATCCAGGCCGAGCTCGATGAGGCCCAGCGCCTGCGGGCCGAGGCCGAGCGCCTGCTGACCGAGATCAAGGCTCAGCGGGAAGAGACCGAACGCCTGGCCGCGGACATGATGGCCCAGGCCAAGGAAGACTCCGAGCGCATGCGCAAGGATGCGGCCGTGAAGCTGGAAGAGCAGATCGTCCGCCGCACCGAGATGGCCGAACGCAAGATCGCCAACGCCGAGGCCCAGGCCATGGCCGACGTGAAGGCCGCCGCCGCCGACATGGCCGCCGAGGCCGCCCGCAGCGTCCTCTCAGCCCGTTTGGCTGCGGCCACCACCGATCCCCTGGTGGACCGGGCGATCGGCCAGATGGCCTCTAAGCTACAATAGTCGAGGCTCTGCGCCGGCGTCGAAACAGACGCCGGCTGCGGACCGCCACCCGGTAGCCCCGCGGGACAATCAGGCGCTCAGTTCTCAGCATCATCTGCCAGACCACTGGCGCCACCTCGGGCTTGCGCCGCAACAGGCGGCGGAAGGGGTGCAGGGTCTTGGGATGAGCGCGGCGCAGGCGCACAAACGCCTTACGCGCCTTGTAGGAATTCCGCAGGATAATCATCAGGCCCACGGCCGCCACCGGCAGGCCCATGGGCCCCGGCAGCGGCGCGATCAGCACGCCCGCCAGGACGATCAACCCGCCCAGCCCCACCAGCCCAAGCCGCAGCAAGCGGCGCAGCAGCTGGCCGAAGCGGCCAGGGGCGGAGGTGTGGCCATGAGGCCGCGCGGAGAGGGCGAGAGACACGCTAGCAAACCTGGGATCGCGCGCGGTCAGGCCCGTTCGGGGAGGCGGGGCCCCCGCGCGCTTTCCTCATATGTGCCGCCCGAGGCTGAAAGTAAGGCGACAGCCGGCCGCTTTCTGGGCCTTTGGGTTGCTATTCTGCGGCGAGCGGCGCCGGCGCCACACCTGACTCCGGTTTCCAGGTGAGGCGGGGCTTGCGGGCGGCCAGGGTCTCGTCCAGCCGGCGCATGGGCGCGAGGTAGGGCGCCCCCTTGAAGCGGTCCACATCGCCAGCCTTGGCCGCCTGGGCGAGCGCCACCAGGGCGTCGCAGAAGCGGTCGAGCTCCTGCTTGGACTCCGTCTCGGTGGGCTCGATCAGCATGGCCCCATGCACCACCAGCGGGAAGTACATGGTCATGGGGTGGAAGCCCTCGTCGATCATCGCCTTGGCGAAGTCCAACGTGGTCACGCCGGTCCCCTCCAGCCAGGAATCGTCGAACAGGGCCTCATGCATGCACGGCCCCTCGGGGAAGGCCGGTGTCATGACGCCGGAGAGCCTGGCCTTCACATAGTTGGCGTTGAGCACGGCGTCCTCGGCCACCTGCCGCAGGCCGTCGGCGCCGTGGCTGCGCATATAGGCGTAGGCGCGCACGAACATGCCCATCTGGCCGTGGAAGGCGCTCATGCGGCCAAAGGCCTGGGCGGCCTCCTCCACGGCTTCCTCAACCAGGGTCAGGCCGTTCGCCCCATGGACCACCCAGGGCGCCGGCGCAAAGGGCGCAAGCGCTTCGGACAGCACCACCGGGCCCGCGCCGGGCCCGCCGCCCCCGTGGGGGGTGGAGAAGGTCTTGTGCAGGTTGATGTGCATGGCGTCGACGCCCAGGTCGCCGGGACGGACCCGGCCGACGATGGCGTTGAAGTTGGCGCCATCGCAATAGAAGTAGGCCCCGGCCTCATGGGTCAGCCGGGCGATCTCGATGATGTCGCGCTCGAACAGGCCGCAGGTGTTGGGATTGGTGACCATGATGGCCGCCACATCGGGGCCGAGCTTGGCGGCCAGG
This sequence comes from Phenylobacterium sp., assembly GCF_030646615.1. Classification (GTDB taxonomy): domain Bacteria; phylum Pseudomonadota; class Alphaproteobacteria; order Caulobacterales; family Caulobacteraceae; genus Phenylobacterium. Next base: position 15,445 of record NZ_JAUSLG010000064.1, on the reverse strand, counting down.
TCCGCCAGGTCCACCCGGCCGTCGTCGGTCTGGGCGATCTCGGTGACCGAATAGCCGACGAAGGCCGCCGTGGCCGGATTGGTCCCGTGGGCCGAGGTGGGCACCAGCACCCGACGGCGGGGATCGCCCCGGGCCTCGTGAGCCGCACGGATGGCCAGCAGGCCGCAAAGCTCCCCATGGGCGCCGGCCTTGGGCGACAGGGCCACCGCCGGCATGCCGGTCAGGGTCTTCAGCCAGTGCGACAGGCGATCCATCAGGGCGAGCGCCCCCTGGACCGTGGGCAGGGGCGCCATGGGATGCAGGTCGGCGAACCCGGCCAGCCGCGCCATCTTCTCGTTCAGGCGCGGATTGTGCTTCATGGTGCACGAGCCCAGGGGATAGAGGGCCAGGTCGATGGCGTGGTTCTTCTGGGACAGGCGCACATAGTGGCGCATGGCCTCCGGCTCCGAGAGGCCCGGCAGGCCGATCGGCGCCGCGCGGGCCAGGTCGCCCAGGTCGGAGCCGTCGAGGTCGGCCGCCGGCAGATCGACGCCGGTCTTGGTCCAGCCATCGCGCTCGAAGATCAGCGCCTCATCCTGCAGCAGGCCGCGGCCGCCGGTCAGCGAGGCGAAGGCCGGCGCCAGGGGCTGCACGTCTTCGGGCCGGGTGGGCCGGCCGACATTCTGCATGGTCATCAGCCAATCCTCCGGGCCAGGGCCTGGGCGAAGGCGTCGATATCCTCGTCCAGGGTCATTTCGGTGGCGGCGCAGAGCAGGACGTCGTCCAGCCCCGCATGGGGGTCCAGGCGCGAGAAGGGCACGCCGGCGACGACGCCGTCATCCAGCAGCCCCCCGACCATGGCCGCGGCGTCGCCGGGCAGCCGCACGGCGATCTCGTTGAAGAACCGCTTTGTCAGCACCTCGACGCCCGCAATGGCGCCGAGCGCCTGGGCCAGGCGCCGGGTCTTGGCGTGGTTGATGGCCGCCAGCTGGCGCAGGCCCACCTCCCCCAGCAGGGTCAGATGGATGGTGAAGGCCAGCGCGCAGAGCCCCGAATTGGTGCAGATGTTGGAGGTCGCCTTTTCCCGGCGGATATGCTGCTCGCGGGTGGACAGGGTGAGCACGAAGCCCCGACGGCCCTCGGCGTCCACGGTCTCGCCGCACAGGCGGCCGGGCATCTGCCGGACCAGTTTCTCACGGCAGGCGAACAAACCGATATAGGGGCCGCCAAAGTTCAGGGCGTTGCCGATCGACTGGCCCTCGGCCACGGCGATGTCGGCGCCCATCTCGCCAGGGGACTTGAGCAGGCCGTAGGACACCGCCTCGGTGGTCACCACGATCAGCAGCGCGCCGGCCTTGTGGGCGGCTTCGGCGATGGCGGTGACGTCGGTGGCGACGCCAAAGACGTTCGGGGTCTGGACGACGACGCAGGCGGTCTCAGCGTCGATGGCGTCCACCACCGCGGCCTCCGCGTCGACGGCCACGGTCTGGCGGACAATGTCCATGCCCTCGGCATGGGCGATGGTCTGGGTGGTGGCGGCATAGTGCGGATGCAGGCCGCCCGAGAGGATGGCCTTCTTCCGGCGGGTCACGCGCCTGGCCATCATCACCGCCTCGGCGCAGGCCGTGGAGCCGTCGTACATCGAGGCGTTGGCCACATCGAGACCGGTCAGGGCCGCAACCTGGGTCTGGAATTCGAACAGGACCTGCAGGGTGCCCTGGGCGATCTCGGGCTGGTAGGGCGTATAGCTGGTCAGGAATTCCGAGCGCTGGATGATGTGGTCCACGGTGGCCGGCACGTGGTGGCGATAGGCGCCGGCGCCGCAGAAGAACGGCCCGGCCCCGGCCGCGCGGTTCAGGGCCGCCAGGCCCACCAGCTCACGCTCCACCTCCAGCTCGCCCGCATGGTCGGGCAGGTCGAAGGTTTCGGACTTGCGCGCAGCCGCCGGCACGTCGGCGAACAGGTCATCAATGGTCGCAGCGCCGATCACCCCCAGCATCTGGGCGCGGTCGTCGGGCGTGAGCGGCAGGTAACGCATGGGGCTTACAGGCTCTCCAGGAAGGCGTCGTAGGCGGCGCGGTCCATCAGCGCCTCATAGGCCGACGGATCGGCGATCTTGACCTTGGCGAACCAGCCGCCGGCTTCGGGCGCCTGGTTGACGGTTTCCGGCGCATCGGCCAGGGCGGCGTTGGCCTCGACCACCTCGCCGGAAAGGGGCGCGTAGACGTCGGAAGCCGCCTTGACGCTCTCGACCACGGCCAGGCCTTCGCCAGCGCTGACCGTCTTGCCGACCTCAGGGGTCTCGACGAAGACCACGTCGCCCAGCTGCTCGGCGGCGTAGGCGGTGATCCCGATGGTGGCCACGTCCCCGTCGAGGGCGACCCATTCGTGATCCTTGGTGAAGCGCATGACCGACATTCCTTCTCTAAACCTTGCGCACATAGCGATGGGGGACGAACGGGGTGGCGACCACCTGGGCGGCCTGGGCCTTGCCTCGCACGATGACCTTCAGCTCGGTCCCGACGGCGGCCAGGGACGGCGGCACGAATCCCAGGGCGATGGGATAGCCGAGGCTCGGCGCAAAGCCGCCGGAGGTGACCACGCCGACGACCTTGCCGTCGGCGTCGGCGATCTCGGCGCCTTCCCGGGCTGGCGCGCCTTCGACCTTCAGGCCGACGGCCTTGCGGGTCACCTCACCGGCCAGTTCGGCGGCGATGCGGCTGGCGCCGGGGAAGTCTCGGGCGTCACGACGCTTCTTGGACACCGCAAAGCCAAGCCCCGCCTCGATGGGCGAGACCGTCTCGTCCAGATCATGGCCATAGAGCGGAAGCCCGGCCTCCAGGCGCAGGCTGTCACGGGCCCCCAGGCCGATGGGTCGGACCCGCTCATCAGCCAACAGGATGTTCCAGATGCGCAAGGCCGCCTCGCCCGGCACGGAGATCTCGTAGCCGTCCTCGCCGGTATAGCCCGAGCGCGAGACGATGGCGTCGACGCCAAAGGCTGCGATCGACGCGGTTTCCATGAAGGCCAGTTTTGCGGCGTCCGGCGCATGAATGGCCAGCACCTCGGCAGCTTTCGGTCCCTGCAGGGCCATCAGCGCCCGGTCCTCCAGGCGATCGATTCGCACCTGGCCGGCCAGTTCATCGTCGATGACCTTGAAGTCGTTTTCCTTGCAGGCCCCGTTGACCACCACGAACAGGCCGTCGTCATCGGGCCGGCCGGCCATCAGGTCGTCGATGATGCCGCCCTTCTTGTTCAGAAGGACCGAGTAGCGCTGCTTGCCGGGCTTCAGACCGATGAAGTCGCCCGGCGTCACCTCTTCGAAGGCCGACAGGGGGGAGACGCCGCGCAGGCGGGCCTGGCCCATATGGGAGACGTCGAACAGGCCCGCATTCTCGCGGGTCCAGAGGTGCTCCTTGAGCACCCCATCCTTGTATTGCACCGGCATGGAATAGCCGGCGAAGGGGACCATCCGGGCGCCGGCCTCGAGATGGGCGGCGTAGAGGGGCGTCAGTTTAAGCGTTTCGTCCGACACGGCGAGTCTCCGGCTGATGATGCGACGCGCCGGGGCCTTGGTCGCCCAGTCTCGACACGCGCCCCCGCTGTCCCTGAGCCTGAGAGATTTAGAGGCGGACAAGCGAGCCCGCGCCCATTGCTCCTTCGGCGAGCCCTACCTTTCGGCGGGCTGCTTTCCAGCGTTCATCAGCTCTTCGCGGTCCGTTTGCCTGAGCGTTTCCGGGGCGGTTGCGCCTTCGGCGCCGGGGCCTTACGGACCCGGTCTCTCCCGCGAGGAGTTTCCGGAAACTCCGCGATCACCTGTCGGGAGTCAACGCGCAAAGTTTGCACGGCGGCATGGCTCATCGCCGCGCCCACTTATGCGCCGTTGCGCCCGCCCGGGCGACGGACGGGCGCTCAGGCGGGGCTCAGGACTGTTCAGCAGCAGGCCGGGGCGGCCTCTTGCGCCTTGGGCTCTGCGCCGCAGCAGGCGGCGGCGGCCGGCGCCGCCATGGCCGGGACGTCATCCTCGCCATAGGTGGTCGCCTCGCCGAAGGTGTGGAAGGTCTCCCAGCGCAGGCCCGACGGATCGCTGACCCAGGACTTGTCCGACCGGGCGTAGCAGCAGGTGGCCGCCTCCTGGTCGAAGGTGGTCTCGCCGGCGGCCTTGAGCCGGTCTGCCAGCACGGCCAGTTCGGCGCCCTCGTCCACCTGGATGCCCAGATGGTCGACGCCGACGCGCCCGCCGTGGGTGGAGATGGCGAAGTTCACCCTGGGATCGTCCAGCTGCCACTTGGCGTAGTCGTCCTTCACCACGGTGGGCTGGGCGCCGAACAGGGTGGCGTAGAATTTGGTGGAGCGGTCCAGGTCCTCGACCGAAACGTGCACATGCAGACGCTTCATGCGGGCATTCCTTCCTTCTGATCGCAACAGGATTGGGCGGCGGCCGCCGCAACGGGATCGCAGACTTCACGCCGGCCCTGGCAGCAGTCCTGCATCAGGTAGAGGAGCAGGTCCCCCATGCCGTCATAGTCGGCGCTGTAGATGATCGAGCGCCCATCCCGGCGGGACCTGGCCAGACCCGCATGGGTCAGGATGGTCAGCTGGGCCGAGAGCGTATTGGGGGCGACGCCCGCCGCCCTCGCCAGATCGCCGGCCGGAAGGCCTGCGTCGCCGGCCTTGACCAGCAGACGAAAGACCTCCAGCCGGCCGTGCTGGGCCAGGGCGGACAGGCGCGTAAGGGCGGTATCGATTTCCATACTTCCATAATTATGGAAATGATGAAGCGACGTCAAGGGTCAGGTGATGGGGGATCGCGGCCCAAACAGGATGACGCCCGCGCCGATCAGGCAGATGCAGACGCCGATCAGGTCCCAGCGGTCAGGCCGAACCCCCTCCACCGCCCACAGCCAGGCCAGGGCCGAGGCGATATAGATCCCCCCATAGGCGGCGTAGGTCCGGCCGGCATGTTCCGCGTCGACCAGGGTGAGCAGCCAGGCGAACAGGGCCAGGCAGGCCATGCCGGGGATGAGCCAGAGAATGCTCTGGCCCTGGCGCAACCAGGCCCAGAAGGCGAAGCAGCCGGCGATCTCGGCGATCGCCGCGCCCACATAGGTCAACAGCCAGAACCTCATGCGCCCTCCGCCCCTGCTGGGCGGAGACCCTACATGCGTTCGGGGGTCTCGATACCCAGGAGGTCCAGGGTCAGCTCAAGCTGCTGCAGGGTGACCTTGGCCAGGGACAGGCGAGAGGCCTTCACCGGCGGCTCGGCGATCAGGATCGGACAGGCCGCGTAGAAGCGCGAAAAGGCCTGGGCCAGCTTGTAGGCATGATCGGCGATGAAGTTGGGCGCCTTGCGCTCATAGGCTTCGGCCAGGGCCTGGTCGAAGGCGTCGAGCAGCAGGACAAGCTCGCGCTCGGCCGGCTCGGCCACCTGGATCTCGCCGCCCTCCACGCCTTCGTCGGCGGCCTTGCGCAGCACCGATTTCACCCGCACCGCCTGATAGAGCAGATAGGGGCCGGTCTTGCCCTCGAAGCTGGTGAAGCGATCGAGGTCGAACACATAGGAGGTGCCGCGGAAGTTCTGCAGGTCAGCGAACTTCAGGGCCGCCACCGCGACCTTGTGGGCGGTGGCCTCGAAGGCCTCGGGATCGAGGCCGGCGCCGAGATCGGCCTCCTTCAGACGCTCGCGGGCCTTGTCGCGGGTCATCTCGATCAGGTCGTGCAGCTTCAGCACGCCGCCTTCGCGGGTCTTGAAGGGCTTGCCGTCGGTCCCGTTCATGGTGCCGAAGCCGATATGCTCGAGGCTGCCATCCTCGGCATAGCCGGCCAGATAGGCCGCCCGGAAGACGATCTCGAAATGGTCGGCCTGGCGCTGATCGACCACATAGAGGACGTGGTGGGGATCAAAGCTCTGCTTGCGGTCGAGGATGGTGGCGAGGTCCGTGGTGCCATACATGGCCGAGCCCTCGGACGACACCACCAGCAGGGGCGGCAGCTCGCGCTTGTCCCCCTGGCGGCCCACCCGGATGATCCGGGCGCCCTGATCCTCGACCAGCAGCCCCTTGGCCTCCAGATCCTGGACCATGTCCGGGATCAGGGGATCGGCGTCGCTCTCCCCCTTCCAGAGGTCGAAGTCGACGCCGATGGCGTGGAAGTCGCGGGCCAGGGCCACCTGGGTCACCCGGGCGAAGTGGCGCCACAGCAGATGATAGCCACGGTTATGCGCCTGCAGTTCGGCGGTCAGCTTGCGGGCCCGATCGCGATAGTCGGGATCTTCCTTCCCCTTGGCCGCCGCCATCGGATAGAGGCGGTCGAGATCGGCCAGGCTGACCCGCTCGTCCAGAGCCGCGAAGGCCTGGGCCTCGTCTTCGGCCGTCAGCGGCGCGGCGCGCGCATTGACCTGCTCGACCAGCCTGGCGACGAAGGCGTCCTCGTCACAGACCGCGCCGATGAGCAGGCCCATCTGGTAGCCCCAGTCGCCGAAGTGGGCGTCACCGACCACCTCGTCGCCGCGGAACCGGTAGAGCCGCTTGATCGCCTCGCCGATGATGGACGAGCGCAGGTGGCCCACATGCATGGGCTTGGCCACATTGGGACCGCCATAGTCCACCAGCACCCGCCGCGGGGCCTCGACCAGGACCGCGCCCAGGCGTGGATCGCCGGCCAGTTCGTTGGCCCGGACCGCCAGGGCTTCGGGGGCGACCCGCATATTGATGAAGCCGAGTCCCGCAATCTCCACTGAGGCCAGACGGGGATCCTTGGCCAGTTCGGCCACCACCCCGACTGCGATCTCTCGCGGATCGCGGCGGGCCTGCTTGGCCGCAGCCAAAGCGCCATTGCATTGGAAATCGGCCAGGTCGGGCCGGTCGGACGGCGTCACGCGGCCGAGCTCGGCCGGCAGACCCGCAGCGGCGAAGGCGGCCGAAACCGCCTCCCCCAGGCCCCTCTTGAGGTCGGTCATGGGTTGGTTTGCGCGGTCCCGGCGGCCACGTCGGTCCCGACGTCGATACGGAAGCGCTTCCCCTCCCGGTTGAACGCAGCCATCTCCGGCGTCACGTCAAAGCCCACCAGGACCTCGAAATTCGCCCCGCTGGTGGTCAGCTGCGCGCGAGGGATGACGATGCCTTCGACCATCTGGCGCACATAGGTGCGATCCTGACCGGGGCTGAAGGTGACCGGCAGATCGAAATACTCCTTGGCGATGACCGCGTCATTGCGCTTGGTCACCGCGACCCAGTAGCGATAGGTCTTCTGCGAGCCCTGGGCGGTGGGGCCGCGGCCGAGCTCGAACAGGAGCTCCATCACCACCGAGATCGGCTCCTCGTCCTCATAGGAACAGCCGGACGAAATCCCCTGGATCTCGCCGGAATAGCCCACGGCGGCCGAAGCCTCCTGGCCGCCGGCGAACTCCACATAGCGCCCGGCGTCATAGAGCACCTTCACATAGGGGCATGGGCCGGCGTTGCGCAGCTGCGGCAGCGGCGCCTGGCGGTCGCCCCACTCGGTCTGGCGCTGGCGACGGTCGCTGGCCTGCTCGGAGCGGCCCTCCGGGGTTTGGCTTCGCGACTGAGCCACGCTCTCCGCCGGGAAGGACGTGGCGGCGAGCGCCAGGGTGAGAGCGGCAAGCAGGTAACGGCGCATCAGACGTCCAGAATTGTCGGCGCGGGGGCCCCGCGCATGCAAGGCCTGTACTAATGGTTCTCGATTGAGGCCGCAACGCGGCTGGCGGCGCGGGCGGCAAACCCCTAACTTGCCGACCATGAGCCTTGTCCCCGACGCCCTCACCGTGCGAGCGCCCCTGACCGTCCTCCTGGCCGCCCCCCGGGGGTTCTGCGCCGGCGTGGACCGGGCGATCCAGATCGTCGAGCGGGCCATCGAGAAGTATGGCGCGCCGGTCTATGTGCGCCACGAGATCGTCCATAACCGCCACGTGGTCGATCGGCTGCGGAACCTGGGCGCCGTCTTCGTCGAGGAGCTGGACGAGTGCCCGAACGACCGTCCGGTGGTGTTTTCCGCCCATGGCGTGCCCAAGTCCGTCCCGGCCGAGGCCGGCCGGCGACAGATGCTCTATCTGGACGCCACCTGCCCGCTGGTCTCCAAGGTCCATGTGGAGGCCCAGCGCCACTATGAGGCCGGCAAGGAGATCGTGCTGATCGGCCATGCCGGCCATCCCGAGGTGATCGGCACCATGGGCCAGCTGCCCGACGGGGTCGTCACCCTGATCGAGACGGTTGAGGACGCGATGGTCTTTACGCCGAAGGATCCCGCCAACCTCGCCTTCGCCACCCAGACGACGCTTTCGGTGGACGATACGGCGGGCATTGTCGACGCCCTGCGCGCCCGATTCCCGCAAATGGCCGCCCCCCACAAGGAGGACATCTGCTACGCCACCACCAACCGCCAGGAGGCGGTGAAGTCGGTCTCGGCCCGGGCTGACGTGCTGCTGGTGATCGGCTCGGCCAATTCCTCCAACTCGGTGCGCCTGGCCGAGGTGGGCGCCCGCGCCGGCTGCCGGGCGCACCTGATCGACGACGCCAGCGCCCTGGACTTCGCCTGGCTGGAGGGCGCGCAGACCGTCGGCGTCACCGCCGGCGCCTCGGCGCCCGAGGACCTGGTGCAAGGCGTGATCGACAAGCTGGCCGAGCGCTTTGACCTGACCATCGAGATGGAAGAGGCCGCCCGCGAGGCGGTGACCTTCAAGCTACCCCGGGTGTTGAGCGAAGCCGACGCATGATGTTGGAGATCGACCTCCAGAATGGACCCACGGGCCGGGGCCTCATTCGAACACCACGCCCCGCCTGAGCCACGCCACAAGGGCTTCGATGTCGGCGGCGCCGCTGGCCAGGGCGAACATCATGGCCGTAGCGTCATTGTCGTCCGCCACTAGAACAAGCCCGTTATCCTCAAGGAACTGGCCCATCGCCACAAAGGCGACCCGCTTGTTGCCATCGATGAACGGATGATTGCCAGAGATCGCCACGGCATAGGTCGCGGCCAGCTCAATCAGGTCCTGACAGGCTTCATAGTGAAATCGGTTGACGGGTCGGCTGAGAGCCGAGGCAAGAAGGCCTTCGTCGCGCACACCGCGCACGCCGCCAGATGCGTCTACGATATCGTCGTAGAGGGCCAGGATCAGCTCCCGATCCAGCCAGAAGGGCTCCATCCCGGCGATCTACTTGGCCAGGGCGTCGATTGTTTTCTTGTAGCGTGTAATGAACACGCGGCCTCGGGCGCGGCGAGCTTCAAAGGACATGTCACGGCCAGCCAGGGTCACTTCGCCGGCGTCGCTGGTCTCGGCGTAGAGCGTGCCGCCCTCAGCCACACCGAGGGCGATGCGGAGTTCCTCGGTGAGCACCACCGCGAGGTCTTCGCCGACCTTTGTCACCTTGAGCGCGACCATATTCGTTCTCCTGCCCATCGAAACTACCACAGGCCCAACACCACGTCTTGACCGCGCCTGCGGCCTCCCCCATGCCCGCGGCCATGGCCGTCTATACTGACATCTCCGATGAAGAGCTCGCCGAGCTGCTCGCCCGCTATGACCTGGGGCAGGCGCAGACCTTCAAGGGCATCGCCGAAGGGGTGGAGAACTCCAACTTCCTGCTGGAGACCGACCGCGGCCGCTTCATCCTGACCATCTATGAGCGCCGGGTGCGGCCTGACGACCTGCCCTTCTTCCTCGGCCTCATGCATTGGCTGGCCGACCACGACTATCCTTGCGCCACGCCCATGGCCGGCCGCGACGGGGAGCTGATCCAGACGGTGCGAGGCAAGCCCGCCGCCATTGTCGGCTTCATGCCGGGCCTGTCGGTGCGCCGTCCCACCGCCCGCCATTGCCGCGAGGCCGGCGAGGGCCTAGCCCGCCTGCACCTGGCGGCCGAGGGCTTTCCCATGCGCCGGGCCAATGATCTGGGCCAGGAAGCCTGGGCGCCCCTGTTCGCCGGCCTGAAGGATGCGGCCGAGGATCTGAAGCCCGGCCTCGCCGCCACCATCGACGCCGACCTGGAACGGCTGACGGCCCATTGGCCCGCAGGCCTGCCGCAGGGCGTCATCCACGCGGACTATTTCCCCGACAACGTCTTCTTCCAGGGCGAACAGTTCGCGGCGGCCATCGACTTCTATTTCGCCTGTGTCGATGCGCTGGCCTATGACATCGCCGTGGCCCTGAACGCCTGGTGCTTTGAGGCCGACGGCAGCTTCAACATCACCAGCGCCCGGGCCCTGGTGGCGGGCTACGAGACCCATAGACCCTTGAGCGACGCCGAGCGGAACGCCCTGCCGATCCTGGCCCATGGGGCGGCCATGCGCTTCTTCCTGACCCGCCTGAACGACTGGGGGGCGACGCCGGCCGGCGCCCTGGTGCGCCCGAAGGACCCTCTGGAGTATGAGCGCAAGCTGGCGGTACACCGCAGCGCTGCCGACCTCGTCCTGTTCGGGGACCGCCCGTGACGCCGCAGGTCACGGTGTTCACCGACGGCGCCTGCAGCGGCAATCCCGGCCCGGGCGGCTGGGGGGCTGTCCTCATCTTCGGGGAGCGGGAGAAGGAGATCAGCGGCGGCGAGCCGGCGACCACCAACAACCGCATGGAGATGATGGCCGCCATCCAGGCGCTGGAGACTCTGAACCGTCCCTGCCGCGTCGAACTGCACACCGACAGCCAGTATGTGATGAAGGGCATCACCGAGTGGCTGCCCGGCTGGAAGGCCCGGGGCTGGAAGACCGCGGCCAAGGCGCCGGTCAAGAACGCCGACCTCTGGAAGCGCCTGGACGAGGCGCGGCTGCGCCACCAGGTGGACTGGCGGTGGGTGAAGGGCCATGCCGGCCACGTGCTGAACGAACGGGCCGACGCCCTGGCCCGCAAAGGTCTGAAGGACGCCCAGGCCCTGGCCTGATCAGAACTCCGCGCCCTGCTCAGGCCAGCAGCAGGAAACCGATATAGGCCACATAGGCCAGCAGGAATCCGGCGCCCTCCAGGCGTTTCAGGCCGCCGCCCGTGCGCAGCAGCAGGGCCAGCAGCCCCGTGGCGGCCAGCAGGACCCAGATATCGAGATTGCCGATCTCCGGCGGGATGCGGATCGGCGACACCGCCGCCGTGATCCCGAGAATGCCGAAGACGTTGTAGATGTTCGAGCCGATGACATTGCCCAGGGCCACGTCGGCATGGCGGCGCAGGGCGGCGACGACGCAGGCCACCAGCTCAGGCAGGGAGGTGCCCACCGCCACTATGGTCAGGCCGATCACCCGCTGCGGCATGCCAAGGCCTTCGGCCAGCTCGATGGCCCCGCTGACCAGCAGACGCGCGCCGACCACCGTCAGGGCGATGCCCGCCGCCGTCATCAGGGCGAACCGGCCCAGGCGCTTCCAGTCGCGATCGACGGGGGGGCGAGTGGCCCCGCCCGCCATGTGGCTCCGCTCCCGAAGATAGGTCACCACCAGATAGACCCCGAGCAAGGCGAGGAGGAAGAGACCGAACCAGCGGTCGATGAAGCCCGCCACCACCGCCAGCAGGCAGACCACCGACGAGGCGCCGAGCGCGATCATGTCCCGGCCGATCGCCTGCGGCCGGACATAGATCGGCGTGATGGCCGCGGTGAGCCCGAGGATGAGCAGGATGTTGGCGATGTTGGAGCCGACCACATTGCCCACGGCGATGTCCGGGGCGTTGCGCATCGCCGCGATCAGGCTGGTGACCAGCTCTGGCGTCGAGGTGCCGAAGCCCACCAGCACGAGGCCGCTCAACAGGGGCGAAACCCCCAGGACCCGGGCCGAGCCCACCGCCCCGCGGACCAGGATCTCGCCGCCGAACGCCAGGAAGACGAGGCCGCCGATGATCAGGAGGGAGACGATCACCTGGGGGGCGCCGATCGGCTCAGCAAGGGGTCGCAGTTAGGCAAGGGCCGCTCCTATGGGTCGCGGAAAGAGCGAATGGGAAGGCCCAATGTTCCGCGAGAAACCGGCGCCTGGCGTCCGCCATGGGGCCGTGCCAGATCGTCGAGGCGTCCCCCTCTGTCAAGACGTCCCCTAGGGCGAGGCGTCCCCTAGGGCGAGACCGGCGGCGCGAGGTCGAGCGCCTGCCGCCGGGCCTCGGCTTCCCGGGGATCGAGCCGGTGGGCGACGCGGCCCATCTGGCTGGCGAGGTTCTGGCCCCGGCGCGCCACGGCGGCCTCAGTGATCCGGCTGGCCCGGGTGCATTGGGGATATTCGGTGCGGCGGGCGGCGAAGCCGGAATTGAAGGCTTCCTTCATCCGGCGGTCGAGCGCCGCATCGGGCTGCTCGGTGTCGGTCACCCCGATCATCCGGTCGCGCCAGTACTGGTCATAGGCGCCTTCGCAGACCTGCCGCAGGGCGTGGCTCTCGCCCAGCACATAGGCGATATCCACCAGGGTCTGCCGTTGGGCGGGCGTCCGCTCCTGGGCCAGGGCGGGGCTCGCCAGGGCCAGAAGTCCGCCAAGGATGAGAAGCGCTGCAGCCCGCATGACACCCAATCTGGGCCTTCCCTCGCCGGTTGTCACGGGTGCGCCCCTGAGGGGCGAACCCTCGCGCAGCGGCCAGGCTTCTGCTAGCCGATAGGCTGACCATTCGGGGGAGCGATCATGCGTGCGACGACGTTCGGCCAGGCCCTGGCCATCAGCCTCATGGTGGGATTCGTAGCAGGTCCCGGCGAGGCCCAGACCACCGCGCCGGCCCGCGACCCCAGCACCCTGATCGCCGTCCTGGCGGGGATGGGCGCCCGGGGCGAGATGGAGGGCCGGGAGGCCGGCCAGGTGCGCCTGAACGTGGTGACGCCCGGGGGGATCTTCGGCGCCGAGTTCATCGGCTGCGACCAGGCGGGCCGGGCCTGCCGGGCGCTGGGCTTTACGGCCAGCGTGGACAAGCGCGCCATGACCCTGGACCACCTCAACAGCTTCAACAGCCGCGACATCCTCTGCCGCACGGTGATGCGCGGCGACCAGGTCAATGTCCGCTACGGACTTCTGCTGGCCGACAGCCAGACCGAGGGCGATCTGCGCGATCAGGTGGCCGTGTGGCAGCGCTGCCTGGGCGCCTTCGCAGGCCTGGCCAACGATCCCGACGGCTTCCTGGGCGCGGCCCAGGACTAGGCTCAGGCCGGGACGCGACTGCGGAGCCTGGCCATCCGGTCGATGGCGGCCTCGGCCTCGGCGACCATCTCGGCGACGATCTGGGCCGCCGGCTTGATGTCGTGGACGCCGCCGGCCGACTGGCCCATGGCGAAGCACGAGCGGTCGGGGTCGAGTCCCTCGACCTGGCCGCCGATGCCGCCCATCACGCCGGCCTTGGACGAATGCATGGCCTGCATGGGGAAGGGCTGAATGTCCTGGGGCCGGGTCTCCCAGTCCTCGACATAGGGGTTCTTCATCACCCGCATGGGCTTGCCCGAATAGCAGCGGGTGCGGACCGTATCGACGTCGTCGGCGGCCACCACCGCCTCGCGATAGGCCTGGCCGGCATGGGCCTCGGTCGACGCGATGAACCGGGTGCCGATCCAGACCCCTTGCGCGCCCAGGGCCAGGGCCGCGGCCAGGCCGCGCCCATCGGAAATGCCGCCGGCCGCCACCACCGGGATCTTCACGGCCTCAACAGCTTGGGCCACCAGCGGCAGGGTGCCGACCAGGCCCGTATGGCCGCCGCCCTCCCCGCCCTGGCAGATGACCGCGTCGCAGCCGGCCTGCTCGGCCTTGACCGCGTGCTTCACCGCCCCACAGACCACCATGACCTTGAGGCCTGCGGCCTTCAGTTTCTCCATGATCGGCATCGGCACGCCGAGGCCGGCGATGAACGAGGAAGCCCCCTCGTCGATGATGATCTCCACCGAGGCGGTGAGGCTCTCGGGCGAGGCGGCCAGCAGATCCACGCCGAAGGGCCTGTCGGTGAGCTTGCGGACCTTGCGCATCTCCTCGCGGATGAAGTCCGGCGAGCGGCCGGCCATGCCCAGCACCCCATAGCCGCCGGCCTCGCAGACGGCGGCCACCAGCTCGGCATAGGCTACCCCGCCCATGCCGGCCTGCATGATCGGGTGCTGGATCTCCAGCAGGTCGCACAGCGGCGTATGCAGGGTCATGGCGTCGTCTCCCGTGGTGTCATTGTTTGAACCCACCATGGCGCCGACGGCCGCAGCCGGAAACACTGACCCTGCGTCAGGGGGCGAAGCCCGAATCTTGAACCACGAAGAGCACGAAGAACACGAAGGACTCGCAGCCCCTTCGGTCCCTTCGTGTCCTTTGTGGGCTTCGTGGTCGAAACTGTTGCGCCTGCGGCGCAAGGATCGGGATCAGAAGACGCCGTAGCCGCCGTCGATCAGGAAGGAGTCTCCGGTGTGGAAGCGTGAGGCGTCCGAGGCCAGATAGACCGCCATGCCGCCGAAATCGGCCGGCTCGCCCCAGCGGCGCATGGGCACCCGCTTGATGACGTTCTCATTGAACTTGTCATTGTCCTGGGCGCCGGCGGTCATGTCGGTGGCGATCCATCCGGGCAGGATGACATTGGCCCGCACGCCGTATCGCGCATGCTCGACGGCGATGGCCCGGACCATGGGAATCAGGGCGCCCTTGGTGGCCGCATAGGCCTGGTTGCGCGCCGCCCCGTCCAGGGCCGACAGCGACGAGATCGCCACCAGCGACCCGCCCTGGCCATCGCCGCCCCGGGCGACCATGTGCTTGCAGGCCTCGCGGAAGGTGAAGAACACCCCGTCGAGATTGACCGACAGCACCTTGCGATAGGTCTCGGTGGGGAACTCCGAGAACGACTTGGCGCCGCCGCCAATGCCCGCATTGGCCACCACGGTGTGGACCGCGCCCATCTTCGCCACGGCGGCTTCCATGCCCTGCGCCACCGCGGTTTCGTCGGCCACATTGACCACCTGGGTCAGCACCCGCACGCCGGTGGGCTTTAGCTTCTCTTCCGCCGCCCGGTTCTTGTCGGGGTTTGAGCCCCAGATGACGATGTCGGCGCCGGCCTGGGCCATGGCCTCGACCATGCCAAAACCGATGCCGCCATTGCCGCCGGTGACCAGGGCCACCTTTCCGGTCAGGTCAAAGGGTTTGTAGGCCACGGCGTCCTCCTCATTTTCAAACGTTTGTTGGGCCTGAAGAGAGGCGGGACCAGGCGACAGGTCAAGCCTTACTGCCGCGCCTCCAGCAGGTCGGACCAGCGCCATTGGCCGGCGCCCAGGGCGATGCGCGGCGCGCTGGCCCCGTCGGCGAGGCTCAGGACCACGTGGCCAGAGACGGCGTCGCGGCGGCAGGCCTCCGGGGCGAAGGCCACCTCGACGGCGATAGCCTGGCGCACCCCGGCCAGACCCCGGCCGGCCTGGCCCGGGCTCTGCACCCACTGGCCGTCCCACAGGTGAAGCGCCCGGCCGCCCGCGCCGGCCGCCGCGCTCGCCTGGGCGACCGTCGCCTGGATGTTGGGATCCTTGCGCAGCGCCGCCTCCAGCCGCGCCACCATGCTG
>NZ_JAUSLG010000090.1 GCF_030646615.1 Phenylobacterium sp. | reverse complement strand
CCGTCGGCGCGGGGCCAGTCGCTTTCAGCCGCCACCCGGCCTTCGGGTCCCCGGGCGACCAACCGGGGCTCATCCGGCAAGCCCGACACCGAGCCGCTCAAGGTCAGAGACAGATCGCTTTCAGAAGATACGGAATAGACGCCGAATTTCAGGCTGGACGAGCCCGCGTTCAGAACCAGGATCTGGGACATGGTCACTTCGCCGGCTTGGACCGCTGGGCCTTGGCGACCAGGAGGGCGACCGCGCAGGAGGCCATGCGCGACAGCGCGCCGTCGGACCGGCTGGTCAGCATGATCGGCACCTTGGCGCCCATGACGATCCCCGCCGACTGGGCCCGCGCCAGATAGAAGAGCTGCTTGGCCAGCATGTTGCCGGACTCGATATCGGGCACCAGCAGGACGTCGGCGTCGCCCGCCACCTCCGACACGATATGCTTGGCCTCGGCGGCCTCCTTCGAGATCGCATTGTCGAAGGCCAGCGGCCCGTCGAGAAGGCCGCCGACGATCTGGCCCCGATCGGCCATCTTGCAGAGGGCTGCGGCGTCGAGGGTGGCGATCATCTTGGGATTCACCGTCTCCACCGCCGCCAGGATGGCGACCTTGGGCCGCGCCACCCCCATGGCCCGGGCGCAGTCTATGGCGTTCTGGACGATGTCGCGCTTGGTGGCGAGATCCGGCGCAATATTGATCGCCGCATCGGTGACCAGCAGCGGCTTGGGATAGGTCGGCACGTCGAGGATAAAGACGTGGCTCATGCGCCGCTCGGTGCGCAGGCCGCAGTCCTTGGCCACCACCGCCTCAAGCAGCTCGTCGGTATGCAGCGCCCCCTTCATGATCGCCTGCACCTCGCCCTGGCCGGCCAGCAGGCAGGAGAGGGCCGCAGCGGCGTGGCTGAACGGCGCGTCACGCACCTCCAGCCCCGAGATGTCCAGGCCGGCCGCCTCCGCCGCCTGGGCGATCCGCGCCTTGGGTCCGACCAGCACGGGCAGGATCAGACCGCGCTCAGCGGCCTCGACAGCGCCGGCCAGCGAAAGTTCGTCCACAGGGTGAACGACGGCGGTCTTCACCGGGGCGGGGCGATCGGCCAGGGCGAGAAGGCGCTCCAGCTGGGAGCCCGGGGCGCTGTCGGCGGTGGTCGGCAGGGGCAAGGCAAGGCTCCACGGTTGCAGGGGTCCAGGCTGTCACGCCTGTGCGCCCCGACACAATCGCAAGGGTCAGGTCACGCTCTGGGGGATCGGTCAGCCATCAGTCTTTGCGATAGCCCAAATCCTGCAGGTCCGCGTCATCAAGGCGTGTCGATTCCAGCTCGCCCAGGTCGGCGTCCTCCGGCGCTCCGGCGAGTCCGCCGGCGTCGATCAAGGTGGGCTCCTCGGCGCCCGATCGAACGCTTCCGGCCGGCTCGGCGGCGCGAACCTCGGGATCGTCGCTGTCGCGACTGAGCCCATCCTGCTCGTCGCGGGCCAGGGCGACGATCTCGTCATCATCCAGGTCTTCGGCGATCAGGGCCTCGTCGTCGTCCGCGTCGCCCAGGGCGGAGGTTTCGTCACGGACGGTCGGCATCTCTTCGAAGGTTCGCATCTCAGCGGGCGGAATGTCGTCGCCGGCGCCGATCGTATTGTCCTCGTCGAAGGTCTCGGCCTGATCCTGCGGTTCGAAATCGGGCTGTTCGGGCATGGTCGCCTCCATCAGATGAGATGATTTGCAGACCGAACACCCCACCCTCCCGACCGTTCAACTTGGCCGCAAGTTTTCCTGCATCCCCGGCCGATTGGGGGAAGACCGGCGAACCTAAGGGACTCCCATGCGTTGGCTAGGCTGAGCCCACACTCCGAACCCTCAAACCCCGAGCGAGGTGTTGCATGGACACGTCCGCCCTGCGCCGCGACTTTGTCACGCGGCCGATCTATCACATGGCCAAGGGTGTCCTGCCCGAGATGTCCGACACCGAGGCGGAGGCCATCGCCGCCGGCGATGTCTGGTGGGACGCGGCGCTGTTTTCCGGCGACCCGGACTGGCAGGCCATGCTGGACATCCCCCCCGCCAAGCTGACGCAGGCCGAGCGGGCCTTCATCGACGGGCCCGTCGATCAGCTCTGCGCCATGCTGGACGACTGGAAGATCAACTGGGAGGACCGCGACCTTCCCCCGGAAGCCTGGGACTTCATCAAGCGCGAGCGGTTCTTCGGGATGATCATCCCTGAGGAATATGGCGGCCTGGGCTTCAGTCCCTACGCCCATTCCGAAGTGGTGCGGAAGATCTCCACGCGCTCGGTGGCCGCCGCCGTGACGGTGATGGTGCCCAATTCGCTGGGCCCCGGCGAGCTGCTGATGAAGTTCGGCACGGACAACCAGAAGACCTTCTGGCTGCCGCGGCTGGCCGATGGCCGCGACATCCCCGCCTTTGGCCTGACCAGCGCCGAGGCGGGCTCTGACGCCACGGCTATGACTGACACCGGCGTGGTCTGCGAGGGCGAGTACAAGGGCCAGAAGGTGCTGGGCCTGAAGCTCAACTGGGCCAAGCGCTATATCACGCTGGGGCCCATCGCGACGGTCCTCGGGCTGGCGGTCAAGGTCAAGGATCCCGACGGCCTGCTGGGCGGCGAGGAGGACCTGGGCATCACGGTCATCCTGGCCCCCACCGACACCCCCGGGATCGAGATCGGCCGCCGGCACATTCCGGCCATGCAGGCCTTCCAGAACGGCCCCAATTCCGGCCACGACGTCTTCCTGCCCATGGACGCGATCCTTGGGGGTCAGGACCAGATCGGCAAGGGCTGGATGATGCTGAACGCGGCGCTCGCCGCCGGACGCGGCATCTCCCTGCCCTCCCTGTCGGCGGCCGGCGCGGCCATGGCTGCGCGCACCACCGGCGCCTATTCCCGGGTCCGCACCCAGTTCCGCATCCCCATCGGCGAGTTCGAGGGCGTGCAGGAGCGCCTGGGGCGCATCGCCGCCAACGCCTATCTGCTGGACGCCGCCCGCCGGTTCACCTGCGCAGGCCTGGCGCTGGGCCACCACCCTTCGGTCGTCTCAGCGATCATGAAGAACAGCGCCACCGAGCGGATGCGCATCAGCGCCAACGACGCCATGGACGTCCATGCCGGCAAGGCCGTCATTGATGGGCCGAAGAACTATATGGGGACCTTCTACCGCTCCGTGCCGGTGGGCATCACGGTGGAGGGCGCCAATATCCTCACCCGCAGCCTGATCGTCTTCGGCCAAGGCGCGATCCGCGCCCACCCCTTCATCCTCAAGGAGATGGAGGCCCTGGCCGACGAGGACACGCAGCGGGGCCTGGCGGCCTTCGATGTCACGGTCTGGGCGCATGCGGGACACATTCTGAGGACGGCGAAGAACGCCTTCATTCGCTCCTGGAGCGACGGCCTGCTGGGGCCTGCGCCGGAAACCGGACCGACCCGGCGCTACTACCGCAAGCTCAGCCGCTATGCGGCGAGCTTTGCGCTCGCCTCCGACGCCGCCCTGCTGACCATGGGCGGCTCCCTGAAGCGCAAGGAGATGCTCTCGGCCCGCTTCGGCGACATCCTGGCCGAACTCTATCTGCTCAGCGCCACCCTGAAGCGCTGGGAGGAGGATGGCCGCCAGGAGGCGGACCTGCCGCTCGTCGAATGGATCATGCAGGATGGCTTCCTGACCATCGAGCGTCGCCTGAAGGAGATTCTCGACAACTTCCCCAACCAGCCGGTGGCCTGGCTGCTGGGCCTGTTCGTCCTGCCCTTCGGCGTCATCCGCCGCGGCCCCAGCGACAGGACTACTCGCGCCTGCGCCCGGCTGATCCTGGAGCCTTCGGCCACCCGCGACCGCCTCACCGACGGGGTCTATCTGGGCGCCGGCGACGACGCCGTGGCCGAGTTGGAGCGCGCCCTGGATCTGGTGGTCTCCACCGAACCGATCCGCGACCGCCTGAAGAAGCTGCGGGTCCGGGATCCGGACGCCGCCCTCGACCAGGGCCTGATCAGCCGCGAGGACCACGACAGGCTGGCCGAGGTCGCTATCGCCGTGGCCAAGGTGGTGGCCGTGGACGACTTCTCGCCCGAGGAGATCACCGGCAAGGCTGTCCCGGCTGAGCAGGTGCGCGTCGAGGCCGCCGAATGAGCCGGCCAGTCTATATTGTCGACGGCGCGCGCACCCCGTTCATCAAGGCCCGCGGGCGGCCCGGCCCCTTCACCCCGGTGGACCTGGCCGTCCAGTGCGGGCGACCGCTGCTGCTGCGCCAGCCCTTCGCCCCGACCGCCTTCGACCAGGTCATTCTGGGCTGCGTGAACGTGGTGGCCGACGAGATGAACCCCGCCCGGGTGGCGGCCCTGAGGTTGGGCATGGGCGAGGCCATGGTGGCCTTCACCGTGCAGATCAATTGCGGTTCGGGCATGCAGTCCATCGACACCGCCTTCCGCTACATCCAGCAGGGGACCGCCGATCTGATCCTGGCCGGCGGCGCGGAGTCGCTGAGCCATGCGCCCCTGGTGCTGAGCCACGACGCCACCGAATGGTTCGCCGAGCTGAACGGCGCCCGCAGCCCGCTGGCCCAGGCCAAGGCGGCCATGGGCTTCCGGCCTGATTTCCTGAGCCCGGTCATCGGCCTGGAGCGCGGCCTGACCGACCCGATCACCGACCTGAACATGGGCCAGACAGCGGAAATTCTGGCGCAGATGTTCGACATCTCCCGCCACGAGGCCGATGTCTACGCCTCTGAAAGCCAGCTGCGCTCCGCCCGCGCCCACGCCGAGGGCTGGTTCAAGGGCGAGCTGGAACCCGCCTTCGCCCGCGATGGTGAGCTTTACGACCGTGACGACGGCGTGCGGCCGGACTCCAGCCCCGACAAGCTGGCCAAGCTGAAGCCGGCCTTCGAGCCCCCCTTCGGCAAGGTGACCGCCGGCAACAGCTCACAGATCACCGACGGCGCTACGTGGGTCGTGCTGGCCTCGGAAGAGGCCGTGAAAGAACACGGCCTGGAGCCCCTGGCCGAGATCGTCGACAGCCGCTGGGCGGCCCTGGACCCGAAGATCATGGGGCTTGGCCCGGTGATGTCGGCCACGGACCTGCTGCGCGCCCACGACATGACCCTGTCGGACGTGCCGATCTGGGAGATCAACGAGGCCTTCGCCGCCCAGGTCCTCGCCTGTCTGGCCGCCTGGCAGGACGACGGGTTCCGCCGGCGGGTGCTCGGCCTGGAGGGCGACTTCGGTCAGATCGACCGGGAGCGGCTGAATGTCGATGGCGGCGCCATCGGCATGGGTCATCCGGTGGGCGCCAGCGGCGCGCGGATCGTCCTGCACCTGGCCAACGCCATGAAGCGCCTGTCCCAGCCCCGCGGCGTCGCCACCGAATGCATCGGCGGCGGCCAGGGCGGCGCCATGCTCATCCAAGCGGTCTGAAGGAGACATCGATGACGGACACCGCCTGGAACACTCTCGAACCGCGGCTGATGGAGCTTGGCCCCGACACCGGCGCGCCCGGCCCCTGGACGGCCTGGCGGCTGAGCCGGGACGAGGATGGAATCGACTGGCTGATCGCCGATCAGCCGGGCGTCAGCGCCAACACCGTATCCGAAGAGGTGCTGGAGGAGCTCGACCAGATCCTGGCCAAGGTGGAGCAGGACGCGCCGAAAGCCCTGGCGATCCGCTCGGCCAAGGCCGGCGGCTTCTTCGCTGGCGCCGATGTGAAGGCCTTCGTCGGCGCCCGTGACGCCGCCGAGGTGGAAAAGCGCATGACCCGCGCCCACGAGGTTGTCGATCGCCTGGCCAAGCTCAGCGTCCCGACGGTGGCGGTGATCCACGGCTACGCCCTGGGCGGCGGGCTGGAGATCGCGCTGGCCTGCGACCATCGCATCCTGGTGGGCGATGAGGCGCGCCTGGGCTTTCCCGAAGTTCAGCTCGGCCTGCATCCCGGCCTGGGCGGCACGGCCCGTCTGCTGGACCTGATCGACCCGCTGGAAGCCATGCAGATGATGCTGACCGGCAAGGCCAAGCGCCCGGGCGAGGCCAAGGCGATCGGCCTTGCCGACGCCGTGACCGAGGAGCGCCATGTGCGCGCCGCCGTCGCCGCAGTGGCCCGGGGCGAGTTCCGCTCGTCCAAGCCCGGCCGCCTGGGCCGGCTGCGCCACCAGGTGACCGAACGCATCCTGCACGCCGACATTCCCCGCCGCGCCGCCGCCGACCGCATGCGCAGTCAGGCCGCCAAGCAGGCGCCCCCGGAACACTATCCGGCGCCGGGCGCCCTGGTGGACCTGTGGGAACGTCACGGGGATGACCTGAAGGCCCTGCGCCAGGCCGAGATCGCCTCCTTCGCCCAGCTGATGACGACCGACGCCGCCCAGAACCTGATCGGCGTCTTCTTCCTGCGGGAGAAGATGAAGCGGCTGACCGAGGTGGGGGCGCAGCCGCCGCGCCACCTGCACGTGATCGGCGCCGGCGCCATGGGGGGCGACATCGCCGCCTGGGCCGCCTGGCATGGGATCAAGGTCACCCTGGCCGACCTGAAGCCCGAGATCATCGCCCAGGCCGTCGGCCGGGCCGCCGCCCTCTATCCCAAGCTCGGCCACGACAGCGCCAAGACCCGCGACGCCCTGGACCGCCTGATCCCCGATCCCGATGGCCAGGGGGTTGGCCACGCCGACCTGATCATCGAGGCGGCCCCGGAAAAGCTTGAACTCAAAAAGAAAATCTATGCCGACCTCGAACCGCGCATGAAGTCCGGCGCGGTGCTGGCCACCAATACCTCATCCATCCGGCTGGAGGATCTGGCGCAGGGCCTGTCGCGGCCCGAACGGCTGATCGGCATCCACTTCTTCAATCCGGTGTCACGGATGCAGATGGTGGAGATCGTCACCCATGAGGGTGTGGCGGCCGAAACCCTGGACCTGGCCAAGGCCTTCCTCGGGGCCATCGACCGCCTGCCCGCGCCGGTGCGCAGCGCGCCGGGCTTCCTCGTCAACCGAGCGCTGACCCCCTACATGCTCGAAGCCATGGTGATGATGCAGGAGGGCGTCGCCCCCGAAACCATCGACGCCGCGGCCGAGGCCTTCGGCATGCCCGTGGGACCCGCCGAACTGGCCGACCAGGTAGGCTTGGACGTGGGCATGGCGGTGGCCGACAGCCTGAAGGCCGGCCTCGACAAGCCCCTGCCCGTCCCGCCCGACACCCTGCGCGCCAAGGTCACGGCCGGCGATCTGGGCCGCAAGACCGGCAAGGGCGTCTATGCCTGGAAGGACGGCGAGGCCCAGAAGGCCAAGTCCTTCGCCAAACCGACCCAGGAGATGACCGACCGCCTGATCCTGCCGATGATCGACGCCTGCCTCGAATGCCTCCGCAAGGGCGTGGTCGAGGACGAGGACATCGTCGATGGGGCGATGATCTTCGGCGCGGGCTTTGCTCCCTTCCGCGGCGGTCCGATCCACTATGCCCGTGAGGCCGGGGCTCCGGCCCTGAAGGCCCGTATGGAGGAACTTGCCGCCATCCACGGGGAACGCTTCCGTCCCGACCAGGGCTGGGATCGTCTGACGTGAGTGGGGCGATGTTGCGGATGACCCAGGCCGACGAGGTCGCCAAGGCCATCATCGAGCGGCTCGACGGCAAGGTGGTGCTGGGCCTGCCGCTTGGCCTGGGCAAGGCCAACCACATCGCCAACGCCCTCTATGCCCGGGCTGCGACCGACCGCTCGATCTCTTTGCGGATCTTCACGGCGCTCACCCTGACGCCGCCCGAGCCCGGCAGCCTGCTGGAGAAGCGCTTCATGGGGCCGATCCTGGAGCGGACCCTGGGGGGCTATCCCGAGCTCGCCTACGCCCAGGCCCAGCGCCGCGGCGGCCTGCCGCCCAATATCGAGGTGGACGAGTTCTTCCTGCAGGCCGGCATGTGGCTGAACGATCCCGAGGTGCAACAGAACTACATCAGCGCCAACTACACCCATGCCAGTCGCTACATCCTGGAGCGCGGCTGCAATGTGGTCGCCCAGCTGGTGGCCAAGGGCGAGCGGGACGGCGCAGAGCGCTACAGCCTCTCCTGCAACACCGACATGACCCTGGAGCTGCTCAAGGCCAAGGCCGAGGGACGAACCGACCTCATCCTGGTGGGCCAGGTCAATTCCCAACTGCCCTATATGCCAGGTCCAGCCGAACTGGCGCCCGACGCCTTCGCCATGATGCTGGAAAGCCCGGAGGTTGAGTTTCCCCTGCCTGGCCCGCCCAAGCAGCCGGTCAGCCTGACCCACTACGCCATGGGATTCCACGTCGCGAGCCTGATCCCCGACGGCGGCACTTTGGAGATCGGCATCGGCTCCATGGGCCATGCGGTGGCCCACGCGCTCATCCTGCGCCACCGGCAGCCGGCCAGGTTCGCCGCCATCCTCAAGGCCCTGACCCCACCCGACGACCGGCTGGAGCGCCACACGAAACCCTTCGATGAGGGGATCTATGCCGCCACCGAGATGTTCGTGGACGCCTTCCTGGAGCTCTATCGCGCCGGCGTGCTGAAGCGCGAGGTGGACGGGGCGGTGCTGGACGCGGCCTTCTTCCTGGCGCCGCGGGACTTCTACGCCGCCCTGCGCGACATGCCCCTGGAGGAGCGGGCCAAGTTCCGGATGACCGATGTGGGCTTCGTCAATGAGCTGCACGGCGCGGACTTCGACAAGCGGGTCGCCGACCGCAAGGGGGCGCGCTTCGTCAACAACGCCATGATCGCCACCCTGCTGGGGGCGGTGACCTCCGACGCCCTGGAGGATGGCCGGGTGGTGAGCGGGGTCGGCGGCCAGTACAACTTCGTGGCCCAGGCCTTCGCCCTGCCCGACGCCCGGTCGATCATGACCCTGCCCGCCAGCCGCCAGGCCAGCGACGGACAAGAGTCCAATATCCGCTGGTCCTATGGCCACACCACCATCCCCCGTCACCTGCGCGACATGATCGTGACGGAGTACGGCGTCGCCGACCTGCGCGGCGCCCGGGACGGCGAGGTGATCGCCCGCATGCTGGAGGTGGCCGATACGGCCTTCCACGAAACCCTCGCCGGCCAGGCCAAGGACGCGGGCAAGCTATCGCGGGAACATCGGATCAGCGCCTTCGCCGCCGGCAACACCGCCGCGGGGATCGCCGAGCGGCTGGCGCCCTTCCGCGAGGCCGGCGATCTGCCGCCCTTCCCATTCGGCAGCGAGATGACCCAGGTCGAGCAGGACCTGGCCCCTGTCCTGCAGCGGATCAAGGCCGCTGCAGCGTCCAAGACCGAGATCGCGGGGTTGGCCCTGCGCGGCCTGGCGCCGGGCAAGGCTGCGCCCGGCCTGGCCGAGGCCCTTGAGCGCCTTGGTCTTTCGAAACCCCGTGGGCTGGAGGAACGACTCTATGCTCGCCTGGTCAGGGGCGCATTCGCAGAACAGTGATCCCGGACTGGCCCTGAGCTTGCACGGCGCGTGCCGAAACGTATCGGGACGGGACGGGCCATGTTCGACAAATCCAGCAAAACCACCGCTCAGCGGCGGCCAGACGACGATCAGGCTCTGCGCGCCCAACCGCCGCAACCGGTCGCCAAGCCCAAGCCGGCGTCACTGATCGGCCCAGGCCTTTGTGTGCAGGGCGATATCGCCGGCGAGGCCGAGGTGCAGATCGACGGCCTGGTCCGCGGCGATATCCGCGTCGGCAAGCTCAGCCTCGGGCCGCAGGGCCGCATCGAGGGCTCCGTGGTCGCGGTGATCGCCGAGATCCGCGGCCATGTGAAAGGCCCGATGAAGGCCCGGCAGGTGCGCCTCTATGGCACGGCCCATATCGAGGGCGACATCGCCCATGAACAGCTGGCCATGGAGACCGGCGCCGTGTTCGAAGGCCGCAGCGTGCGCCTGGCCAAGGCCGGTGAGCACGAAGCCTCGGCCGGGGCCACCCCTGCGGCCTCCACCGCCGCCTGAGCTTAATCCCCTATGGCCGGCCGGCCGGGGGAGAAATCTCTTCCGGGATGGCCTCTCGGAACGCCGTGCCCGCCAGCCCGGCGGCGCGTCCGGCCGCAAACAGCCGGCCCCTGGACTCCGTGTCGAAGGCCAGGCTGTCGGCGCCCAGCTCCGTGGGGATGGCGGCGTAACGCAAGGTCGCGCCGTTGCGCTCGGCGAAGGCCACGCTGGCGAGCAGGTGCGCCCGCAGGTCGGCCTTGGACATGGTGTCGAAACTGCGCATCAGGATCGGCAGGGTCGCCCCCTTGGTGATGGTCCGCCGCGCCTCGATCTCGCCATTGATGATCACATAGAGGTCGGCCGGCGCCAGGGCGCCCTTGGGCTCCCAGAAGGACATGGTGGCGGGCGCCAGGACGAAGGGCGTGGTCACCCCGCCGTCCACATGCATCTCGGCCAGATCATCGACACTCCCCGGATCCATCATGACCGGCGGGAAGACGCCCGGAATACTGGCTGAGGCCACCATCACATTGCGAAACAGCGCCAGGGCGGCCGGCGCCTGGCCTGGCGCCTGTCCGGCCAGGGCGATGGCCCCCATGTCCCAGATCACCTCCTCCTGGGCGTCGAGATTGGTGGTCGCCATCAACAGACGCCGACCAGCCCGGTGCTCGACCGCAATGGCCCTCAGCAGGGGGCTATCGACGTACTTGCCCACCAGAGCGCGAAGCGACCGGTCGCTATAGAGACTCGGCCGTCGGAGCAGACCCCACTGGCCCTCGGTCAGGCGGGCCGCGTCCGGGTCGGTATAGGCGCGCATCAGCTGGTCGTCCCATTCCGGGCCGAGATAGGCGAACGGCGCCATCAGGGCGCCTGTGCTGACTCCGGTGACAATGTCGAACGCGGGACGCCCGCCGGCCTCCGACCACCCCACCAGCAGGCCGGCGCCAAACGCCCCATTGGCCCCGCCGCCGGACACCGCCAGCACGTTCACGCCGTCAGACTCAGGATCGCGCTGGGCGCGCCAGCTCTCCAGGAAGGCCGTGCTGCCGACCGGGTCGGTGGCGATAAAGCGGAAGGCGTCCAGGGGGGTGGGCGCGGGCGAGGCCGACAGCTCGACCAGGTCCGCGCTAGGGCGGGAAATTGAGCCGCATGCCACAAGCCCGAAGGTCGCGGCCAGGATCATCCAAGTGGCGCCCTTGCGCGGTCTCATGACGGCTCCCAGAGGCTTGCCCATCAATCCTATCCCTGGCTCACGAGACGCCGGCTGTCGAGGCCGGTTCGCCGGCGATCGCGCATCGCTGCGCCAGGCGCCTGGTGAGGAAGCTCGCCACCGCCTCGACCCGCGCAGGGCGGGGGCCGCCCGGGGGCATGACCAGATGCAGGGCCACGGGCGGCGGGCTCCAGCCCTCCAGCACCACCTCCAGCCGGCCGGCCGCCAGGCAGTCGCGGACAATGAAGTCCGGCTGGACCGCGAGGCCGAGGCCCGCCTCCAGCGCCGGCAACAGGGCCTCGGCGTTGTTGGCGCGCAAGGGGCCGCTGGGACGCACCGCCACCTCCTCCCCCGCCGCATTGGCGAACCGCCAGGTTTCAGGGGTCGGGAGATAGGCGTAGCCCAGGCAGGCGTGCTCGGCGAGATGGCTGGGATGGGTCGGACGCCCATGACGGGCCAGATAGTCCGGCGCGGCGACCACATGGCGGTGAACGGGGCCGATCCTCCGGGCGATCAGGGAGGAGTCCGGCAGGCTGGCGATCCGCAGCGCCATGTCGAACCCCATGCCGACCAGGTCGATCGCCTCATCGCTCATGTGAAGATCGATGGCCACCTCCGGATAGGCGGCCAGAACCTCCGGCAGCAGGGGCGCCAGCTCGATCAGACCAAACGACATGGGCGCGGCCAGGCGCACCAGGCCGCGGGGCTGGGACGACTGGGCCAGGATCTCGTCCTCGGCCGCCTCTCCGTCAGCCAGTAGCTGTCGGGCGCGATCGGCCAGCCGCGCGCCGCTTTCGGTCAGGGCCAGGCGGCGCGAGGTGCGGTTGAACAGCCGCGCGCCCAGACGCGCTTCCAGGCGCGTGACCGCCTTGGAGACCGTCGCCTTGGACAGTTTGAGCTCCGTCGCGGCGGCCGAGAAGGAGCGCATCTCCACCACCTTGGCGAAGATGGCCATGGCTTCGAGGTCAGGCAGCGCTGTCATGTATATGGAAACGATGCTTTTCGATAGTTTCTATTTCTAATCTGATCATGAAGCTTATCTTCGTCTCAGGCAATGGCGCCGACCACGGCGCGGAGGTTTGAGAGATGATTGAGCGCAGAGGTTTTTCCGAACTGGGCGGCGCCGACCACGGTTGGCTCAAGGCCCGCCACCACTTCTCCTTCGCCAACTACTACGATCCCAAGCGCATGGGTTGGGGCCCGATCCGGGTGTGGAACGACGACGAGATCGCGCCGAACTCGGGCTTTCCGCCCCACCCCCACGCCGACATGGAGATCATCACCTATGTCCGCGAGGGCGCCATCACCCACCAGGACAGCCTGGGCAACAAGGGCCGCACCGAGGCCGGCGACGTTCAGGTGATGAGCGCGGGCTCCGGCATCCGCCATGCCGAGTACAATCTGGAAAGCGACACCACCCGCATCTTCCAGATCTGGATCGAGCCGGCCCGCACCGGCGGCGCGCCCGCCTGGGGCGCCAAGCCCTTCCCCAAGGGCGATCGCTCCGGGCGCTTTGTGACCCTGGCCAGCGGCTTCGAAGACGACGGCGAGGCGCTGCCCATCCGCACCCCGGCCAGAGTCCTGGGCGCCACCCTGAAGGCCGGTGAGACCACCGAACACATCCTGGACGCCGACCGCCACGCCTATCTGGTGCCGGCCAAGGGTCGGGTGGAGGTCAATGGCGTGACCCTGGAGGCGCGGGATGGCGCGGCCATCACCGGCGAGACGTCCCTGACCATCACCGCCCTCGAAGACGCCGAACTCGTCCTGGTGGACGCGGCCTGAGGGCCGCGTCCCCTTCCCCCATTTCCAATCCACAGGAGAGCGACATGACCAAGGTTCTGGTCCTTTACTATTCGGCCTATGGCCACATCGAAACCATGGCCAAGGCCGTGGCTGAGGGCGCCCGCGAGGTCGGCGTCCAGGTGGACATCAAGCGCGTCCCCGACCTGGTGCCCGAAGAGGTCGCCAAGGCGGCCCACTACAAGCTGGACCAGGAGGCGCCGGTGGCCTCCATCCAGGACCTGGCGGACTATGACGCCATCATTATCGGCGTCGGCACGCGCTTTGGCCGCATGGCCTCACAGATGGCCAACTTCCTGGATCAGGCCGGCGGCCTGTGGGCCAGCGGCGCCCTGAACGGCAAGGTCGGCGGCGCCTTCACCGCCACGGCCACCCAGCATGGCGGCCAGGAGACGACGCTCTTCTCGCTGATCACCAACCTGATGCATTTCGGCCTGGTGGTGGTGGGCATGGACTATGGCTATCAGGCCCAGATGCGCCTGGACGAGGTGACCGGCGGCAGCCCCTACGGCGCCACCACCATCACGGGCGGCGACGGCTCGCGCCAGCCGAGCCAGACGGAACTGGACGGCGCCCGCTATCAGGGCCGCCGCATCGCCGAAGTGGCCAAGAAGCTGCACGGCTAGGTTGGTTCGGCGCACTTGTCCCCTCGGGATGGGTGCGCCAACCTTCCCTGTCTAGCCAACAAGTCCCGGCGCCAACATCGAGACATCACCAAACCCACGAATGGATGACACCAGCTTAGCCTAGTCGAGGCTCCCGTCCGCTGATCACAGCAAAAAGGGGGACGGACCCATGTCATCCAATCGTCTGCGCCAAGCTGCGCGTAATGCTGGCGCTCGCAAGCGCCGTGCTCTCCTGGCCGTTTCGGCCTCCCTGCCCATCCTGGCCGCCGCCGCAGCGCCCGCCCGCGCCCTAGAAGCCGAAGTCTCCGAGCTGGTCGTCACCGCCACGCCGATCCGCGAGTCCATCGAGGCCTCGCTGGAAATCCAGAAGGCGTCCGACAACATCGTCAACGTGATCGCCGCCGACACTATCGGCCGCTTCCCCGACGCCACCGCGGCCGGCGCGCTCGCCCGCCTCCCCGGCGTTGGCGTTCAGCGCGACCAGGGCCAGGAGCGCTACATCCAGATCCGCGGGGCGCCGACCCGCTGGACGACCATGGCGCTGGACGGCGTCAACCTGATCGGCGCCGAAGACCGCATCTTCCGCTTCGACTCCGTGCCGGCCGCGCAGATCAGCCAGGTCATCCTGAACAAGACCCTGCTGCCCAACATGCCCGCCGAGGCCCTGGCCGGCCGCGTGAACATCGAAACCTTCTCGCCGCTCTCGCTGCCCGGCTTCCATGGGTCCTTCGACCTCGGTGGCGGCTTCGTCGATATGGGCGACGGCCCGGTGAAGCAGTATTCCGGCCGCCTCTCCTGGTCCAACGGGACCTGGGGCGCCAGCCTGATCGGCTCACACTATTCCTTCGAACAGCACACCGATAACGACGAACCGCGCTTCGACGCCGTCGGCCTATCATCGATCCGGTACACCAAGTACGTCATTGAACGTCAAACCGAGTCCTATTCGGCCAAGATTGAATACTCGCCTAACGACGATCACTACGTTTCGCTGACCCACCTCAATACAGAGTTCAACGACTTCGAAGAGCGCAACTGGTATCGGTTCAACTATGCCGGCGCTTTCTCCGGCACGCGGAACTTCGAGACCGCTGACTTGGTCGGCGTGCCAATGGATGCGTCCTTCGCCTACGGCATCTATTCCAACGGGGTGACGTTCAACGTCCTCCAGGGCAAGCATCGCATAAGCGATTGGAACTTGAACTGGGACGTCGCCTACGCCACGACCGAATTTAACAACTTCTATCCCTCTGTAACCCAGCAGACATCCACCGCTTTTACTCGGCCCACCGCCGCCAACGCTGCGCTGCTGCCCTCAATGCAGGTGCAGGTGAACGCCGTCTCCGGCGGGATTCCGCTCCACACCCTCTATGACACGGTGCTGGTCAATGGCGTGCCGACCCGTGGCCCGGAGCGGACCTCGCTGAACCAGCTGTCGCTGAGCGAGTCCTTCGCGTCAGAATCGACCGCGCGCCTCGAAACCGAAGCGGTCACCCTGAAGTTCGACGGGAGCCGTGACTGGGACAGCTTCGGCGCCCAGGCCACCTTCAGCGCCGGCTTCCAATATGATGACCGCTCGCAGGAGAATGATCTCACCGCCCTGGTTCGCGCCGATGGCACGGTAGTCAGCGCCAACCGCAACGGTTTCCCGCTGGAATCCACGGCCGCCAAGCTGGGCATGGTCTGGGACATGGACAGCTTCTTCGGGTCCACCGTGTGGGACCAGAACATGAACCGCGGCTTCACGGCGGTCCATATCGACACCCGCGCCATGACCTCTCAACTGCTGGCCCTGATGGACGCCGCCCGGGCGGCCAACGACGCCGGGACCGGCAACTACGCCGTCTATGACATCGACGACCGCGCCACCAACACGGTCGATGAAAAGGTCGCATCCGCCTATGCCATGAACCGCTGGAAGTGGGATCGCCACACCCTGACCGGCGGCGTCCGGATCGAGCGCACCGAGATCAGCTCGGAGGGCCTCGCCAACGCCGGAGGGACCCTTGTGCCCCTCAGCTTCGACTCCGAAGAGACCAACGTCTTCCCGAGCCTGCACTACGGCTTCGACTATTCCGACACCCTGAAGCTGCGGGCGGCCTTCATCACTGGCTCGGCGCGCCCAAGCCTGGAGGACATGCGCGCCACCGTCTCGGTGAACGACACCGCCGAGACGATCTCCGGCGGCAATCCCTTCGTCACCCCGGAGAAGGCCTACGGCATCGACCTGTCAGCCGAGTGGTACTTCGCCCCGGCCTCGCTGCTTGCGGCCAGCTTCTTCCACCGCGAAGTCGAGGACGTGCTCTTCGACTCCTCCCAGATCGTCGGGGATGACAGCTATAATTTCGGCGGCGTGGACCGTAGCGCCTACACACTGTCCACGATCGTGAACGGCGAGAGCGGCCACCTGACCGGGCTGGAGTTCGTCTACACCCAGCCCTGGACCTTCCTGCCGGGCTGGATGTCGGGCTTCGGCTTCCAGGGTAGCGTGTCGTTCACGAAGGGCGAGTTTGAAACACCCGATGGCGAGACCTTGGAATTCCCCGGCACCTCGGACCGGATCACCAGCGCAACCCTGTTCTATGAGAAGTACGGCCTGTCCTCCCGCCTGACCTGGCAGCACCGCACCGACTGGCTGGACGAGGTCTTCCCCTCAGGCTCCTCGGCCAATTCCAACCTCTACTGGGACGCCACACAGCGCCTGGACTTCTCGGTGCGCTATCAGGTCAACGACAGCTTCTCGGTCTTCATGGACGCCAACAACCTGACCAACGAGCAGGGCGTCCGCTACCAGGGCCGCGAGGACCGTCCCTATGAGGTCGAAGGCTTTGGCCGGAAGTACCTGGTGGGCGTCCGCGCCAGCTTCTAGTCCCCAATCCAAGGGCGGGTCGCGCAACGGCGGCCCGCCAACGGACATTTCGGGGCGTTCCGGCCATCGCCGGGACGCCTCATTTTTTGTTGCGCGCCCAAGGACCTGAGGCCGACCTCAGGTGCGCTCGATATCCATGACCACGCAGGCATGGTCGCTGGGAAAGAAGCCATCCGCATCGGGCTGGTTCAAACTGTTGAAGCGGCCGACCACGCGCCAGATCCCTGGCCCGACCAGCGCCAGATGATCGATGGCCCGGCCGCCGGGCTGGGCCTGGCAGAGGCGTTCGCCCTGCAGCGTGGCCGGGGCGTCCGGATCGAGGGCTGGGGCGAGATCGGCCAGTTCGAGGGCCATCGCCGGGGCGTTGAAGTCGCCTGCGACGACGGTCGGCATTCGAGGCGGCGCGCCCTCCGCCAGGGCGAGGGTCAGTTGCCGACCTCGCAGGGCGGCGGCCTCAGGGCCCCGCAGGTGGGTCAGATGGAGATTCAAGACGCGGAGGTCCGGAAGGATCTGCGCCCATTGGGCGATCCGCTCCCCATCGGCGGGGCATGACGGCAGCTCGACCCGCCCCGCGGCTGCAGGCGGGTCACGGGACAGGATGGCGAGCCCGGAGGCGCTCTCCACGGCTTGGCCGTCGTGGACGCGCACCTTGCGCCGGGCCGGCGCTGCGGCGACCTTCAGGCTCAGCGCCGCGCCCAGGTGGGCGGCCGTATCCCAGCTCTGCGCCTGAAAGGCCTCCTGCAGGCACACCACGTCCGGCGCCAGGGCGGTCAGGCCCTCGGCCATCAGGGCGAGGCGGCGCGCGTATCGGCCCTCATTCTTCCAGGTGTTGAGGGTGACGATCCGCATGGTCGGGTCAGGCGATCAGGCCGCCCGCCTCCCCTGGGTCCAGACCCCGCGGACCAATGGCAGGTCCCCGGCCAGGCGCACCCGCAGCAGGTCGGCTCGGCGGCCAGGGGCGACCTCGCCCCGGTCCTCCAGGCCCACGGCCCGGGCAGGACCACGGGTGACCAGGGCGACCGCCTGGGCCAGGCTCCAGCCGAAGGGCTCCCGGGTCATGGCGAAGGCGCACTCCACCAGGCTGCGGGGCACATAGTCCGAGGCGAAGGCGTCGAGCAGGTCGGCCTGGGCCAGTTCGGCGGCCGGCACGTTTCCGGAATAGGAGCCGCCGCGGATCAGGTTTGGGCCGCCCATGACCACCACCATGCCGCGCTCGCGGGCCCGGCGTGCGGCCTCGGCCGTCACCGGGAACTCGGCCACGGTGGCGCCGAGGTCAGCGGCCTCGTCCACATGGGCCAGGCTCTCGTCGTCGTGGCTGGCGAGCGGCGTATTGCGGCTCTTGGCCATCTGCGCCACGTGCGTCCGGTTGCCCTCGGCGTTGCGGGCCTGACGGTCGCGGACCTGGGCCAGGCGCTCAAGGGCCGTCGCTTCGGTCATCCCATTGGCCTGCCAGTTGGCCAGGTGCTTCTCCAGATTGCGGTACTGCCGCTGGCCCGGCGTGTGGTCCATCAGCGAGAACATGGCGGTCATCGGATGGTCGGCCATGACCTCCAGGCGCGATCGGAGATCATCGGCCGTGGTCTCGCAGCGCCAGTGGATCTTGTGATCGGCCCGCAGCATGCCCTGGTCCTGGGCGCCGTGCAGGCCATCCACCAGCCGGCGCAGGTTGTCGGTGTTCCGCGCCGCAGAAGGGTTGAAGGAGCCCAGCGTCAGGGAATTGAGGATGGTGGTCACCCCCACCGACAGGCAGCAGCCGTCATGGGTGACCGCCGCCGACATCGGGTTCCAGTCGATATTCGGCCGGGGGAAATAGTGCTTCTCCAGGCTGTCGGTGTGCAGGTCCACCACGCCGGGCATCAGGACGTCGCCGTCGAAATCCTCCCCCACGCCGCTCGCCCCGCGGCTCACCTCTGCGACGACGCCATCGCGCACCAGAACCGATCCGATGAAGTCCTCGTCGCCCGTCACCACGCGCGCGTTTCGAAACGCCAGTTCCACGCTCTATCTCCTGGAAAATATTGGAAATTCAGTCCCGTTCCGGGTCCTGGAAAATGATCTCGATCTCGGCCGTCGAGCGGGATTCGCCGAACTCCAGCGGACGGCCCAGGCCGTCCACATTGAGATACCTTCGGATCATCAGGGGCACGTGTCGGGGCACATGCAGCTGCTCGGCCTCCTGCGGGGTCGGCAGGCGCGCCGAGATCGACGTCCGCCGCCGCGTATAGTCGGGCACGCCGCTGTCGCGCAGGGTCTGGGTGATGGTGCCGCGCACCTTGTACATCTCGATGAAGGTCGGGAAGCGCTCGAAGCTGAAGTGGTGAAGGCCAAGGGCCGTCGGCTCGCCATCCACGAAGCGCAGCCGCTCCATGAAGATGACGGGCGCCCCGACCTTGATCCCCAAGGGCTCGGCCACGGCGCCGATCGCCGGGCGGACCTCCAGCTTGAGGATCTGGGTCGTGGGCTCGGCCCCGCTGCGTAGGACGGCCTCGGTAAAGCGTGGCCGCTTCTGCAGGCGGGCTGGGCGCGAGGGGCGGCGCACGAAGCTGCCGCGGCCCTGGGTGGATTCGACGATGCCCTTTTCCTGCAGGTCGGACAGGGCCCGCCGCACCGTATGGCGGTTGACCATGAACTGACGCGACAGCTCGTGTTCCGTGGGCAGTTTGTCGCCCGGCGTCAGTTCACGCGATCGTATCTGCCGCTCCAGCGACTGGGCGATCTCTCGCCACAACGGCATTCCACCTGACATTCCATCACCTCGTGATCAGTCTACGTCGGATGTCCTAGACAAGTTTTACTACTGTAAAATAACTTTCATACTTGGCTTGTTGTCGCCAATTCCGCTTTCGAATACCCAATGCATAGGACGAATACAACATTTTACTTACTTGTCGAGGTGAGACATGCCGGCTGAACCGGTCCACGAGACGGCGAACAACGAGCGCCGCAATTGGTTGTCGATCCTGGCCAAGGCTCAGCCGGCCGAGGTCAGCGCCGCCTGGGACGCGCTTGCCGAGCCCCCGACCTATTCGGCGCTGCGCGCGCCGGAGACCGGCCTGGTGCTGGTGCGGGGCCGCATGGGCGGCGCCGGCGACGCCTTCAACATGGGCGAGATGACCGTCACCCGCGCCGCGGTGCGGTTGGAGAGCGGCGAGACCGGGATTGGCTATGTGGCCGGTCGCGATCGTCGCCACGCCGAACTGGCCGCGGCCGTCGACGCCATGATGCAGGCGCCGGCCCTCCGCCCGGTGGTCGAGGGCGCGGTGGTCGCCAAGCTGGCCCGCGCCCAGGCCGAGCGCCGCGACACCGCCGCCCGCAAGGCCGCGGCCACCAAGGTCGACTTCTTCACCATGGTTCGCACCCGAGGTCCCCAATGAGCGTCGCAACCCTCGATCTCAGCCGCATCGCGCCGGCCTTCGCCGACCCTGTCCGCGAGAGCCAGGCGGTGTTCCGCGAGGTGATGGAATGCATGGCCCGCCCCGGCCGCATCACCCGCTTCGACCGCGCCCCCCAGGCCCCCACCGGTCTGGGCCAGGCCGCCGGCGCCGTGGCCCTGACCCTGTTCGACTTTGAGACCCTGGTCTGGCTCGATCCGGCGCTCGCCGACTCAGAGGCCGAGGCCTGGCTCCGCTTCCACTGCGGCTGCCCGCTGACCGTCCAGGCGCAGGACGCCGCCTTCGCCATCGTCACCGACATGGCCAAGGCCCCGAACCTGGCCGTCTTCAACCAGGGCGACGCCAAGTACCCCGACCGCTCCACCACGGTGATCCTGCAGGTGGCCTCCCTCGAGGGCGGCCCGACGGTGACCCTCAGCGGCCCGGGCATCCAGACCACCACCGACATTGCGCCCCAGGGCCTGCCCCAGGACTTCTGGACGCAGATCGAGACCAACCAGGCGCAATTCCAGTTCGGCGTCGACGTTCTGCTGGTCGCTGGCGACCAGTTGCTCGCCCTGCCGCGCACCACAACCGCTCAGATCAAGGGAGGCTGACATGGCCTATGTTTCCGTCAAAGGCGGCGAGAAGGCGATCACCCACGCCCACCAGTGGCTGGCCGAGGATCGCCGCGGCGATCCGGGCGTCAGCGAGCTGGAGGTCGCGCAGGTTCGCGAACAGCTGTCGCTGGCCGTCGACAGGGTGATGAGCGAAGGCTCCTGCTACGACCGCGACCTGGCTGCGCTCGCGGTCAAGCAGGCCCGGGGCGACCTGCCCGAGGCCATCTTCCTGCTGCGCGCCTATCGCACCACCCTGCCCCGCTTCGGCGCCTCCCTGCCCGTGGAGACCGAGGCCATGGCGGTGCGCCGCCGCGTCTCGGCCGCCTTCAAGGACATTCCCGGCGGCCAGGTGCTTGGCCCCACTTTCGACTACACCCACCGCCTGCTCGACTTCGCCCTGGCGGCGGAAGGCGGCGCAGCGCCCGAGCCCGCGCCCCAGGCTGAAGAGCCCCAGGCCTATCCCATGCCCAACATCGCCTCGGTGTTCCGCCATGAGGATTTGTTGGAGCACGACGTCCGGGCCGACGAGGCGCCTGAGCCCTACGACCTCACCCGCCAGCCGATGAAGTTCCCCGCCGATCGCGACCAGCGCCTGCAGGCCCTGGCCCGCGGCGACGAGGGCTTCCTGCTCAGCCTGGCCTATTCCTCGCAGCGCGGCTGGGGCTCGACCCACCCCCTCTGCGGCGAGATCCGCATGGGCGAGGTGGCCGTCGAATTCGTCCCCGACGAACTCGGCTTCGCCATCGAGATCGGCGAAGTCACCCTGACCGAATGCACCATGCTGTCGGGTTTCGCCGGTTCGGCCGAGCGCCCGCCGCAATATACCCGCGGCTATGGCCTGACCTTCGGCCATTGCGAGCGCAAGGCCATGAGCATGGCCATTGTCGACCGCGCCCTGCGTCACCGCGAAGTGGGCGAACAGGCCGACGCCCCGGTGCAGGACGAGGAGTTCGTCCTCTACCACTCCGACAATGTGGAGGCCTCGGGCTTCGTGCAGCACCTGAAGCTGTCCCACTACGTCGATTTCCAGGCCGACCTGCAACTGATCCGCCGGCTCCGCAAGGAGCACTTCGAGCGCCGCGCCGCCCTGAAGGAAGCCGCAGAATGAGTACGCCCGTCCCGGCTCGCGCCAATGCGCCCGAGCGCTATTACAACTACGCCTATCTCGATGAGCAGACGAAGCGGATGATCCGCCGCTCGATCCTGAAGGCCCTGGCCATCCCCGGATACCAGGTGCCCTTCGGCTCGCGGGAAATGCCCGTGCCCTACGGCTGGGGCACCGGCGGCATCCAGCTGACCGCGGCGATCATCGGCCCCGACGATGTCTACAAGTGCATTGACCAGGGCGCCGACGACACCACCAACGCCGTCTCGATCCGTCGGTTCTTCGCCAATGTGGCCGATGTGGCCACCACCGAGGACACCGGCGAGGCGACCATCATCCAGACCCGCCACCGGATCCCGGAAAAGCCCCTGAAAGCTGGCCAGGTCCTGATCTATCAGGTGCCGCAGCCCGAGCCTCTGCGCGGCCTGGAGGCCCGGGAGACCGAGACCCGCGCCATGCACGCCTATGAGGAATACGGCCTGCAGTACGTCTCGCTCTACGAGAACATCTCGGCCTATGGGCGGATCGCCGCCACCGCCGGCTATCCGGTGATGGTGGAGGAACGCTACCTGATGTCGCCCTCGCCGATCCCCAAGTTCGACAATCCGAAGATGGCCCAGAACGAGGCGGTCATGCTGTTCGGGGCGGGCCGGGAAAAGCGGATCTACGCCGTGCCGCCCTTCACCCGCGTGCGCAGCCTGGACTTCGAGGACTACCCCTTCGAGACCCAGACCTGGGAAGAGACCTGCGCCCTCTGCGGGGCCAAGGACTCCTATCTCGACGAGGTCATCCTCGATGACGCCGGCGACAAGATGTTCGTCTGCTCCGACAGCCACCACTGCGCAGAACGCCGCGCCGCCGGCCATGTCGGACCGATGGCCGGTCATACCCTGGATCAGGACGCCGCCCTGAAGGAGCCCGCCCAATGAACGCCATCCCTGGCAGAATAGCCCCGGCGCCGCTGCTCAGCGTCGAGGGCCTGACCAAGTGGTACGGCCATGTCCTGGGCTGCCGCGACGTGGCCTTCGACCTGCGGCCCGGCGAGGTGCTGGGCATCGTCGGTGAGAGCGGGTCGGGCAAGACGACCCTGCTCAACTGCATCTCCGGCAAGCTGACGCCCACCTCGGGCGAGGTCCGCTTCGACACCCGCCGCTTCGGCCTGACCGACATCTACGGCCTGTCCGAGCCTGACCGGCGCCGGATGCAGCGGGAAGAATGGGGTTTCGTGCACCAGAACCCCCGCGATGGCCTGCGCATGCGGGTCTCGGGCGGGGCCAATGTGGCCGAGCCGCTGATGAACCTGGGCGGTCGCCACTACGGCAATATGCGCCAGGCCACCATCGACTGGCTGGACCGGGTCGAACTCGACACCCGCCGGATCGACGACAAGCCGCGCAACTTCTCCGGCGGCATGCAGCAGCGGATCCAGGTGGCCCGCAACCTGATCCATGGCCCCCGCCTGGTGTTCATGGATGAGCCCACCGGCGGCCTGGACGTCTCGGTGCAGGCCCGCCTGCTCGACCTGCTGCGCGAACTGGTCCGCGACCTGGGCCTGGCGGTGATCATCGTCACCCACGACATGGCCGTGGCCCGGCTGATGGCCGACCGCCTGATGGTCATGAAGGGCGGTGAGGTCGTGGAAACCGGCCTGACCGACCAGGTGCTGGACGATCCCCAGCATCCCTACACCCAGCTCCTCGTCTCCTCCGTCCTGCAGATCTAGAGCCATGACCGACAAACCCCTGATCATCGTCGAAGACCTGGCCAAGACCTTCGTTCTGCACAACGCGGAATCGGCCACCATCCCGGTCTTCCAGGACCTGACCCTGCAGGTCGCCGCCGGCGAATGCGTGGTGCTGGCCGGACAGTCCGGCGTCGGCAAGTCCACCCTGATGCGCTCCATCTTCGGCAACTATCTGCCGACCCAAGGGGCGGTGAAGGTCTGGCATGACGGCGCCTATGTGGACATCACGAAGGCCAACCCCCACGAGGTGCTGGAGGTCCGCCGCCGGACCCTGGGCTATGTCTCCCAGTTCCTGCGGGTCATCCCCCGGGTGCCGACCCTGCAGCTGGTGATGGAGCCCCTGCTGGAAAACGGCGTCTCGTTCGACGAGGCCAAGGACCGGGCCAGCGAACTGCTGTCGGCCCTTCGCCTGCCCGAGGCCCACTGGGACCTGCCGCCGGCCACCTTCTCCGGCGGCGAGCAGCAGCGGGTGAACATCGCCCGCAGCTTCATCCGGAAATATCCGGTCCTGCTGCTGGACGAGCCCACCGCCTCCCTGGATGCGGAAAACCGGGCCATCGTCGTGCGGCTGATCAAGGAGGCCCTGGCTGAGGGCGCCGCCATGATCGGCATCTTCCACGATCTCGACGTCCGCGACGCCGTGGCCAGCCGGCTGTTCGAAGTGTCGCAATTCAAGGCGGCGGCCTGACCATGACCGAGACCCGTATCTTCTCCGACCAGGTGATCACGCCCACGGGCCAGATCGCCGCCGAACTGGTCCTCCGCGACGGCGTCATCGCCGCCGTGGAGGCCCGGGCCTCAGCGCCCGCCGGCGCGCTGGACTGGACCGGCGACGTGCTGGTCGCGGGCCTGATCGACATCCACACCGACAATCTGGAAAAGCACTACCAGCCCCGCCCCGGCGCCCTGTGGGACGCCTATGGGGCGGCGCTGGCCCATGACGGCCAGTGCGTCACCGCCGGCATCACCACGGTGCTGGACTCGCTTAGCCTGCACGGGCGCAAGGACGGCCTCGACCGCAAGGACGCGCTGGGTCCGATGATCGGCGGCATGGACCAGGCCCAGGCCGACGGCGCCCTGCGCGCCGACCACCTGCTGCACCTGCGCTGCGAAGTGACCAATCCCGAACTGCTCACCCTGCTGGAGCCGCACGCCGACAATCCGCGGCTGAAGCTGCTGTCGGTCATGGACCACACGCCCGGTCAGCGGCAGACCGCCAATGTGGAGCGCCTCCAGGCCCGCATGGTGGCGGCCGGTCGTTCGCCGGACGAGATCGAAGAGATCATGGCGCGGCGCCACGCCGGCCGTGATCCCGGCGTGGCCTATGACAACCGCCGCAAGGTGGTGGCGTTCGCCCGGGAATACGGCCTGCCGCTGGCCGCCCATGACGACGAGACGCTGGAGCATGTGGAAGAGGCCCATGACGACGGCTGCATCATCGCGGAGTTTCCCGTCACCCTGACCGCGGCCCACAGGGCGCGCGAGCTGGGCATGTTCGTGGCCATGGGGGCGCCGAACTTCGTGCGCGGCGGCTCACATTCGGGCAATCTGTCGGCCCGCGAGAGCGCCGAGGCCGGCGTGCTCGACATCCTCGCCTCGGACTATGTGCCCCTCTCCATGCTGCGCTCCGCCTTCATGCTGATCGACGACCTGGGCTGGGCGCCGCAGGACGCCATGGCCACGGTCAGCTCGGCCCCGGCCCGCAGCCTGGGCCTCGAGGACCGCGGCGAGATCGTCGCCGGCCAGCGGGCGGATCTGGTGCGGGTCTCCCGCCGCAGCCAGGGCTGGCCCGTTCCGGTGGAAGTCTGGCGCCAGGGCGCGCGGGTGGCATGAGCCCCCGCTACGCCGTCTATTACGCACCGGATCCGCATGGGGACCTGTGGGACCTGGCCTGCGCCTGGCTCGGTCGCGATCCCCATCGCAAGGTGGATTGTGTCCGGCCGGCCACGCCAGCCCTGGCCGACCTCGACCTCGACGCCCTGACCGCCAGCCCCCGGGGCTATGGCTTCCACGCCACCCTGAAGGCGCCGTTCGAGCTGGCCGACGGCGCCAGTGAGCGGGACCTGCTGGACTTCGCCGAAGGCTTCGCCGGCCGCCGAGCCGCTTTCGAGGCCTCGATCTCCCCCCAGGCGCTGGGGCGTTTTCTGGCCTTCCGGCTCAATGACCCCTGCCCGGCCATGGACGCCCTGGCCGAGGCCTGCGTGCGGGACTTCGATCCCTTCCGCGCCCCCCTGTCGGAGGCCGACATCGCCCGGCGCCGCAAGGCGAACCTGACGCCGGTCCAGGACGCCCGGATGCTGGAATGGGGCTATCCCTATATCTTCGACGACTTCCGCTTTCACATGACGCTGACCAGTGGGATCGCCGACGACGCCATGCGCGCCCGGGTGCTGGAGACCCTGCTGCAGCTCTTCGCCTATGTGACCGGGCCACACCGCTTCGACAGCGTCGCCATCTACCGCCAGGCCGACCGCGACGCGCCCTTCGAGGTCATGTCGCGCTTCAGCTTCGCCAGCGAGACCGCGCGGGTCTAGAATTTCTCGCCGCGCATGACCTCCACGTCAGACACGGCCACGACGCCGGGATAGTCGGCGAAGAAGTCAGCCAGACGGGCCAGGACGCGATCGGCCACCTCGGCGGTCACGAGCGCAAAGATCAGGCGCTTTTCCTGGCCAGGCGTGAAGTCCCCGCTGCGCCATTCGCCGCTGTCGCCGGCGCCGGCCAAGCTGGGCAGCACGGTCCAGCCCCGCACCCCCGCCTCGGCGAGGAAGGCTTCGACACGCCGCAACACCGGCGCCTCGACGATGATTTCCAGCTTCTTGCGGTGCGACAGCTGCATGGATCTCACCCGATGAGGGCGGCGGCGGCCGCCGTATAGAGGGGAATGCCAAAGACCAGATTGAACGGGAATGTCACGGCCAGGGACAGGGTCAGATAGACGCCCGGGTCAGCGTCCGGCAGGGCGATCCGCATGGCGGCCGGCACGGCGATATAAGAAGCGCTTGCCGCCAAGATGGCGAGGACTGCGGCATTGCCCGGCGACAGGCCAAGAGCCAGGGACAGGCCGAGCGACAGGGCCGAAGACGCCAGCGGCATGAGGATCGCAAACGCCACGAGCGGCAGGGTGAGCGAGCGCGCAGCGCTAAGCCGCCTCGCCGCCACCAGCCCCATATCCAACAGGAAGAGAACCAGCACCCCCTGAAAAACGGGACCGACAAAGACCTCCATCTTGGCCATGCCGGCGTCACCGCTGAGCAGGCCGACGAGGAAGGCGCCGATCAGCAGGACGACGGACCCATTCAGCGCCACCTCGCGGAAGAGTTCGCGGCGCAAGCCCTGGCGGCCCGCTGCGCCGCCGCCGGCCAGGATGAGGGCTGAGAGGATGGCCGGGGTCTCCATCAGGGCCACCACGGCGACCATGTAACCGCCGAATGGCACGCCGCCGACCCGCAGAAATTCTGTCCCCGCCACGAAGGTGACGATGGACACTGACCCATAGTGCGCCGCCGTCGCCGCTGCTGTGGTCCGGTCCAGCCGACTGATCATCTTGAGGACGCCAAAGGCGATGACGGGAATGCCGAAGCTGAGGGTCAGGCCAACACCCGCGGCCTTGAGAAATTCCGGGCTCAGACCAGCTCGCGCAGCCTCAACACCGCCCTTGAACCCGATGGACAGCATCAGCACCAGGGCCAAGGTCTTGGCGGCGCCTTCCGGCACGGTCAGGTCGGACTTGAACCAGCCGGCCCCAAAACCCAGCAGAAAGAACAGGATGGCCGGGGTCAGCAGGTTGGTCAGGGCCAGTTCCAGCGAGTCGACCACGGGCGGCTCCTAGGCAGGTGACTGAGGGCCAACCCTCCTAGCAGATCGCCTCAGCTGCTCCAGACTCAATCCACCCGGAGGATGGCGCTCACCATGGCCATGACGCCAGCTTCTCGTGAGCCATCGTTGCGCAGCTCGACCACGTCATGGCCGGCGATGCTGTAGGCCTGGGCGCGGGCGATGCGGTCGGTGACCTCGGCTTCGGTCTCACGGCCGCGCTGGCGCAGGCGTTCGGCGAGCTGGTCCGGATCAGCGCTGACCGACACGATGCGCACGGCGCCCAGACGGCTGCGGGCCTCGTCAATGACCCCGCGGGACACATTGGCCACCACGCGGCGCCCCATGGCCAGGTCCTGGAGGATGTCGACCGGTACGCCGTAGCACAGGCCATGTGCG
This sequence comes from Phenylobacterium sp., assembly GCF_030646615.1. Taxonomy (GTDB): domain Bacteria; phylum Pseudomonadota; class Alphaproteobacteria; order Caulobacterales; family Caulobacteraceae; genus Phenylobacterium. The sequence goes on along the minus strand of NZ_JAUSLG010000090.1, from coordinate 14,167 downwards.
CGCCAGGACAGGGTGTAGTCGCCGGCCGCCTCGCGGCGGTGAAACTCGGCCTCGCTGACCGGCTGATGATCTTCGCCCCCGGCCTCGGCCGGGCGGGTGATGTCGCGACGGACAAAGACCACATGGGGATCGTCGGCGAGGGCCGCCCTCGCCCCGTCGATCAGGGTGTCCTTGCCGACCCCGGAGGGGCCGACCACGAGGATCAGCAGCCCGACCTTAGGCGTATTTTTCGACGAAGGCGTCGGCGTCGAGGGTGCGGAAGTCGTCGAGGGCGTCGGCGAGGCGTTCATGTTCCCAGTCCCACCAGGCGATCGCGAGAAGGCCATCCTGCACCGCCTGGGGGAAGCGCTCACGGATCGGCTTGGACGGCACGCCGCCCACGATTGTGAAGGGGGCCACATCCTTGGACACCACCGCGCCGGCCCCGACAACCGCGCCCGTGCCGACGGTGACGCCGGGCAGCACGGTCACCCCATGGCCCAGCCAGACATCGTGGCCCAGGGTCACGGTGTGGGAGCGGCGCCACTCGAAGAAGTCCTGGTCGTCCTCGTCGCCCAGCTCATAGGAGATGGCGCGATAGCTGAAGTGGTGCTGGGCGGCCTTCCAGGTCGGGTGATTGCCAGGATTGATCCGGACGTCGCGCGCGATCGAGCAGAACTTGCCGATCTCGGCATAGGCCGAGCTGGAGTCGTTCACGATATAGCTGAACGCCCCCATGGCGGTTTCCGACAGGCTGGTGCGCGCGCCCACCCGGCACCAGGGGCCAAGGATGCTGTCATGCACCTGGGCCTGGGCGTTGATGGCGGGTTCTGGCCCGCGAACCTTCTCAATCGGTTCAACCGGCGGGACGAAGCGCTCGACATAGCGATAACCCGGCGCCAGGGGCCGGTCGGCAAGTTTCAGACCCATCAGGCGGCGGCCACGGCCTGGGTGGCGAAGGCGCGGCCGGCGCGGCCGGTGCGCACGCCATAAATCCTGTCGACCACGTCCGGCGTCAGGCCCGAGGGCGCGCCGTCATAGATGATCTTGCCCTTGGACATGCCGATGATGCGCGTGCAGTAGCGCCGGGCGATGTCGAGGCTGTGCAGGTTGACGATCACCGGGATGCCGCGCTCGCGGCACACGTCCTCCAGGGCCTCCATCACCACCTCGGCGTTGATGGGATCCAGCGAAGCCACCGGCTCGTCGGCCAGCAGCATGTCGGGCTCCTGCAGCATGGCCCGGGCGATGGCCACCCGCTGCTGCTGTCCGCCCGACAGGGTCGCGGCCCGTTGCAGGGCCACCTGGGCCATGTCGAGGCGATCGAGCTCGAGTATGGCGCGGGCGCGGTCCTCGGCGGGGAAGATCTTGAGCAGGGAGGTGGCGGTCGGCCGCTCGGCCAGCACGCCCACCAGGACATTGGTGATCACGTCCAGCCGCGGGCAGAGATTGAACTGCTGGAAGATCATGGCGCAGCGGCGACGCCAGCGGCGCAGGGGCTTGCCCCTCAGCTTGCCGACATCCTCACCGTCCCAGAGGATCTGACCCGAACTGGGGTCGGCCAGGCGGTTGATCATGCGCAACAGGGTGGATTTCCCGGCGCCTGAGCGTCCGATCACCCCGATGAACTCCCCGCGGTCACACTTGAAGGACACGCCGTCGACGGCGCTGACCTCCCCGAACCGCTTGGTCACGTTGCGCAGCTCCAGCATCCTGCCTCCAGGGTTCGGCGGTAAGCTCTTGATGTGTTGCAGACTAGACCTGCCCAGTGACCCCGACGTGACGGCCGCCAGGACCCCTGCGCGCACCAAGGGGGGATTTGTCGGCTGGACCGTGGCGGGGTGTCTCGCCCACGTCACCGCCATGACCTAGGTGTGGCCTGCGGAGGCGACAACATGGCGGACTTCCTGGTGATCGGCGCCCTGGCCCTGGACCGTCCGGTCTGGCTGGAGAACGCCCTCGAACGCGGCGGCCGCGTGGCCGGGCGCAGCCTGGAGGCCAGCCTCGGCCCTCGCCTCGGCGGCGGAGGCGCCAATGCCGGCGTGGCCCTCATGAAGGCGGGCCACACGGTCAGGCTGGCGAGTCTTGTCGCCTCCGACGCCGGCGGCGACCAGGCGATCGCCCTGGCCAGGGCCGCCGGTCTCGATGTCGCCCTGGTGGGACGCCGACCGGGGGAAAGTCGCACCACCCTGATTCTGATTGAGCCGGATGGCGAGCGCCTGGTGCTCGGTCTGGACCTCGACCGCGCCCGGCTTGTTCTGCCGCCCCTCCCCGCGCCGGCCGATCACCCCGGCGTTCGGCCTGATGGGGTCTATGTGCGCGCCGCCTTCCCGGGCGCCGACGCCTGGGCCGCCCACAGCCGTGGGCCGGTGGTGGTCCACTGGCCGGCGCCGAACTATGCCGGGCCCGCCGATGTGGTGGTCTGTTCGGCCGACGATCTTGAGCCGGGCGTCCTGGCCGCCCCGTTCGAGGCCGCCCGGGCTGTCTTCGGCCCACGGCTATCTGCCATCGTCGTCACCCATGGCGCGGCCGGGGCGAGCGCCTACAGCGCCGGGTCCCCGACCACCGTGCGGCCGCCGCCAGTCCATGTGGTCGACGCCACCGGCGCAGGCGATGTCTTCGCCGCCGGCCTGCTGGAAGCCCTCAGCGCCGGCGCCAGCATGACCCAGGCGCTCGACCAGGCCTGCGCTTGGGGGGCGGTCACCGTGGGTCTGGCGAGTTCCGCGCCCGTGGACGCCGCCCCGGGCGCCTACCGCCCCTTTACCCTCTAGGCGAGGCGGTTGCGGAACCAGCGGGACAGGGTGTCGAGGCAGGCTACGGCGATCATGTAGAGCAGGATGATGAAGGCCACTTCGTCGAAGGCGAAGATGCGGATCCGCTCGTCCAGCTCGAAGCCGATGCCGCCGGCCCCGACGATGCCCAGCACCCCGGCGTTGCGGAAATTGCCTTCCAGGAAGAACAGGGTCTGGCTGGTCGCCACCGGCGCGAACTGCGGCGCCAGGCCAAACCGCATCACCGCCAGGGGCGAGGCGCCGGCCGAGCGCACCCCTTCCAGGGGCTTGGCGTCGGCGTTCTCCAGGGATTCGGAGAACAGCTTGGCCAGATTGGGGATGTCGGCGAGCGCCAGGGCGATCACGCCGGCGAAGGGACCCAATCCAAAGGCCGAGACCAGGATCAGCGCCCAGACCAGGGCCGGCACCCCGCGGAAGATGTCGAGGAACCGCCGGAAGGCGAAATGCAGGGCGGCGTTGGACACCACCGTCTTGGCGCCGATCACGCCCAGCGGCAGGGCCACCACGGCGGCGATGGCCGTGCCCGCAAAGGCCATGGCGAAGGTCTCGGCCAGGGCCCTGAGGATGCGCTCCGACTGGCCGCCGGACGAGGGCGGGAACATCTCGCCCAGGAAGCGGCCGAGCTTGCCGAAGCCGGTCATCAGGGCGCCGGGCGCCAGTTGCAGATCGACAGCCATGCCGACCAGCGCGGCCAGGGCCAGGAGCAGCAGGACGGCGTCTCGCGCCCGCCGCGTCCAGGGGGCGCGAAGGGCGTCCGGCGCGATGGCCAGGGCCTGATCATAGGCGGGACGGGTCATCAGGCCTTCTCCAGACCGATCAGACGGTGGCGAACATGCTCGGAGAAGAGGTCGATCAGGAAGATCATCGCGATGATGATCATCAGGATGGCCAGATAGGTGTCGAACTCGGTGTAGGTGATGGCCCGTTGCAGCTCGAGGCCGATGCCGCCGGCGCCGACAATACCCAGGGCCGCGGCCCCTGCCAGGTTCCCCTCCAGCCGGATCAGGGCGTAGGAGGCGTAGTTGGGCAGCACCTGGGGCATGACCCCGTAGCGGATCTTCTTCAGCGGACCCGCGCCGCTGGCTTGCAGGGCCTCCAGCTGACGGGGGTCGATCTCTTCGTTGATCTCGGCGAACAGCTTGCCCAGGCCCCCCAGGGTCGAGATGGTCAGGGTCAGGACCCCGGCCAGCGGCCCTACCCCAAAGGCGGCCACCAGGATCAGGGCCATGATCAGGTCCGGCAGGGTGCGGATCGCCTCCAGGATACGACGAACCACGAAGCGCACCGGCGCAAACGGCATGAGATTCTGGGCGGTGAGGAACGAGGCCCCCAGCGCCAGGACGGAGCCCAGGGCCGTGGCCAGGATCGCCATCTCCACCGTCTGCCAGGCCGCCCGCAACCAGATCGGCAGGGCGTAGAACCAGGAATGCAGCGAGCCGCGGGTCTGGCGGTCCTCCAGCAGGAGCTCAGGCTGCAGCCCCGGATTCATCCGCTGGAGAAAGTCGGCCATGCGCCCCAGGGGGTCGCCGCCGATGTCTGAGCCGAAGAACTGGCTGCGCTGGAACGAGACCAGCAACAGCGCCGAGAAGATCGCCAGGCCGACCACAGCCTGGGTCCGCTGGCGGATCAACATCCGTCGGCGTTCGCGCTCGAAGGTCTCGACGGTGGTGTTGGTCACGTTCATGACCCGACCGTCGGACCCTGGTGGATCAGCGCCTTGGCCTCGGTGGGCTCGAATTCCTCGGCGTCTGGGCCCGCGGCCCAGGCGAAGGCGGCCGGCGCTTCATTGTGCATGGCCACATGGACGCCGATGAGCCGGAACCGGCGATCGTCGGTCATGTCGGTGCGAACCGACCAGGCCTGGCCGGCCACCGGGCGCTGGCGCCAGACGACCCGAAGATCGGCGCACAGGTCTTCGCCCGGCTGGTCGCCGCGGCACAGCTTCTGCCAGGCGCCGGCGTGCAGAACCATGGCCTGGGCCGCGCCGCTGCGCAGCTGGACTGCAGCGGTCTCATAGTCCTGCGCCACCAACTGATCCCCGAAGAAGGCGTCATCGGCGCCATAGCTGGCCAGGGCGGTCTTGGGGACCTCAAGGCTGGCCTTCATCGGGCCGCCAAACACCAGGCCGGCGCCCGCCAGATCAGCCAGGGTCTGAGCCTGGCCGGTTTTCAGCGTGGAGACCACCACCGGCAGGCGGTTCAGCGCCCCCTTGGCGCGGGTCGTGAGCACGCTGCGCACCTCGTGAGAAACGGGCCCGAAGACCGCGCCGTCCAGCCGCGCCAGGTCGACCTGACCCGCCGCAAGGGCTTGGGCCGCGGCCGCAGAGTCAGCCATCGGGCAGCTCAGCACATCCGTCTGCAGGCGCTCGGCCAGCAGGTCGAAATAGGCCTTCTGGCCCGCCGGGGCGTTGGCCGACAACGGCGCGCAAGGACCGGCGGCCTGGCCAATATCGGCGACCCGCAGGGGCAAGGTCGGGGTCTGGGCCTGGGCGGCGCTGAGCAGAACCGCCGTGGCGGCGAGGATCAGACGTCTCATTGCCGCGCTCCGCTACGGCGGGCGGCGATGTCGTCGGCGCGCAGCTTGATGATGGGGGCATAGTGCTCGCGGGTGACGGCGGTAAAGGCCGCCCCATCGGGCTGGCCGATGTCGCGCCAGACCTCGGGATCGTCATAGGGCAAGGCGGCCATGGCGCCGCGCACGGCGTCGATGAAGGGCTGCGGCCGGTCGGTGCGCACCACGACGGCGCTGTTGGGGATGGGACCGGCGGTCCAGATGATGCGGAAATCGTCCAGGTCCACCACGCCCCGACGGGCCATGGTGAAGTGGGCGCCGGTGGTGAAGCCGTGCTCGGGGTCGCCGCCCCCCATATTGATGATGGTGGCGTCAAACTGGCCATTGTCCAAGGCCATCACCGCCTGGGTGTGACCGCCGGCGAAGCTCGACCGGCCAAAGAAGGTGTCAGGGTCGATTCCCTGCTCGCGCATCATGGCGCGGGGATAGAGGTAGCCAGACGTGGAGTTGAAATCCACATAGCCGAGGGTCTTGCCCTTCAGGTCCTGGATCGACCGGTAGGGGCTGGAGGCCATCACCAGCAGCCCGGAATAATAGCCGATATCCCCTTCGGCCTGGCGGACGGTGAGGATGGGCTGGGCCAGTTCGCCGATCTGGGCGTCCACATTGGCGTAGCCGCCGCCGGCGATGGTGGCGATGTCCACCTGGCCGCTGGAGAGCGCCTGGATGGTGCCGTTATAGTCAGAGGATTCGTAGAGCTTGACCGGCAGGCCGGTGGCCTTGCCGATATAGGTTTTGTAGGCGGTCAGTCGCCGGGTGATCATGGGGTCGTCCTCCGACCCGCGAACGGCCATCCGGACTTCCTTCATCTCTGACTGCCAGCTGCCGTCCGAGGTCTTGGCCTCGCCGCCGCACCCCGCCAGGCCAAGGCCGATCGCCGCCAGGATCGCACCTGATCGTCGCCGCATGGAGAACCTCTACGCTGTCAAATCCCGGCGTCGGGGAGCCCCGCCGTCGGGAGGGAGGTTTCGCACCCGGACGTGAAGCCGCAGTGACACCCCCCGAGTGCGACAGGCCAATGGCCGCCGCACTTGTCGGGTCGCGGTTGTCTAGATTGGGAAGATCAGCCGCACCCGGGCGCCGCGACCGGCCGGGAAGTCCAGGGCGCCGTCGAGCTGGCCCGCCAGGCTTTGCATGATGCCAAACCCCAGGCTGATGCGGCCTTCCAGATTCGGGCCGGCCTCGGGGAAGCCTGGCCCGTCATCGGCAATGACCAGGGCCGCGCGATCGTCGCCGAAAGGCGCCAGATCGAGGGTGATCTGGCCGGCGGCGCGGTCGGCGAAGGCATGCTTGAGGGAATTGGTGACCACCTCGGCCACCAGGAGAGACAAGGTCACCAGCCGGGGGGTGTCGAGATCCACCCCATCGGCCTGCACCGAGCAGGTGACACCCTTGACCCCGGCCGCCTGAACGAGGTCGTCACAGAGCTCGCGCAGGGATGCGTCGACACCAAGCTCCAGGCTGGCGGGATCATAGAGGCGTCGGTGGATCTGGGCCATGGTGACCAGTCGCTCGCGCGCCTCATCCAGAGCCGCCGCGGCTTGCGGATTCTCGATGGTCCGCTTCTTGATCTGCAAAAGGGCGGCGACAAAGGTCATGTTGTTGGCGACCCGGTGCTGTAGTTCCTGGAACATCACCCTTTGACGTTCATACAGCTGGGCGGTCAGGGCCTGCTCTGCGCCGAGGCTGGCCATCGCCCGGCGCATCAGCTCGATCACCGCGATATCCACCGCCACCACGAAGACAAAGAAGACCAGGGTCAGGCCGCTGGACAGCGACAGGCTGAAGCCGATGGGGGGAACGAAGAACCACCAGGCGGCCAGCCCCGAAAGCACGGCGCAAAGAATGCCCGGCCAAAGCCCCGCCAAGAAGGCGGTGAGAATCACCGCGGGGAAAAAGGTCAGATAGGGAAAGCCCGGCGGCAGCACGCCGTTCAGCAGCCAGCGAACATAGAAGGCCAGACCCGCGCTGAGAATCGCCAGGCCGTAAGCGAACATGGCGTTCTGCTGGAAGAACCGCATGACGTCCTAAAAGACCCCCCGCGAGGCGCGGCTCGCATCGCCACCCGGCCTTATTCGCACGGCCGGTATGCTGGCTCTAGGGCCTCGACCAGGGCTTGTCTATCCGGCGCCCGACAGTCCTGACGGGACCCGCGCCCCTTAACCTTCGTTTAACCATAAAAGCCCACCTTCACGACGTCTTCTCTGAAGACACCCCACCATCACCAACCTTCTCAAGCCCGGCTTCGGCCGGGCTCTTTTTTGATCCTGGCTGTGGATAGCGCGCTTCGCGAGACTTGCACCGCCCGCCAGCCCGGCGTATACGCGCCGCCCTACGGTGCTGATCCCCGATAGCTCAGTTGGTAGAGCAGTCGGCTGTTAACCGACTTGTCGCAGGTTCGAGTCCTGCTCGGGGAGCCACCGCACCGCCTAAGCCTTGGATGTCAGAGGCTTCGACCCCAGCGCCAGCAGGCGCATTCAACACCCCTCTCAGTCGCCACCCCCCGCTCAGCCGAAGCTCGCGGGATCGGGACCTATGCGACCCTCTGCACTGTCCAGGCTCGCCATGGCGGACATGTCATCGGCGTCAAGGACGAACCCGAAGACATCGAGGTTCTGGAGAATCCGGGCCGGCGTCACCGACTTCGGAATCACGATCAGGCCAAGCTGGACGTGCCAGCGGATCACCACCTGGGCCGGCGTCACACCGTGCTTGACCGCCAGACCTCCGATGACCGGATCCTCGAGGATCTGGCCCTGCCCCAGCGGGCTCCATGATTCGGTCAGAACGCCGGCTGCGGCGTTGGCGGATCGCAGGCTGGCCTGCTGGAACCTCGGGTGAAGCTCGATCTGGTTCACCGCCGGGGCGACGCCCGTCTCATCGATGATCCTCTGCAGGTGTTCGGGGGCGAAGTTGGACACGCCGATGGACCTGGCCCGCCCCTCCTCCCGCAGCCGGATCAGGGCCTTCCACGACTCCAGGTAGAGCCCCTGCTGTGGGCAGGGCCAATGGATCAGATAGAGGTCCACATGGTCGAAGCCGAGGCGGTCCAGGCTCTTGTCGAAGGCCCGCAGCGCGCGGTCATAGCCCTGGCTCTCGTTCCACAGCTTGGTGGTGACGAACACCTCGTCGCGGGGAAGAGCCGAGGTGCGGACCCCCTCCCCGACGCCGGCCTCGTTGCCATAGACGGCGGCGGTGTCCACCGCCCGGTAGCCGGCCTCCAGCGCCGTGCGCACCACCACGGCGGCGTCATCGGCCGGCGTGCGCCACACCCCAAGCCCCACCTGAGGAAGGGTTCGACCGTCGTTGAGGGTCAGCCTCGCCCCGCCCGCCATCACCACTGCCCCTCATTGGGCATCGACGCCCAGGGCTCGGCCGGCGGCAGAGCCGCGCCGGCCTGCAACAGCTCCACCGAAATGCCGTCGGGCGAGCGGACAAAGGCCATATGGCCATCCCGCGGCGGCCGGTTGATGGTCACACCGCCGTCCTTCAGGCGCTGGCAGGCGGCGTAGATATCGTCCACCGCATAGGCCAGATGACCGAAATTGCGGCCGCCCTGATAGTCCTCGGGATCCCAGTTGAAGGTCAGTTCGACCGTGGGGGCGCGATTGGCCTTGGCCATCTCCTCGTCCCCCGGCGCGCAGAGAAAGACCAGGGTGAAACGCCCCGCAGCGTTTTCCATCCGGGAGACCTCGGTCAGGCCCAGCTTGTTGCAGTAGAAATCCAGCGAGGCGTCGAGATCGCGCACGCGGACCATGGTGTGGAGATATCGCATAGGAGCTCCCTCGGAAGGCTGGTGGGGGCAAGCGCCCCTGGGGTTTGACCGCAATCCTATGCCGTTCGCTGCGGTTCGTCAGGCACAGTCGCAGCGCGAAAGCGATCCTGTCTGCGATTTCATTTGCGTGAGCGCCGGGAGCGCAGCACAACCGGCGCGTGATCCCAGAGAACATGGGCATGCGGGCTAGGACGGGCTGCACACGCCGTCGTTGCAGCCGGGGGAACAGATTTATGCGTCTCAAGGCGTCTCACTATTTCATTCTCGGCGTCTTTGGGGCGCTGGCGCTCTATTTCATCCTCATGACCGTCCTGGGTGGCGGCGACAGCGCCCCGGCCGAAGCCGCCGCCAAGGCTGACGCGGCGCCGCAGGTCCAGGTCGCTCTGATCGAGGAGGTGACCCGGCCCTATCAGGTGAGCCTGCGCGGCCGGACCGAGGCCGCCCGCAGCGTGACGATCCGCTCCGAAACCTCCGGCGTCGTCGCGGCCACACCGACCCGCGAGGGGGCGGTGGCGCCCCGCGGCGCCGTGCTCTGCCGCCTGTCGGTGGACGCCCGCCAGGCCTCGCTCGATCAGGCCAGGGCCGCCCTGCGGTCCCGGGAACTGCAGCGCAAGGCCTCGGCCTCCCTGGCCGAGAAGGGCTATCGCTCCGAGACCCAGGTGCTGCAGGACCAGGCCAATCTGGACGCCGCCGCCGCAGCTGTGCGCCAGGCCGAGATCGCCCTGGAGCAGGTCAATATCCGCGCGCCCTTCGCCGGGGTGTTCGACAACCGCGAGGCCGAGGTCGGCACCTATCTGTCGCCGGGCCAGGCCTGCGGCACCCTCATCGAGCTCGACCCCATCCTGATCGTCGGCGACGTCCCCGAAACCCAGGCTGGCCGGCTGACCGGCGGCGAGCCGGCCACGGCCACCCTGGTCTCGGGCCAGGTTATTTCGGGCCAGGTCCGCTATGTGGCGCGGGAGGCTGATCCGGCGACGCGCACCTATCGCCTGGAGATCATCGCCAGCAATCCCCGCGGCGTCGTGCGCTCGGGCCTTTCCGCCGACATCAAGGTCACCAGCGCCTCTGGTCCGGCGCACCTGGTGCCGCCCTCGGCCCTGGTCCTCGACTCCGAGGGCCGACAGGGGGTGCGCCATGTGGGCGCAGGCGAGGTGGTGGCCTTCGCGCCGGTCCAGGTGCTGGAGGAGAGCGCCGAGGGGGTCTGGGTCCGCGGCCTCACCGGCCAGACCCGCGTCATCACCGTCGGCCAGTCCTATGTCGACCAGGGCCAGAAGGTTCGCGTGGCGATGGCCCAATAGGGCGCGCCGCACAGGAGGCTTGCGACAATGATCGGTCCCTTGATCGACGGCGCCATCAAGCGACGGAAGGTTGTGCTCGGGGTCACGCTGATCGCCGGTATCTTCGGCCTGTTCGCCTATCTGGCCATGCCGCGGGAAGCCAATCCCGACATCGACTTCCCCTTCGTCTCCGTGGTCGTCCCCTATCCGGGGGTCAGCCCCGAAGACTCCGAGCGCCTGCTGGTCAAGCCGCTGGAGGTGGAGCTTCAGTCCATCGAAGGGCTGAAGGAGATGAACTCCGCGGCCCGCCAGAGCATGGCCATCGTCAACCTCGAGTTCGAGGCCGACTTCGACAAGGACACGGCGCTGGCCGAGGTCCGCGCCAAGGTGGACCTGGCCCGCGGGCGTTTCCCCCCCGACGCCGAAGAGCCGATCATCGAGGAGGCCAATTTCAGCGGCGAGCCGATCATCGGCATCGTCCTGTCGGGCGCCGCCCCTGAGCGAGAGCTGTACCGCATCGCCCGCACCCTGCAGGACCGCCTGGAGGCCGCGCCGGGCGTGCTGGAAGTACAGTTGACCGGCGGCCGCGAGGAGATGCTCGAGGTCACCATCGATCCCCTGCGGATGGAGGCCTACAACGTCACCACCGGCGAGCTGGCCCAGGTGATCAGCCGCAACAACCAGCTGGTGCCGGCCGGCAATCTGCGCTCCGGCGGCGGCCAGTTCGCCGTCAAGGTGCCCGGCGTGGTCGAGGAGCCCGCCGACATCCTGAGCCTGCCGATCAAGAAGAACGGCGATCGGGTCATCACCGTCGGCGACATCGGCGAGGTGCGGCGCACCTTCAAGGAGCCCAACTTCATCACCCGCTTCAATGGCGAACCGGCCATGTCGCTGGAGGTGGCCAAGCGCAGCGGGGCCAACATCCTCGATACGGTGGACGCGGTCCGCGCCGTCGTCGCCGAGGAGGAGACCCGCTGGCCGGAGACGATCCGCGTCTCCTACACCTATGACCAGAGCGACTTCATCCATCGCACCCTGGTGGTGCTGGAATCGGGCCTGCTGATCGCCACCATCCTGGTGATGATGATCATCGTCTACAGCCTGGGCATCCGTCAGGGGCTGATGGTGGGCGCTGCGATCCCGGCCTGCTTCATGCTGGCCTTCCTGATGCTCAACGCCTCAGGCGTGACCCTGAACCAGATGGTGATGTTTGGCCTGGTGCTGGCGGTCGGCATCCTTGTGGACGGCGGCATCGTCGTGGTCGAATACGCCGACCGCAAGATGGCCGAGGGCCTTCCGAAGGAGGAAGCCTTCGCAGCCGCCGGCAAGCGGATGTTCTTCCCCGTGCTGAACGGCACCCTGACGACGCTCTGCGCCTTCCTGCCGTTCATGTTCTGGAACTCGATCCCGGGCAAGTTCATGAGCTTCCTGCCCCTGACGCTCATGTACGTGCTCGGCGCCTCGATCTTCGTGGCGCTGATCTTCACCCCGGCGCTCGGCTCGATCTTCGGCCGACAGGCCGCCGTGGACGAAGCCCACCTGGCCGAGATCGAGAAATCCGAGCGGGGCGACCCGCGGCAGATGTCGGGCTTCATGGGCTGGTATGCCCGCACCCTCTGGGCCCTGGGCGCCGCGCCGACCCGGACCTTCGCCGCCACCTTCCTGATCGTGGCCGCCATCGTGGTCTGGTTCGCCATGACCCCGCATCGCACCGAGTTCTTCCTCGAGGAGGATCCGGAATGGGCGCAGGTCTATGTGAAGGCCCGGGGCAACCTCTCGCCTGAGGCCCACGACGTGCTGGTCCGCCAGGTGGAGGCCCGTCTGCTGGACGTGCCCGGCGTCAATTCCATCTACACCCGCTCCGGCGCCACCAGCCCCGGTGGCGGGGGTGGCGGCCCCCCCAATGACACGGTCGGCCGCCTACAGGTGGATCTGGTCGATTTCGAAGAACGGCTCGCCCTGGATCTCCGCGGCGCCGATATTGTGGGTGACATCCGCACCCGCCTGACCGATCTGCCCGGCGTGCAGATCGAGGTGCGTGAACCTCAAGGCGGGCCGCCGACCGGCAAGGACGTGCAGGTCGAACTGCGCGGCCAGAACCCCGAGGCGCTGAACGCCGCCGCCGAGCTGGTCCGCGCGCGGCTGGCGTCGGACCCGCAACTGTTCGAGCTGGAGGACAACCGCACCTCGCCCGGGATCGAGCTGAACCTGGCCGTCGATCGCCAGGCGGCCGGCCGCTACGGGGTCGATGTCCTGTCCGTCGGCCAGGCCATCCAGTTCATCACCACCGGCGTGCTGGTGGGCCGTTTCCGCCCCGATGACGCCGAGGACGAGCTGGATATCCGCGTCCGCTTCCCGCCGGAGGCGCGCAACATGGCCGCCTTCGACGACCTGAAGATCTCCACCGCGCTGGGTCCCGTGCCGGCCAGCTATTTCATCCGCCAGGCGCCCGCCCAGCAGGTGACCACCATCCAGCGGCGGGACGGCGAGCGGCTGGTCATCGTCCAGGCCAACGCCATCGACGGCGTCGCCGCCAACCAGAAGATCGCCGAGCTGCGCCCCTGGCTGGAACAGGCCGATATCGACGATCAGGTGCGCTGGAAGTTCACCGGCGCCGACGAGGAGGGCCAGGAGGCGGCGCAGTTCTTCATGACCGCCATGGCCGTCTCGCTGTTCCTGATGGGGGTGATCCTCCTCTGGCAGTTCAACAGCTTCTATGGGGTCGTGGTCACCCTCTCGGCGGTGGCGCTGTCGACGGTCGGCGTGCTGCTGGGGGTGCAGATCAACTTCCTGGGCACGTTCAACTATGTGTCGGTGATCATGCTGGGCACCGGCATCGTCGCCCTGGCCGGGGTCGTGGTGGGCCACAACATCGTGCTGGTGGACACCTATTACCAGCTGCGGCGCTCGGGATATCCGGCCGATGACGCCGCCGTGCGGGCCGCCACCCAGCGGTTCCGGCCGGTGATCCTGACCACCGTCGTGACCGTGGTCGGCCTGCTGCCCCTGATGTTCCAGCTGCATCCCAATTTCAGGGTCGGCCACATCGAGTATCGGGCGCCGGGGTCGGAGTGGTGGGTCCAGCTGTCGGCGGCCGTGGTCTGGGGGCTGTCCTTCGCCACCCTGCTCACCCTGGTCCTGACCCCGGTGATGCTGGCCGCCCCCAAGGTCTATGGGGAACGCCTGGGCAGGGCTGCAGACTGGGCGCGCCGCAGGCTTGGCATGCGACCTCGGGCCGGCCGCGCCGCCAACGATGAGGCCCTGCCCCGGGCCGCCGAATAGGTTCAGCGCTGGCGGGTCTGACGCCGCCACAGGGCGGCATATTCGCCGGCTGCGGCCAGCAGGCTGTCATGGGTCCCGTGCTCGACGACCCGGCCCCGGCGCAGCACGACGATCAGGTCGGCGTCGACGATGGTCGAGAGCCGGTGCGCGACCACCAGGGTGGTGCGGCCGGTGCGGACCTTGCGCAGGGTCGCCTGGATCGCCTCCTCGGTCCGCCCGTCCAGGGCGCTGGTGGCCTCGTCCAGGATCAGCAGGCGGGGATCGGCCAAGAGGGCGCGGGCGATGCCCACCCGCTGGCGCTCGCCGCCGGACAGCTTCAGCCCCCGCTCGCCCACCATGGTGTCGAGGCCCTCGGGCAGGCCTTCGAGGAAGTCGCCCAGCTCCGCGGCTTCGGCCGCGGCCTGGATGTCGGCGGCGCTCGCCTCGGGCCGGGCGAAGGCGATATTGGCCCGCAGGGTGTCGTTGAACAGGGCCACGTCCTGCGGCACCAG
>NZ_JAUSLG010000083.1 GCF_030646615.1 Phenylobacterium sp. | reverse complement strand
TCCGCCAGCGAGGCGGCGTCGATGTCCTCGACCATCAGCAGCTTGAGCCAGTCGAGCAGCTCCGAGGTGGAGGGCTTCTTCTTCAGGCCCGGAACCTTGCGCATGTCGTAGAAGATGCGCAGGGCCTCGGCGACCAGCTTCTGTTTGATCCCGGGATAGTGGACTTCGATGATCTGGTTCATCGTGTCGGCGTCGGGGAAGCGGATGTAGTGGAAGAAGCAGCGGCGCAGGAAGGCGTCGGGCAGCTCCTTTTCGTTGTTCGAGGTGATGATCACGATGGGGCGGATCGCCGCCTTGATCGTCTCATTGGTCTCGTAGACGTAGAATTCCATCCGATCGAGCTCCTGCAGGAGGTCGTTGGGGAATTCGATGTCGGCCTTGTCGATCTCGTCGATCAGCAGGACGGGGCGCTTGGGGGCGTCAAAGGCCTCCCAGAGCTTGCCCTTTTTGATGTAGTTCTTGACGTCCTTGACCCGCTCATCGCCCAGCTGGCTGTCGCGCAGGCGGGTGACGGCGTCGTATTCGTAAAGGCCCTGATGGGCCTTGGTCGTCGACTTGATGTGCCAGGTGATCAGTTCGGCGTCGAGCGCCTTGGCGATCTCGTAGGCCAGCACGGTCTTGCCGGTGCCGGGCTCGCCCTTGATCAGCAGGGGACGTTCCAGCGCGACGGCCGCGTTGACGGCGACCTTCAGATCCTCGGTGGCGACGTAATCGTCTGTGCCTTCGAAACGCTCGGCCATATGAGCTCCCAATATGCGCGGGTTCAGAGAGGCCCGCTTTCGAACAAATGTTTCAACTGACGCCAACCTAAAGGGCGGCGCGGGACATTCAAGCGGCTTGAGCGCCTGCGGCGGCTTCGGTGGACGCGCCGCGCCCCGGCGCCCTCGTCAGGGCGTGGGCGCCCGACGCAACTGCGGACCGCCCGGCTCGGCCAGGGCCTGCGCCATCTGGCTCAGCATCGGGCCCCAGTCGCCGAGGGCGGGGGCCGTGAAGACCCGCATCTGCGGGTACCAGGGATAGTGGTCGCTCCCCAGGCGGGGCCAGGCGCCCGGCGCCGAGGTCACCCAGGCGCTGGCCCCGCAGGCGCCGGCCAGGTTCACCGTGGCGTTGGGAAAGCCGATCACCAGGTCGAGGGCGCAGGTGAGGGCTGCGATGTCGTCCAGATCCTGCTTCAGGTCGATGCCCGGAGGAGTCCAGATGTCCACGCCCATCTCTCGTCGGGCCTGATCCAGCTCTGCGGCGCAATCGCCGTACTGCAGGTTGACGAAGGTCACGCCGGGGGTGGCCAGCACCTCGCGCCAGGCCTCGAAGGCGGAGAAGAAGCGCCGGCGCGCGCTGTTCATCAGGGCGCTCTTCCAGAGCAGGCCGACCTTGAGCCCTGTGGGCGCCTCCTCCAGAACCCGACTCCAGTGGGCGACGCGGTCGGGCGCAGGCTTCAGAAACCCCGGCTGAGCCGGGAAGGCGTCGACAGTGGGCCGGAACCTGCGGAGCAGCGAGCCCAGGGGCGCCCAGAGCTCCGGCGCGTGGGCCTCGTCCAGGAAGGGCGCGACCCGGACAGAGCGCCCGGCGACGCCATAGGTCGCGTGGGCGCCGACCTCGACGTGCGGGAAACTGCGTTGGAACAGAGGCACAAGCCGCATTTCGACCGCAAGGACCAGCCGGCCCTGGGGCCCAAGGGCGGTGATCAGGTCCGGGAGCAGATTGGCGAACATCACCTCGTCCCCCAGGCCCTGCTCGCCAAACACCAGCAGGCTGCGCCCGGCCAGGTCTGTGTCCAGGCTCCAGGGCGCGCCCGGCGCCTGATACTGCGTGCAGTCGGCGAACAGGGGGTGGCGGCGGGCCTCGTATTCCTCCCAGCCTTCCGCGGTGCGGCCAAGCTCGAGCAGGGCGGTCGAGCGTGACAGGCGCATCATCTGGCGCTCGTCCTCGGCGGTGACGCCCGACAGAGCGATGTCGCAGTCGACCAGGGCGCCGGCGGGATCGCCCAGGGACAGGCGGACATTGCCGCGATTGTACTGCGCCTTGGGAAAGCTGGGCTGCAGGCGCAGGGCTTCGTCA
The DNA here is from genome assembly GCF_030646615.1 of Phenylobacterium sp. Lineage (GTDB taxonomy): Bacteria > Pseudomonadota > Alphaproteobacteria > Caulobacterales > Caulobacteraceae > Phenylobacterium. The sequence continues at coordinate 19,806 of NZ_JAUSLG010000083.1, read as the reverse complement.
TAGAAGAGGCGCGCCGTGGCCAGATCGCCCTGTTCGGTCACGATGGTGCCCATGGTGTTCCAGGGCATGGCCATCTCCGGGTGGGCCTCGATAGCCGGCCGTAGCACCTCGATGGCTTCATCGGCCCGATCCTGGTCGCGAATGGCGCAGGCCAGGTTGTTGGCGCCCTCGGGATGGTTAGGCTTGGCCGCCAGGAAATGGCGAAACAGTTTCTCGGCCTCAGCCTTCATCCCCATGCGGAAGGCCAGCCGCCCCAGATCGTTGGCCACCTCGGCCTGGTTGGGCAGCAGGGCCAGGGCCGACTGATAGCAGGTGATCGAGTTGATGAAGTCGCCGGCGCGCTCCCGGGCGATGGCCAGCAGATACCAGGCGAAGCCGTTGCGCTCGTCATGCTCCAGGGCCTGGATGGCGAGCTTGCCGCCGGTTTCGTGGTCTTCCGCCTCCAGAGCTGCGACGGCGCGCCGCAGGATCGGCGCGATGGAAAGGGCCTTGAGTTCGGTGATCGCCGCATTGAGTTGGCGCAGCGCGTCCTTGGAGCCAGAGGCTCCCATGGCGTCTGCAGCCATGGCGGCGTTGGCCGGTCTGGGCTGCGCGGCGGATAGAGCGATGGATGATGTGTCGCTGGTGCGGGCCGGACGACTCATCACCGCCTCCATTTCTTGCGTGATCGGGGCCATGCTTCAGGCCAGTATGGTTACTTCTTGCTTAAACGCGGCCTTGCGCCGCAGGGCTGGCAAGAGGTCATTAACGGTCGCCGCATAGCTTGGGCCTATCCAGACAGTTCCGGATTCGGGGCTGGCCTTGGGTCCATCGCGTGGGGCGCGTCTTTCGGGGGTCGAGCATTTGCCGCTCAAGCTGTCGCTGAAACCGGGCGAGAAGTTCGTTCTGAACGGCGCTGTCGTTCAAAACGGCGATCGCCGGGGAACCCTGGTGCTCCAGAACAAGGCGTCGGTGCTGCGTGAAAAGGACATCATGCAGCAGGACGAGGTGACGACGCCGGCCAGGCGCGTCTACTTCCCGGTCATGATGATGTACCTCGATGAGGCCGGGGCTGATCGTTACTACGACGAGTTCGTGCGGCGCCTGTCGGAATTCATGGGGGCCGTGCGCAACCCCGGAATCCTGTCCGAGTGCATATCCATCTCCAAGCACACCATGACGCGCGAGTACTACAAGGCGCTCATGCTGTGCCGGAAGCTAATCGATTACGAAGACGAGGTGCTGGGTAATGTCCCTTCGAGCCTACCAACAGGCGGCGCAGAGAGCTGAGTCCCCGCGCGAGGCGGAATATCGTCTCTTCGCGCAGGTGACCCGGGCTTTGATCGAGGCGTCCAAGGCCGATCCGTACGCCTTTGGCGTCCGCGCCGATGCGCTGGATTGGAACAGGCGCCTGTGGCTCGCCCTCGGCGAGGATTGCGCTCATCCGGATAACAAGCTGCCCGAGTCCCTGCGCGCTCAGCTCATCTCCTTGAGCATCTGGGTTCAGAAGCACACCAGTCTGGTCATCCGCAGGGAAGACGACTTCGAGGCGTTGATCGACGTCAACCGGACCATCATGCAGGGGCTTTCGCCGTCCGCGGCCGAGGCCGCCTGAGGCGCGCCGTACGGCTCATTGAGGTTCAATCCAATTCCAGAGGGCTCGGCGTTTCGCCGGGCCCTTTTCGTATGTCTCGACATAATTTGCCGGCCCGGCAGGTTTGACTCGGCGGAATCTGCCGCAGGGCGCGGGCTCACCCTCAGCGTCCACCTGCTTATGGTTTTCGAGTTCCAAAATAACTCAGTGAATCAGCGGTTTACCTATCCTGCCGTGGCTGGGCCACTCTGGCGCGCAGCTTGCGATGGTTCCTGCGAGCCAAGAACGGCTCACTGGCGAAAAATCGCCGGATACCCGACCAGAATGGAAGGACAAGGCCATGCCGATGAATTCGGTCAACACCAATGTCGGCGCCATGGTGGCGCTTCAAAACCTCAACAAGACCAACACGGATCTCAACACCACCCAGAGCCGCATCAACACCGGTCTGAAAGTCGCCAGCGCGAAGGACAACGGCGCTATCTGGGCCATCGCCCAGAACCAGCGTTCGGACTCCGGCGCCCTGAACGCCGTCAAGGAATCCCTGTCCCGTTCGGTTTCGACCGTGGACGTGGCCCTTTCGGCGGGTGAGAGCGTCTCCGATCTGCTCCTGCAGATGAAGGAAAAGGCTCTGGCGGCCGCTGATACGACCCTCGACACCGCCAGCCGCGTGGCCCTGAACGATGACTTCAAGGCCCTGCGGGACCAGATCACCAAGGTGGTCGACAACGCCGAGTTCAACGGCGCCAACATGATCAAGGCCACGACCCCGACGACGGTGGCGGCTCTCGCCAGCGCTGACGGTCAGAACAAGATCACGGTGGCGGCCCAGAATCTGGCGCTGAATGGCGGCAATGTGACGATCCTGGCGACCAGCACGATCGGGACGACGACCGCGGCCTCGGCGATGATCGCAACGATCAACACGTCGATCGCCAATGTCTCGGCGGCGCTGTCCAAGCTTGGCACTGGTTCCAGGGCGCTCTCGTCGCACATGGACTTCGTGGGCAAGCTGCAGGACTCGATCGACGCCGGTGTGGGCAATCTGGTCGATGCTGACCTGGCCAAGGAAAGCGCCAAGCTCCAGTCGCTGCAGACCAAGCAGCAGCTGGGCATCCAGGCGCTCTCGATCGCCAACCAGTCGTCGGGCACGGTGCTGTCGCTCTTCCGTTAACGTCTTGAAGCCGGGCGGCGCTTGGTCGCCGCCCGGCAGACTTTTCACCGGGCAGGCTTCGCCCGGCGCTTTTTGCCGGGTGGGACTAGGCAGAATTTTCCGGGCGTTTTGGCGTCCGGCACATTCTGCCGGGCCAAAACGTGCCTAATGGACCTATAACCCAACGAATCCAGAAACTTGCGAGTTCGGCTCAAGCTGACGCGACTTGGCGCGTCTGTTGCTGCCTATGGTTTGGGCAAAACGCCCACGGCGGTCAAAACGACGGCCGGTTTCCTTAAGAACAAGGACCTAGGCGCATGAATAGCGTTAACACCAATGTCGGGGCCATGGTCGCCCTGCAGAACCTCAACAAGACCTCGAGCGACCTGAGCACCGTTCAATCCCGGATCAATACGGGCCTGAAGGTCGCCAGCGCCAAGGACAACGGCGCCATCTGGGCCATCGCCCAGAACCAGCGTTCGGAATCGGGCGCCCTGAACGCCGTCAAGGAATCCCTGTCCCGCTCGGTTTCGACCGTGGACGTGGCCCTTTCGGCTGGCGAAAGCATCTCCGACACCCTTCTGCAAATGAAGGAAAAGGCCCTGGCGGCCGCCGATACGACCCTCGACACCGCCAGCCGCGTGGCCCTGAACGATGAATTCAAGGCCATGCGGGACCAGATCACCAAGGTGGTCAATAACGCCGAGTTCAACGGCGCCAACATGATCAAGGCCACGACGCCCACCACGGTGGCGGCTCTCGCCAGCGCGGATGGCCAGAACAAGATCACGGTGGCCGCCCAGAACCTGTCGCTTGGCGGCGGCAATGTGACTGTCGCGGACAACTCGACGATCGGCACCCAGACTGCGGCCGCAGCGATGATCGCCACGATCAACACTTCGATCGCCAACGTGTCTTCGGCCCTGTCGAAGCTGGGCACGGGCTCCAGGGCCCTGACCTCACACGCCGACTTCGTCGGCAAGCTGCAGGACACCATCGACGCCGGTGTGGGTAACCTCGTCGACGCCGACCTGGCCAAGGAAAGCGCCCGCCTCCAGTCGCTGCAGACCAAGCAGCAGCTGGGCATTCAGGCTCTGTCCATCGCGAACCAGTCGAGCTCCACGCTGCTCGGCCTGTTCCGCTAACGGAAGTTCTGACCCCGGCGCTGGTCGTCGGGGTCAGGCGCGGCGGGCGGGGAGGGCGACCTCCCCGCCAACCGTGTCCTCCAAGAGGGAGGCCGGCGACAGAAACGTCCCGGCACATGCGACATGGAAAACAGAGTGGCGGCAGTTGCGGCCACGAACAGCGTCACCTTCGAACGGCCCGCGCCAAATGCGCCGCCACAGAAACGTGAAGCTGCTCCGAGGCCCGCCCCCAGATCAGATCTGGCGGATGTGCGTCTGATCATCGAGGAAAACGACGAGGCCGGCGCCTATGTCTACAAGACGGTGGACCGCCGGACCGGCGAGGTGATCTCCCAGATCCCCCGCGAGGAGGTGCTCAAGATGAAGGAGCGCCCCGACTACGACGTCGGCGACGTGATCAGCACCGTGGCCTGAGCCCCTGGTCTGAGCCTCGGGTCTGGCCCGCTCAGACCCAAAGAAGATGAGTCCTTTCAACCGTCTCGGCGCGCCGAGGCGGCCGCTGGCGTATGGGCGTTAACTCTCTAGACACCATGATTCCATAGCTTGCATCTCGAACAGCAACCCGCGACTCGGCCCAGGAGGCGAGACGGGTGGCGGACGATGAAGGAGGTCCGAGCATGGCGATCAGCGTTCACACCAATAAGTCGGCGTTGGTCGCACTGCAGAATCTGAACAAGACCAATGACGAACTGGCGAATGTTCAGAACCGGATCAACACTGGCCTGCGGATCGGCAACGCCAAGGACAACGCCTCGGTCTGGTCCATCGCCCAGGGGCAGCGGGCTGATATCGGCGCCCTCGGCGCCGTTAAGATGAGCCTCAACCGGGCCCAATCCATCTCCGAAGTCTCCATGGCCGCCGGCGAGTCGGTCTCCGACCTGCTGGTGCAGCTTAAGGAGAAGGTGGTGTCGGCCATGGACACCTCGCTGGATTCCTCATCCCGCATAGCCTTGGACTCGGACTTCAAGTCGATCCTCCGGCAGATCACTCAGGTGGTTGAAAACTCGGAATTCGACGGCGCCAATATCCTGGACGGGTCGGTGGCGGGCTCGATCCGCTTCCTGGCCAATGCCGACGCCAACGCCTACATCACGCTGTCGACCCAGAACCTGTCCCTGGGCGGCGGCATCATCACCATGGCCAGCGCGGCCTCGATCACCACCAGCACTCTGGCCAGCGGCATCCTCACCCAGCTAGACGCCTCGATCGCCAATGTGAACCAGTCCCTGGGCAGCCTCGGCGCCCAGGCCAAGCAGATCGAAGCCCACAACAAGTTTATCGACAAGCTGACCGACGTACTCACCGCCGGGGTGGGCAATCTGGTCGACGCCGACCTGGCCAAGGAGAGCGCCAGGCTACAGGCCCTGCAGGTGCAGCAGCAGCTCGGCGCCCAGGCCCTGTCGATCGCCAACCAGGCGCCGCAGGTCATCCTGTCGCTCTTCCAGTAGGTTTTTGTGCTTCAGGTCTCACCAGGGCGTTGTGACGGCTCGGCGCCCACAGGTGTTGTTGGCCATTCATTTGGCTCAGCTTAACCGACCGTAAGGCTTGAGACCCGATGATGCATGGGCAGGCATAGGTCTGCGTAGGGGGACGCCGTGATTGGGTTCGATTCCAATCTGCTGATGAACTACTACCAGGCCAAGCTGGGCAAGGTTGGTGGCGGCGCGTCATCCTCGTCGGGAAGCTCCGTCACCCAGAAATACGCGCCCACCGCGCCCTGGTCGACACAGGCGAAGCCGATCGATTCCTCGGCCCTGCTGAAGAGCGCGCTGCAGGGCGGGCGAATCATCGACGAGTCCGCCGCGACCCTCGACCTGTCCGGCGCCAGTTCGGACTACAAGAAGCTCTTCGCCCTCTATCAGGGCCTCGGCACGCTGACAGCGCTCGCCGAGAAGATGAACACCAAGAACCTCACCAGCTTCGACACCAACCGGATCACCACGGCCTTCGCCAAGGGCATGGCCGAGCTCACTGGCTATGTGGACAGCGCCAAGTTCGACGACGTTCGCCTTGGCCTCTCCGAGGTGGCGAACACTGCGCGGGCCAAGGTCGGGATTTCCCGGGGCAAGAGCGAGTATGTGACAGCGCCCCTGGTGTCAGGCACGGCGAGCAGCCCAGTCCCGGCCTTTGAAGGCGATGTGAAGTTCAACATCGCGATCAAACAGATCAACACCAGCATCAATATCGCCATCGATCTGTCCGAGATGGGCGCCCAGTCCCGCACGCTGCCCAATGTGATCAATCACATCAATTCCAAGCTGGAAGCCGCTGGAGTCACGACACGTTTCGCCCAACACCGGATCCCGGGTGAGGAGCGCACCTTCACCTCGGCCGGCCGGACCATCAAGCTGCAACCCGCGCCCGATCAGTGGGCGATGAAGATCAAGACCGACATCACCGAGCAGGTGACCTTCACCGCGGCGGCCACCACCCCAGCCATCTATATGACTCAGAAGGTCGGGGACCCCGATCCGGACGGCAAGGCCGACACAAATGACGGCGTGCAGATCAACCAACTGCTGAAATTCCAGACCGAGACCGGCGCTGTGAGCGCGCCCCTGCAGCCGGCCGGCGAGGCCCACTGGGTCGAGGGCCGCATCTTCGCCAATCCTCTGGAAGGCAAGATCGAGACCGTGCGCGCCACCCAGGCCGGACCCGACGGCTCGGTCTACATCCTGGCCGACGTCACCGGCGACATCGCCGGCCAGTCGATCAAGGGCGAGCGCGACGTGGCGCTGCTCAAGTACGACTCCGCAGGCAAGCTGATCTATTCCCGCGTCCTCGGGGCCTCCGAAGACGCCAAGGGTCTGGCCCTGGCGGTCTCTGCGGACGGCCGGGTGGCCGTGGCCGGCTCGGTCACCGGGAAGTTGAACGGCGCTGTGGATGGTCCGCTGAATTCCGGCGCCTCGCCGGCCCTGGCGGAGCTGAGCGACAGCTTCGTCACGGTGTTCAACGACAAGGGCGAGGAAGTCTGGACCGCCCGCCGCGGCTCGCGGCAGGAGGACGAGGCCACCCACATCGCCTTCGGGGCCGATGGGCAGGTCTATGTCTCCGGTCGCTCGAAATCATCGATGCCGGGGACAACCGCCCTGGGTGGCACGGACTCCTACATTCAAGGCTTTGGGCTGAACGCCAAGGGCGAGCCCGTGTCGCTGTTCACCCAGTCCTTTGGCACGGCCTTCGACGACAAGCCGGCGGGCCTGGTGGTGGACGGCGACGCCCTGGTCACCGCCAGCGTGGAGAATGGCCGCGCCGTCGTGCGGCGCTTCGATATCTCCAGCGGCGCCCCGGTTCAGGTGGCCCAGCGCGATCTGGGCGATCTGCAAGGGGGGACCATCACGGGCCTGGCCCTCGACAACGGCAATCTTGTGATCGCCGGCTCGACCCGCAACACCGCCCTGGACGCCGGGACGGTGACCCGCGCCCATGCCGGCGGCATCGACGCCTTCGCCGCTCAGATTTCGGCTGATCTCACCGCGACCCCGGCCGATGCGGTCGCCTATTACGGCGGGGCCGGCGATGACAAGGCCGCGGGCCTGGCCGTCTCGGGCGGACAGGTCTGGCTGACGGGGCAGGCGGGCGTCGAGGATCTGCCTGGCCTGGTCTCCAAGGGCGAGGTCGACGGATTCCTGGCGCGCCTGGATGTGGCGGCCGGCGAGGTGGTCTGGTCCCAGCGCTTTACCGGCAAGGACGGCTTCGCCACCCCGGGCTCGATCACCATCGCTGACCAGGGGGCCAGTGTCCTGGATCGCCTCGGTCTGCCGACCGGCCAGTTGACCTTCAAGGATTCATCCCATCTGACGGCCGTCAGCGGCCTTCGGGCTGGCGATGAGTTCAACATCAGCGCCAATGGCGGGCGCCCCAAGACGGTGACCATCGCCGTCGACGAGACCCTTGAGAGCCTGATGCTCAAGATCCGGCGGGTGACGGGTTTCCAGGTCAAGGTCGACACCGCCGTCACCGACGGCGTGCGTCGCCTGCAGATCAAGCCGTTGAACGAACGCTCGATCATCGAACTCACCCCGGGCAAGGCCGGTCAGGACGCCCTGGGCGTTCTTGGCCTCCCCGAAGGCGTGATCCGCGCCACCAAGCTTGAGGACGGCAAGACGATCTCGGCCGACGGCAAGGGCGACTTCTATGGCCTGGGCCTGCACTCGAAGCTCAATCTCGGCACGCCCGAACAGGTGCGCCACGCCATTTCCGAACTGACCCAGGCCCAAGGGGTGATCCGTAAAATCTATACCGCCCTGCGCGACGCCGCGACGCCCAAGAGCGTCCTGGCGCAACGGGAGGCCGCGGCGGCTATCGGCAAGGCGCCGGCCTATATGACCAACCAGATCGCCAATTATCAGGCCGCCCTCGACCGCTTGACCGGCGGCGGTTGACGCCCCGTCTTGCCACGGTCACAGGCCCGGTCTAGAGCCGGAGCCCTGAGGATTGCGCCGACAAGCCTGGCGCATCGCTGATCGGATTTCGTGGAGGCGCCGGGCGCTTCGATGTGATCTTTGGCAGGACCCCCGCGCGCGAGGCCCCATGGATTTCCTGAACGACCGTCGGATTGTGCTGGCCCTGGCCGGCGGCGCGCTCGCCCTCCTGGCTGGGATGGGGATCGCGGTCGGGCTGCTGGCGCGGGGCGACGACGCGGCGCCGGATGCGCCGCCGGCCTCCCAAGGCGGCCTGGTGGTGGAGACGACCGACCTCGACGAGGGTCGCCTGGATCCGGCCCGCCCCCTGCGGTGCTTTGTGGGCGGGCAGTTCGTCGGCGAGGTGACCCTGAGCGAGTGCGCCGAGCGCAATGGCGTGGCCACCGGCGCGCTGGATGTGGGGGTCGATGAAACCGGCGCCTTGGCCGCCGCCGATGAGGCCGGGACGGTTCTTACGCCCCTGCCGCCGCCGGTGGAGACCGCCGCAGCGCCGCCCCCGGGCCCTGCCGAGGGCGTCATCGCGCCGAACCTGCCAAGCCAGGTGGCTCAGCCGGCCCCGGCCGGGGCCTGCTGGCGCTATGCCGGCGCCGAATGGCGTCGCCTGCCTGGCGACCTGACCCTCGATTCCTGCGTCCAGACCCTGTTCGCCGGCCGCTGCGAACCGGCGGGCTCGGCCACCTATGGCCGCTGGATGCAGCAGACCCTTCGCCTGGTGCCCGGCCGGGTCGAGGTCTCTGCCGACAATCGGCGCTTCCGGACCCTGGCGGAACAGGGCGCTGGCTGCGCTATCAATCCGGTCGGCTGACACCTCGCCCTGGCCACGAACCCGGTGTAGGATTTGCCGATGTTGAGAACCGTGATCCTGCTGGGCGCCTGCGCCCTGGCGCTGGCCGCCTGCCAGAAGCGAACCCTGCCGCCTGGCGATCGCGAGATCTGCTACCAGGTGGTCCGCGAGGACGGCGAACTGAAGTACAACAAGCTGCCCGGGACCCAGCCTGACCTGGAAAACTGTGCGGCCGCCCTTGAGGCGATCCGCGTGCGGTTCCTGCAGATGGGCGGCTCGACCCGCACCATGGTCGGCGCCTATCAGGGCAACTTCATCTTCCTGCAGCGCGAGGGCATCTTTACCTCGCCCTCGATGGAGCAGAATCGGTATCTGGCCCTGGTTCGCACCGGGGACGGCCGCCTGGCCATTCCCGGGGCCATGCCCCGCGCGCCGGCGCCCTGACACGCAAGCCTGAGAACACAGGCAGAACATCTCATTGATTGCGTCGCGCCCGAGGGTTAGCCTGGGCGCAGCCTCCGACTTCATTCTTCTGGCACTTCAAGGACATCGACATGGCGGGCAGCGTCAACAAGGTCATTCTGGTGGGCAATCTGGGCGCAGACCCCGAGATCCGCGCGCTCTCCTCCGGCGACCGGGTGGCCAATCTGCGGATCGCCACCTCGGAGACTTGGCGCGACCGGTCTTCGGGCGAGCGCAAGGAGCGCACCGAGTGGCACCGGGTGGTGATCTTCAATGAGAACCTGGTGAAGGTGGCCGAGAGCTATCTGCGCAAGGGCTCCAAGGTTTACATCGAGGGCGCCATCCAGACCCGCAAATGGACCGACCAGAGCGGCGTAGAGAAGTATTCCACCGAGATCGTGCTGCAGAAGTTCCGCGGCGAACTGACCATGCTCGACGGTCGCGGCGGCGACAGCGATGACGGCGGCGGCTCTGGCGGCGGCTTCTCCTCCAGCGGCCCCCGCAGCCAGCCCTCCGGTCCGCGGGAGGACTTCTCCGCCGATCTGGACGACGAGATCCCCTTCTGATCCGAGGCCTGGCCTCGATTGCGACGTCAATGGCCAGTCCCTCCGGGGGCTGGCCATTTCGTTGGCCCCTGCGTCACCGGGTCGCTCCGGGCGGCTACCTAGGGACAGGCGCGGAATTTCGGGCCGGCGGGCAGGGGTCTATTCCATGGCCATCGGATGAACGCCCAGCCAAGGGCGCACCAAGGATGACCACCATGACCGCCCCCCTCGTCGATCTTTCGGTTCACCACGCCCCCCGGGGCGTTTCGGACAGGGTGGCCTTCGGCTTCACCAAGGTGCTGCGCTTCTGCGCCGACACCTTCTTCGCCAAGCGTTACGGCCATCGGGCGGTGGTGCTGGAGACGGTGGCCGCGGTGCCGGGCATGGTCGGCGCCACCATCAACCACCTGACCTGCCTGCGCCGCATGTGCGACGACAAGGGCTGGATCAAGACCTTGATGGATGAGGCCGAGAACGAGCGCATGCACCTGATGACCTTCATCGAGGTGGCCAAGCCAACCCTGTTCGAGCGCTTCGTGATCGTCGCCGTCCAATGGGTGTTCTATCTGGCCTTCTTCGCCCTCTACCTGATCTCGGCCAAGACCGCCCACCGGGTCGTGGGCTATTTCGAGGAAGAGGCGGTGATCAGCTATACCAACTACCTGGCCGAACTGGACGAGGGGCGCTCGCCTAACCTGCCGGCGCCGGCCATCGCCCTGAAATACTGGGGCCTGCCTGAGACCGCCACCCTGCGCGACGTGGTGCTGGTGGTCCGGGCCGACGAGGCCCACCATCGCGACGTCAACCACGGCTTCGCCAACGAACTGGGCGGCCTGCCGGTCGGCGAGGTGGCGCCTTGCCCGCCGCATGTGGAATTGCAACCGACCTGGAAGACGGCCGCCTGAGCTTTCGGCGCAGACGCCGGACGCAAGGTCAAAAAAAGAGGGCGACGCGGCTGGCGTCGCCCTCGTTTCGTTGGTGTGCGCCCCGCCTAGTCCGACGCGCCGGTATCCTTGGGGGGGCAGGTGCCGCTGATCCGGCGGGCTTCGGTGCTGGCGCGGCCCGAGACCGGAATTCCAGCGAAGGTGGTGGCGATATTGGCGGTCAGCTTGAAGTTCGTCTCGGTGAAGGCGCCTTCGCCGGACACCGCCACCTGGCGGCCCTTCTTGCTGACGCAGGTGCCCTTCAGCAGAATCTTGCCGCCGGCGAATGACCGGGTGGGATAGGTGCAGGTATAGTGCCGGTTGCTGGGTCCCATCATGAACTTCTCGACGTCAGCCTCTGTCAGGCAACGCTTTTCCACATCCGTCGTGCGGATCGGCGAGAGCACGCGGTTGGTGCTTTCCCAGTAACCGGGCAGGATGGAGTTGGCCGCCGCCGCGGGGCTGGCCAGGGCGACAAGGGTCAGGGCTAAGGGCGTGAGGCGTTTCATCATCATGTCCTGGTAAATCTAGGAGACTGGTCTAGCGCCTTCAACCTGAACCAATCCTGCATGTTAGCAGCGGACGGGCGGGAGCATGATCCCGGTGAGGCCGTAAAGTTGGCGCAACCGTCTGAGAATGCTAACACCTGACTTCGCGTTTTGTGTCCGATTCTGACGGTTTTTCCCCGCCTTGACCGACGATCTTCATAACCCACCGGATGATGGCCGGCGCGGGGGCATCGCCCCTATCGCCATTGAGGACGAGCTGAAGCGCTCGTATCTCGACTACGCCATGAGCGTCATTGTCAGCCGCGCGCTGCCGGACGCCCGCGACGGGCTCAAGCCCGTTCACCGCCGCATCCTGTTTTCCATGAGCGAGCAGGGGCACACCCCTGACCGCAGCTATGTGAAGTCGGCCCGGGTCGTCGGTGACGTCATGGGTAAGTACCATCCGCACGGGGACTCGGCGATCTACATGACCCTGGTGCGGCTGGCCCAGCCCTTCTCCATGGGGCTGCTGCTGATCGACGGTCAGGGCAATTTCGGCTCGGTGGACAATGATCCGCCGGCGGCCATGCGCTACACCGAATGTCGCCTGACCAAGGCGTCCATGTCGGTCCTGGCCGACCTCGACAAGGACACGGTCGACTTCAAGCCCAACTATGATGGGTCCGAGCACGAGCCGGCCGTCCTGCCGTCGCGCATCCCCAACCTGCTGGTCAACGGCGCCGGCGGCATCGCCGTGGGCATGGCCACCAACATTCCCCCGCACAATCTGGGCGAGGTGATCGACGCCTGCCTGGCCTATGTGGACGACCCCACCATCGGACTCGAGGAACTGGCCGACATCGTGCCGGGTCCCGACTTCCCCACCGGCGGCGAGATCATGGGCAGGGCCGCCTCACGCCAGGCCATGCTGACCGGCCGCGCCTCGGTCGTGACCCGCGGCAAGGCGTCCATCGAGGAAATCCGCAAGGATCGCGAAGCCGTGCTGATCACGGCGCTGCCCTATCAGGTCAACAAGGCCGCCCTGGTGGAGCGGATCGCCGAGCTTGTCCGCGACAAGCGGATCGAGGGCGTGGCCGACCTGCGCGACGAAAGCGACCGCGATGGCATGCGCGTGGTGGTCGAGCTCAAGCGCGACGCCTCGGGCGAGGTGGTGCTGAACCAGCTCTATCGCTTCACCCCGCTGCAGTCGTCCTTCCCGGTCAACATGCTGGCCCTGGACCGCGGGCGTCCGCGGGAGATGAACCTGCGCGACCTGATCGTCGCCTTCGTGGACTTCCGCGAAGAGGTCGTGGTCCGCCGCACCAAGTTCGAGCTCTCCAAGGCCCGCGACCGCGGCCACGTCCTGGTCGGCCTGGCCATCGCCGTGGCCAATATCGACGAGGTCATCCACATCATCCGGTCGTCCAGGGATCCGGCCGAGGCGCGCGAGCGCCTGACCGCGCGGGCCTGGCCGGCCGGGGACATGATGCCCCTGGTGGACCTGATCGCCGACCCGCGCACCGTGCTGGTCGAGGGCCATCAGATCCGCCTGACCGAGGAGCAGTCCCGGGCGATCCTGGCGCTGACCCTGTCGCGCCTCACCGGGCTGGGCCAGGACGAGATCTTCGGCGAGGCCAGGCAACTGGCCGGCGCCATCCAGGGCTTCCTCGAAATCCTCGCCTCCCGGGAAAAGGTCATGGGCATCGTCCGTGACGAGCTGACCGAGGTGAAGACCGCGTTCGCCGTGCCCCGCCGCACCGAGATCCTCGAGGGCGGCGGCGACATGGACGATGAGGATCTCATCGCCCGCGAAGACATGGTTATCGCCGTCACCCATTCGGGCTATGTGAAGCGCACGCCGCTCGCCACCTATCGCACCCAGCATAGGGGCGGGAAGGGGCGTTCGGGCATGTCCATGAAGGACGAGGACGTGGTCACCCGCGTGTTCTCGGCCAATACCCACACGCCGGTGCTGTTCTTCTCCTCCGGCGGCAAGGTCTACAAGCTGAAGGTGTGGCGCCTGCCGGTCGGCGCGCCGAACTCCCGCGGCAAGGCCTTCGTCAACCTGCTGCCCATCGAGCAGGGCGAGGCGATCACCACCATCCTGCCCCTGCCCGAGGACGAGGCGAGCTGGGATCAGTACGACGTCATGTTCGCCACGCGCTCGGGCAATGTCCGGCGAAACAAGCTGTCGGACTTCGTGCAGATCAACCGCAACGGCAAGATCGCCATGAAGCTGGACGAGGGCGACGCCATCATTGGCGTGGCCGTCTGCCAGGCCGACCAGGACGTCCTGCTGACCACTTCGGCGGGCCGCTGCATCCGCTTCTCCGTGGGCGAGGTCCGCGTGTTCGCCAGCCGCGACTCCACCGGTGTCCGCGGGGTCCGCCTGGGCGAGAGCGACAGCGTCATCTCCATGGCCATCCTGCGCTCGGTGGACGCCACGCCGGCCGAGCGCAGCGCCTATCTGCGCCATGCCAACGCCATCCGCGCCGCCGCCTCCGGCGAGGCTGACGAACCCGTCGCGCCCGAAGCCGTCGAGGACGACGAGATCGAGGGCGTTGATCTCAGCCTGCCCGTCGAGCGCATCGCCGCGCTGGGCGCGGCCGAGGAGTTCATCCTCACCGTCTCGTCCGAGGGCTTCGGCAAGCGCAGCTCGGCCTATGACTTCCGCCGCACCGGTCGTGGCGGCCAGGGCCTGATCGCCCAGGACCTCACCAAGCGAGGCGGTCGCCTGACCGCCTCCTTCCCGGTCGAGGACGGGGACGAGCTTCTGCTGGTCACCGACCAGGGGCAGCTGATCCGCACGCCGGTGAGCCAGGTCCGCATCGCCGGCCGGAACACGCAAGGGGTGACCATCTTCCGCACCGCCGCCGACGAGCACGTGGTCTCCGTCGAGCGCCTGGCTGAGGGCTCGGTGGGCGCTGTCACAGACGACCCCATCTCAGGGGGCGACGAAGACGCCGGAGACGATCCGGGCGCCAACAGCGCCGATTAGGTCTTGCAATCGGCGGGCGGGGCGGCGAAAGCCGAACGAATTAGAACACGGGGAAGCGTCGTATGACCCGCATCGGGCTCTATCCGGGCACGTTCGATCCGATCACCAATGGCCATTCCGACATCATGGGTCGGGCGGTGAAGCTGGTGGACAAGCTGGTGATCGGCGTCGCCGTGAACGCCGGCAAGGGGCCCATGTTCTCCCTCGACGAGCGGGTGGAGATCATCAAGGCCGAGACCGCTCCCCTGGCCACGTCCATTGAGATCGATGTCCAGCCCTATGAGGGCCTGACGCTGCAGTTCGCCCGCCAGATCGGGGCGACCATGATCATCCGCGGCCTGCGGGCTGTGGCGGACTTCGAATACGAATTCCAGATGACCGCCATGAACCAGCAACTCGATCGCGAGATCGAGACGGTGTTCCTGATGGCCGATCCCCGACACCAGGCTATTGCCTCGCGCCTGGTCAAGGAGATCGCCACCCTCGGCGGCGAGGTGGGCAAGTTCGTCAGTCCGCGAGTCAAGGAAGCCCTGCTGGCCAAGGTCCGCGGCTGATGCCGACGGGCGAGGCGTTCGCCCGGGCCTGGATCGAGGCCTGGAACCGCCACGACCTCGAGGCGATCCTCTCCCACTATGCCGAGGATGTCGTCTTCACCAGCCCGGCAGCGGCCAAGATCACCGGCGACGCCTCCGGCCGGGTGGCGGGCAAGGCGGCCCTGGCGGCCTATTGGGGCGAGGCCCTGCGCCGGATCCCCGATCTCCACTTCACCCTGCGCAGCGTGCTTGCCGGCGTGGATTCCGTGGCGATCCGCTACCACAGCTCGCGCACCGAGGCCGAGGTGGTCGAGGTGGTCTGCTTTGGCGCCGACGGGCTGGTCGTCGAGGCCTTCGCCTATTACGAGTGATCCCATGACCCGTATCTCCCTGATCATCGCCCTCGCGCTTGCGACGGCGGCCACCCCGGCCATGGCGCAGCGCGCCGCCTCGCCGGCCGAGACCCCGTCCCTCGGCGCTCCCGCCGCCCAGGACTGGCGCACGCCCAACCCCGACGACGTCATGGTGATCGACACCAACAAGGGGGTTGTCTTTGTCGAGCTGTCGCCGACGATCGCGCCGACCCACGTGGAGCGCATCAAGACCCTGACCCGCCAGGGCTTCTATGACGGGCGCAGCTTCTTCCGCGTCATCGACGTGTTCATGGCCCAGACCGGCGACCCCCTGGACAGCGGCGCTGGCGGCTCCGACCTGCCCGACATGACGGCGGAGTTCACCTTCCGTCGCGGGGCGTCCGACCCGTTCGTGGCCGTGTCGGACTCCGGCTCCAGCCAGACCGGCTTTGTCGGAGTCGTGCCGGTCATGACCCAGAGCCCGATGCTGATGGCGATGACCGCCGACAACAAGATCACCGCCTGGCCGCTGTTCTGCCCCGGCGTGGCGGGCATGGCCCGGGGCTCGGAAGAGAACTCCGCCAACAGCCAGTTCTTCCTGATGCGTCAGGCCTACCCTTCGCTGGAGCGGCGCTACACCGCCTTTGGCCGCGTCGTCGCAGGGCTCGAGGCTGTGCGCGCTCTCAAGGTGGGTGAGCCGGTGACCCCGCCGCAGGACATGATGCTCCGCGCCAGGATGCTGGCCGATATTCCTGGGGCCGAAAGGCCGGCCTTGCGCGTTGTCGACACCGCAGGCCCCTGGTTCGCCGCCCAGGTGGCGCAGATGCGCGCCGAAGACGGGGCCGATTTCTCGGCCTGCAATCTCAAAATCCCCTCCGAGGTAAAGTGATGGATTCCGAAAACACCCTGATCATGACGCTGGACGCCGGCCCGGTGACCATTCGCCTGCGTCCCGACCTGGCGCCGGGCCACGTGGCCCGCATCAAGGAACTGGCCCGCGAGGGCTTCTATGACGGCGTGGTGTTCCACCGGGTCATCCCGGGCTTCATGGCCCAGGGCGGCGATCCCACCGGCACCGGCTCAGGCGGCTCGGACAAGCCGAACCTCAAGGCCGAGTTTAATCCCGAGCCTCATGTCCGCGGCGTCTGCTCCATGGCCCGCACGGCCGTGCCGGACTCGGCCAACAGCCAGTTCTTCATCTGCTTCGATGACGCCCGCTTCCTGGACGGCCAGTACACGGTCTGGGGCGAAGTGACCGAAGGCATGGAGCACATCGACGCCCTGCCCAAGGGCGAGCCGCCGCGCAGCCCGGGCAAGATCGTCTCCATGAAGGTCGCCGCCGACGCCTGACGCTGCGCTCTCTCCCGGCCGGCGTTTTAGTCGGTCGGGGGCAGGGCCAGGGTCACCACCACCGGAAAGTGATCGGAGCCCAGGGCAGGCCCCCGTTCGGCGCCCAGCGTCACCCAGTCGGAACCGGCATAGACATGGTCGATGGCCAGAAAGGGCAGGGGCATGTGGATGTTCCAGCGCGAGAAGGCCATGGCCGGCCAGCTCAACATGCCCTGGTTGCGCCGGATCAGGCCGAGGGCCTTGTCCTGCCGACGCAGGGTGAAGGACCACGGGGTCGAATTGAAATCGCCGGCGATGATCAGCCGCTCGCGGTCATAAAGCCTGGCCATCGTCGTCAGGCGCAGGCTCTGCTGCTGCTGCGGTCCGGCCGGCACGGGCCAGGTATAGTGGGCGCCGATCACCGTGAACTCGCCCCCTGGGGCTGCGAAGGTGGCGCGGGTGGCGGGGAAGTAGGCGCCCTCGCGGACCTTGGGCAGGCCCGCCGAGATCGGCGCGACCTTGCTGTAGATGATGACCTCGCAGCGATCGTCCGGATCACAGGTGCGGTGATAGGCGGCGCGCGATTCCAGCGCCCGCTGGAACCTGCGGGTGGCCTCTTCGACCACGATGATGTCCGGATCCTGGGCCACGATCCAGTCGGCGGTGTCGCCCAGGGTCTGGTTGCGGCCGCTCCAGCTGTTGATCTGGACGAGCTTGATCTGATGGAGGCTGGCCGTTTCGGCATCGGCGGCGTGGCCAGTCTTTCGGAACATCTCGGGCAGGATCAGCACGCCGGCCAGACCGATGGCGACCGCCGCTGTGCCGAGCGTGAACCGGCGCAGTCGCGTCGGCGGGGTCAGGATCGCAAGGACGGCCGCCACGACGGCCACGGCGATGAACACCACGACGAAATGGGTGGCGACGTCCAGATTGTCGCTGAACCGCCCGCCCTGGGCGGCCAGCATGACCAGGGCCGCCAGCACGGCGAGCGCCGCGGCGATGTCCTCGAGAATGCGCGTGATGACGACTCGGATCAGGCCCATGGGCCCGGCTCTAGCATGAGGCCGCGCTTGACGCGCGGGGTCTTGCATGGCCTGACGCAGGTCACATGAAGACTGCCGATTTCGACTTCGACCTGCCCGACAGCGCCATCGCCCTGCGTCCCGCCCAGCCCCGGGATTCGGCGCGGATGCTGCGGGTCACGCCGGGCCAGCCCCTGGCGGACCTCCAGGTCCGCGATCTCCCTGGCGAGTTGCGGGCCGGCGACATCCTGGTGCTGAACGACACCCGGGTGATCCCGGCAAGGCTGAGTGGCCGTCGCACCCGGGGCGAGAGCGTCGTCGCCGTCGAGGCCACCCTGCACAAGCGGAGCGCCCCCGACCGCTGGAGCGCCTTCATGCGCCCCGGCAAGCGGCTGGCGCCCGGCGACCGGGTGAGCTTCGGCGAGGCCGAGGATCGCGCCTGCCTGCTGGGCGCCCTGGACGCCACCGTGGTCGAGAAGGGCGACGGGGGCGAGATCCTGCTGGCCTTCGACCTGGCCGGCCCCGCCCTGGACGAGGCGATCAAGGCTCGCGGGGCCATGCCCCTGCCGCCCTATATCGCCGCCAAGCGGCCCGAGGACGAACAGGACCAGACCGACTACCAGACCATCTACGCCCAGGCCGACGGCTCGGTGGCCGCGCCGACGGCGGGCCTGCACTTCACCCCTGAGCTGATGGATCGGTTGAGCGCGGCCGGGGTCGAAACCTGCTTCGTCACCCTGCATGTGGGCGCCGGCACCTTCCTGCCGGTCAAGGTGGACGACATCGAAGGCCACCGGATGCACGCCGAGTTCGGCGAAGTCAGTCCCGAGACGGCCGAGCGGCTCAATCGCGCCCGGGCTGCGGGCGGCCGCATCATCTGCGTCGGCACCACCTCCCTGCGGCTGGTGGAGAGCGCCGCAGGCGAGGACGGCGTGGTGCGCCCCTTCGCCGACGATACGGCCATCTTCATCACCCCGGGCTACCGGTTCCGGGCCGCCGACGGGCTGATGACCAATTTCCACCTGCCGCGCTCGACCCTGTTCATGCTGGTCAGCGCGTTTTCGGGCCTGGAGACGATGCGGGCCGCCTATGGCCACGCCATCGCCCAGGGCTACCGCTTCTATTCCTATGGCGACGCCAGCCTGCTCTGGAGGGCCGACTGATGGCCGCCTTTCCCTTCGAGATCGCCGCCACGGACGGCGCCGCGCGCACCGGCGTGCTGAAGACCGCCCGCGGCGATATCCGCACGCCGGCCTTCATGCCGGTGGGCACGGCCGCGACGGTCAAGGCGCTGACGGTGGATCAGGTGGCGTCCACCGGCGCCGACATCATCCTCGGCAACACCTATCACCTGATGCTGCGGCCCGGCGCCGAGCGGGTGTCGCGCCTGGGCGGCCTGCATCGCTTCATGCGGTGGGAGAAGCCGATCCTCACCGATTCCGGCGGCTTCCAGGTCATGTCGCTGTCCAACATCGCCAAGGTGACGGAAGAGGCCGTGACCTTCGCCAGCCATATCGACGGTTCGCGCCACGTGCTGTCGCCCGAACGGTCGGTGGAGATCCAGGCTGATCTGCTGGGCTCCGACATCGTCATGCAACTGGACGAGTGCGTCGCCTGGCCGGCGGAGGAAACCCGCGCGGCCGAGGCCCTGCGGCTGTCGGCCCGCTGGGGCGCGCGCTGCAAGGCGGCGTTTGGCGAGCGAGAGCACCAGGCCCTGTTCGGCATCCAGCAGGGCTCGACCCTCCAGGCCCTGCGCCGGGAGTCCGCCGAGCGGCTGGTGGAGATCGGCTTCGACGGCTACGCCATCGGCGGCCTGGCGGTCTCGCTGGCCGAAGGCGGCCTTGGACCGCTGGCCCCAGCGCGCCGACAGCAGCATGGCCTCCCGCGCCCGGTTCTCCTCCGCCGGCCAGGCGACGCACTCGTCCAGCTGCATGACGATGTCAGATCCCAGCAGGTCGGCCTGGATCTCGATGGAGCGTTCGGGGGTCAGGACATGCTTGGAGCCGTCGATGTGGCTCTGGAAGGCCACCGACTGTTCGGTGACCTTGGCGATCTTCGACAGGCTCATCACCTG
>NZ_JAUSLG010000078.1 GCF_030646615.1 Phenylobacterium sp. | reverse complement strand
AGCTGGTGATGACCGACGAGGCCTTCCACCACAAGTTCGGGAAGATCTGGGCCGACCGGACCATCCCGCACCTGAACGCCGAAGAGCACGCCATCATCGAGGACTGGGCGGCCCACTGCTTCCAGACCCTGCTGTTCAACCTGGTCTCCCCCAGCCAGCAGCGCGACCTCTATGAGGAGTTCGGCCTCGACCCCGACAAGGTGATCGCCGAGATGGCCGAAATGGTCACCGACGAGACCCGCCGGGAGAATATGAAGGAGCAGACCAACATCTTCCGCGTGCTGGTGAAGACCCTGCTCAACGCTGGCATCATCACCGACCGGACGCGGGCCTTCTACGCCATCTATGTGGACATGGATGAACTCAAGGCCGAGGGCGACCGCATGGTCGGCGACGACATCGCCGAAGAGGGCATCAAGTACCTCCAGGAGATCAACTTCAAGGACCGCCACGCCGCCCCGGTGACCATCGCCGCCGAATAGGCCCAGGCGTCATCTGCGCCATCGAAACGCCCGCCGGACCCCCGGCGGCGTTTTTTGTGGCCGGGCGCCGCAAAATTGACGCCGGCGTCACGTATTCCTTTGACGAACACCGGTCTGAGGAGGCAGGCTGGTTCCAAAGCCAGAGAGACGTCCGCCGAGCGTAGATCGGAGCAAGGGCGCCCAAGCTTTCCCAAACCCCAGGAGGAACGAATGGCCGCTGACGGCAACATCACCAAGGACATGATCTACGACGCGGTCGCGCCGGACGACTTCGAGTCCATGCTGCACCTGGACCGCTACAATTCGCGCTCCACAGCCTTCGACAAGATCATTTCGGCCACCCACGACCATTTCTGGGATCCGCTGGACAAGAAGTACATCGACTTCGACGAGCCCTGGGACATGGACAATGACGCCCTGGTGCCCGAGGACCTGGTGGTGGCCCTGCAGACCGAATATGTCAGCAACCACCTGAGCGATCCGAGCCTGCGCGCCCAGTTCATCAACAAGTCGCTGCTGCGGTCCTTCTCCTCCATCCTGCATGGGGAGCAGGGGGCGCTGAACCTGTCGGCCAGCCTGTGCCACGTCCTCTACGACCAGGGCGCCCAGGAATACGCCGCCAACCAGACCCGCGAAGAGGCCCGCCACGTCACGGCCTTCGCCAAGTACATCAAGGCGCGCTGGGGCCGGCCGGTGGAATGCACCAAGGTGCTGCAGGACCTGCTGGTGGACATCATCGGTTCGCCGGAGGTCTATAAGAAGATCATCGGCATGCAGATGCTGGTGGAGGGCCTGGCCATGGGCGCCTTCGCCACCTTCTATCAGAAGCTCAACGATCCCCTGGGCCGCAAGCTGATGCAGCTGGTGATGACGGATGAGGCCTTCCACCACAAGTTCGGGAAGATCTGGGCCGACCGGACCATTCCCAAGCTGACCCCGCAGGAACACGAGATCATCGAGGACTGGGCGGCCCACTGCTTCCAGGTGCTGCTGTTCAACCTGGTGTCTCCCAGCGAGCAGCGCGATCTCTATGAGGAGTTCGGCCTCGACCCCGACAAGGTGCTGGAGGAGATCCAGAAGCTGGCCACCGACGAGGCCCGCCGCGAGGACATGAAGGAATCGACCAACATCTTCCGGGTGTTGATCAAGACCCTGCTCAACGCCGGCATCATCACCGACCGCACCCGGGCCTTCTACGGCATGTATGTGGACATGGATGAACTCAAGGCCGAGGGCGACCGCATGGTCGGCGACGACATCGCCGAAGAGGGCATCGTCTATCTGCAGGCCATCAACTTCAAGGAACGGGCCCTGAAGCCGGTGACCATCGCCGCCGAATAGGCGCGCCGATCCTTTGAACCTTTGACGCCCGCCGGCGACCCCGGCGGGCGTCCTTGTTCCGGGCGCATTGTTTTTCTAGGCTTATGGCATGCAGATCCATGTCCCCCGCCGCGCCCTCGGCCTGTTTGCTCCCGCCGCCCTGGGCGCTGCCCTCCTGGCGCTCGCCACCCCTGCGCCCGCCGCGGCCAAGGCGCCCGAGCCCGCCAACCGGGTCGAGCTGACCAGCATGACCGGCCGCTGGTACGAGGTGGCCCGCACCCCCAACGCCATGCAGAAGGCCTGCGAGGCCGCCACCGCCGACTGGACCCGCTCGGGCGCCGGCTATTCGGTGGTCCAGACCTGCCGCCGCGGCGCGCCGGACGGTCCGAAGAAGGAATGGAAGGCTAACGCCACCTCGGTTGATCCGGAGAAGAACGCCAAGTTCAAGCTCAGCTTCTTCGGCGGCGTGATGAACCAGGAATACTGGATCCTCGATCACCGCACCGACCAGGGCTGGCTGATCATGGGCACGCCGGGGGGCAACTATGTGTGGCTGCTCTCCAAGGCGCCCCAGCTGAGCGCGGCGGTCCGCAACCAGGCCATCGCCCGCATCAAGCAGCTCGGCTACGACCCCGCCACCCTGGAATTCCCGCAACAGGCAAGGTGAGGCGGACCGCCCCCTTGCCTTGGGAACGAAGGCGGAACATGGTGGGGCCATGGATCTCGTTCTGAGCACCTGCGCGCCGGTCTCCCGGCCTGAGATCACCCAGGCGGTGACCCGGGGGGCGGCGCGGTTGCTGGCGGCGCTGGGCTACGCGCCGCTGACCGAGGTCTGTCTGCCCAATGGCCGGCGGGCCGATCTGATGGCGCTGGGGCGGCGCGGCGATCTCTTCATCGTCGAGGTGAAGTCGAGCCTGGAGGACTTTCGCACCGACCTGAAGTGGCGGGAGTATGAGCCCTATTGCGACGCCTTCGCCTTCGCCGTGGCCCCGGAATTTCCCCAGCACATCCTGCCCGATGATCCGGGCCTGATCGTCGCCGACGCCTTTGGCGGGGCGGTGCTGCGCGAGGCGCCGGTGGCCAGCCTGGCCGGGGCGCGGCGCAAGGCGCTGACCGTGGCCTTTGGCCGACTGGCGGCGCTGCGGGCCGGCGCCGCCCTGGTTCTTTAGGTCCTCAGCGCGGGGCGCGCTTGGCCAGGATCCGCTGCAGGGTGCGCCGGTGCATGTTCAGCCGCCGGGCGGTTTCCGAGACATTGTGGCCGCACAGCTCATAGACCCGCTGGATATGCTCCCAGCGCACGCGATCGGCGCTCATGGGATTGTCCGGCGGGGCGGCCACATCGCCGGGCAGGGCCAGCAGGGCGCGGGCCACGTCGTCGGCGTCGGCGGGCTTGGACAGATAGTCCACGGCGCCGGCCTTCACCGCGGCCACGGCGGTGGCGATATTGCCATAGCCGGTCAGCATGATGATCTTGGCGTCGGGGCGGGCCTCGCGCACGGCCTCCACCACCTTCAGCCCCGTGCCGTCCTCCAGGCGCATGTCCAGGACGGCGAAGGCCGGTGGATAGACCTTCACCGCGGCCAGGGCCTCCGTGACGCTGGCGGCCAGCACCGGCTCGAAGCCCCGGCCCTCCAGGGCGCGGCCGAGCCGGGTTCGAAGGGCCATGTCATCATCCAGAAGCAACAGGCTCTTGTCTGGCAAGGCCTCGATCTGGGTGCTCAAGTCGCTCATGAACCGCCACCCGCGCGTGCGGGCCTCCCTCCGTGCGTGTATTGGATACTGGAGTGCTCCGGCGCCTAACTGCAAGTCCCCAAAGGGTTTTGGTCAGCCATGGTCGAGCTCGATCCGGCCCCGCGGCCAGCGCACCGAGACCACCGCCCCCCGCGGCCGGCCATTCTGGAAGGCCACCACCGCGCCGGTGCGCTCCAAAAGAGTCTTGGAGATGAAGAAGCCCAGGCCCATGCCGATGTGGCCGGTGCGCGAACCCTCCGCGCCCGGCCGGCTGGTCACATAGGGCTCGCCCAGGCGGGCGAGGATTTCCGGGGCGAAGCCTGGGCCATCGTCGCGGACCTCCAGGGCGACGGTGTCGGCGTCGAAGCGGGCGGTGACCAGCACCTCGGAGGTGGCGAAGTCCACGGCGTTCTCCACGAAGGAGCTGATGGCGTGGATCACCTCCGGCATGCGGGCCAGGCCGGGCTTTCGCACCCCTGGCGCGCCGGTGACGATGGCCTCCAGGCGCACCCCCTTCACATCGCGATGGGGCTCGATCACCTCTTGCAGCAGCTGCAGCAGGCTCATGCGCTCATGGACCTCGTCCGAGGCGTCCGGCGCTTCGGTGAGCCGGGCGAGGATTTCGCGGCAGCGCTGAGCCTGGGCCATCAGCAGGTCGGCGTCCTCGCGGATCTGCGGGGTGGTCGCCTCCCGGGCCATTTCCTTGGCGACGATGGCGATGGTGGCGAGCGGCGTGCCGAGCTCGTGGGCCGCCGCTGCGGCCAGGCCGCCCAGGGCCGTCATGCGCCGTTCACGGGCCAGCACCGCCTGGGTGACGTCCAGCGCCAGGGCGCGCCGCGCGGTCTCCTGGGCGGCTTCGCGCACAAAGGCGGCGGTGAAGGCCAGCCCCAGCAGCAGGGCGGTCATGGCGCCCAGCCGCCATCCCAGGGGCCAGGCGGCCGCAGGGGTTTCGGCGCCAGGCAGGGGTAGGGCGAGAAAGCTCAACACCGCCCCCAGTCCCATGGCCAGGACGCCCAGGACCAGGGTCGGCGCCAGGGACTGGGTGGCCGCCGCCAGGGCCAGGGGTGGAATCATCAGCACGACGAAGGGATTGAGGATGCCGCCGGTCAGGAAGACCAGGGCGGCGATGCGGATGATGTCGAAGCCCAGCTG
The DNA here is from genome assembly GCF_030646615.1 of Phenylobacterium sp. Classification (GTDB taxonomy): domain Bacteria; phylum Pseudomonadota; class Alphaproteobacteria; order Caulobacterales; family Caulobacteraceae; genus Phenylobacterium. The sequence goes on along the minus strand of NZ_JAUSLG010000078.1, from coordinate 7,624 downwards.
CAGGGTGGCCTCGGCCGGGTTCAGCAGCCGCTGGCCCGGCGTGGCGATTCCGACCAGCAAGTTCACCCAGGCGGCCAGGCCCACCAGGCCGAAACAGATGGCGTAGGGGGCGGGCAGGTCCAGCAGGGCGGCGCTGACCGCCAGCACGGCGGCCTCGCTGGTCACCATCACCCAGCGCAGGGTGACGACGGTGCGAATCCGCAGCCGGCCCTGCTTGAGGACCGCCTCGTCCCAGGCGAGCTCGCCTTGCAGCAGGGCGGTGCTTTGCCTATCGAGACCCAGGGGGTCCTTCAGGCCTGCCGATCCGTCATTCTTGAGGGCCATTGCCCTGAAGATCACCGAGATCGATGGTCATGGCGAGCCCCAAACTAAACTGCACGCCCTGCGCGAGGTCTGGCCATGTCGAAACGTTCTCTGATCCTCATCGCCCTGGTGGCGGTCGTCGGCCTGGCGGTGGGCGCTGGCCTCTTCTGGCAGATGGGCGGCGGACAGGGCGCGGGCGACGGCGCCCAGACGGCGCAGGGAAATGTGGGCGGTCCCTTCCAGCTGATCGATCAGGACGGCCGGCAAGTGGATGAGAGCGTGCTGGAGGGCCAGTGGAACATCGTCTTCTTCGGCTTCACCTATTGCCCCGACATCTGCCCCTCGACCCTGCAGGCGATCGATGTGGCCAAGCAGCAGCTTGGACCCCGGGGGGATGATCTGCAGACGGTCTTCATCTCGGTCGATCCTGAGCGCGACACCCCCGAACAGCTGAAGACCTACCTGTCCCTGGACGCCTTCCCCGACAATGTCATCGGCCTGACCGGCACGCCCGAGCAGGTCGCCCAGGTGGCCAAGGCCTACTATGTCTATTATCGCAAGTCGGGCGAGGGCCCCGACTATACGGTCGATCATTCCACGGCGGCCTATCTGATGGACCCCCAGGGGCGCTTCAACCGCGTCCTGGCCTTTGGCATAGCGCCCGACGAAATGGCCCGCCTGATCCGCACGGCCATGCAGGAAGGCTAGGCGCCCGCGCGGCGTCCGGTCGCAGGGCGGCGGGTCCTGCGGAACGGCCAGGGCTGGACTCCGTTAAGGCGCGGCGTGATATGTTGCAGCGCACAAGGACGTTTGGCAGATGCTCTATACCCTGCACGAGACCAGCTATTACGGCGCGACGCCAATGCGCCTGGCCGCCCTGGCGACCCGGGACTTCTGGAGCTCCCCGCTCAATCCGGCCCGGGACAGCGAGCTTGGCCGCCGGCTCTATGCCACGGCGGACCTGTTCTCGAACCTCACCCGCCGCTACCGGCGTCCGGAATGGGGCATCGACTCCGTCAGCATCAATGGCGAGAGCGTCGCGGTGCGCACCCAGACGGTCTGGAGTTCGCCCTGGGCGAAGCTCACCCATTTCAGCCGCGACATGACCGACATGCGCCGGGCCGGCCGCACCCGGCTGGAGCCGCCGGTGCTGATCGTCGCCCCCCTGTCGGGGCACTACGCCACCCTGCTGCGGGGCACGGTGCAGGCCTTCCTGCAGGATCACGAGGTCTACATCACCGAGTGGGAGAACGCCCGGTCGGTGCCGGTGATGGAGGGCCGTTTCGACTTCCACGACTATATCGACCACATCCGGGACATGCTGCGGTTCCTGGGCCCGCGGCCCCATGTGGTGGCCGTCTGCCAGCCGGGGCCGCCGGTCCTGGCCGCCGCCAGCCTCATGGCCCAGGATGACGAGGCGTCCCGCCCAGCCTCCATGACCTTCATGGGCTCGCCCATCGACGCGCGCTTCTCGCCGACGGTGACCAACAAGCTGGCTGAAGAACGCCCCTTCGCCTGGTTCGCCTCGAACATGGTCTATACGGTCCCGCCGCCCTATCCGGGCATGGGCCGCCGGGTCTATCCGGGCTTCGTCCAGCTCTATTCCTTCATGTCGATGAACATCGAACGTCACAAGGAAGCGCACCTGCGCTACCTCGAGGACCTGATGGGCGACGATGGGGACTCCGCCGACAAGCACCTGGAATTCTATGACGAGTACCTGTCGGTCCTCGACCTGACCGAGGAATTCTATCTCCAGACGGTGGACTACGTCTTCCAGCGCTACCTGCTGCCCAAGGGCGAACTGATTCACCGTGATCGGCTTGTGGACCCCGGCCAGATCAAGGACATCGGCCTGCTGACCGTCGAGGGCGAGAACGACGACATTTCCGGCATCGGCCAGACCCAGGCCGCCCACGACCTCTGCGCCAATCTGCCGGCCGCGTTGAAGGTCGACTATGTGCAGCCCCATGTGGGCCATTACGGCGTGTTCAATGGCCGCCGCTTCCGGGAGGAAATCTATCCCCGGGTGCGGGACTTCATCGCCGATCATCAAAGCCGCTTCGACAAGTCCGCCAAGCCTGCATAAATCAGGGGGACATGAGTCCCTTTGGCCGCAGCTTCGCCGATGGCGACCGGATCGAGATCTCCGGCGCCGTCATCCGCCTGAAAGTGCATGCGCGGGCGCGCCGGGTGTCTTTGCGCCTGGACCGCAGCCGGCGTGAAGTCGTGGCCACGGCGCCAAGCCCGCGACGCCTGGGGGAGGCCGCGGCCTTCGCCCGCGATCGCATCGACTGGATCCTGGCGCGCCTCGCCGAACTGCCCAGCGCCCTGCCGCTCGCGCCCGGCGCCCGTCTGAGCCTGTTCGGCGCAGAGGTCGTGCTGGGGGTGGGCGCCGGACGGGCCAGGCTGGTCAAGCCCGACCCCGACGGTCCTGGCCAGATCCTCGCGCCCGGCGCGGGCGAACCCTATGCCCGGGCGGTTCAGCGGGTGGTGAAGCGCCACGCCCTGGAAGAGCTCAGCGCCCTGACGGCGATCCACGCCCGCACCCTTGGCGCGGCGCAGCCCAAGATCGCCCTGACCGACGCCCGGTCGCGCTGGGGCTCGTGCAAGCCGGCGGTGGGCGTCCAGCCGGCGGTGATCCGCTATTCCTGGCGCCTGGCGCTGGCCCCGCCGGAGGTGTCCGACTATGTGGTCGCCCACGAGTGCGCCCACCTGCGCGAGCTGAACCATGGCCCGCGCTTCTGGGCCCTGGTGGAGGCGCTGGTGGGTGATCCGGCCCCCCATCGGCAGTGGCTCCGGCTCCACGGCGCGCGGCTGCACGCGGTGGGCGCAACCGAGGCGTCATAGGCCCCGGCCGACGGCTCAGTAGGGGATCGGCTCCGGATTGCCCGGCGGGCTGGGCTGAGGGGCCGGATCGCCGCCGATCATGCCGCCCACGCCGTCCAGGAGATCGCCGATGGGATCGACGGCCGGCGTCTGGGGCGGGGGATCGATCGTGCCGCCCGGGATCTGCTGGGCGTTCAGCCGGGGCAGGGCCGCGGTCATGAAATCCTTCCAGATCCGGGCCGGCGCGCCCCCGCCGGCGACCCGGCGCATGGCCGAATTGTCGTCCTTGCCGACCCAGACGGCGGCGACGAAGCCGCCGGTGTAGCCGACGAACCAGGCGTCCCGATAGTCGTTGGTGGTGCCGGTCTTGCCGGCCAGGTCGTAGCCGGGGACCTGGGCGGCTGTCCCGGTGCCGCGGGCCACGACGCCGCGCATCATCTGGTTCATGTACTGCAGGGCGGGCGAGCCGATCACCGACTGGCGCTGGGGCTTGTCCACATTGTGGTCATAGAGAACCCGGCCGTCGGAGGTGCGGATGCGCTCGATCCCATAGCCCTGGGCCTTGAAGCCCCCATTGGCGAAGGGGGCGTAGGCCTGGGCCATCTGCATGGGGCTCACCTCGACGGCGCCCAGCGCCATGGAGGGGTCGAGCTGGATATTGCCGGTGATCCCCAGGCGGCGCGCCGTAGAGGCCACATTGCCGGTGCCGACCTCGCTGGCCAGCCGGGCGGCGACGGTGTTGGTGGATTGGGCCAGGGCCTGCTCCAGGGTCATTTCCCCACGGAAGTCGCCGGAGTAGTTGCGCGGCTCCCAGTCGCCGATGCGCAGGGGTTCATCGACCACGCGGACGTTGGGGGTGCGCCCCTGCTCCATGGCCGTGAGATAGACGAAGGGCTTGAAGGCCGAGCCGGCCTGACGCCTGGCCATGGTCGCCCGGTCGAACTGGCTCTCCTGATAGTCGGCGCCGCCCACATAGGCCCGCACCCGGCCCTCGCCGTCGAGGGCCACCAGGGCGCCCTGGCCGATGCCTTGATCGGCGCCGGCGGCCACGCCGCGGCGCACAGCCTGCTCGGCGGCGGTCTGGATGGGCAGATCCAGCGTGGTCTCGACCACCAGGTCGTCGGTGGGCTCGCCCACCAGGGCGCGGACCTCGTCGTCGATCCAGTCGACGAAATACTGCGCCCGCTGGTTGGCCAGGGTGGGATTGACCCGCACGGGATTGTTGAAGGCCTCGGTCCGCTCCTCGGGGGTGATGGCGCCCAGGCGGACCATTTCGTCCAGCACCACGGTGGCGCGGCGGGCGGCCCGTTCGGTGGCCGAGACGGGGCTGTAGCGCGACGGCCCCTTCATCATGCCGGCCAGCAGGGCGGACTCGCCCACGGTCAGCTCCGGGGCGGGCTTGTTGAAATAGCGCTGCGAGGCGGCCTCGATCCCATAGGCGCCGCCGCCGAAATAGACCCGGTTCAGATAGAGCTCGAGGATCTCCTTCTTGGAGAATTTCATCTCCAGCCAGACGGCCAGGATTAGCTCCTGGGCCTTGCGGCGATAGGTCTGGGCCGGCGTCAGGAACAGATTGCGCGCCAGCTGCTGGGTGATGGTCGAGCCGCCGCGCAGGGGGCCGCCATCGCTGGTCATGTTGTAGTACTGCGAGCGGATAATGCCCCAGGGGTTGAAGCCGGGGTGCCAGTAGAACCAGCGGTCTTCGATGGCGATGAAGGCTTTCGGCACATGCTCTGGCAGGGTGTCGAGGTCCACGGGCGGGGCGTATTGCGACCCGCGCACCGCCACCAGGGCGCCGGAGCGGTCCAGATAGGAGATCGAGGGCTGGCGCTCGACATCATAGAGCTTGGAGGTGTCCGGCAGGTCGACCGCGAAGACGGCGAAGAAGGCCGCCATGAAGATCAACCCCCAGACCCCGATCACCGCGGTCCAATAGAAGAAGGCCTGCAGCGGCGTCCGACGGGCGCGGCCGCTCCGGCCCGAGCGGGGCGATCCTGGCGGTTGCGAATTGGCCATTCGTCGTCCTAGCCGTTCTTATAGAGAGCGTGCGCGTCTCGGCGCCTGGGTTTGGCGCGATCCTTTATCCGAACCCCACAAAACGCGCGACAGGGTTGATGGGGGATGAACGGGGCGATTCCACGGCGCAGGTGACCTGGGGGAAGGGGGGCGTCGGGGCCTCGCGTCTTCAAACTTGCATAGCCGTCCAACGCAAATGGCGGTTGCGCCCAATCTTAACGCCGTTATCTTAGCGTTGCTTAGTTCGAGGGCGCCAGGCGATGGGGATAGTCGCAAGGGGTTTTCGGGCCAGCCGGCGCCGCCGCTTCGCGCCGCTTCCTCCCCAACCCCGGAGTGCGACCCATGATGATCCGTAACACCGCGGCCGCCGCCGCGGCCTTCCTGACGCTGGCCATCGCCGGCCAGGCCGCCGCCCAGCAGATGGTCACCGCCAAGCTCGAGCAGCCCGTGGCCGAGCGCACCAAGCTGGTGGCCGGCGGCGCCGTTTTCTGGTGCGAAGGCGCCGAATGCGTCGCCAGCGCGACCAACTCGCGCACCTTCATTACCGCGACCTGCAAGGACCTGGCGGGCAAGTTCGGGCCCATCGCGGCTTTCGCAGACAGCCGCAAATCCTTCGACGCCGAGCGCCTCAGCGCCTGCAACGAAGCGGCTCTGCCCAAGACGCAGGTCGCCAACCGCTAAGTTCGGCCTCCCAGCCGTCTGTTATCGAGCCTGTCAAACTGGGCGCCGGGCCTCCGGCGCCCTTTTTCTTTTGCCCGTTGCGCCTTAAAGGGGCGCGGCCATGAACGCATCCTCCCCCGCCTCCAGCGCAGCCGCCCCCGCCGCCGCCGCGCGCCTGATCCATAGGGCCCAAGCGCCCGCCGGCCCGGCGCCGGCCGCCGCCCTCCTCGAACCGGCCATGGCCGGCGCCATCGGCGAGGCCGCAGCGCCGGTCTCCCTCACCCTCGACTACGGCGCGCCCCTCGTCGCGGGCGAAGCCGTCACGGTGGAGAGCTGGGTCGAGCGGGGGACGCGGACCCTGGTCTTCGTCCATGGACGGGTGCTGAAGGGCGACGGCGCCCTGGCCGCCACCGGCTCTGCGGTGTTCCGCAGGCTCGACGCCGCCGCCCCGGCTTAGGCGAAATGGCCGATTTCCCAGACGCCGGTTTGGTTGCGGCGCCTAAAATCGCGTGCTATCAGGCGCGCGGCTTAGGGTCGGGGGGTGGACCTCCTCTTTCGGCGACGTGCTTTTTCAAGCGCTTTCAAGCCTTTAGCGGTGGCGGATATTCTTCTGTCGCGGCTTTTGACACGCACCGGGCGGACACATAGTGGCGGACGATTCCAGGACTTCGAATGTGGGCGGCAGATATGCTCAGGCCCTGTTCGATCTCGCGAACGACGAGAACAAGATTGCGGCGGTCGAAGCTGACCTCAAGTCGCTGAAGGCGATGCTGGCCGACAGCCGTGACCTGCGCGTCCTGCTGGCCTCGCCGGCCTTCGGCGCCCAGGACAAGAGCAAGGGTCTGGCCGCTGTGGCGGCCAAGGCCGGATTTGATCCGACCACCCGCAAGTTTCTCGGCCTGATCTCGGCCAATGGCCGGGCCTCGGCCATTCCTTCGGTGATCACCGCGTTCCAGGCCCTCTCGGCCGAACGTCGGGGTGTGGTTTCGGCCCACGTGACCACCGCGCTTCCCCTGTCTGCGGACCAGGCCCGGGGCGTCTCCGCCGCCCTGCGCCAGGCCCTGGGCAAGGACCCTGAGATTGAGACCCACGTCGATCCGTCGATCCTTGGCGGCATCAAGGTTCGGGTCGGCTCCCGTCTGTTCGACGCTTCGCTGGGTACGAAGCTCGACTCGCTGAAATTCGCCCTCAAGAGAGCGTAAGACCATGGATATCCGCGCCGCCGAGATTTCGGCCATTCTCAAGTCGCAGATCGCCAATTTCGGCGAAGAAGCCGACGTTTCCGACGTCGGCCAGGTTCTGTCCGTCGGTGACGGCATCGCCCGGGTCTTCGGCCTCGACAACGTCCAGGCGGGCGAAATGGTCGAGTTCCCCAAGGCCGGCGTGAAGGGCATGGCCCTGAACCTGGAGCGCGACAATGTCGGCGTCGTGATCTTCGGCGACGACCGCGCCATCGGCGAGGGCGACGAAGTCCGCCGCCTCGGCGAAATCGTGGACGTGCCGGTGGGCAAGGGCCTGCTGGGCCGGGTGGTGAACCCCCTGGGCGAACCCATCGACGGCAAGGGCCCCATCATGGCCACCGAGCGTCGCCGCGCCGACGTCAAGGCGCCGGGCATCATTCCGCGCAAGTCGGTGCACGAGCCGGTGCAGACCGGCCTGAAGGCCATCGACGCCCTGATCCCCGTCGGCCGCGGCCAGCGCGAGCTGATCATCGGCGACCGCGGCACCGGCAAGACGGCGCTGGCCATCGACGCGATCATTAACCAGACCGGCGGCGACCTCCTCTGCATCTACGTCGGCATCGGCCAGAAGGCCG
>NZ_JAUSLG010000072.1 GCF_030646615.1 Phenylobacterium sp. | reverse complement strand
CTGTCGGCGTGGGGGCTGGGGCGGGCGCAGGCTGCGCCACCGGGCTCGGAGCCGCGGGCGGCGATGCGGGCGTCACCGGGGTCGGGGCGACCTCGGCGGCGCCGGGCGCCGTGCTCACCGGGCCGTCGCCATTCAGCAGGTCGCCGATGGGATCGCCGTCCTGGGCCAGGGCGGGCGCGCAGAGGAGACCGGCGACCAGGAAGCCGGCCAGGAGCGGCTGGCGAAACGTCTCGGCGATCGGTCCCATGGCGTGGCTCCTGTGTGGCCGCTGGTCTGGCCCTGGTCTTCGATCAGGCGGGGTCGCCCGGCGCCGGCGACGCCGCTTCGATGGCGCGGGCCACGGCGATCAGGCGCAGAGCTTCGTCCAGGTGCAACCGCTCGACCATGCGGCCCTCCACCCGGATCACGCCCCTAGACGTATTTTCAGGCAAATCAAAGGCCTCCGCCACCTTGTGCGCCCAGTCCACGGCCTCGGGATCGGGGGTGAAGGCCCGGTTGGCGGTCTCGATCTGGCGGGGGTGAATCAGCGTCTTGCCGTCGAAACCGAAGGCGGCGCCTTGCGCGCACTGGCGGGCCAGGCCCGGATCGTCGTCAATGGCGTTATAGACCCCGTCCAGGATCACAAGTCCGTGCGCCCGGGCCGCCGCCACCATCAGCGACAGGGGCGCGAGCAGGGGCGCGCGGTCCACATCGGGACGGCAGCGCATCTCCTTGGCCAGGTCGTTGGTCCCGGCCACCAGGGTGGTCAGGCGGTGTTCGGCCGCCGCCGCCGCCAGGGGCTCCAGGCGAAACAGCGCCGCGCAGGTCTCGACCATGGCCCAAAGCGCCACGCCGGGCGGCAGGCCCTGCGCATAGGGGGCCAGGTCCTCCGGGCCATCGATCTTGGGGACCAGGATGGCGTCGGGCGCGGCGGCGATGGCGGCGGCGAGGTCGGCCTCGCCCCATTCGGTGGCCAGGCTATTGATGCGGATCACCACTTCGCGGGCGCCAAACCCGCCGGCCGCCACCACGGCGCAGGCGGCCTCGCGGGCCTCGGTCTTGGCGTCGGGGGCGACGGCGTCCTCCAGGTCGAGGATGACCACGTCGCAGGCCAGGGTCCGCGCCTTGTCCATGGCCCGGGGGTTGGCCGCGGGCATGTAGAGGGCGCTGCGGCGCGGCCGGACGGCCGAACCGGGCTCGGCCCGGGGCTCAAAGGCGGAAGGCGGTCTCATGGATGCGGGACTCCCTTGGCGCAGCCTCCGTCTTAGCGTCTAGAATGGCGCCATGACCATCCGATACGACGCCGACGCCTTGAACGTCCTGGGGGGCGAGCTGCAACGCTGCTCGATGGACCCGGTGACGGGCTTTTTCCGCAACGGCTGTTGCGAGACCGGGCCCCATGACCTGGGGCTGCACACGGTCTGCGCGGTGATGACGGCGGAGTTCCTGGCCTATTCCCGGTCGGTGGGCAACGACCTCTCGACCCCTGTGCCCGAGAGCGGTTTTCCAGGGCTTCGCCCCGGCGACCGCTGGTGCCTGTGCGCGCCCCGCTGGAAGGAGGCCCTGGACGCCGGCTGCGCCCCGCAGGTGGTGCTGGAGGCGACCCACGAGGAGACCCTGGCCATCGTGACCCTGGGCGTCCTGCGCGACCACGCCGCGACGGTCTGAGCCGCCTCAGACCAGGGGATAGTCCTTCTCCAGGCGGTAGGCCGGCCCGGACGCCCCGCGCCGGCTGGAATAGAGGCCAAAGCTCGCCACGCCGAAGGGCGGCGACTTCAGCAGGTTGTGCCGCTGGATCCAGGCCGCCACGTCGGCGGGATCGGGCCGCGACAGATAGGCCAGGGTGACATGGGGCCGGTAGACGCGGCGGTCGGGCGCCAGCCCGGCCCGCCGGGCGGCGGCCTCGCAGCGGCCCGCCAGCTGTCTCAGCGCCGCGTTCTCCGCCACCCCGGCCCAGATGGCGTGGATCTCGCGGCCCTCCCCAAAGGCGCCGACGCCCTCGAGTTCCAGCTGCAGGGGCCGGCCGGTGACGCAGCCCAGCTCGGCGTCCAGGTCGTCGGCCTGGTTCTCGGGGATTTCGCCAAAGAAGCGCAGGGTGACGTGGAGGGCCTCGGCCGGGCGCCAGCGGGCGCCGGGCAGGTCGTGCTGCCGGGTCCCCAGGACGTCGGCGACATCCTCGGGCACGGCCAGGGCGGCGAAGAGACGGAGCATGGGCGGAGTCTAGACCACCCTGCCGGGCGCCACCAACCCGGGAGAGGCGCCGCCCAACTCGACGCCGCGTCCCTCGGGCTTGACCGAGGGCCCATGCGCACAGGCCCCTGGCCGGTGTTCATGGATGGCCCGGTCAAGCCGGGCCAAGACGGAAGGGGGAGGTGCGGCTGTTTCGTCCACCCCCACAGCCGACCATCTCGCCAGTGGAACCAACGATTTCCCCTGGCCGCTTACCGGTTATCCTTGTCAGGAGGCCCCCGGGTCCCGATATTAGAACAGCGTCCGATCATGGACGCGCACAAGAAAGGGCTTTGCCTCGATGAGCGACTTCAACCGTGCCCACGCGCGCTCGATCCCCGCGGATCGCGCCGACATGTCGGTGGATGCGGGTCTTCGCGCTTTCATGCTTGGCGTCTACAACAAGGTGGCGCTTGGCCTCGTCGTGTCGGCCGTTCTGGCCTTCGTGACCGGTCAATATCCCCCTGTCCGCGACCTGATGTATACGGTGACGCCGGACGGACGCCTGGCCGGAATGACCGTCCTTGGGATGATTGTGGCCTTTGCGCCGCTGGCCGTGATGCTGTTCGGGGCCTTCGCCCTGAAGAACGCCACGCCGAAATCCTCCGGGATGCTCTACTGGACCATCGTCGCCCTGATCGGGGCGGGCATGGGCGTGCTGACCCTCGTCTACACCGGCGCATCCATCGCCTCGACCTTCCTGATCACCGCCGCGGCATTCGGCGGCCTGTCGCTGTTCGGCTACACCACCAAGAAGGACCTGACCGCCTTCGGCAGCTTCCTGATCGTCGGCCTGATCGGCCTGGTGATCGCCATGGTGGTGAACATGTTCATCCAGAGCTCGATGATGGGCTTCATCATCAGCATCCTGGGCGTGCTGATCTTCGCGGGCCTGATCGCCTTCGACACCCAGCGTCTGAAGATGACCTACTACCAGCTGGGCGGCGACCAGGCGGCCATGGGCGTGGCGACCAACTACGGCGCGCTGAGCCTGTACATCAACTTCATCAACCTGTTCCAATTCCTGCTGGCCATCTTCGGCGACCGCCGCTAGGCCCAGCAGACACCTCAAACGACGAAGCCCCGGCGCTCACCCGCCGGGGCTTTTTCTTTGGGCCGGACCTGTGTGACCAAGGCGCCGATCAGGCCGCCTTCTTGGCCTTCTTCTTCTTCTTGCTGTCGCCCTTGCCCGCGCCCTTGGCGGCCTTGTCCTTCTTGGCCTTGGGCGCCTTGGGGGGTTTGGCGGCCTTGGCCGGCTTCTCAGGCGCCTCGGCCGAGGCCTCGCCGGCGGCGACCATCTGGCGGAGCTGGGCCAGGAAGGTGTCGCGCTTCGACGCGCCGATCAGCCGCATCAGCCGGGCGTCGGCCTGGGCCATCAAGGGCTGGGCCTGGGCCAGGATCGCGCGGCCCTCCGGCGTCAAATGGACGGCGTTGGCCCGGGCGTCGGCCTGGGAGCGCTCCCGGGCCAGCAGGCCCTTGGCGATCATCCGGGCGGCCATGTCGGCCAGGGTGGAGCGGTCGATGCCGGTGGCCCGCACCAGGTCGGTCTGGGTCAGCCCCTCCTGGGCCTCCACCGCGGCCAGGACGGCGAACTGGCGCTGGGTCAGGTCGCTGGCGCCGAACACATCGGCATAGATGTCGAGGGAGACCTGCAGGGCCCGGTGCAGGAGATGGCTGGGCGAGCGGTCCAGGGCCGGAACCCCGTCGGCCTCGGCGGCGGCGCCGTCCTGGGTCTTGTCCTTCGCCATCGGCCCGCCCCCTTTGCGATCATCCCGATTGCGCAAAGACTATAGGCCTTCTGCGTCGCTTTGACGACGGAACGTCCGTGGGCGGCGGAAGGCCAGGGGCCGAGCGCTCAACCTGGGCTGGGCGGCGGCGGCGGCTCTTCGGTCTTGGCGTGTTTCATCATCAGCGGCACCTGGCTGAACGAGAAGACCAGCCCCAGGATCATCAGGCCGGGCATGCGGAACAGCACCCAGACCTCATTGCTCTGGGTGCGCCAGACCACCTCGTTCAGGACGGCGATGGCGACGAAATAGAGGCCGTAATTGAAGGTCAGCTTGCGCCAGGCCTCGTCCGGCAGCTGCAGCGCGGTGCCCAGCATCATCTTCAGCGGGCTCTTGCCCAGGGCCAGGCCCCCCAGCAGGCCGGCCCCGAAGATCAGGTTCATGATGGTCGGCTTGATCTTCACGAACATCTCGTCCTGGAAGATCAGGGTCAGGCCGCCGAAGAACAGCGCCGCCCCCCCGGAAATGGCCGGGATCGGCGCGATCCGCCGCTCGAAGATCAGGCCTATGACCAGGGCCAGCGCCGAGCCGGCCACCAGCCACCAGGTGGCCGCGATCAGGTCGCGGCCGGTCAGGAAGAAGCCCGCCAGGAAGGCCAGCAGGCCGCCGTAATCGACGACGAAGCGAACCAGTCTGTGGGCGCCGGGCGACAGGGTCATTGGGTCTCCAGTCCCACCAGGGAGCGGGCGAAGGCGCGGGGCTCGAAGGGTTGCAGATCATCCACCCCCTCGCCAACCCCGATCAGCTTGATGGGCGAGTCCGACGCCTGGGCCACCGGCACCAGCACCCCGCCCCGCGCCGTGCCGTCCAGCTTGGTCATGACGATGCCCGACACCCCGATCTGGTTGCCGAAGATGTTCTCCTGGGCCAGCGCATTGCGTCCCACCGTGGCGTCCAGCACCAGCAGGGTCTCGTGCGGCGCTTCGGGATCGACCTTCTTGAGCACACGGTTGATCTTCAGAAGCTCGTCCATCAGCCCCTGCTTGTTCTGCAGCCGGCCGGCGGTGTCGATCAGCAGGACGTCGTAATTCTCCGCCCGCGCCCGCTCGAGCGCGTCATAGGCCAGGCCCGCGGCGTCCGAGCCGGTGGGGCGCGACATGAAGTCGGCGCCGGCCCGCTGCGCCCACACCGCCAGCTGTTCGACCGCCGCGGCGCGGAAGGTGTCGCCGGCCGCCACCAGCACCTTGGCGCCCTGGCGGGTCAGGTCGGTGGCGATCTTACCGAGCGTCGTGGTCTTGCCCGAGCCGTTGACGCCGATGAACATCACCACATAGGGCTTGGGGCCGCTCAAGGGATCAAAGGTCCCCCGGCGGGCGGCCAGCTCCTCGCCGATGGCCTGGGCCAGCGCCTCCTTGATCTCGGTCTCGTCGGCGGTCTTGCCGAAGCGGGCCTCGGCGAAGCGGGCGGTGATCCGGGCGGCCGAATGGGGGCCGAGATCGGCCTCGATCAGCATCTCCTCCAGCTCGTCTAGCTTGGCCTGGTCGAGGGGCTGCTTGACGAAGCTCGCCACCACGGTCTCCGACATCTGCCGCGACGAGCGCGACAGGCCGGTGGTCAGCCGCTGAAGCCAGCCTTTCTTTTCCTGCGTCATGGGCCGCTTCTAGCGCTGGCCGCCCGCCCCGTCACGCGCCCTCGCAGGATCGCCGCCCGCGGGCTAGCATCGGCGCGAAGCTGGAGGAGTCGCAGATGGAGGACGGCCTGGGCGCGGCCCTTGTCTGGCTGGACTATGCCGCGGTGTTCGTGTTCGGCGCCTCGGGCGCCCTGGCCGCGGCCCGGCGCAAGCACGACATCGTCACCTTCACCTTCTTCGCCGCCGTCACCGGCGTCGGCGGCGGCACCCTGCGCGACCTGCTGATCGACGCCCCGGTCTTCTGGGTGGTGGCCCCGGAATATCTGATCGCCCCCCTGGCTGCGGCCCTGGCCGTCTGGCTGTTCGGGGCAGGGCCTGCGCGGCTGATCATCCTCACCTGGCTCGATGCGCTCGGGCTCTGCGCCTATGCGGTGATCGGCGCGGCCAAGGCCCTGGCCTTCGGGGTCCCCGCCGGCGCCGCGGTGGTGATGGGCGTCCTGACGGCCACCTTTGGCGGCGTGCTCCGCGATGTCCTGGCCGAGGAGCCCTCGGTGCTGCTCAAGCGGGAGATCTATGTCTCCGCCGCCCTGGTGGGCGCCGGGGTCTTCGTGGCGCTGAATGTGGCGGGCGTCCCCCAGATGCCCTCGGCGATGGCCGGCTTCGCCGTCGGCCTGGCCGTCCGCGCCGGCGCCATCCTCTTTCGCTGGTCCCTGCCCGGCTTCCCCGGCCGGGCGACGCCGGACGAGGATTAGGGCGGGCGCGCCCTGAGGGCCCCTGCCCCTGGGGTCGGCGGTCTCAGGCGTCGATCGTCCAGCCCCTGGCGTTGCGCAGGCGGAGGCCGCTGGCGTGCAGGCTGCTGTCCCAGACCGGGCGCAGATGGGTGAGGGTCTCGGTCAGACGAAGCTCGACGCCCGCCTCGCGCAGGGCGGCGGGCAGGTCGCTCAGCACGTCCCGGGCCAGCGGCGTCACCGCTTGGCGGGCCACCCACATGCCGGCGTCATCCAGGCTCTCGAAGGGCTCATGCGGCAGGACATAGCGATAGAGGGTCCCGGCCCGCAGCCGCTCCAGCCAGTCCCATTCCACATAGGCGAGAGCCTGGGCCGGACTGCCGCGGAACCACGCCGCCCGGTCGTCATCTGTGGTCGCGGGCGTCGCCCAGAGCAGGATGCGCGGGCAGTCCCGGGGAAACAGGTACATGGCCTGCCGCGCCGCCTCGATGGCCCAGACCAGCGGCCCGTTCAGCCAGGCCCGCCCCGGACCCCGCTCGGACGGGACGCGGACGGGGCGGGGCTCGAAGACGGCGATGCCCGGATCGTCGCTGAAGTGGTAGAGCTGCATGGGGCTGGAATAGCGCCCGATCATGACAGGCTGCGCAAGGTCGGCTGCGCAAGGCCGGGGCGCCGCGATCTTTGGCCCGGCCGCGGCCTTGCTTCACATTGCCCCGACTGTGCTTTCCCTGTAATCGGCGCCCGTTCCCTGATCATCGCCCACGATCATCGACGCCCAACGAGAAGAGAAATCCTCCCGCCATGACCGAGCTTTACGACGTCGCCGCCATCGGCAACGCCATTGTCGACGTGATCGCCCCGGCCGCCGAGGAGTTCCTCGCCGTCGAGGGCCTGTCCAAGGGCGCCATGATGCTGATCGACGAGGCGCGCGGGGTCGATCTCTACAGCCGCATGGCGCCGGGCGTCGAAACCTCCGGCGGCTCGGCCGGCAACACCGTGGCCGGGGTCGCCAGCTTCGGCGGCCGGGCGGCCTATCTGGGCAAGGTGGCCAAGGACCAGCTCGGCGACGTCTTCGCCCACGACATGCGCGCCCAAGGGGTCCGGTTCGACGTGGCGCCGCTGGCCGCCGGGCCGGCCACCGCCCGCTGCCTGATCAATGTGACGCCGGACGGCCAGCGCACCATGTGCACCTATCTGGGCGCGTCGACCGAGCTGACCGCCGACGATGTGGACGCCGCCATCGTCGAGGCCTCCAAGATCGTCTATCTGGAAGGCTATCTGTTCGACCCCCATGAGGCCCGCCGCGCCTTCGCCAAGGCCGCAGGCCTGGCCCGGGCCAATGGCCGCAAGATCGCGCTGACCCTGTCGGACGCCTTCGTGGTCGAGCGCCATCGCGGCGCCCTGATGGAGTTCATCGAGACCCAGGTGGACATCGTCTTCGCCAATGAGGCCGAGGTCTGCGCCCTGTTCGAGACCCCGGACTTCGACGCCGCGGTGGGCGCCCTGGCCGCCCGCACCGCCATCGCCGCAGTGACCCGCAGCGAAAAGGGCTCGGTCATCGCCGCCGGCGAGGCCCGCCACGAAATCTGGGCGGCGGCTGTGGACAAGGTGGTGGACACCACCGGCGCAGGGGATCAATACGCCGCCGGCTTCCTATATGGATTGGCGTATGATCGTTCTCTGGCGGTCTGCGGTCAGCTCGGCGCCCTGGCGGCGGCCGAGGTGATCTCCCATTACGGCCCGCGGCCGCAGGTCTCGCTCAAGGACCTGGCCGCTTCGAGAGGACTTTGAAGACCATGGCGCGCACGGCCGAGGTGGTCCGCAACACCAAGGAAACCCAGATCACGATCAGCGTCGATCTGGACGGGACCGGCGTGTCCGACGTCGAGACCGGCGTCGGCTTCTTCGACCACATGCTCGACGCCTTCGCCCGCCATGGCGGCATCGACCTGAAGGTCCGCACAAAGGGCGACCTGCACATCGACGCCCTCCACACGGTGGAGGACACCGGCATCGTGCTCGGCAAGGCGATCCACAAGGCGCTGGATTGCTTCAAGGGCGTCCGTCGGTTCGGCCATGCCTATATCCCCATGGACGAGACCCTGACCCGCTGCGCCATCGACCTGTCCAATCGCCCCTATCTGATCTGGAAGACCGCCTTCCGCACGCCGAAGATCGGCGAGATGGACACCGAGCTGTTCAAGGAATTCCACCACGCCTTCGCCATGAACTGCGGCGCCTGCGTGCATCTGGAGACCCTGTACGGCGAGAACAGCCACCACATCGCCGAGAGCGGGTTCAAGGCCCTGGCCCGGGCCCTGCGCACGGCCATCGAGATCGACCCCAAGACGGGCGGCCAGGCCCCCTCCACAAAGGGCGTGCTCTAGGGCGCCCCAAGGGTCTAAGGAACCGCTATGCAGACCGTCGCCCTGATCGACTACGGGTCGGGCAATCTCCGTTCGGCGCAGAACGCCCTCGAAAAAGCCGCCGGCTCAGCCTCCGGGGCTGCGCAGATTCGCGTCACCGCCGACCCTGAGACGGTGGCCGCCGCCGATCGCATCGTCCTGCCTGGGGTCGGGGCCTTCGCCGCCTGCCGCCAGGCGCTGATGGCGAGGCCAGGCCTGGTCGAGGCGGTCACAGAGGCCGTGCAGGGCCGGGGCGTCCCCTTCCTGGGGGTCTGTGTCGGCATGCAGCTCCTGGCCAGCCGCGGGCTGGAGTTCGGCGAGACCCCCGGCCTCGACTGGATCCCCGGCGAGGTCCGCCGTCTCGCGCCCGACAGCCCCGCCTGCAAGGTGCCGCACATGGGCTGGAACAGCCTGGACGACATCAGCCCCGCGGGCGCCGCCCTCGGCCTCGCCCCTGACGGGGCCATGTATTTCACCCACTCCTTCGCCTTCCACGCGGCCGATCCCGCCGATGTGGCCGCCTTCACCGACCATGGGGGCCGGTTCGCCGCCGCCGTGGCCAGGGGCAATGTGGCGGGGGTTCAATTCCACCCGGAGAAATCGCAGTCTGCCGGGCTTTCTCTCCTCGCGCGCTTTCTGGAGTGGCGACCTTGATCCTCTACCCGGCCATCGACCTCAAGGACGGCCAGTGCGTGCGCGTGCTGCACGGCGTCCTCGACACCGCCACGGTGTTCAACACCTCCCCCGCCGACCAGGCCCAGCAATGGGCCAATGCCGGCTTCCCCTGGATCCACGTGGTGGACCTGAACGGGGCCGTGGAAGGCAAGGCGGTCAATGCGGCCGCCGTGCAGGCCATCCTCGAGGCGGTCTCGGTGCCCGTGCAGCTGGGCGGCGGCATCCGCAGCCTGGCCGACATCGAGGGCTGGATCGAGGCCGGGGTCAGCCGGGTGATCCTCGGCACGCTGGCCGTGCGCGAGCCGCAGGTGGTGGTGGAAGCCGCCCGCCTGTGGCCTGAGCAGATCGCCGTCAGCGTCGATGTCCGCGGCGGCAAGGTGGCCGTGCAGGGCTGGACCGAGGATTCCGATCTCGACGCCGTCACCGTGGCCAAGCGGTTCGAGGACGCCGGGGTCAGCGCCCTGATCATCACCGACATCGTCCGCGACGGCGCGCTGACCGGCTTCAAGGTGGACGTGTTCGGGGCCATGGCCGATGCGGTGGACATCCCCGTCATCGCCGCCGGCGGGCTGGCCAGCGTCGAGGACATCCATCGCCTGCGGGCCCGCAAGGGTCGCCCGATCGCCGGCGCGGTCCTGGGCCGGGCCCTCTATACCGGGGCCATCAAGGCGCCCGAAGCCATCAAGGCGGCGGCCTGATGCTGAACCTGCGCGTCATCCCCTGCCTGGACGTCAAGGACGGCCGCGTGGTCAAGGGCGTGCAGTTCCTCTCCCTGCGCGACGCCGGCGATCCGGTGGAGCAGGCCAGCGCCTATGACGCGGCCGGGGCCGACGAGCTGATGTTCCTGGACATCACCGCCAGCCATGAGGGCCGCGGGGCCATTCTCGACGTGATCGCCCGCACGGCGGACGTCTGCTTCATGCCGCTCAGCGTCGGCGGCGGCATCCGTGCGGTGGACGACGCCCGGCGCCTGCTGCTGGCCGGCGCCGACAAGATCAGCGTCAACACCGCCGCCGTCGAAAACCCCGACCTGATCAGCGCCTGCGCCGACGCCTTCGGCTCGCAGGCGGTGGTCTGCGCCATCGACGCCAAGCGCGCCGAGGATGGCGCCTGGCGGGTCTTCATCTATGGCGGACGCAAGGACACCGGCCTGGACGTGGTCGACTATGCCCGCCTGGCGGTGGAGAAGGGCGCGGGCGAGATCCTGCTGACCTCCATGGACCGGGACGGCGCCAAGACCGGCTACGACATCGAACTGCTGCGCGCCGTCACCTCGGCGGTCAGCGTGCCGGTGATCGCCTCGGGCGGCGCGGGCTCCGCCGCCCACATGGTGGAAGCCGCCACCCAAGGGGGCGCCGACGCCGTGCTGGCCGCCTCCATCTTCCATTTCGGCGAGGTGTCCATCGGCGAGGTCAAGCAGGCCATGATCGCCGCCGGCCTGCCCGCCCGCCTGACCGGGGCGGAGATGCGCCGCGACGCCGCCGAGGCCTTTTCATGAGCCGGCTGGCGCAGGTGCTGACCCGTCTTTCAGCGGTGATCGAGAGCCGCAAGGGCGGCGATCCGGCCGCCTCCTACACCGCCCGTCT
Organism: Phenylobacterium sp.; assembly: GCF_030646615.1. Taxonomy (GTDB): domain Bacteria; phylum Pseudomonadota; class Alphaproteobacteria; order Caulobacterales; family Caulobacteraceae; genus Phenylobacterium. Next base: position 10,514 of record NZ_JAUSLG010000072.1, on the reverse strand, counting down.
GCTCAGCGACCCGTCCCTGGCGGCCAAGAAGCTGGGCGAAGAAGCCGTCGAGACGGTGATCGCCGCCGTGCAGGACGACGCCGACGCCCTGGCCGCCGAGAGCGCGGATCTGCTCTACCACTGGCTGGTGGTGCTGGCCGCCGCCGGCGTGCCCCTGGACAAGGTGGCCGCCAAGCTCGAAGCCCGCGAAGGGGTCTCCGGCCACGCCGAAAAGGCCGGGCGCGAGGCCTGAGCTCAGAGCGCGTTCCGATAAGTGGGAACCGGTTATCGGCGCGAAACGCGCTCAAGCCCTAGAGAATCTAGGGCGCCAGCCGGTAGCCGCCGGCCTCGGTCAGCAGCAGGCGGGCATTGCCCGGGTCCGGCTCGATCTTCTGGCGCAGGCGATAGACGTGGGTTTCCAGGGTGTGGGTGGTGACGCCGGCGTTGTAGCCCCAGACCTCGGCCAGAAGCTCCTCCCGCGAGACCGACTTGTCGCCGGCCCGGTAGAGGTACTTCAGGATGTTGGTCTCCTTCTCGGTGAGCCGGATCTTGCGCTCGTTCTCGTCCACCAGGATCTTGGCCGAGGGCCGGAACTCATAGCCGCCGAGCTGGAACACCGCGCCCTCGGACTGCTCGTGGCTGCGCAGCTGGGCGCGGATGCGGGCCAGCAGCACGGCGAACCGATAGGGCTTGGTGACATAGTCGTTGGCCCCGGCCTCCAGCCCCTGGACCGTGTCCTCGTCCGAGGACGCCGCCGTCAGCATGATCACCGGGGCGGCCAGGCCCTGGTCGCGGAGCGCCTTGCAGACCTCGCGGCCGTTCATGTCCGGCAGGTCGACGTCCAGCAGCACCAGGTCCGGGCGGCTTTCCTGGGCCAGGCGAACGCCCTCGGCGCCGGTGGCCGCCTCGACAGCGATGAACTCGTCATTCAGTTGGAGTTGTTCGGCGACGGCGCCGCGCAGGTCGTCGTCGTCGTCGATGATCAGTAGGGTCTTTCTTTGCGCCATGGGGCAGAACATGCACCGTATCGCCCTCTCCGGGCAAAGACATTTGGGGGCCGGACCTTGATCTTCCACGCCGATTCCAGCGGCCGTTTCCGGGCCGGCGATGATCTGATGACCTGCGCCATTGGCCGCGGCGGCATGGCGCCGGCGCCCGACAAGCGCGAGGGGGACGGGGTCTCCCCCATCGGAATCTGGCCCCTGCGCTACGTCCTCTATCGCCCCGACCGCGGTCCGGCGCCGACCACCGCCCTGCCCGTACGGCCGACCGCGCCGGAGGACGGCTGGTGCGATGACCCGACCCATCCCGACTATAACCGCCAGGTGAAGCGCCCCTTCGCCGCCAGTCACGAAGCCCTGTGGCGGGAGGACGGGCTCTACGACCTGGTGGTGGTGCTGGGCCACAATGACGACCCGCCCGTGGCCCCCCTGGGCTCGGCCATCTTCCTGCACCTGGCCAAGCCGGACTACGCCCCCACCGAGGGCTGCATCGCCCTGTCGCGGGATGATCTGACGGCGGTGCTAGGCCGGGCCGCCCCCGGCGACGCCCTGGCGATCGAGGCCTGAGGGCCTGCGGCGATCGCCGGACGACGGTGGCGTCTTTCCGCTCATACCTCTCCACCGTCATGGCCCGGCTTGACCGGGCCATCCATGAACACCGGCGGACGACCGTGCGCATGGGCCCTCGGGTCAAGCCCGAGGGTGACGGAAGAAGAAACGGCTAGAGCGCGTTCCGATAAGTGGGAACCGGTTATCGGAACAAAACGCGCTCAAGACTTAGAGTTTACAGCCTGATGCCCGGCGCGCGGGCCCCGAACAGGGCCGAGCCCACCCGCACGCTGGTGGCGCCAAACCGCACCGCGGTTTCGAAATCCCCGCTCATCCCCATGGAGAGCCGCGAAAGGCCGTTCCGGGCGGCGATCTTGGCCAGCAGGGCGAAGTGCGGCCCCGGCGGCTCATCGGCCGGCGGAATGCACATCAGCCCCTCGATCTCCAGGCCATAGGTCGCCCGGCATAGGGCGATGAAGGCGTCGGCCGCATCGGGCAGGGCGCCGGCCTTCTGGGGCTCCTCGCCGGTATTGACCTGCACATAGAGGCGCAGGGCCTTGCCCTGGGCCTGGATCTCATCGGCCAGCGCCTTGGCCAGGCGTTCGCGGTCCAGGGTCTCGATGACGTCGAAAAAGGCCACGGCGTCCTTGGCCTTGTTGGTCTGCAAGGGGCCGATCAACCGCAGCTCGACGCCATCGCGGTGATCGGTCCAGCGCCCTTGCACCTCCTGCACCCGGTTTTCGCCGAAGATTGTCTGGCCCGCCGCCAGCACCTGGGCCACAGGCTCCCAGGGCTGTTGCTTGGAGACCGCCACCAGGGTCACATCGGCAGGCTCGCGGCCGGCGGCTCGCGCGGCGCGGGCGATCCTGGCCAGCACATCGGCGCGGGCGGCGGCACAATCGAAGGGGGCGTCGGGCATGGCGGGGGATTTCGGCTTCTGGGACCTGCGGCGGACTGCATGGTCCTTAAGCCGCCGGGCGCGGGCGCAAAACCCCCTGCCGCCGCTTCTGCTGTTCACCGACCCGGTGCGGACCCCCGATCCCGTCGCCGCGGCCGGTATCCTGCCGCCCGGGGCCGCCGTGATTTACCGGGCCTTCGGCGCCGCCGACGCCCTGGCGGTGGCGAGCGCCCTGCGCCAGGCGACGCGGGCTCGGGGGGTGAAGCTGCTGATCGGCGCCGATCCGGCCCTGGCCCGCGCGGTGGGGGCCGACGGCGTCCACCTGCCCGAACGCCTGGCCCACACGGCGCGCGCCCTGCGCCAGGCCCAGCCCCGCTGGCTGGTGACGGCGGCGGCCCACAGCCTGCCGGCCGCTCGCAGGGGCCTGGCCCATGGCGCCCAGGCCGTGGTGGTCTCAGCCATCTTTCCCAGCGCCAGCGCCAGCGCCGGCGCCCCGCTCGGCCCGGTCCGGCTGGCCGCCCTGGTCCGCGCCGCCGGCGGCCCGGTCTATGCGCTCGGCGGAATCAACGCGAAAAACGCCCGGCGGCTGTTGGCCTCGGGCGTTGTGGGTCTGGCGGCGGTGGAGGGGCTTTCGCCCGGAAAGCTGTAGAGCTTCAGCGCTAGAACTTCAGGGCCGTCTCGAGGCGCACCCGCGGGGCGGCGTCGGTGGGCTGGGTCTTCTTGAAGGCCGGCTCGTCCTTCTCCCCCAGGGCGACGGCGCCGCCGACGCGGAGGCTCGGCGTCACGCTGAAGAAGGCGCCGGCCTGCACGTCGTTCAGCTGCACGTCGCGGCCGGTGGGCTGGTCCAGATCGAGGGACACGCCCCAACGGCCGTTCTGCACGCCCCACTTCAGGGTCTTTCCCCCCTGAGGCAGAGCTTCGCTGCGGACGGTGAAATCGACGCCTTTCGGCTTGGCGGCCTGGGCGTGCGCCATCGTCGACCCCAGAAGGGTCATGACACTCGCCAACAAAACCGTCGTCCGGAAGGACATTTTCACCGTCTAAGGGCCCCCTGCGCCCCGCAGGCGCCGATCAGGTGGTCCGATCCGCGCCGTCTTTTCGATTAGAGGTCCCTGAACGCGCCGGTCAACCGGGCGATGCGCGACTCCGGCCCCCGGCTGCACAATGGCCCATTCATGTGGCGCCAGGGCCACGTGATTCCTGTTTGGCGCCTGCAGTCTGGTTGTTATAGAGGGCGCGGACGCGGGGGCGGCGCTGCGGCGTGATCACGACGCGGAAATTATCACTGGAGACGGATGAACATGCCGTTTGTGCGCGGAGCTCGCCTTTCTAAGATCTCTGCCGGCGTCCTGGCGCTTAGCCTGGTTTCGCTGTCGGCCTGCGCCTCGCGCGGGAATGACGATGGCGGTTTCCGCCTGTTCGGCCGCGGCGGCGCCGCGGACACCGCCCCGGCCGCCTCCATTTCGGTCAATGGCTATCTGTGGCGCGCCAGCCTCGACACCCTGGCCTTCATGCCCCTGGTGTCGGCCGACCCCTATGGCGGCCTGATCATCACCGACTGGTACTCCAGCGCCGAGCTGCCCAATGAGCGGTTCAAGGCCACGGTCTACATCCTGGACTCCCGCCTGCGGGCCGACGGCCTGAACGTGGCCCTGTTCAAGCAGGTCCGCGGCGCTGACGGTCAGTGGACCGACGCCCAGCCCTCGCCCCAGACCGAGGTGGACCTGGAGAACGCCATCCTGACCCGGGCTCGCCAGCTTCGACTTTCGAACATCCGGGGCTGACGCCCCGGGGCGCGTTCAGCCTGCCAGATCGAACGCGCCGTCCCTGCCGTGGCCGGCGCGCCCATAAAGGCTCGCCGGTCTTCGTTTCCTACAAGATCGTGAAGGCTGCCAGTCATGGCGCGCTATAATCCCAAGGACGTCGAGCCCAAGTGGCGCAAGGCCTGGACCGACGCCGAGGTCTTCAAGGCTGAGATCAAGCCCGACCAGCCGAAATACTATGTGCTGGAGATGTTCCCCTATCCGTCGGGGCGTCTGCACATGGGCCATGTACGCAACTATGCCCTGGGGGACGTGGTGGCGCGGTTCAAGCGGGCCCGCGGCTTCAACGTCCTGCATCCCATGGGCTGGGACGCCTTTGGCCTGCCGGCCGAGAATGCGGCCATGGAGCGCGGCGTCGATCCCCGCGGCTGGACCTATCAGAACATCGCCCGGATGCAGGACGAGCTGAAGCAGCTCGGCCTCTCCATCGACTGGAGCCGGGAATTCGCCACCTGCGACGTGGAATACTACGGCAAGCAGCAGTCCTGGTTCCTGGACCTGCTGGCCCGCGGCCTGGTCTATCGCCGGGAGGGCGTGGTCAACTGGGATCCCGTGGACCAGACCGTCCTGGCCAATGAGCAGGTGGTGGACGGCCGCGGCTGGCGCTCGGGCGCGGTGGTGGAGAAGCGCAAGCTGAACCAGTGGTTCATGCGCATCACCGACTATGCCGATGAGCTGATCGACGACCTGAAGACCCTGGACCGCTGGCCCGACAAGGTCCGGCTGATGCAGGAGAACTGGATCGGCCGCTCCAAGGGCCTGAAGTTCGCCTTCCCCTGGGCGGGCGGGGCCCCAGCCGGCTTCGAAGACGGCCTGAACGTCTACACCACCCGGCCCGACACCCTCTATGGGGCGAGCTTCGTGGGCATTGCGCCGGACCACCCCCTGGCCGAGCAGCTGGCCGCCGCCGATCCCAAGGTGGCCGCCTTCATCGCCGAGTGCCGCAAGGGCGGGGCCAGCGCCGCCGAGATCGAGACCGCCGAGAAGATCGGCTACGCGACCGGCCTCACCGTCGCCCATCCCTTCGACCCCGACTGGAAGCTGCCGGTCTGGATCGCCAACTTCATCCTGATGGACTACGGCACGGGCGCCATCTTCGCCTGCCCGGCCCACGACCAGCGCGACCTGGACTTCGCCCGCAAATACGACCTGCCGGTGAAGCCCGTGGTCCTGCCGCCGGGGGAAGCGCCCGACACCGTCCGCGTCGGGACCGAGGCCTATACGGGTCCCGGCGTGATCTTCAATTCGGCCTTCCTGGACGGCCTGGACATCGAGGCCGCCAAGGCCTGCGCCATCGCCAGGATCGAAGAGCTGGGCCTGGGCGAAGGCGCCACCGTCTATCGCCTGCGCGACTGGGGCGTGGCGCGCCAGCGGGGCTGGGGCTGCCCGGTGCCGGTGATCCACTGCCCCAAGTGCGGCGTGGTCCCCGTGCCCAAGGACCAGCTGCCCGTCGCCCTGCCCGCTGACCTGGAGTTCGGCAAGCCCGGCAACGCCCTGGACCGCCACCCCACCTGGAAGCATGTGGACTGCCCGACCTGCGGCGGGGCCGCGACGCGGGAGACCGACACCCTGGACACCTTCGTGGACTCGTCCTGGTACTTCGCCCGCTTCACCGACACCACCGCCGCCGAACCCATCAACAAGGCCGCCGCCGACTACTGGCTGCCGGTCGACCAGTATGTGGGCGGAATCGAGCACGCCGTCCTGCACCTGCTCTATGCCCGCTTCGTCACCAAGGCCCTGGCCGATGAGGGCATGCTGTCGGTGCGCGAGCCCTTCGCCGGCCTTTTTACGCAAGGCATGGTCACCCACGAGACCTATCGCCGGGGGTCCGGCGAATGGCTGGAGCCGGGCGATGTGGAGATCGAAACCACCGGCAATACCCGCCGCGCCGTCCTGGCGGCCACCGGCGAAGAGGTGACGATCGGCGACGTCGAGAAGATGTCGAAGTCCAAGAAGAACACCGTGGCGCCGCAGGAGATCTTCGAGGTCTATGGCGTCGACGCCGCGCGCCTGTTCGTCCTGTCCGACAGCCCGCCCGAGCGCGACACCCAGTGGTCCAATTCCGGCGTCGAGGGCGCCTGGCGCTTCGTCAACCGGGTCTGGGCCGAGTTTGAAAGCCAGCCGGGCGCCGTCCCCGCCGCCGCGCCGGACGAGGCCGCCCAGGCCCTGACCCGGGCCAGCCACCGGCTGATCAAGGCCATGACCGAGGCGGTGGACGATTTCCGGTTCAATTCCGGCATCGCCCGCCTGTACGAATTCCTCAATGTTCTCAAGGCTAACCCGGCTCAGGGCGCCAGTCCTGCGGTGCTGGCGGCCCGCCACGAGGCCCTGTCGGTCTTCGCCCGGCTGGTGGCGCCCTTCACCCCCCACCTGGCCGAGGAATGCTGGGCGACCATCGGCGGGCAAGGTCTGGTGGCTGTCGCGCCCTGGCCCGACTATGATCCCGCCCTGGCGGAGGACTCCGTCAAGGTCCTGCCCGTGCAGGTCAACGGCAAGCGCCGCGGCGAGATCAGCGCGCCCGCCGGGGCCGAGCCGGCCGATGTGGAGAAGATGGTGCTTGACGACCCGGAGATCGCACGGCGCCTTGAGGGCCTGACCATCCGCAAGGTGATCGTGGTCAAGGACCGTATCGTCAACATCGTGGCCAACTAGGTGATGACCAGACCCCTCCGCCTCACCGGCGTCCTGGCGCTCAGCCTCGCGACGCTGGCCCTCTCGGCCTGCGGCTTCCGGCCCCTCTACGCCGATCCGGGCGTCACCCTTGGTCTGTCCGACATCGACGTGGCCAGCCCCCGCGGCCGGGCCGGCTACCTGGTCACCGAGGCGCTGAACGATGCGCTCGCCACACGGCCTGGCGCCTCGGCCTGGCGTCTGGATCTCGACCTGGCCGAGCAGCGGTTCCCCCGCGGCCTTCGGGTGGACAATGTGGCCACCCGCTACGAATACGTGCTGACGGCGGCCTATACCTTGCGGGTCGGCGCCACCGGCGCGCCCGCCAAGACCGGCCGCGTCCGGGTCGAGCTGACCTACGATTCCGCCGACCAGCCCTACGCCTCCATCACCGCCCAGCAGGACGCCCAGGATCGGGCCGCCGCCGAGGTCGCCCGGCGCATCCAGCTGGAACTGGCCACCTGGTTCGCCGAGCAGGCGGGATCCTGAGGACAGGCCGGCCATGATCCTCAGCCGCCGGCCGGACGTCGAACGCTTCCTGGCCAAGCCCGACGCCGCCATGCGCGGGGCGGTGATCTATGGCCGCGACATCGGCGTGGTGCGGGAGCGGGCCAGCCAGTTGGCCGGCAAGGTCGTGCCCAATCCCGACGATCCCTTCGATGTCGCCCTGCTGACCGACGGGGACATTGATGGCGACGCCGGGCGGCTGGACAATGAGCTGGCCTCCCAGTCCCTGATGGGCGGCCGGCGCCTGGTGCGCCTGAAGCTCTCCAGCGAAAAGGCCAGCCTGGACAAGATGGCGGCTGAGGCCATGAAGGGCCATGTGGACGGCGCCTTCAATCCCGAAGCCTTCTTCCTGATCGAGGCGGGCGCGCTCGGGCGCGACTCCGCCCTGCGCAAGATCGCCGAGAAGGCGCCCGCCTGCGCCGTCATCCCCTGTTACGAGGACGAGCCCGGCGACATGGCGCGCCTGGTGCGCGAAGCCCTGAACGCCGAGGGCGTGGGGCTGAACACCGAGGCGCTCACTCTGTTTGTCGGCCGCCTGCCCAAGGATCGCGGCGTGGCCCGCCAGGAGATTGAGCGGCTGATCCTCTATCTCGGCCCCCGCAGCGGGACCACCGCCACGCCCAAGGACCTGGACGACTTCCTGGGCGTCGAGCCTGAGGCCTCCCTGGCCGACGCCGCCTCGGACGCCTTTGGCGGCCGTATCGCAGAGGCCCAGAGCGGCCTGCGCCGGGCTGCGGCCGAGGGCGAGAGCGGGCCGGCCGCCGTGCGGGCCATCAGCCAGCACCTCGCCCGCCTGCGCCGCACGCTCACCCTGGTCAAGAGCGGGGCTGGCCTGCCCGAGGCCGCCAAGGCGTCGGGGGTGTTCTGGAAGAGCGAGCGGGAATTCCTGCGTCAGGCCCGCGCCTGGAGCCTGGAGACCCTCGACGCCGTCCAACCCGAGGTCCTGGCCGCCGACCGGGCCTGCAAGACCACCGGCAGCCCCGACCGCCTGATCGCCGAACGCCTCGCCCTGACCATCGCCGCCCGCGCCCGGCGGATGGGGTTGTAGGCCAAAGCGCCCCCGCATCACCCTCGGCTAGTCCCGAGGGCCCCTATCGAGGGCGGGCGCAAGCGGCGCGAGGGATCCTGGGCACAGGACCCAGGGTGACGGCGTTGGGCTGAGGGCTTGGCGCCCGCTGGCGCAGAAAGAGAGGAACCACAAAGAGCACGAAGATCACCAAGACGCCGCGCGGCGCCTTCGTGTCCTTTGTGTCCTTCGTGGTCGACCTTCTTGGCGCTTCGCGCCTCGGATCAGCCCGTGCGGGACAGTCTCCGGCAGAGGTCGTCCAGCTGTTCCAGGGTCTTGTAGCTGATCTTCAGCTCGCCGGCGCCGCCGCGGTCGGCGATCTGGACCGTCAGACCCAGCACCTCGGCCAGGTCGTTCTCCAGGGCCAGGGTGTCGGTGTCCTTGTCGGCCGAACCGCCACCGCCGCTGCGCCCGCCGCCGCGGGTTGCGGGCTCAGCGCCCTTGCGCGCCAGGGCCTCGGTCTCCCGCACCGACAGCCCCTTGGCCATGACCTGCTCGGCCAGGGCCTCGGCCTTGTCCGAGGTGATCAGGGCCCGGGCGTGGCCGGCCGAAAGCTTGCCCTCCACCACCAGGTTCAGCACCGAGCCGGGCAGGGTCAGCAGCCGCAACATGTTGGCCACATGGCTGCGGCTCTTGCCCACCACCTTGGCCACCATCTCCTGACTGCGGCCAAACCGGGCGATCAGCACCTCATAGCCGCGGGCCTCGTCGATGGGATTGAGGTCGGCCCGCTGGACGTTCTCGACGATGGCGATTTCCATCACCTGCAGGTCGTCCAGCTCGCGGACCACGACGGGCACATTGTGCAGGCCAACCCTCTGGGCCGCCCGCCAGCGCCGCTCGCCGGCGACGATCTCGAAGCGGCCATTGGGTTTGGGCCGCACCAGAATCGGTTGCAGCACGCCCCGTTCGCGGATCGAGTCGGTCAGCTCCTCCATGTCCTCGTCGAGGAACACGGTGCGAGGCTGGGTCGGGTTTGCATCGACAAGATCGATGGGCAATTCACGCATCGGCCCAGGCGCCTGGGCGCCGCCGGCTTCCGACGCAGTGGCCGCGGCGGCCGCGCCGTCGGCGTTCTCGTCTTCAGCCTCGCCCAACAGGGCCGACAGGCCCCGGCCCAGGCCCCTGCGGTTTTCCGCCATGCTCATCTTCCCAATTCTCAGGCGGCCTTGACGCGCCGCTGGCGCTCGCGGACCACGACTTCGCGGGCCAGCTTCAGATAGGCCTGGCTGCCCGCGCATTTCAGATCATAGACCAGCACCGGCTTGCCGAAGGACGGCGCCTCCGACACCCGGACATTGCGGGGGATGACGGTGTCGTAGACCTTCTTGCCGAAGTGCTCGCGCACGTCGCTGGCCACCTGCTCGGACAGGCTGTTGCGCCGATCATACATGGTCAGCACCACGCCCTGGATCTCCAGGGCCGGATTGAGGCTGCCCCGCACCAGCTCGACGGTGCGCATCAGCTGGGTCAGGCCTTCGAGCGCGAAGAACTCGCACTGCAGGGGCACCAGGACGGCGTCGGCGGCGGTCATGGCGTTGACGGTCAGCAGGTTCAGGGACGGCGGGCAGTCGATCAGGACATAGGTGAAGTCCCCCTCCCGGCGGATCTGCTCCAGGGCGTCGCGCAGCTTGAAGGAGCGCCGGCTCTGCGAGCCGATCTCCAGCTCGACGCCGGACAGGTCGGGATCTGCCGGAATGATGTAGAGCCCCGGCAGGTCGGTGGGGACGACGGCCTCCACCGCCGGCTTCTCCCCCATCAGCACGTCATAGAGGGTGGTCTTGCGCTTGGCCCGGCCGACGCCGAGACCGGTCGAGGCGTTGCCCTGCGGGTCGGAGTCGATCAGCAGCACCTTCTCGCCCACCGCGGCCAGGGCCGTGCCCAGATTGATGGCGGTGGTGGTCTTGCCCACCCCGCCCTTCTGGTTGGCGATCACCAGGACGCGGGCGCGGCTGGCGCCTGCGACGGCGGGCCTGGCCTCCTGAACCTCAGCTTCGGCGGACATGGATCTTGTTCCT
>NZ_JAUSLG010000070.1 GCF_030646615.1 Phenylobacterium sp. | reverse complement strand
GCCAAGGGGTCAGGCCAGCTCGAACGGCTCCAGCCCGGCCAGGCGCAGGGCGGTGGCGCGCTCCGGCGGCTGGCGCGGGGTCATGCCGCGGACCTCGTCGGCCACGTGCCGAATGTGGTCCGGCGTGGTGCCGCAGCAGCCGCCCAGGATGTTGACCAGGCCGCTCGCAGCCCATTCGTGCAGCTGGTGGCCGGTCTGGTCGGGGCTCTCGTCATACTCGCCCATGGCGTTGGGCAGGCCGGCATTGGGATAGGCCGAGACGAGCGTGTCGGCGATCCGCGCCAGCTCGGCGATGTGCGGCCGCATCAGGTCGGCGCCGAGCGCGCAGTTCAGGCCGATGGCGAAGGGCTTGGCGTGGCGCACCGAATTCCAGAAGGCCTCCACCGTCTGGCCCGACAGGGTGCGCCCCGAGCGGTCGGTGATGGTGCCGGAGATCCAGATGGGCAGGGGCTCATAGCCCTCGTCCTCAAGGTCGAGGATGGCCTTGATGGCCGCCTTGCAGTTCAGCGTGTCGGTGATGGTCTCGATCAGGAACAGGTCCACGCCCCCATCGTGCAGGGCGATCATCTGCTGGCGATAGGCCTGGTAGACCTGATCGAAGGTCACGGTGCGCGCGCCCGGATCGTTCACGTCCGAGGACATGGACAGCATGCGGTTCAGCGGTCCCACTGAGCCCGCCACGAAGCGCGGCTTGTCCGGCTCGTTCTTCGTCCAGCGGTCGGCCACCTCGCGGGCGATCTTCGCACCCTGGAAGTTGATGTCATAGACCGCCTCCCCCGCCTCGTAGTCGGCCTGGGCGATCGTCGTGGCCGAAAAGGTGTTGGTCTCGGAGATATCGGCGCCGGCGGCGTAATAGGCCTCATGCAGCTCGGCGATGATGTCGGGCCGGGTCAGGCAGAGGATGTCGTTATTGCCCTTCATGTCGACGGGGTGGTCCTTGAACCGGTCCCCGCGATAGTCGGCCTCCGCCAGCTTGCGCTTCTGGATCATCACGCCCCAGGCGCCGTCCAGGATCAGGATGCGTTGCTTGGCGGCGGCCTTGAGGGCTTCGATGCGCTGGGCGCGGCCGGGATGGACGTGGCTCATTGGGCCGCCTCTTGTTGTTTGGCCAGCTGCGTGCGGAAGGCCGCCTCGCTATCGGCGACCACCTTCTGCAGTTCGGTGGGATCGACGAACGGGCTGGGCGCCCCATCCTTCATCGCCGCGCGTTTCCCCGCCAGGCCGAACTGTTCGGCGTGCGGGGCCAGGAAGACGTCTGCGGTCATGGTCTTCAGCCGGGCGAAGGTCTGCTCGTATTCAGCGACGATGCCGGGATACTGCGGCCCCTTGTCGGCCGAGACGAGGCGATTGGCCGCCACCGAGGTGGAGCAATAGATCATGGCCTGGCGGGTCTGGCCGTCCACCTCCAAGGGGAAGGTCCAGGTGGTGCAGCCCGGCGAATGGCCCGGCGTCAGGTTTGCAGTGAGCGCCACGCCGCCCAGCTCAACCTTGTCGCCGTCCTTGAGCACCCGGTCCACGGCCACGGGCTTGAAGGCGAACATCGCCACCTCCTCCGATCCCACATAGGTCCCGCTTTCCAGCGCGCCGCGGTCGCCTTCGCTGGCGGCGAGCGTCGCGCCGGTGGCGGCCTTCAGGTCGGCCAGGCCGCCGGTGTGGTCGAAATGGGCGTGGGTGTTGAGGATCACCTTCACGTCGGCAGGATCGAAGCCGAGCTCGCGGATCGAGGCCAGAACCAGGGGCGCGCTGGTGGGCATGGCGCCATCCACCAGGATGTGGCCCTCCGGCGTGGTGACCAGATAGACCGCGATGGTCTCGGTGCCCACATAGTAGAGGTTGCCCGCGATATGCAGCGGCTCGCCCGGCGCGCTCCAGCCGGGCGGCAGTTGGGCCTGGGCGCCGCCGGCGACCAGAAGGGCGCCCGCGGCGCCGAGGATCAGGCTTTTAAGGTTCATGCGGCGGCCTCGGTGGGCGAAGGGCCAGTCTCGCGTATGCCGAGGACGCGGCAGATGGCGTAGACCAGGTCGGCCCGATTGAGCGTGTAGAAGTGGAAGTCGGAGAACCCCTCCTCCGCCAGGCGGGCGCACATCTCCGCGGCGACGGACGCCGCCACCAGCTTGCGGGTCTCAGGGTCCTCATCGAGGCCTTCGAACAGGTTGGACAGCCAGCCGGGGACGGTCACGCCCACCCGCCGCGACATGTTGGAGAGCCCCTCGAAGCTGGAGACCGGCATGATGCCCGGCAGGATCGGGATGGTCACGCCGGCCTTCCGCACCTTGTCGATGAACCGCATATAGCCGTCGATATCGAAGAAGAAGTTGGTAATCGCCCGGGTGGCCCCGGCGTCGATCTTGGCCTTCAGCACATCGATGTCGTGGTCCACCGACGGGCTTTCCGGATGGACCTGCGGATAGAGACCGACGCTGACATCGAAGGGCGCGATGGCCCGGATCCCCGCGGTCAGCTCCGTGGCGTTCTGATAGCCGTCGGGCCGGGGCGTGTAGGCGCCGCCGAGCGAACCGGGCGGATCGCCGCGCAGGGCGACGATGTGGCGGATGCCGGCGTCCCAATAGTCGCGGATGACCTCGTCCACCTCCTCGCGGCTGGCCTCGACGCAGGTCAGGTGGGCGGCGGGCTTGAGGGTGGTTTCCTGCAGCATCCGCACCACCGTGCGATGGGTGCGGTCGCGGGTGGAGCCCCCGGCGCCATAGGTCACCGAAACGAAGGTCGGGTTCAGCGGCTCCAGGCGGCGGATCGCCTCCCAGAGGCTCGCCTCGCTCTTGGGCCCCTTGGGCGGCGAGAATTCGAAGGACACCGAGGGGCGCTTGCCGACGCCGGCGCCGGCGCGGGCCACGGGGCCCAGGGCGTTGGGTGGCACAAAGGTCATGCGGCGGTCCTTTTGCGGAGCGGCGCGCGCTCGGCGCTCCAGATCTTGATGGTCAGGCCGGCGGCCTGGGTCGGCGGCAGGGCGCTGGCCTGGATCTGGCCAAGGCCGGCGTCTTCCAGCCAGCGTTCCATCTCGGCGTCGGAAAAGCCCAGCCGGCGATGCTGATGTTCGTTCCGGAGATGTTCCAGCCCGTGGGGGGCGAAGTCGATGATCAGCAGGCGACCGCCCGGCTCCACCAGTCGTCCGGCCTCGCGTACGGCGACGGCGGGCTCGTTGAGATAGTGCAGCACCTGATGGACCACGACGAGATCGGCGCTCTCGCCCGGCAGACGGGTGCCAAAGATGTCTCCGTGACGCAGCTCACAGTGATCCAGGCCCGCCTTGCCCACATGGCTGCGGGCGATGTTGAGCATCTGCTGCGAGAGATCCAGGCCCAGCGCCTGATCGGCCTGAGGCCCCAGCAGGGTCAGCATGCGGCCAGTGCCCGAGCCCAGGTCAACCAGGCGGCGGAAGGGGCCGGGGCCGGCGGCCGCACGGATCGCCGCCTCAACGGCCTCATCGGCCACATAGAGGGCGCGGATCTCGTCCCAGCGGGCGGCGTTGCGGGCGAAATAGGCGCCGGCCTCGGTTTCGCGTTCAGCCTGGACGGTGCGCAGGCGCTCGGCGTCCCGGGCCAGGGTCGCATCCGCCGGTTCGATGACGTCGAGCACCTCGTCCACCAGTCGGCGGGCCTCGCCCGACGTCACCAGGCGATAGAAGACCCAGGCGCCATCGGGAAAACGCTCCACCAGCCCGGCCTCGGCCAGGAGCTTGAGATGTCGGGAGACCCGGGGCTGGCTCTGGTCCAGGACGCGGCAGATCTCCAGCACCGCCAGCTCTTCATGAGCCAGCAGCGCAAGGATGCGTAGCCGCGTGGGTTCTCCCGCCGCGCGCAAGACATCGACAACCTGAACAGTGGAAAGCGCCATGGATCACATAAAGATATCCTTATGTGATTATGTCAAGCCTGAGCTGAAGGTCAGGCGGCCTGCTTCTGCTCCTCATAGACCCATTCGGCGGGCGCCTGTAGAGCCGGCGTCAGGTCCTCTTCGAGGCGGCGGCGGACGGCCGCCCACACCTCGGCCTCACCGGCCTCTTCCATCGCCATGTCGAACAACCGGGCGAAGGCGCGCAGGTCTGTTCGCGCGGCGTCCGAGAGCGCAGGCGCCTCCTCGGTCAACAGGACATCATAAAGCTGGCAAAGTTCGGTGAACGCGTCCGTCGACGGAGGAGACAAGGGCGCGGCGGAGGCGGTCATCGAAAAAAACCTTCAAGCAAAGGGTCCTTCGAAATGCCCATGGCGGCGGTGAGTTCACGCGGCGGGCGCAACTCACGGGAATGTCAGCCGGCCGACGTGGCGAGGGTCACGGCACGGGGCTGAGCAGCGGCTCCCCGGCGAAATGGCGGCGCAGGTTTTCCTGGGCCTGGCCGATCATCTTCGGGATTGATTCCAGCGTGCCGCCCGCCGAATGGGGCGAGAGCACGATGTTGGGCACATCGGCCCAGCGGGCGGCCGGGGTCGGTTCCTGCCAGAAGACGTCCAGGGCCGCACGCCCCAGGCGCTTGTCCTTCAGGGCCGCGATCAGGGCGTCCTCGTCGACCACCGAGCCGCGGGCCACGTTGACCAGCAGGCCCCGCGGCCCCAGGGCCTCGATCACGTCCTGCGAGATCAGATTGCGGTTGGAGGCGTCGGCGCGGCAGGCGATGATCAGGATGTCGCAGGCTTCAGCCAGGGCCAGCAGGCTTTCGGCCCGGGGCCAGGCGAGGTCCGGCTTGGGGTTGGGCCCCCACCAGGCGACCTCCAGACCGAACGCCTCGACCCGGGTGGCGCAGGCCTGGCCGATATGGCCCATGCCGACCACGCCAACCTTGCGGCCCTTGAGCGCTGGCCGCGCGCCCAGCCGGTCGTCGGGCGCCCAGCGGCCTTCGCGCACATGGCGGTCGCCCTCGACGATATTGCGCCAGGACGCGATCAGCAGGCCGACCGCATGGTCGGCCACGTCCTCGGCGTTGAGCCCGTCAGCGTGGGTCACCTCGATCCCCCGCGCCCGGCACCAGGGCGCGTCCACGCCGTCATAGCCGACGCTGATGCAGGCGATCAGGGCGAGCCTGGGCAGGCTGGTCAGGAATTCGGGCTCCAGCACCACCTCGCCGGCATGGGCGATGGCTACGACCTCGCCGCGGTCGCTGTCGGCCAGATCCCACCGCCGGACCACCCGATAGCCCTTGGCCTCTAGGCCCGCCTGCATGGGCGCCAGCATGACGTGGGAGAGAAGGACGACGGGCGGGGAGGCGGACATGGGCGATGCTCCAGGCTTGCTCCCCGCCCTATAGCCGTGGCGGCGCCCCTCTGGCCAGGGCGGCCGCTGGCCGGGATCAGGCTGGACTCAGGCCGCCGCGGCGTGGCGGCCCTCGGCGATCTCCTCGATCAGCTTCTTGCAGAAGGCTGGGATGTCGTCGGGCTTGCGCGAGGTGACCAGGCCCTGGTCCACCACCACCTCCTTGTCGACCCACTTGGCGCCGGCGTTCTTCAGGTCGGTTTCAAGCGACGGCCAGGAGGTCATGGTCTTGCCCTCGACCCCACCGGCGTCGATCAGGGTCCAGGGGCCGTGGCAGATGGCGCCGATCGGCTTCCCGGCCTTCACGAACTCGCCGATGAAGGCGATGGCCTTCTTCTCCAGGCGCAGGGCGTCGGGGTTGATCACGCCGCCCGGCAGCACCAGGGCGTCGTACTCGCCGGCCTTGGCCTTGGCCAGTTCCACATCGACGGCGGTTGTGCGCCCCTTGTCGTGATGCTCCCAGCCCTGGATCTCCGGCCCCTTGGGGGCGATCACATGGACAGTGGCGCCCGCCGCGGTCAGGGCCGCGACCGGCTGTTCCAGTTCAGACTGTTCAAAGCCGTGGGTGGCCAGCACGGCCACCTTGGCGCCTTCGATACGAGGGCTCGCCATGGCGTTCTCCTTTTCGGGGTTGGAGTGTCCCGCGGAGAACAGGTTGGATGGCCGGAGGTTCCGCAGCGCAGCTTTCCCTCCGGCCCTGTTTTTTAACGGCTGAACTTCTGGAACTTGAGCCGGTGGGGGATGAGGCTGTCGGTGCCCAGGCGACGCTTCTTGTCTTCCTCATAGGCGTCGAAATTGCCCTCGAACCACTCCACATGGCTGTCGCCCTCGAAGGCGAGGATGTGGGTGCAGAGGCGGTCGAGGAACCAGCGGTCGTGGCTGATGACCACGGCGCAGCCGGGGAAGTCCTCGAGCGCGCTTTCCAGGGCCTGCAGGGTTTCCACGTCCAGGTCGTTGGTGGGCTCATCGAGCAGGATGACATTGCCGCCCGAGGCCAGGGTCTTGGCCAGGTGGACGCGGTTGCGCTCACCGCCCGACAGCAGGCCGACCTTCTTCTGCTGGTCTGCGCCCTTGAAGTTGAACGAGCCCACATAGGCGCGGCTGATGATCTCGCGGGCGCCGACCTTCATGATGTCGAGGCCGCCGGAAATCTCCTCCCAGACATTCTTGTTGGGATCGAGGGCGTCGCGGCTCTGATCCACATAGGACAGTTGCACGGTCTCGCCGAGGCGAATGTCGCCCGCGTCGGGGACTTCCTGCTTGGTGAGGAGCTTGAACAGGGTCGACTTGCCCGCCCCGTTCGGGCCGATCACACCGACAATACCGCCGGGCGGCAGGCGGAAGGTCAGATCCTTGAAGAGCAGCTTCTCCCCATAGGCCTTTTCCAGATTGTCGGCCTCGATGACCACCTGACCCAGCCGGGGGCCAGGCGGAATCTGGATCTGAGCGAAGGACTGCTTCTCACGCTCCGAGGCGTTGACCAGTTCATCGAAGGCCGCAAGGCGGGCCTTGGACTTGGTGCGTCGAGCACTGGGCGAGGAGCGCACCCATTCCAGCTCGCGCTCCAGGGTGCGTTTGCGGCTCTCGCTCTCGCGGTCCTCGATGGCCGAGCGCTTGGCCTTCTGCTCCAGCCAGGACGAGTAGTTGCCCTCGTAGGGCACACCCTTGCCGCGATCGAGCTCCAGGGTCCACTTGGTCACCTGATCCAGGAAGTAGCGGTCGTGGGTCACCAGGATGACGCAGCCCGGGAAGGCCTCGAGGTGGTGCTGCAGCCAGGCGACGCTTTCGGCGTCCAGGTGGTTCGTGGGTTCGTCCAGCAGCAGCATGTCGGGCTTGGACAAAAGCAGGCGGGCCAGGGCCACGCGACGCTTTTCACCCCCCGACAGCTTGTCCACCGGCCAGTCGTTGGGCGGGCAGCGCAGGGCGTCCATGGCCATTTCGATGCGGGAGTCGATGTCCCACAGATCGCCAGCGTCCAGCTTCTCCTGGAGGCCGGTCATCTCCTCCATCAGCTCGTCGGTATATTCCTCGCCCATTTTGGCGGCGACGGCGTTGTAGGCGTCGAAGATCTTCTTCTCTTCGCACCAGGAAATCACATTGCCCCAGACGTCGAGCTTCTCGTCCAGGTGCGGCTCCTGTTCGAGATAGCCCATCTTCACGCCGTCGGCGGCGCGGGCCTCACCGGTGAACTCCTTGTCGATGCCGGCGATGATCTTCAGCAGGGTGGACTTACCCGAGCCGTTGACCCCCACCACCCCGATCTTGGCGTCGGCGTAGAAGGACAGCCAGATGTTCTCGAACACCTTCTTGCTGCCGGGATAGGCCTTGGTCAGGCCCTGCATCTGAAAAATATGTTGCTGCGCCATGGATGGTGCCGCGCCCGCCTTGAATTACGATTTGGGAATTGGAGCAGGAAATAGACGCCCCCTCGCTTCGGCGCAACGGCGGGGGGCCGGATTAGGCTCGACCCCGCCTGAATCCGGCGAGGTCGATGGGAACCAAACCCGCGCCCGAGGCTTTCCTCTAGCAAGTCACACGGCCACACCGGCCCCGTAAAAAGCTAGGAGATTCCGATGCATAAGGATCAAGTGGAAGGCGGCATGAAGGACGCCAAGGGCAAGCTCAAGGAAGGCGTCGGCAAGATGACCGACAATGAGCGTCTGGAAGCTGAAGGCCATGCCGACCAAGCCGAAGGCAAGGTCCAGAAGACGGTCGGCAATGTGAAGGAAGGCGTCCGCGACGCCCTCAAGAA
Organism: Phenylobacterium sp.; assembly: GCF_030646615.1. GTDB lineage: Bacteria > Pseudomonadota > Alphaproteobacteria > Caulobacterales > Caulobacteraceae > Phenylobacterium. The sequence continues at coordinate 44,725 of NZ_JAUSLG010000070.1, read as the reverse complement.
GTAGGCTTTCGCCACCAAGACGACCAAGGACGCCGCTCCACCGGGGGCGGCGTCTTTTTTTGCGCCTGAGCCTGAGCCATAAGGCCCCCGGGGCCCCAGAGTGGCTGCCCAGCAGAGTTCGCGCGGGGTTCGGTGTGGCGGCAGTTGATTTTCGAGCTCGCCCCGCGATGCGGAGCCTGGACGCCGCCATCCTGGGCGCCGCCGCCCTGGTCGGCCTCTTCTACCTCAATCGCGTCCTTACCCCATGGCCGCTCTATGCCGGCGACGAGGGCGCCTATCTGATCCGCGCCCTCTATGGCGATCTGCTGGCCGCCCACCCCGAGCGTCACCCGACGCTGCAGCCGGTGGGCAACACCGCCTACCTCCTGCTCATTCGTCTGACCCAGGCCCTCACCGACAACCTCCTGCCCTGGCTTCGGCTGATCGGGGCGGCCGGCTATGTGGGCGGCGTCTGGATTCTGCATCGGGCGTTGCGGACGGCCCAACCGCCCGGTGTCGCCAGGTGGGTGCTGCTGGGGGCCTTCGCCTATCCGTTTCACCGCTTTGTGGTCACCGCCATGCCCGAGGGCGTCTTCGTGCTGACCCTGGCGGTGATGGCGACCGCCAGCGCGGCCTGGGCGACAAGCCGGCCCTGGGGTCACGCGGTGCTGATGGGGGCCCTGTGCGCCCTGTTGGTGCTGATCAAGCCCCATGGTCTGACCATGCTCCCCGCCATGGCGATCCTGCTGATCACCCTGGCGGCGGTCCGCATGCGCCACCCCCTGGCCGCCCTGGGGCAGTTCGTCCTGTTCGTCGCCATCTTCCTGGCGACCGGAGCCGGGCTCGAACTCCTGGCCGGCCGCCCGGAATCCGCCCTGACCTTTTTCCTAGGCTCGGCCTATGGCGACCATTTCGGAAGGGTTCCCGAGCAGCCCCTTCGCACCGCCGCCATCACCCTCCTGTCTCTAGGCTCGGCGGGCGTGATGCTAGCTGGCGCGCCCCTGCTGGCGGGCGGACTGGCGGTGAGCCGACGCTGGCGCCGCCACGAGCCCCTGGGGCGGGACGAGACCGCCTTCGTGCTGCTGGCCGGCGCCTTCCTGGCGGCCCTGGCGATGATCCTGGTCTTCGCCGTAAAGGCGTCGGCCATCCCGGGCGAAAGCGGCCGGCTGTGGGGCCGCTATTTCGAGTTCTATGTTCCCCTGCTCTGGATCGCCGCCGCCGGCCCCCTGGCCGGGTTCTGGCGGGAGGCGAGCCTGCCCCGGCGGCTGCTGCTCGCGGCCCTGCCGATGGCGGGACTTTGCGGCCTTATGGTCGCCTGGCGCCTGGGCGTCCTGCTCACCCCCTGGGATAGCGGCGCGCTCTCGGCCTTCTATCTGCCGCATCTGGACCGCTGGGGTTTCGTTCCGCCCGCGCCCTATCTGCTCCTGGCCGCCGGCGTGGTGAGCCTCCTTGCTCTCGCCCTCGTGCTGGGCTGGGACCTGTTCCGCGCCTGGGCGGCGACCTTCGTCGCCCTGGGCCTGATCTCCACCCACTATGACGACGCCTGGGTGGGCAAGGAGATCGCCGGGGGCCGAGCCGCCCTCCAGCAGGATCTGCAAGTCGCCCGCGGCGCGGCGCCGACCGACAGCCTCCCGGCCGTCCTCGCCTATGACCACAATACGAGTCACATGGCCTTCATGGCCTATGAGGGCGAGGTTCAGATCCTGGTTCGCCCGCCAGGGCTCGTCCCGCCCGAACTGCTGGAAGGGCGTAGTCAGGTGGTCGCCATCGGCGGTGAGCCGCTGCCGCCGCCCTGGCGCGTCACCTATGCCGGCGACGCCCTGCGAATCTATCAGCGAGAGGGCGCCGCGCCATGATCTCCCGCCGCATCGCCCTAGGACAATTGGGCGCCCTGGCCCTGGCCGCCTGCGACAAGGCCGACCCCCAACCAGATCAGGCTTGGACCAACCAGATCCGCTGGCGCGATGACCTCCGACAGTTCGAAGGCCCCGGCCTGCAGGTGGTCCGCAGCTGGGACTTTGCCGCCTCGCTCCACGGGTTCGTCGCCGATGGCGGCGAGCTTCGCCATCAGCCGGGCGTCGGGGTCGAACTGATCAGCCAGTCGGGGGATCCGAAGCTCAGGTCTCCAACCGGTATCGATCTGCCGGGCGCCACGGCGAACCTTGTCCTGGTCCGCATGGTGCGCGCCGTCGCCGCCGGCCCCTGGGACGGCGCCCTCTACTACGCCACCGAGACGCACGGGGAATCGGCGGCCTATATGGCCCTGCCCGTCGAGACCTGGCCGCCCGAGACCGCCACGCCCGTCACGCTGGTCTATGACATGACCCATCTCGCCCGCGGGGAGGGCGACTGGACGCGTCGCCGGATCTCGCAACTGCGGCTGGACACCGAGTCGGCCCCAGGCGGCGTGGTTCTGATCGCGCAGATCGCTCTGGCCCATAGGGGCTGAGGCTTTCTGCTGGGCAAGGTCGACTCCGGACCGTTAAGTGCGCCTGGGCGTACATGAACCGGGGGCGCAGAAATGGCAGGACCGGCGGCGGTGTTGGGCGTGGAGAACGCCAGCTTCTATTACGGCGCCACCCGGGTGTTCGAGGGCGTGACCTTCGCCCTGGACGGCGCGCGCACAGCCCTGGTGGGCGAGAACGGGGCCGGCAAGTCCACCCTGCTCAAGTGCCTGACCGGCGAGCTGGACCTGAACAGCGGCAAGATCATCCGCTCCCGGGGCCTGAAGGTCGGCTACGTGCCGCAGGAGGCGCCGGAACACCTGCTGGAGCTCACCGCCCGGGAGGTGCTGGCTGCCGCCCTGCCCGAGGACGGATCGGAGGACTGGCGGATCGATGTCCTGCTGGACGAGTTCGAAATCCCCGCCGGGTTGGCCGAGACGCGGTTCGCCGCCCTCAGCGGCGGCTGGCGGCGGCTGTTCCTGATCGCCTCGGCCGTGCGCCTGGCCGAGCCGGACCTGCTGATCCTCGACGAACCCACCAACCATCTGGACCTCGGCAACATCAACCGGCTGGAGCGATGGCTGGCCGCCGAGCGCCGGCTGCCGATGCTGATCGTCAGCCACGACCGCGCCTTCCTGGAGCGGACCACCAGCCGCACCGTCTTCCTGCGGGCCGATGGGGCCCACAGCTTCGCCCTGCCCTTCGTCGCCGCCCGCGCCGAACTGATGGCCCGCGACGCCGCAGAGGCCACCCGCCGCAAGCTGGAGGCCAAGGAGATCGACCGGCTGGAGGCCATGGCCGCCCGCTATCGCCAATGGGGCGTGCTGAACGACAAGTTCCACAAGCGCGCCAAGGCCACCGAGAAGCGGATCGCCCGCATCGAAGCCGAGCGCACGGACTCCTATACGGGGCGGGAGCGCCGGCTGGAGCTGGGCGAAGGGGAGATGGACGCCAAGGTGGCCCTGCGGCTGGCCGACGTCACCGTCACCACCCCGGACGGCCGCGCCCTCTATCGGATCGACCGGCTGGCGGTGGCGGTGGGCGACCGCATCGCGGTGCTGGGCATCAACGGCGCGGGCAAGTCCATGCTGCTGAACGCCCTGGCCAAGGCCTATGACCCGGCCCAGACCCACTATGACGGGAGCGCGCCCATCCGCTTCAACCCGGCCATCCGCATGGTCTATTTCGACCAGGCCATGCGCGACCTGCCGCTGAAGATGAGCCTGTTCGACTATGTGGCCGGGGCCGAGGCGGCGACCAAGACCCAGACCAACGCCCTGCTGGCCAAGGCCGGCTTCTCGCACGCCCGGGTCAGCGGCCCGATCGGCGATCTCAGCCACGGGGAGCGGGCCCGGCTGATCTTCCTGCGGCTGAAGCTCGCCAAACCCAATCTCTACCTGCTGGACGAGCCCACCAACCACCTGGACATCGAGGGCCAGGAGGCCCTGGAAAGTCAGCTGGAAGAGGCTGAGACCACCTGCCTGTTCGTCTCCCACGACCGGCATTTCACCCGCACGGCCGCCACCCGCTTTGTCGAGATCCGCAAGGGCCGCCTGATCGAGGTCGAGGGGCCGGAGGACTTCTTCGAGGGTCAGTAGCGGCCTGATGGCGGCTCAGTAGGCGGGCCGCCCCAGGAAGCCGCGGCGGGGCGGCGGGGGCGGGGCGACGGGGACCGGGCTGCCATCGGCCTGATAGCCGCGGTCATAGCCATCGTGGCTCCAGCCATAGGCCTGGCTCCCATAGGCCGGCTGGCCATAGGTCTCGGGTGGGGCGAAGGCCAGCGGCGGCGCAGCCGCCAGCGGCAGGCAGTAGAGGCCCTGGGTCTGGCTGTAGGGATCACAGCCCTCCGGCGCATAGAGATAGTTGGGCGACAGGTTTGGCCGGGCCTGGCTGTCGAAGACCAGCCCGCCCCGCGGCCCCCCAAACCGGTTGTGCTCGATCGCCGGCGCGCCGCCGGCGAAATAGCCACCGTACTCGTCCCCCCAGACCGCGGACTCCCGCACCACCACCTCGCCCCAGTCGGAGATGATCCCCCGCCGGGCGCGGACCCGGCTGCGGATCAGCTCCAGCTTCGCGCCGCGGTCCACATAGAGGCCGGTGATCCAGCCGCCCACATAGGCGTTGCGCACCACCAGCCTGCCGCCGCCGCTGCGCAAGCCGCGCACGGTGATCCCGGTGGAGCCCGGCAGGGCGCCGCCCTCGGCCACCACCCCCACCTGGACCAGGCGGCTCTCGCCGGCCGCCGGCGTGATGTCCAGGCCGCGGACGTCGGCGGCGATGCGGACCTGGCTGAAGTCCAGGGTCGCGGTGTCGGCCAGGATGGCGGCGTCGTTGGTGCGGGCCTCAATGGTCGTCTGGCGGGCGATCAGCCGGCCACCGGAGACGAAGATGGCGGCGGCCTCGCCGCTGTAGCGGACATAGCTACCGATCAGGGCCAGTTCGGCGTCGACGGCCTCGATACAGGCGCTGCGGCCGCCCTGATCGGACTCGATGATCAGGTCGCGGATCTCGACCCCCCGCGTGCCCGGCGCCAGGCGGATGCAGGGCGCGCCCGCCGGCGCCGAAAGCCTGGCCGGCTGGCTGCCCGGTCCTGTGGCGAAGGCCGGCGTCCCCTCGCCAATGATGGTCACGGGGCGATCAATATAGACCGTCTCGCGGCAGACCCCGCCCCGGGCGCGGATGAACAACACCCCGCCGTCGGCCAGGGCCCAGAGGGCGTCGGAGATAGGATAGGGGCCGAGGCTCGGGTCGGCGCAGTCGATGCTGAGGCTGTTGAGATAGCCGCCTGTCAGCGGATAGGGGCCGGGGGGCGGTGGCCGATGGGGGCGCTGGGGCTTGTGGCTGGGCTTGCTCCAGGGCGCCGGGCGGTAGGGCGAGCGCAGCGGCGGCGTGATCAACCCGCCGAAGTTGGGCCTGATCTGAGCATCCACCTTGGCGTCGGGATAGGCCTGGGCCGGGCCGGCCAGCAGGGCCAGCCCCAGGGCGGCGGCCAAGGCGCCGGCCTGGGCGGCCGTCCGGCGGAGTCGAGGGGTCTGTGCGGTCACCGTCATGGCCTTTGTCAGGTTCGCGGCGCGCGGGAGACCTGGGCCAGGAGCTCGCGCAGCCTTTGGGCTGAGGGTTTGAAGCCGGCCAGCGCCCCGTCGATCTGATAGACCACGGCGCTCGCCTTATCCTGGTCGGCCACCCCTTCCATTCCCAGGGAGAAGAAGGTCGACATGGCGTACTTGGCCTCGGGGCTGCCCTGCCGGTCGGCCTGGGAAAACCAGTGGAAGGCCCGCGCATAGTCCCGGGGGACGCCGACGCCTTCGGCGTACATCACCGCCAGGGCGAGCTGCGAGCGGGCCTGACCGCTGACCGCGGCGTACTGGATGGCGCGGACCTCCTCCAGGGGCGAAAGCCGCCCGGTCATCGGCCGGCCCAGCATCGCCTGGAAGGTCTGGGCCTCGGTCGCGCTCAACTCGGCCTTGGTGAGGATCGGCTTGGGGATCACCTGCAGGAAGGCCAGGGCATGGCCCACATGCAGGAAGGGCAGCTCGTCCAGCCGTGAAAGCGCCAGGGCCGCGGCCTCGCCCATCGGCGCGGACTCATCAGAATGGGGCACGCCGGATTCCGGCGCCTCGGGCGGGTAGAATTCGAAGGGCGGCGTCCAGCGCTTGGCCTTGGCCTCGGCGTCCGATCCCAGGGCGGCCCGGCCGGGCGAGGACCGCTCGAAGTCCTTGAGCATCACAAAGCCGGCCACATCGCCGCTCTGGGCTGCGAGATAGTTGAATTGATAGACATCCATGTCGTTGCGGGTGAACAGGGTCGCCGCAGCCGGCAGGCGGCGGCCCTCCAGGTCCCGCGGATCGATCGGCGAGGCCTCGTAGGGGTCGCCGAAGGGACCGAAGCCCGCATCGGGCAGCCGCGCCAGGGTGCGGAAGCCCTCGGGCCCTTGCGTGGACAGCACATAGATGACCCGGTCGCGCACCTCCTGCCGTTCGCCCGAGCTCATCCGGCCGAGCAGATGCTCCAGGCCGTTGAAGGCCCCAAGGCGTTCGGCCTCGCGGCAGTCCTCCAGCCGCGCGCCGCCCAGGCGCCGGTTCTGCCGGGCGGTGACGATCGGCGCAAAGCCGTCGGGATTGGCCAGGGCCAGCTCGTACCAGACGGCCGCCTCCACCGGGTCATAGGTCTTGCGGGCCTCCGCCTCCCGGCCGCCGTATCGGCGCGCCAGGTCGATCTGGGCGAAAAAATCGCCGCCGAAGGCCTGCTGCCGCAGGGCGCGAAGCTGCTGCTCCTGGGCGTTGAACTCCTGGGTGGTGAGGAAGGCCTGAGGTCGCGGGCAGGCCAGGCCCGCGCTCCGCGATCCCTGCGCCTTGCCTCGCGGCTCGCATCCCATGAGCGGGACCAGGGCCACGAGCAGGGCGAGCGTCAAACCTTTGCGTACGCTTTCGCGCAGCGGTCGGTCCGAGTGCTGGACCATGCCCTTGGCTCCCCTGGTTCAGAACTCGTTAACCATAGTTATCCGGAAGTAGCCGCACCTCTCGGCCCACTGTCAAGCTCGCCCCAGCAGGAGACCGAGGTTTTCCGACGCGAGGGATTGCGCGTCTGCGGACCGCCCTCGACGAACGATGTTCGTCTATCTTTTGCCCTAGTACGGAGCGCAGACTGCAGGTCGAGAAAACCAGAGCCGAAGGATCGAACTCGACATGGCGCCGCACGCGATACGCTCCGCTTTTACGTTCGGCCTCACCGGGCTCGTGGCGCTCTCGCCATTCTCGGCCGGCGCTGCGCCGACCGTCCGCGACGGGGTTGCGACCGCGGAGGCCTGCTCGGCCCTGGGCTTTGCGCCGCGCAGAGACGGCGTGCGGGCTGGGGTTCCGATGGCTGCGCCGGCGCCCGGCGGGCTCCGGTCCCGACCGGCCATTCCGCCCCTGCCTGTGCCGCCGGTCCCGCACCGCTTAGAAGCGCCCCCGCCGGCGCCTCCAGCCATGGAGAGCCTAGTCGTCACAGGCTCGCGCGTCATGCCGGCGCCGGGCCAACTCCCCCAGCGCGACACCGAGCGCTATCCCAACGCCACGCCCAACCCGGTCAAGCGCACCGCAGAAGAGCCGGTCTCGACCTTCTCGATCGACGTGGACACCGCCAGCTACGCCAATGTCCGCCGGTTCCTGAACGACGGCGCCCGCCCCCCCTCGGACGCCGTCCGGGTCGAGGAGCTGATCAACTACTTCGACTTTGGCTACGCCGCGCCGCGTCCGGGCGGGGCGCCCTTCGCCGCCAGCGTGAGTCTCGCCCCCTCCCCCTGGTCGGCGGAGCGGGAAATCCTGCACATCGGCCTGCAGGGCTATGAGTTGGCGGCCAGCGCTCAGCCGCCGCTCAACCTCGTCTTCCTGATCGACACCTCCGGCTCCATGTGGAGCGAGGATCGCCTGCCGCTGGCCAAGAAGGCGATGAACGTGCTGATCGACCAGCTCGGCCCGGAGGATCGGGTCTCGATGGTCGCCTATGCCGGATCGGCGGGCGCGGTCCTGGCGCCCACCGATGGAAACCAGAAGCTGATGATGCGCTGCGCCCTGGGCGTACTGGAGGCCGGCGGCTCGACCGCGGGCGGCCAGGGCCTGGCGCTGGCCTATGACCTGGCCGCCCAGAACTTCGACCCCAAGGCGGTCAACCGCGTGATCCTGATGACGGACGGGGACTTCAACGTCGGGGTTTCCGATCCCGAACGGATGAAGGATCTCGTCACCGAAAAGCGCCGGAGCGGCGTCTATCTCTCGGTCTACGGCTTTGGCCGCGGCAACTATAATGACGTGATGATGCAGAGCCTGGCCCAGAACGGCAACGGCACGGCGGCCTATATCGACACCCTGGCCGAGGCCCGCCGGCTGTTCCGCGACGATCTGCCGGCCAGCCTGTTCCCCATCGCCGACGACGTGAAGATCCAGGTGGAGTTCAACCCCGCCATGGTCGCCGAATACCGGCTCATCGGCTACGAGACGCGGCTCCTGAACCGGGAAGACTTCAACAACGACCAGGTGGACGCCGGCGAGGTCGGCTCGGGCGCTTCGGTCACCGCCCTCTATGAGATCACCCCGGTCGGCGCCCGGCCCTCCAGCGATCCGTTACGCTATCAGCCCCGCGCACGCGGCGCGGCGGGCGGGGCGGAGCTCGCCTATCTCAAGGTCCGCTACAAGGCGCCCGGCGGATCGGACTCCCAGCTCATGAGCCGCCCGGTCACCAACGCCGATCGGACCTCGAGCCTGGCCGGCGCGCCGGAGGCGACCCGCTGGGCCATCGCCGTGGCCGCCTTCGGCCAGAAGCTGCGGAACGATCCGTGGGTGGCCGACGGCTTCAGCTGGGACGACATCGAGACCCTGGCCCAGGGCGCGCGCGGCCAGGACATCGACGGCGACCGGGCCGAGTTCATCACCCTGGTGCGGGCCGCCGAAGATGGTGAGGTCGCAACTCCGGGGCGCTAGAGCGGCGGATCAAAAACCCGCGCGCGCCGTTGATCCGTCAAGGAACAGACGGCGGGTCGAAAGGGCGTGGCTGTGTTTCATAACCCGGTGAGCGGAGACGGTCAGGCGCGGCTGAGTTCGAGGGTTGATCTGCCCCGTCTTGGGCAGGGCCCTGACAGCCTCCATCTGGTCGACGCCACCATGATGTATGCGCCTCGCTCCGGCGGGGTGAAACGCTACCTGCTGGCCAAGCGGGACTGGCTCCGCCGGAACCGGCCTGACATAGCCCACACCATTGTCGCGCCGGGCCGCCGAACCGGTCAGGCCGGCCCTGGCCTGGTGACCATCGCCGCCGCCCGACTGCCCTTCGGCGACGGCTATCGGATGCCGGCCAGCGTGACCAAATGGGCCGAGATGATCGCCCTGCTCGAGCCGGACCTCATCGAGGCCGGAGACGTCTTTGTCCCCGGTCTCGCCGCGATCGAGGCGGGGCAGGCGCTGGGCCGTCCGGTGGTCGGCTTCTGCCATACCGACGCCGGGGCCCTGGCCGCCCTCCATCTGGGCGAATGGGCCCGGGCGCCGGCGACCCGCCAATGGGCCGAGACCTTCAAACACTTCGACCGGGTGATCGCCCCCAGCCGCCACATGGCCGCGCGTCTGGCCGAGGCCGGCGTCGGCGACGCGTCGGTCCAGGCCCTGGGCGTCGACATCGAGCTCTTCCACCCGGCGCGCGGCGACCGGGCAAGCCTGCTGCGGCGCCTGGGCCTCGCCGCAAACACCCGGCTGTTGATCTTCATCGGCCGGCCGGCGCGGGAAAAGAACATCGAGGCGATGATCGCCGCCGTGGAGCGCCTCGGCGATCCCTACCGCCTGTTGCTGGTGGGCGCCGGCAAGGATGCCCGCCCCTCCGACCGGGTGATCTCCCTGGACTATGAGGCCGACGCCGACGCCCTGGCGAGCCTTGTGGCCAGCGCCGACGCCTTTCTGCACGCCAATGAGAACGAGCCCTTCGGCCTCGCTGTCCTGGAAGCCCTGGCGTCGGGGACGCCGGTGGTTGGGCCCCGTCGGGGCGGGGTCGGCGAACTGATCGACGAAGAGGTGGGTCAACGGGCCGACAGCACCACGCCCCGCGCGCTCGCCGAGGCGATCGAGGCTCTGTTCGCCCGCGATCTGGAGGCCGTGTCCGCCGCCGCGCGACGCCGGGCCGAGACGCGCCACGGCTGGGCCGCCACCTTCCAGGGCCTGATGCGGCTCTACGGCGAGATGGTCCAGGGGACGGAGCCGGTCCGCCCCCTGGCCTTAAGCGCTTAAGACCTAGCGTCCGGTGGGCAGGTCCTTGAAGGCCACGTCCTTGTCCACCCGGATATCGCCGGGCAGACCGAGCACGCGCTCGGCGATGATGTTGCGCAGGATCTCGTCGGTGCCCCCGGCGATCCGCATGCCCGGCGCCGACATCAGCGAGGCATGGAAGGCCCCCCGCAGGGGCGCCAGCGCCGGATCGTTGATGATCCCGTACTGATCCAGCATCTCGACGGCCGAATTGGCCAGCTCCTGCATCTGCACCGCCGAGATGATCTTGCCGATGGAGCTTTCCGGGCCAGGCGTCTCGCCCTTGGACAGGGCCGTCATGGTCCGGTTGCGGGTGTGCTTCAGGCCCTCGGCCTGGACGTACCAGTCGGCCAGCTTTTCCCGCAGGGCCTGGTCCTTGATGGCCGCGCCGCCGTCGAGGCCCGGCGTCTCCCGGGCCGCCTCCATGAAGGCGCTCCAGCCGGCGCCGGATGAGCCGCCCACGGCCAGCCGTTCGTTCATCAGGGTGACCAGCGAGACCCGCCAGCCATCGTCCACCGCCCCCAGGCGCTGGCTGTCCTTGACCCGCAGATCGGTGAAGAACACCTCGTTGAAGCCCGAGCCCCCCGACATCTGATGGATCGGCCGCACCTCCACGCCCGGATCCTTCATGTCGATCCAGAACATGGTCATGCCCTTGTGCTTGGGCGCGTCCGGATTGGTGCGGCAGATGACGATGCCGAAGTCGGAGAACTGGGCCCCGGTGGTCCACACCTTCTGGCCGTTGATGATCCAGTCGCCCGAGCCGTCCGGCGCGCGCTCGGCCCGCGTCCGGGCGCCGGCCACGTCGGACCCGCCCGAGGGTTCGGAGAACAGCTGGCACCAGATCTCCTCGCCGCGCATGGCCGGGCCGACGAACCGCTTCTTGGTCTCCTCGTCGGCGAAGGTCATGACGGTGGGCACGCACATGCCCAGGCCGATCTGAAACGGATTGCCCGGGGTCGGGAAGGCCGATTCTTCCTGGCCGAAGATCACCTGCTGGATCGGATTGCCGCCCTGCCCGCCCCATTCCTTGGGCCAGGTGATGCAGGCATAGCCGGCCGCAGCCTTCTTGGCCTGCCAGGCCTTGGAGGCGGCCAGGCCGTCGCCGGATTCGCCCAAGGGATCAGGTTCGCCCTCGCGCTTCTTGGGCGCATTGGCGGTGAGCCACTCGCGCACCTGCTGGCGGTAGGCGGCCTCTTCGGGGGTGTCTTTGAAGTCCATGATCTTGATCCCTATCAGGCGGCGGCGTTGCGGCGTTCGAGCTGGCTGACCAGCCGTTCCTTCCAGACCCGCGGCGCCCCGGCCACGAGGGAAAGCTGGCGCGAACGCCGGTAGTGCAGATGGCAGTCCATCTCCCAGGTGAAGCCGATGCCCCCGTGGGTCTGGATGTTTTCCTTGGCCGCGAACCAGTAGGCCTCCGAGCCGGCGATCCGCGCGGCGCTGGCGGCCACGGGCAGCTCCGGCGCGCCGGTGTTCAGCGCCCAGGCGCCGTAATAGGCGTTGGACCGGGCCAGCTCGTTCTTGACGTAGATGTCGGCCAGCTTGTGCTTGATGGCCTGGTAGGAGCCGATCACCCGGCCGAAGGCGTAGCGCTCCAGGGCGTAGCCCTTGGCCATCTCCAGGCAGCGGTCGGCGCCGCCGCACTGCTCGAAGGCCAGCAGGACCGCGGCGCGGTCATTGATCTGCTCCAGCAGTTCCAGGCCCTGACCGGCCTCGCCGAGGCGCTTGACCGGGGCATCCTTGAAGGTCAGGCGCGCGGCGTCCCGGGTGGGATCGAGCGTCTTGAGCGAGTCCCGGGTCACCGAGGGATCGGTGAGGTCGGCGATGAACAGGCCCGGCCGGCCATTCTCCTTGGCCAGCACCAGGGCGACGGTGGCGATGTCGCCATCGGTCACCGGCAGCTTGACGCCATTGAGCTTGCCGCCCTCGACCGTGGCCTGCAGGGTTGAGGCGGTGGTGACGCCGGGACCCTCGGACACCGCCATGGCGCCGATCACCTCGCCGGCCGCGATGCGCGGCAACAGATAGGCCTTCTGTTCCTCCGAGCCGGCCAGCATGATCGCCTCGGCCAGGAAGTAGACGGTGGAGGCGAAGGGGATCGGGGCGACGGCGCGGCCGAGCTCCTCGGCGATCACGCACAGCTCCAGGCGGCCCAGGCCCAGGCCGTTGTATTCCTCGGGGATGGCCGCGCCCAGCCAACCCTGGCCGACGACGGCCTTCCAGAGGTCCTCGTCATAGGCCTTGGCGTCCTCGTCGAGGACCTTCCGCACCCGACTGGTGGGGCACTGGGCGTCGAGGAACTTGCGCGCCTCGCCCTTCAGAAACTTCTGGTCGTCGGAAAAATCGAAATTCATGCCCGTCTATCCCGCCGGTTCGCGGCGTCTGCGTTTCCCTGAACCCCCACCATACGCATCGCAGCGGGCGTGGAAAGATTGACCTCGCGTCAAGGATTTCAGGGTCTTATGGACGAAAATCTGTGTGGTGATGCGTATGGCCAAGGCTGTCTTCCAACGTAATCAAAAGGTCTGGGTCGAAAGCGTCGGCGCCTGGGCGGTGATCGAAAAGATCGTGCCGGTCTGGGCCCGCGGCTTCGACGAGCCCGTCCGGGTGACCTACGACGTCGGTCTGGGCCGCGACTTCCACGCCCACGAGCTGCGCCCCGAGCAGTCGACCCAGGATCTCATCAACGACGACGAGCCCAGCTGGCGGCTCCTGCGGGCCCGCAACAAGTGGCAGCAGCCGGACGACTGCGCCCACCATCCCTATCCCGGCACCTATCCCGTGGTGGTCACCGACGCCAACGACTGGGGCGGCTGGCGGGTGCCGGGCGCCGAATACGACCGCGACCCCCTGAAGATCGAGTTCCAGGCCCGGCTGATCGCCTCCACCCGGCGGCTGCTGTCCATATCCCGCCACCTGGCCGCCCTGGTGGACGACGCGCCCGACGACGCCCCGCCGGAAATCCGCCGCCTGGCCGAGGAGGCCCGCAAGGTCGATCGGTTCCTGCAGCAGATCCCCGCCGCCGCCGAGGCGCCGCCGGAGGCTGCAGAAGACGCCGCATGACAATCTGGCGCCTCGCCGCCTCTGGCGAGGTCAGCCGTGCAGGGTTACATCGTGGGGATGCGCACCGAAACGCCCCAGCCGATCCGCCTGTCCGACTATCGCCCGCCAGCCTTCCTGGTGGACGAGATCCATCTGGACTTCGACCTGCAGCCCAGCGCCACCCGGGTGAAGGCCAGGCTCAGCCTGCGCCGCAACGGCGACCACGCCGAGCCCCTGGTGCTGCACGGCGAGCGGCTGACCCCGATCTCGGTGGCCATCGACGGCCGCGTCCTGGCCGAGGCCGACCGGGTCATCGACGCCGAGTATCTGACCATCCCCCAGGTCCCCGACGCCTTCGTCCTGGAGACCGAGGTCGAGATCGATCCGGCCGCCAACACCTCGCTGGATGGCCTCTACATGTCCGGTGGCCGGTTCTGCACCCAGTGCGAGGCCGAGGGCTTCCGCAAGATCACCTGGTATCCCGACCGCCCCGACGTGCTGTCGAAGTTCACCGTGCGGATGACCGCCGACAAGGCCTTCCAGCGGCTGCTGTCCAACGGCAACCTGATGGAATCCGGCCAGACGGCCGACGGCCGACACTACGCCGTCTGGAACGACCCCTTCCCCAAGCCCTGCTATCTCTTCGCCCTGGTGGCCGGCGAGCTGGACGTGCTGGAGGACAGCCTCGTCACCATGAGCGGCCGCAAGGTGGATCTGCGCATCTATGTGGATCCGGGCATGGCCGACCGCGCCGTCTACGCCATGGACGCCCTGAAGCGCTCGATGAAATGGGACGAAGAGGCGTTTGGCCGCGAATACGACCTCGACCTCTTCATGATCGTCGCCGTGCGCGACTTCAACTTCGGAGCCATGGAGAACAAGGGGCTGAACATCTTCAACTCCTCACTCCTGCTGGCCGACCAGGCGACCGCCACCGACTTCGACTATGAGCGGATCGAGAGCGTCGTCGCCCACGAATATTTCCACAACTGGACCGGCGACCGCATCACCTGCCGCGACTGGTTCCAGCTGTGCCTGAAGGAAGGCCTGACCGTCTTCCGCGACCAGAGCTTCTCGGCTGACATGCGCGGCGCCGCCGTCCAGCGGATCAAGGACGTCAAGGCCCTGCGCGCCCGCCAGTTCTCCGAGGACCAGGGCCCCCTGGCCCACCCGGTGCGGCCGTCGAGCTATCTGAAGATCGACAACTTCTATACCGCGACCATCTACGAAAAGGGCTCCGAGGTCATCGGCATGCTCAAGACCCTGATTGGGGCCGAGGCCTTCCGAAAGGGCATGGACCTCTATTTCGACCGCTGGGACGGCCACGCCACCACGGTGGAGGCCTTCATCGAATGTTTCGCCGAGGCCTCGGGCCAGGACCTGTCGGACTTCTTCGGCTGGTACGAGCAGGCCGGCACGCCCCGCCTGGACATCCGCCGCACCTATGACGCCACAGCCCAGACCCTGACCCTGGACCTGACCCAGAAGACCCCGCCGACCCCTGGCCAGGCCAGCAAGAAGCCCCTGCCCATTCCGGTGCGTCTTGGCCTGCTCGACGGCGAGGGCCGCACGCTGGCCTTCGAGCGCGATGGCCAGGCGACGGACGAGACTGTCATCGTCCTGGACGCGGCCAGGACCAGCGTCACCCTGACCGGCGTCGATCGTGAGCCCGTGCTGTCGGCCCTGCGCGGCTTCTCGGCGCCCGTAGTCCTGACCACCGACGCCGCAGCCAAGGACCGCTATGTCCAGCTGGCCGCCGATCCGGACCTGTTCAACCGCTGGGAGGCCGGCCAGGATCTGGCCCGCGACCTGATGCTGGCCCGCAGCGCCGGGACGCCTGACGAAGTGGGCGAGGAGCGCTATGCCGAGGCCGTCGGTCGGGCCCTGTCCGACCAGGCTTCCGACCCGGCCTTCAAGGCCCTGCTGCTGGCCCTGCCCAGCGAATCCGAAATGGCCCTGGCCCAGCAGCCGGCCGATCCGACCGCCATCCATCTGGCCCGCAACGCCCTGCGCGCCCGTCTGGCCGTGCATCTGGCCGAGGAGTTGGGCCGCCTGCACACCGGCTTGCAGGACCTGGGCGAATTCTCCCCTGACGCCGCCGGCGCCGGTCGCCGGGCGCTGCGCAACATGGCCCTGGAGATTCTGGCCACCGACCCGCATGCCGAGAACGCCGAGCGGGCCTTTGGCCACTATGAGGCGGCCGGCAATATGACCGACGCCATGGGCGGGCTCTCGGCCCTGATGCAGATCGGCGGCGAGCCGTTCGAAAAGGCCCTGGCCGACTTCTATGAACGCTGGAAGGGCGAGCCCCTGGTCATCGACAAGTGGTTCGCCCTGCAGGCCCGGGCCCCCGACGAGGGCGCCCTGGGCCGCGTCCTGGGCCTGACCGCCCACCCGGCCTTTGACGCCA
Source organism: Phenylobacterium sp. (assembly GCF_030646615.1). Taxonomy (GTDB): domain Bacteria; phylum Pseudomonadota; class Alphaproteobacteria; order Caulobacterales; family Caulobacteraceae; genus Phenylobacterium. Next base: position 29,084 of record NZ_JAUSLG010000070.1, on the reverse strand, counting down.
AGAACCCCAACCGCCTGCGGGCGCTGGTCGGGACCTTCGCCGCCGGCAACCCGGCCCAATTCCACGATCCCAGCGGGGCCGGCTACCAGTTCCTGGCCGACCAGATCCTCATGGTCGATGGCTACAACCCCATGACGGCGGCCCGCCTGTTGGAGCCCCTGGGCGGTTGGCGGCGCTATCGACCCGAACTGGGCGCCCTGATGCGCGGCCAGCTGGAGCGCATCGTAGGGCAGTCCGGCCTGTCCAAAAACGTCTACGAACTGGCCTCCCGCGCCCTGGCCGAAGACTGAAAATGGCGCCTGATCGCCGGCCCCCGCCGGCGATCAGGCGGGCTGGAGACGATCCGCCCACAAGCGCGACGGTATGACTCGTGACGTGATGAGTCCGCGCGCCTAGACTCTGCTTCGCGGGGTGACTCGATTTCTTGAGGGCAAGGAGCGGCGGGCTTGGCCGGACGCGGACGCAAGAGCGCGGCTCGGACACAGGGCCGGCGCCGCGGCGGGGATGTGACCCCGGGGTCCCGGCCGCCGCCGACCTTCGCCTTTGCGCGGGTGGCGATCCTCACCACCCTGCTGCTGATGGCGGTCTATACAGCCTTCGCCGTCGCCCGCATTGAAAGCGAACCTACCAGCGTCAGCCAGCTGGGCGTCGTGCTCCCCAGCCGGGCCCAGGCCCTGGCCGCCCGTCTGGACGCCGAGGCCGCCGGGCTCCAGGGCGGACTCCTGGCGGCGCGAGAGGCCCTCGAAGCCCGGCCTGACTCCCCCCTGGCGGCGGCCGAGACGGCGCTGCGCGTCACCGCGGGCGCGGGCGCCGCCGTCGCCGTGATGGACGCGACCGAGGTGCTGGCCCTGACCGGCGCCGCCTCGGGCGCCGACTGGCCTGAACTCGCCGCCCAGGCCGACGAGGCCCGCCAGGCCATATGGTTCGGAGTCGGTGGCGGCGACAGTCCTGTCCTGGTGGGCGCCACAGCCGCGGCCACGCCCCTGGGGCGCCGCTGGATCCTGATCGCAAGCGACCCTTCGCGCCTTAGCGGTCATCTTGCGGGCCAGTCGCTCGCAGCCATTGTCTCGGACAAGGGGCTGGTGCTGAACGCGGTCGGCGGCGGCGGCGTCGCCCAGGCCGACAGCCTGCTGACCGGCTTTGGCGTAACCCCGGGCGCGCTTCGCGTCGGGCGGCTGGCGCGGGCCAAGGCGCCGGACGGTTCGAACCTGCAGATCGCCGGCCAGCCGGCGCTCGGTGGGACCCTTCTGGCGATCGCTGGCGCCGACGCCGATCCCACGGAATTGCTGTCCGCCCAGGAGCAGCTCGGCTGGGTGCTGATCCCCCTGGGCGTGGCCTTCATGCTCGGCCTCCTGCTGTTCAACCAGAGCCGGAAGGTCGAGGACGCCCAACAGGCCTTCTATGACAGCGAGCAGCGCTTCCGGATGGCCGTCGAGGCCGCCCGCTGCGGCATCTGGGAATGGGACCTGGTCACCGACGAGGTGTTCCTCTCCGACGTCACCGGCGGCATGCTCGGCTGGGGCGGCGGGGGCGTGGTGGGCGGCCAGGAGGTGCTGGAGCGGGTCTCGCCAGATCACCGCGAGCGCGTCCGCCAGGCCCTGTCCACCGCCGCCCTCTATGGCGCCTTCGACGTCTCCTTCCGGGTCCCCGGCGCGCCTGGCGAGCGCCCCCTCTGGGTGGACGCCCGCGGCCAGGCTTTCGGCCGCTCGGACGAAGGGGGCTTCGCCCGGATCATCGGGGTGGCCCTCGACGTCACCGAAGAGCGCATGGCCCAGGCCCGGGCCCAGGCGGCCGAGAACCGCCTGCGGGACGCCATCGAGAGCGTGTCCGAGGCCTTCGTCCTTTGGGACCGCCACGGCCGCCTGCTGATGTGCAACCGCAACTATCGCAGCGTCTTCTCCCTGGAGGCCCGTCTGCTCAAGCCCGGCGCCGCCCGCGACCAGGTGAACCGTTTCGCCCAGCTCGCCATCCGCCAGGAGCAGCCCGCCGCCGACGGCCAGCGCGGCGTGCGCGAGGCCGAGCTGAACGACGGCCGGTGGATCCAGATCTCCGAGCGGCGCACGGCCGAGGGCGGCCTGGTGATGACCGCAGCCGACATCACCGCCATCAAGACCCAGGAAGAGGCCCGCCGGCTGAACGAAGAGGCCCTGCAGAAGGTGGTCGTCAGCCTGGAGCGCAGCCAGGAGCAGCTGTCGGAACTGGCCCGCAAGTACGAGGCCGAGAAGGTCCGCGCCGAGGGGGCCAACAGGGCCAAGAGCGAATTCCTCGCCAATATGAGCCACGAGCTGCGCACCCCGCTGAACGCCATCAACGGCTTCTCCGAGATCATGGTCGGCGAGATGTTCGGCCCCCTGGGCGACCCGCGCTACAAGGAATACTGCGGCGACATCCTGTCCTCGGGCCAGCACCTGCTGGCGCTGATCAACGACATCCTCGACATGTCGAAGATCGAGGCCGGCAAGATGAACCTGAAGTTCGAGCCCCTGACGCTCGAGGATGTGGTCGAGGACGCCGCCCGCCTGGTCCGCAACCGCGCCGAAAGCGCGGGGCTCGCCGTCGACCTGGAATTCCCCCGCGACCTGCCCGAGGTCGAGGCCGACTACCGGGCGGTCAAGCAGGTGCTGCTCAACCTGCTCTCCAACGCCATCAAATTCACGCCGCGGGGCGGCCGCATCACGGTGCGCGCTGACGCCCGGCCCGACCCGACGGGGGAACGGGTCCGCATCAGCGTCAAGGACACGGGCATCGGCATCGCCCCGGACGACCTGGCCCGCCTGGCCAAGCCCTTCGAACAGATCGAAAGCCAGCATTCCAAGACCCAGCAGGGCACGGGCCTGGGCCTGGCCCTTACCAAGTCTCTGGTGGAGATGCATGGGGGATCGCTGGATATCCGCAGCGCCCCCGGCGAAGGCACGACGGTGGGCTTCTCCCTCCCCGTGCGCCAGATCCTCAAGGCCGAGACGCCGGTTCGGCGCACCGGGACCGCGGCCTAGCCGTCGAGAGGGCTACGCACAGGACGCCGCGTCGAGCCGAAATTCTGGGATGATGTGTCTTAGGTCAAAGCGTCCCAGACCAAACAGGCGGACTCTGTAGACCGGATGGCACGCCTGGAAACTCACGCCGAAAACCACGCCGTTGCACGCACCAGTTGGCTCCGAGCCGCGGTGCTAGGCGCCAATGACGGCATCGTATCGACGGCAAGCCTGATCGTCGGCGTAGCCGCAGCAGGCGCCGCTCGCGGAGATATACTGCTTACGGGGATGGCCGGGCTGGTCGCCGGCGCGATGTCGATGGCGGCCGGGGAGTATGTTTCCGTGAGCTCCCAGGCCGATAGTGAAGCGGCTGACCTGGCGCGTGAGCGACGCGAATTGGCGACACAGCCTGAACAGGAATTGGCGGAACTCACAGACATCTATATTGGGCGCGGGCTTCCCGTTGAGCTGGCGCGCCAGGTTGCAGCGCATCTGAACGCCGGGGACGCGCTGGCGGCCCATGCGCGTGATGAACTGGGCCTCTCGGAACACAGTGCGGCCCGCCCCATTCAAGCAGCGCTCACCTCGGCGGCGACCTTCGCCGTCGGCGCAGCCCTCCCGCTCGCCGCGGTCACAATCACTCCCCTCGGGGCGATGGTTGCCATCGTGTCGGGCGCCTCCCTGGCCTTTCTCGCCCTCCTGGGCGCGATCGCCGCGCGGGCGGGCGGGGCCGAACCATGGAAACCGACGGCGCGGGTGACATTCTGGGGCGCGCTGGCCATGGCCATCACCGCCATGATCGGCAGCCTTTTCGGCGCGGTCGTCTAGGCTGCCATCCGTAAGATTGGCGTCCCGGCTCGACGTCGAAACGCGCTCAAACTTGGATACTAGAGCGCGGGATCCGCCTCTTCGGGCGGCCCAGGTCGACGCTCGTCGCCGCGGCCGTCATGGCCCCGGCGTCGGTCGCGGGACGGCGGACGGGCCAGGGCTTCGGCGAAGGCCTGGCGTTCCTGAAGGCTCAGTTCGCCGGCGAAATCCACCACGCGACCTTCGACCGCGCTGCGGGCCTCGGCCTCGATGGCCTGGGCGCGGGCCAGGTCCCGGCGCACGGCCGCGGGGTCGAAGGGCTCCTCCCCCAGACCGCTCCAGGCCTCCCGGCGCGTCTGGCCAGCCTGCATGAGCTTGCGGCGCACCTGGCCGGCCTCGCCGCGGATCGTCTGGCGATAGGCCTCCTGCCGCTCCGGCGACAGCGCCGCCGCGGCCTGGAAGAAGGCGGGCGGTCCCGGACGCATGGCGCTTTCACGCCCCTGCGCCATGCGGGTCCCGATCACCAGGCCGCCCACCACGGCGCCGATGGCGAACAGGTTCACCGCCAGGGAGACGAACAGGGCGATGGTCAGATGGCGTTGCGACATCAGACGTCACCCACCACTTCGGCGTCGAGGGTGTCAGACGCGCTGACAGCTGCGGTGATCACATCGAATTCCACCGAGGTCGGCGCGATGGCGGACGACGCGACGACGCCGGCCATGACGCCCGCAGCGCCCGCGGCCATGAGGCCAGCGCCCAGACCCGTGCCCCATATCCAGCTCCGCCAGGCCGGGGCGCGACGCGTCACAGGCGCGCTCGCCAGGATGGCGGCCTGCAGGGCCGAACTCGCCGCTGGGGCGCGCCAGGCGTCCAGCGCCCAGTCGAGATCGCTCTGGGCGGACAGCACGGGCGCCGTGGCCTCGGGTCTGGCCGCCATCAGCAGGGTGGCGGCCTCCCGCTCGGCCAGGGGCCAACGGGCGACATCGCCGCCATAGGCCTCGGCGAGCGCGGCGAACCTTTCCAGGTTCATGACGGGTCCCTCCTTCATTCTCGCCCCCTCAACGCATGTCCGCCAGGCCTGCGCGCAGGGCGCGACGGCCTCGGGACAGCAGACTTTCCAGCGCCTCGACGCTGACGCCCATCAGGGCGGCGGCCTCGATATTGCCCAGCTCCTGATAGTGGCAGAGCACGATGGCCTCCCGCTGCCGGTCGGGCAGCCTGGCCATGGCTGCGGCCACCCGGCCGCCCACATCGGCGGCCTCCAGATTGCGATCGGGCGCCGGCCCCTCGTCGATCTGTTCGGGCGGCGCCTCGGTGGGGATCTCCCGCCGTCGCCGCAGCCGATCGTAGCAGAGGTTGAGCGCCACCCGGTGCAGCCAGGTGTCGAACTTCGCCACGCCGGGCTTCCAATGCTCGGCCTGACGCCAGGCGCGCACGAAGACCTCCTGAGTCACATCCTCGGCCTCGGTCGCGTCCCCCAGCATCCGCACCGCAAGGCCGTTGATCCGCGAGAGCTTGCGCGCCATCAGCGCGCGCACGGCGGCCGGGTCCCCCCGGGCCACGCGGGACAGCAGTTCCTCGTCCGGATCGGGCGCTGCGGCCAATCCTCACCTCGCCCGCGCCGAGGCGGGAAATGACGCGGAGGTCACGGTCGTCCATCGGATGTGCAGGCCATGGGCGAAGTCCTCTCGCAGGGTGTTCGAGGGGTTTAACGGCGCCAGGCGCCGGTTTCCGTCGCTCATCGCGGCGCCAGTTTCTCAAAGGCCGCCCGGGCCGCCTTTCGCGCCGCCTCCAGGCGCGGCCGCACCTTCTTGAAGTCCTCCTCCCCGGCCGCCCGGGCCAGCAGGCGGCGGAAGGCCGTGGGCTCCAGGGCGGGGTCGGCGTCATCCTCCAGGGCGAGCTTGATCAGCTGGCTGAGATTCTGCTGCAGGCGCCAGGCGTCCTCGAGCTGCTGCAGAGGCCCCGCGGCCTCCAGGCCCGCGTCCCGGAAAGCCTCGAGGGCGCGCGCCGTATGCTGGCGAAGGGGGCCGCCGTCCGCCGCATGGGCCAGTTGCAGGAACTGGGCGGCGAACTCCACGTCCACCAGGCCGCCGCGGGAGAGCTTCATGTCCCAGAAGTCCTTGGCCGGGCGTTCGGCCTCCATCAGGGCGCGCATGGACCACACATCCTTGGCCAGGCGGGCGCGGTCCCTCGGCCGCCGCAGGGCCGCCTCGATCAGGCCCTCGGCGGTCTCGGCGAAGGCCGGCGTGCTGGCCCAGACCACGCGGGCCCGGGTGAGCGCCAGGAACTCCCAGGTTTCGGCCTCGCCCGCGTAATAGGCCTCAAAGGCCGACTGGCTGACCGCCACGGGCCCCTGCGTGCCCGAGGGCCGCAGCTGCATGTCCACCTCATAGAGGCCGCCCTCGGCTGTGGGCAGGGACAGGGCCGCGATCAGCCGCTGGGTGAAGCGGCCATAGAAGGTTTCGGCGCCCCAGTTCTTCAGGCTCGACATGGCGCGGGGATCGTCGGCCCGGTAGAGAGTCATCAGGTCGAGATCCGACGAGGCCGTCATCTCCCGCGAGCCGCACTTGCCGAGCGCCACCACGGCCACCTGGCCCGGAAAGGCGCCGCCGATCCGCTCGGCCTCAGCCAGGGCGGCCGGCGCCAGGGTGCGGATGCAGAGATAGGCGAGGTCGGCGAAGCCCCGGCCCACCTGCTCGGCGCTGGCCACGCCGCTCATCACCTGGACCCCCAGGCGGAAGGCCTGCTCGCGGTGGATGCGGCGCACGGCGTCCATCACCTCTTCGAACCCCTCGGCTCGGGAGAGCGCCATGGCCATCACGGTCTCGTCCTCGGCCGGATCGATCTCGGCGAAGAAGTCCCCGTCGATCAGGGCGTCGATGGCGGCGGGCCTACGGGCCAGCGTCGCCGCCAGCTTGGGCGCAAAGGCCAGGACCTGGACCAGCAGCTCGAACAGCTTCGGATTGGCCAGGAACAGGGACTGGATCTGCACCCCCGACGACAGGCTGGCGAAGAAGTCGCTGAACCGGTTGAAGGCCGCGTTGGGGGCGCCGGTGGCGTTGGCCGCCTCCAGCAGGCGCGGCGCCAGGCGGGTGAACAGCTCCCGGCCCCGCTCGGTGCGGGTGGCGGGAATCCGTCCATGGTGCCAGGCGCGAATGGTCTGGGACACCTGCTGCGGATTGTCGAAGCCCATGCGCGCCAGGGTCTTCAGGGTGGCGGGGTCGTCATCGACGCCGGTGAAGATCAGGCTGCCGAAGCTTGAGGACAGGGGCTCCTCGTCGGGGAAGAGCTCGCCATAGCGGCGGTTGACGGTCTTCAGCACCTCGGTGATGGCGGCGTCGAAGGCTTTGACCTTGTCGTGGCCGAACAGGGCCGCCACCCGCGCCCGCTCGCCATCGGCCTCGGGCAGGCGGTGGGTCTGCTCGTCGGCGATCATCTGGACGCGATGCTCGACGGCGCGCAGGACATCATAGGCGGCGTTCAACTCGGCGGCCGTGGCAGGCTCCACATGGCCGGCCTCGGTGAGGGCGGCCAGGGTGTCCAGGGTGCGCCGCCCCCGGAGCTCGGGATGGCGGCCGCCGAGGATCAGTTGCTGGGTCTGGACGTAGAATTCGATCTCGCGGATGCCGCCGCGGCCGAGCTTGAGGTCGGCGCCCTTGGCCGTCAGCCGGTCATCCACCTTGTGGACGTGGATCTGGCGCTTGATGGAGTGGATGTCGGCGATGGCGGCGAAGTCGAGGTTCTTCCGCCATATGAAGGGCGATAGCTCCTCCAGGAAGGCTGCCGCCCGGGGCACGTCGCCGGCGCAGGGCCGGGCCTTGATGAAGGCCGCCCGCTCCCAGTTCTGGCCGACGGTCTCATAATATTCGAAGGCCGCCGCAAGGGTCACGGCTGGCGGCGTCGACGACGGGTCGGGCCGCAGGCGCAGGTCCACCCGAAAGACATAGCCCTCGTCGGTGCGGTCCTGCATCAGGGCGGCCAGACCTTGGGTCAGGCGGACGGCGAAGGCCCGCGGCTCCACCCCTTCGGCCACAGGCAGGGCCTCGGGATCGTAGAAGACCGAGATGTCGATATCGCTGGAATAGTTGAGCTCGAACGCCCCCTGCTTGCCCATGGCCAGGCAGAACCAGCCCGGCACGGGGCCGGCAGGCCCCGTCCCCACCGCCCGCAGCCGGCCGGCGGCCACCTCGGCCTGGGCGACCGCTTGCAGCGCTGCGCCCAAGGCGGCGTCGGCGAAACGGGTCAGGGCGCCGGTGACCGCGTCCAGGTTCCAGACCCCGCCAAGGTCGGCGAGCGCCGTCAGCAGATGGGTCTCGGCCTTCAAGCGGCGCAGCTCTGCGCCGGCCTCGGCGCTGTCCAGGGCTCCCGCCGCCGCCGTGCGCGTCAGGAGATCAGCGAAGCGTTCGTCGGGATCGACCGCCAGCAGCTCACCCAGCATCGCCGGCCGCCGACGCGCGAGGCCTGACAGATAGGGCGAGGCGCCGAAGACAGGGGCTAGGGCGGGCCAGGCGGCGTCGAGACGCGCCATACAGTCCCCCTTGGCCGCGGCCTGGGACAGCATTTCGTAGGTGCGCTCGGCGGCCTTGGGATCGGCCACCGGGCCGCAGGGGCGAAGCGAGTCAGCGAGCGGGGTCATGGGGTCAGTGTGGCCGGGCCGACCGGCTTCTGGCAAACGCCCCCGCTCCAGGCCGTCTCAAGCCGCGTGCGGCAGGATCACGGCGACGCGCAGACCCGGGCCGATCTCGCCGACCCGGCCCGGCCCCTCCGACAGCTCCACCCGCCCGCCATGGGCCTCGGCGACGGCGACCACCAGGGACAGGCCGAGGCCCGCGCCAGGCTGGTTGCGGCTGTTCTCCAGGCGCACGAAACGCTCGACCACCCGGCCGCGGTCCTCTTCGGGCACGCCCGGCCCCGTGTCGGTCACCGAGAACTCCACCTCGCCGGAAGAGCGGCGGCGGACCCGCAGCATGATCGCGCCCCCTGGCGGCGTGTACTTGATGGCGTTGTCCATCAGGTTGGCCAGGGCCTGGGCCATGAATTCCCGGTTGGCGCGGATGGAGAGCCCCCGCACCCGCTCGGCCTTGAAGTCCAGCCCGTGGTCCTCGCAGAGCGGCTCGTAGAGTTCGCAGATATCGGCGGCCAGATCGGCGGGATCGAACAGGACCGGATCGGGCGCCGTGCCGGCCGCCTGCAGGCGGGCGATGGCCAGGACCGCGCCGAAGGTCTTCAGGACCCCGTCGGTGTCCTCGATCGCCTGGGCGAAGGCGGCCTCAGGGTCACCGCGGCCGGCTTCCAGATCGAGATAGGCCGCCTCCAGCCGGGCGCGAAGCCGGGTCAGCGGCGAGCGGAGGTCATGGGCGATGGCGTCGCCGGCGTGCTTGTGGCCGGCCATGGAGCGCTCCAGGCGGTCCAGCATCTCGTTGAGGCCGACGGCCAGCTCGTCGAGTTCGTCGCGGGTTCCGCGCACCGGCGCCCGGGCGCTGAGATCGCCGTTGCGCACGGCGTCCACCACGGTGTTGAGGCCGATCATGGAGCGGCTGACATTACGGCTGACCACCACGCCGCCGGCCAGGCCCAGGACGATGACCAGGGCCCCGGCCCCCCACAGGGCCCGGACGATCTTGACCACATAGGCCTCGTCCTCGGCCACGTCGGCCCCGACGAACAGGATTTCTCCCCCCGCCAGCCGCTCCTGCAGGCCGCGGGCGGGACGGTTGACCTCGCGGCCCTGGACGTCGAATTCCGTGACCCGAAAACTGGTCCAGGTGGGATTGCCGTTGAAGTCTTCGAGGGGCGACTCCTCGATGGAGCCGGAGATGCTCGTCCCGTCGGGACGCATCAGCAGGTAGAGATAGGGCCGCTCGCTGGCCGCCCGCTCGATCAGCGCCTGGTTGAGGGCGTCGGTTCCGGCCCGGCCATAGGCGCTCTGCAGGGTGCGCATCTCACGGGTGATCAGCTGGTCGACCCGCCGCGTCGCCTCGCCCGCCGTCGCCACATAGATATAGGCCAGGAAGGCGCTGGCCGAGGCCGCGAACAGGGCCAGGAACAACAGCGTCAGCCGGAAGGGCGTGGTGCGGAAGATGCGCGGCAGGCGCATGGCGTAGCCGCCCCTTAAGCGTCGAGCCGGTAGCCCGCCCCGCGCACCGTCTGCAGCATGGGCCGGTCAAAGCCCTTGTCGATCTTCGACCGGAGGCGGGAGATGTGCACGTCGATCACATTGGTCTGCGGGTCGAAGTGATACTCCCAGACCTTTTCCAGCAGCATGGTCCGGGTCACCGCTTGGCCCGCATGGCGCATCATGAATTCCAGAAGCTGGAACTCCCGGGGCTGGAGATCGATCTCCTGGCCCTGTCGATGCACAGTCCGGCCGATCAGGTCCATCTCGAGATCGCCGACCCGCAGCAGGGTCTGGACCGACCCGGTCTCGCGCCGCCGCGCCAGGGCCTCGACCCGGGCGATCAGTTCGGCGAAGGCGTAGGGCTTGACCAGATAGTCGTCGCCGCCGGCCTTCAGGCCGTCGACCCGGTCGTTGATCTCGCCCAGAGCCGACAGGAACAGGACCGGCGTCTGGTCGCCTTCCCGCCGCAGGGTTTCCACGAGGGTGACCCCGTCCATCCGGGGCATCATGCGATCGACGATCATCACGTCGAACTCACCGGCCCGGGCCTGGTCGAGGCCCTCGACGCCGTCGGGCGCCGAGACGCAGGCGTGACCACTTTCGGTCAGGCCGCGCGCCATGACGGCGGCGGCCTCCAGGTCATCCTCGACAATCAGTATCCGCATGGCCCTGCCCCCCTGAACGATTCGGGAATCTAGCTCCCGATATCCAAGGGAAGGAAGAGGGTGCGACCGTCGCGGCTGACCCCGATCAGCACGCTGGGACGTCCAGCGGTCCGTGCGGCCTCAACCTCGGCGGACAGATCGCCCGCCGCAGTCACTGCGCGGTTGTTGGCTCGCACGATCACGTCCCCCCGGCGCAGACCCTTGCGGGCGGCGTCGGAATTCGGCGTCAGGGCCGCCACCACCACGCCGCGGACACCGGTCGGAATGCTGAAGGTCCGGCGCGTCGCCTCGTCGATGGGGGCCAGGCTCATGCCCAGCACTTCGGGATAGGTCGGCTGAGCGGGGCTCTGGCCGCGGGGGCCGGGCGCGCCGCCACTGTTGTCATTGGCCGCCAGTTCGCTCTCATTGGGACGCACGCCCGAGCGCACCTGGATGGTGCGGCGGTCGCCGCCCCGGATGATCTCCAGCCGCAGGGTGTCGCCGGCCGTCGCCTTGGCCACTTCGCGAGTCAGTTCCGACGAGGTCGTCACCGCCACGCCGTTGACCGAAATGACCACGTCGCCCGCCTGAAGCCCTGCGCGCGCCGACGGCCCGCCAGGCACGGTGTCAGAGACGATGGCCCCCCGCTGGTCGCCCAGGCCCTGGGCCACGGCCATCTCGCGAGTGTAGTTCTGGATGGTCGCGCCGATATAGCCGCGGGTCACGCTGCCCCTGGCGATCAGCTGCTTGGTGATGGTGTCGGCCGTCGCCGCCGGAATGGCGAAGCCGATGCCCACCGAACCGCCGGACGGCGAGAAGATGGCGGTGTTCACCCCGATCACCCGACCATAGATGTCGAAGGTCGGGCCGCCGGAATTGCCCTGGTTGATCGGCGCGTCGATCTGGATGAAGTCGACAAAGGTCTCGCCGATGTCACGGCCATAGGCCGAGACGATGCCCGAGGTGGCCGTGGCGGTGAGGCCGAAGGGATTGCCCACGGCGATGACCCAGTCGCCGACCCGCGGCTCGGCGTCGTTCTCGAAACTCACATAGGGGAAGTTGGCGCCCTTGACCTTGAGCACCGCCAGGTCGGTGGCTTCGTCGCGACCGACGATCTCGGCGACCAGTTCGCGCTCATCCCTCAGGACGACCTTGATCTCCTGGGCGTTCTCCACGACGTGGTTGTTGGTGACGATGTAGCCGTCGGCCGAGATGAAGAAGCCAGAGCCGGCCGAGATGCGAGTCGGGCCTTGCGGCTCCTCCTCGCCTTCGCCTTCGCCAGAGCCGCCAGGCCCGCGGGGGATGATGCCGAAGGGCAGGCCCTCAAAGCCCGGGATCTGGCGCAGGGCGCTGGTGCTGGCCCGCGAGGTGACGTTCACCGACACCACCGCCGGCGAGACCTGTTCGAAGATATCGGCGAAGGACAGGGGCGCGCCCGGAGGCGGGGCGAAGACCGGGGCCGTCGAGGTGCGGATGAGCGGCATGTTCGGCGATGACCGCTCGGCCATCGGCAGGCGCATGTCGGTGGCGGCCAGGGCGCCGGCGGCCACGGCGACGCCGGCCACGGCGCCGAGAAGATATCCGGTCTTCTTAGAGGTCATAGGCGTTCAATTCCTTGCGGGCTCCTGGGGTCATAGCACATGCCCGCCGTCCTCTAGCTAGGTTCGATGCACCAGAGCGCAACCGCGCTCAACTTAACTTTAGGTCAGGCTTGGCGCCGCTTGAGGGCGCCCATAAGGCCTAAACTTGACCGTCGTCCTTGGCCAGTCGCGCCAGGGCGTCGGTCTCCGCCTGGCTCAACTCGCCCTCAGCCGGTCGGTTGCGCCAACGCCCGGCCAAGAGCGCGGCCCCGGCCAGCACGATCAGCAGGGGCGCGAACCACAGCGCCGCATTGGCCCAAGTGAACTGCGGCTTGAGCAGCACATATTCCCCGTAGCGGTCGGTGAGAAAGCGGCGGACCTCGGCGTCGCTCCGCCCCTCGGCCACCTCCTGGCGCACGACAGCCCGCAGATCGGCGGCCAACTCGGCGTGCGAATCATCGATCGACTCGTTCTGGCAGACGAGGCAGCGGACCTCCTTGAACAGGGTCCGGGCGCGGGCCTCCTGCACCGGATCGGCCAGCCGTTCGGACGGATCCGAAGCCGCCGCCATGCACAGAACGGCGCAGGCGGCGGCCAGCAGGCGGGCCAGCGCCTTCATGCCTGGCTCCCCACCGGCGCTTCGGCCGGCGCCGGCTCTGGATCTTGTACGGGCTTGGCCGGCGTGGCGCTCTTGCCGGCCGCCAGGCGCAGGCGGCGGTCGGACAGGGACACCACCCCGCCGAGCGCCATCAGGCCCGGTCCGAGAAAGATCAGCAGCGCCCAGGGGTTCCAATAGCCGGAGATCAGCCAGGCCGGCTGGCCGTCCAGGCCCTGTCGGCGTTCGCCCAACACCACATAGAGATGGCTGAGGCCGCGGGTGCAGATGGCGACCTCCGAGGTCGTCTGGCCGCCGGTGGTGTAGAGGCGGCGTTCGGGCGTCGCCGTACAGGCCAGGGGCCCGTTGGGCGCCAAGGCTCGCAGCACGCCGCGATCGGCCTCATAGTTGGGCCCCTGGACCGGCGCCACGTCCTCCAGGGTCAGGACATAGCCGCCGACCTCCAGCCGTTGGCCCAGGGACAGCACCTCGGCGGTCTCGGCCTTCCAGGTGGTCTCGAAAACGGCGCCCAGGACGAAGACGCCCAGGCCCGCATGGGCCAGCGTCATGCCCCAGGCCCCCCGCGGCAGGCCGCGCAGCCGGCGCAAGGCTTCAGATCCCGGCGCCCGGAACAGCCGGATGCGCTCGGCCACCTCGACCAGGGATCCCAGGATCAGCCAGGCGCCGAGCGTCAGGCCCGCGGCGCCGAACAGGCTGCGCGGCGCGGCGAGCGCCAGGGTCACCGCGCCGACAAGGCCCGCCAGGACCGCCGCCAGCCACAGGCGCTGGGCCACCGCGCCGGCGTCGGCCCGTTTCCAGGCCAGCAGCGGGCCGGCAGGGACCAGCAGCAGCAGGATGAACATCAGCGGCGTGAAGGTCAGGTTGAAATAGGGCGGCCCCACCGAGATCGCCTCGCCGGCGATGGCCTCACGGATCAGGGGGTAGAGGGTGCCCAGCAGGACCGTGGCGGTGGCCGCCGCCAGCAGGATGTTGTTGAGCACCAGAGCGCTCTCGCGGCTGATGGGGGCGAACAGACCGCCCCGGGCCATGGCCGGCGCCCGCCAGGCGAAAAGCGCGAAGCCCAGGCCCGACGTCACCCCGAGGATGGTCAGCAGCAGCACCCCGCGGGTGGGATCGACGGCGAAGGCGTGCACCGAGGTCAGCACGCCGGAGCGCACCAGGAAGGCGCCCAGCATGGAGAAGGTGAAGCCGCCCAGCGCCAGGAAGATGGTCCAGCCCGGCAGCGCCCCGCGGCGCTCGGTCACCACGGCCGAGTGCAGCAGGGCCGTGGCGATCAGCCAGGGCATGAAGCTGGCGTTCTCCACCGGATCCCAGAACCACCAGCCCCCCCAGCCGAGCTCGTAATAGGCCCAGAAGGCGCCAAGGGTGATGCCGACGGTCAGCGCGCTCCAGGCCGCCAGGGTCCAGGGGCGCACCCAACGGGCCCAGGCGGCGTCGGCGCGGCCTTCCACAAGGGCGGCGACGGCCAGGGAGAAGACCACCGACAGGCCCACATAGCCGGCATAGAGGAAGGGCGGATGCAGGATCAGCGCCGGGTCCTGCAGCAACGGGTTCAGGGAGCGGCCCTCCACCGGCGGCTCAATCAGCCGCCAGAAGGGATTCGACGCGAAGACGGTATAGGCCAGGAAGACCACGCCGATGGCCCCCTGCGTCGCCACAGCCACGCTCTTTAGGCCCGCCGACAGACCGCGCCCATAGCCGGCCAGCAGGGCGCCATAGCCGGTCAGGGCCAGGCACCAGAGAAGCATCGAGCCCTCATGGCTGCCCCAGGCCGCGCCGACCTTGTAGAGCAGCGGCTTGGCGCTGTGGGAATTGGCCGCCACATTGGCGACGCTGAAGTCCGAGACCACGAAGGCGTAGACCAGGGTGGCGAAGGACACCGCCAGCGCCCCGAAGGCGCCGATGGCCGCCCCCTCCCCGATCGCCGCCAGCACCGGCGCACGACGCAGCCGCGCGGCCACGGACGCGCCGGCCTGCAGCAGCGACAGAACCAGGGACAGGACGAGGGCGAAGGCCCCGATCTCGATGATCATTGGCCGCCCGCCCCACCATAGGGGGCCGCGGCCGGGTGCCGGGCGTCCGGAACCCGCGGCGCGCCGTCGCCACGCCATTCGCCCTGTTCCTTCAAGGCGTTCTGCAGGTCGCGGGGCATGTAGGTCTCGTCATGCTTGGCCAGCAGGCGTCGCGCCTCGAAGACCCCATCCTCGCGGAAGGCGCCGGTGGCCACCACGCCCTGCCCCTCGCGGAACAGGTCCGGCGGATCACCCTGGAAGGTGACCGGCGTCATGGTGATCTGGTCGGCGACGACGAAGTCCAGCCGGCCATCAGGATGCTTCACCACGCTGCCGCCGGCCACGAGACCGCCCAGCTGGATGGTGCGGCCAGGCTCAGGCCGGGTCTCGGCCGCCTGGGCCGGGGTGTAGAAATAGGAGATGGAATCCGACAGGCCCCACAGGGTCAGGCCCACCGCCAGGGCCAGCACCGGCGCCACGGTCGAGAGCACCACCAGCCGGCGTCGCGCCTTGCGGGATTTCGGCAACCAACCGGTCATCGCATGGGCTCCGTAGCCGCCGCCTGGGCGAGTTGAGACAGGATCTGGGCGTCATTGGCATAGCGGGCGCGGGCCACCGCCAATGCGGAATCCCGGGAGGCCACATCGCCAAGCACGGCGTAGGACCGCACCAGCCGCACCCAGCCCTCGGGGTCGTCGGGCTCGGCCGCCAGGCGGGCGGCCAGGCCGTCCACCATGGCCTGGATCTCCGGCGCGCCGACCTGGGGCGCCGGCTTCGGACGCGGCCCTTCCGCCACGTCGGCGATGGCCGCCTGCAGCACCGGGCGGCGGGGGTCGTCGGCGGGGAGGTCGGCCAGCAGGGCGCGCCACCGGGCGAGGCCCGTCTCGACCTCACCGGCCTCGATCTGGCCACGGGCGAGGTGGAAGCGCGCGGCGTGGGCCTGCGGGTCCTGCTCCAGGGCGCGCTGGAAGGCGGCGGCGGCCTGCTGGGTCACCTCCCCGTCAGCCTCCATCATCAGCGCCTCGCCCAGCGACTCCCACAGATCGGCCCGCTCGGGCGCCAGGCCGATGGCTTGGCGCAGGGCGCGGGCGGCGGCGGCGGGGTCGCCCGACGCCATCTCGGCGATGGAGAGGAAGCGGTAGGGCTCAGGATCGCCGGGCCGCTCGGCGGTCACCGCGCGCAGGACCGCGGCCATCTGCGGCGCGTCGAGCTGAGTGGGCGGCATGGCGCGCCACTGGGCCAGGCGCTGGGCCTGAGGCCGGTCGCCATAGCCGGGCGAGCCGACGACGAGATACAGGGCCAGGGCCGCCACGGGCGCCAAGCCAGCCAGCAGCACAAGGCCACGACGGCGATCCGCCCCCGGAACCCAGCCGGTCTCCGTCGTCTCGGCGGCCGACAAAAGCCGCCGCGCCGCCTCCGCATGGGCGCTGCGGCGCTCGTCGGCGGCGATGAGGCCGCGGTCGGCCAGTTCGTCAATCTCGGCCAGCTGCCGGCGATAGAGCGGCAGGGTGGAGTCGGCGCCCTGCGGCGTCGCAGCAGCGCGGGCGGCGCGCCGCAGAATGAGCCCCGCAACAGCCGCCGAGATCACCCCGACGGCAATCCAGAAAACGATCATGCGCGCCCTTTAGACCAAAGGCCTGGCGCGCGCGAGAGGGCACAGGCCGACCGCGGCGTCAGACCGCGGCGAGGCGCCGGCGCAGGGTCTCGGCCGACTGGCGGTCCCGGGCGATCGCCAGCAGGTCGGCCGTCTCGGCCAGCAGGGCGCGGGCGATCGCAGGATCGGGCGCATCGCCCTGTTTCAGATGGTCGAGGGCGTCCTCGGCGAAGGCGTCGAGATGAGCCTCCAGCGCTTCCATCACCTGGGTCCGGGTGGCCGCGAAACCCCCGTGGTTGGCGGCGCCGCGGATTTCCTGGGCCAAGGCCACCAGGGTCTTGGCGGTCTGAACATGCGCAGCAGCCGGGGGCTGGGTCAGCAGGGCGGCGTCGCGGGTCGTGCGGCCAAGGCGGACCTGGGTGGTGGGCAGCACCCGTCGGACAGCCTTGTCAATCTCACGCAGACGGGCCTCGACCAGGCGGGCCAGGGTCGCCTTCTGGCGGGCGACGCGGGCCCCCCAGGGTCCTTGGCGGGTCAGTTCGACATTGCCCTCCAGCTCTGCGATCTGGGCGGTCACGCTGTCGATGGCGGCGGCCGCCGATCGGACGGCGGCCATGCCGCCGCTGGAGTCGAAGCCCTCGACCTGGGCCAGTCCGGCGTCGATCGAATCGAGCACCCGCAGGCCGAAGTCGGCCAGTTCCGAGCCGGCCAGATAGGTCTCCGGCGGGCGGTCCATGATCGCTGAGATGAGCCGCAGGATCATCCATGACTGGGGCAGATGGGCGCCCAGCATCTCGAAGAACCCGGGACCGGCGTCCTCGGCGATGGCCACCGTGTCCTTGTAGGCGATCCGGGCGACGGCGGCGTCCTCATCGGTGACCCGCTGGATCCAGTCTGGCAGGCGCCCCACGGCGGTGCGCAGGATCGGGATCATGTCCAGGCAGTCGGCCAGCAGGCGGGCGCCGTCCGGGCGCGCGGCCTCGGCGAGGTCGGCGGCGGCGGCGAACTTCGGATGGTTGCGCTGCCTCACGCCCTTGGCGGCGCGGCGCGCCAGCACGTCATAGGGCTCGGGCGAGCTCTGCCCGGGCTGAAATTCTTCCTGGAGCGCGGCGGCGCGACCGACCTCATGGGTCGCCTGATCGCGCAGGGCGCGCCAGACCAGCGCCAGGGCCCGGGCCGGAAAGGTCAGGCGTTCGGTGCGCCCGTCGCCGACACAGAGCGGCACGATCGGATAAAGCACCGCATTGCGAAGCTGGCGGTCCCGGGCCTCGGTCTCGACCAGCAGGCGCACGTCCACCAGGCCGGAATCGCCGCTGGCGCCGGACAGGGCGCCGCGCAGGTCGCCGACCACCCGGTCGGGCGCCGACTCCACCATCTGGCGCAGGATCGCAAGTTTCTGTTCGGGCAACCCGCCCATATGAGGTCCTCAACGCGCCAGTCGGCGCAGGGGCGACCCTGCCCCAGGCCCGGTTAAGGCTTCCCTTAACCCTACCGATCCGCAGCCTGACGAAAGGTGCGGCGTGGCGTCACTTGTCGCGTGTGGAAAGCTGGTCCGTCGCTTTGCCCGGGGAGACTCGAATGGACCGCGCCCAGTCCTGCGCCTTCTGGCTGGACCCTGGCCCGCCAGCCCCCGGCCACGGGCTGGCGGGAGAGACCAAGGCCCGCCTGCGCGCCGCCTATGGCGAGCCCCACCGCCGCTATCACGACATGACCCACATCGCCGACTGCCTGGCCGAACTGGCCGCGGTCGAAGGCCTGGCCGATGAGCGCCGACTTCGCCTGGCCTATGCGATCTGGTGGCACGACGTGGTCTATGACCCCACACGCAGCGACAACGAGGCCGCCAGCGCCGCCCAGGCCCAGCGCGATCTCACCGCCCTGGGGGAATCAGAAGCGACCTGCGCCGAGGTCGCGCGCCTGATCGAACTGACCACCGGGCATCAGGTGGGCGAGAACGACGCCGACGGCGCTCTGCTGGTCTCCATCGACCTGGCGGTGTTGGGACGCTCGCCCGCGGGCTACGACGCCTATGCTGCAGCGATCCGCCAGGAATACGCCCACGTGCCCGACGCCTTCTTCCGACCGGGGCGGGCCAGCGTGCTCAAACGGATCCTGGAGGCCCAGCCCATCTATCCCGAGCCCGCCTATCGCGCGCGCTACGAGGATCAGGCCCGCGCCAATCTGGCCCGCGAGATCGCGGCCTTGAGCTGAGGCCTCAGGTCTCGGCGCGGGGAAGATCCATGGCCACCAGCAGGCCGCCCAGCTTGGCCTCGTCCAGGCGGAGATCGCCCCCGTAGGCCCGGGCCAGTTCGTCGATGATCGACAGGCCCAGGCCCGAGCCCGGCGCGCTCTCGTCCAACCTGGCGCCTCGGCGCAGAACCTCGGGGCGGCGGGCGGCGGGCAGCCCCGGGCCATTGTCTTCGATGGTCAGCCGCAACCGCTCCGGAGACAGGCTCGTGGCGCGGACCCGCACCTTGCCCCGGCTCCATTGGGCGGCGTTCTCCATGGCGTTGCCGGCCATCTCCAGCAGGTCCTGGCGCTCGCCCTGGAAGAACAGGTCCTCATCGCAATCCCAGTCGATCTCGACGCCCTTGTCCTGGAAGATGCGCGAGAGAGTGCGCGCCAGTTCGTCCAGCACATCGGCCACGTCGGTGCGCTCGCCCCGGCCAGGGGTGCGGGCGGCGGCCCGGGCGCGTCGCAGGTGGTGGTCCACCTGCTGGCGCATCACCTCGGCCTGGCGCTCCACCACCTCGCCGAGCGGGCTGGGCGTCTGGCGGGACTCCGTCAGCATCACCGACAGAGGAGTCTTCAGGGCGTGGGCGAGGTTGCCCACGTGGGTGCGCTGGCGCTCGACCACCTCCTGGTTGTGGCTGACCAGGGCGTTCAGCTCCTCGGCCAGGGGTTCGAGCTCGATGGGGTAGCGGCCGGCGATCCGTTCAGCCTTGCCCCGGCGGACCTCGGCCACTTCGCGCTGCAGGGCGAACAGGGGGCGCAGTCCAAAGCGGACCTGGAAGACCACCGCGCCCACGAGGCCGGCGCCCAGCAGCAGGAAGGCCACCGCCGTGGCGGTGATAAAGCCCCGGACGTCCTGGTCGATGGGCGAGCGGTCCTCGGCGGCCATGAAGATCAGCGGCGCCTGGCGCCCCGGCAGGGTGGCGCGGCTGGCCATGGCCCGCAAAGGCTGGCTGATCGGGCCAGGGGTCTCATAGATGACCGGTCGGCCGGGGCTGGCCTCCAGCCGGGCGACCAGATCCTCCGGCGCCACCAGTTCGGCGTCCCACAGGGAGCGGGACCGGACGACGATCCGCCACTGGCCGTCCGACAGGGGTTCGGCCACCTGCCAGTAACGGCCGGAATAGGCCCGCAGGGCCCGCAGGTCGGTCAGGGCCGGCGCCAGGACCTGGCCGGACTCGTCCACCGTCGTGCCGGCCAGCAGGTTGACGATCAGCTCGGCCAAACCCTCGTCGAACCGGCGCAGGGCCGCCTGCTGGAACAGCAGCGACAGCACCAGGGCCGAGACCAGCAGGACGGTCAGGCTCCAGCCGGCCGCCAGGATGACCAGGCGGCGGACCAGGGACGACTTGCGAAAGCCGGCCAGCATCATGGGCGCAGGCCAGCGGCGCTCAAGAGGCGCTCGTCTCGGTTTCCTCGGCGGGGCAGGTCAGTCGGTAGCCGAGACCGCGGACGGTCTCGATGCGGTCGGCGCCGATCTTCTTGCGGATACGGCCGACAAAAACCTCGATGGTGTTGGAGTCCCGGTCGAAGTCCTGGTCGTAGAGATGGTCCACCAGGTCGGTGCGGCTGATCACCCGGCCCTGGTGCATCATCAGATAGTGCAGCAGCCGGTATTCCAGCGAGGTCAGGCGCAGGGGCTCGCCATTGACCGAGGCCCGGGCCGCCCGGGGGTCCAGCCGCAGGCCGCCGCAGGTCAGGTTGGGCGCCGCATGGCCGGCCGAACGGCGCAGCAGGGCGCGCAGGCGGGCCAGCAGCTCCTCGGTATGGAAGGGCTTGGTCAGATAGTCGTCGGCCCCGGCGTCGAAGCCCGCCACCTTTTCGCTCCAGGCGCCGCGGGCGGTCAGGATCAGCACGGGCGTGGCCATCTCGCCGCGGCGCCAGCGCTCCAGCACCGAGACCCCGTCCACCTTGGGCAGGCCGAGGTCGAGGATCACGGCGTCGTAGGGCTCGGTCTCGCCCAGGAACTGGGCTTCTTCGCCATCCGGCGCATGGTCGACGGCGTAGCCGGCGTCGCCAAGGGCGGCCTTGAGCTGGCGCGACAGGTCGGGATCGTCCTCGACAAGCAGGATGCGCATGGGTTCGGCCTCCCTTAAAGGTCTAGCTCAGCCGCCCTGGCGGCCGATGATGGCGCCGGACTCGGCGTCGGCGATGAAGATGATCACCTCGCCGCCCGGGGTCTGCCACTGCACGAAATAGGCGGGGCGCCCGTTGTGCGCGCCCTGGGTGGTGTTCAGGTGCCGGCCCGGCGTGCGCTGGGCGATGGCGGCCAGAACCTGGGACAGGGGCGCTTGGCGCCCCGCGCGCACGGCGGCGCGGGCGGCGTCCTGATCGCCGCGGCCCGCCCCGAAGGACGAGCGCATGTCCGAGCCATACTGGGCATGCGCCGCGCCAGGCGCGGCGGCGGCCAGAAGGACGGCGATGACGGCGAGGTGTTTCATGAACGCCGATCTAGGCCTTGACGACTGAACCGTGGCTGAACGCGGCGGTAAGATATCGCCAAGCGCTCGCTTCACCTTAGCGCGTCTGACGGGGCTTTAGCTACGCCGCTTGGGGACGGCCTTCGGCGCATAGGGCCGCTTGTCCCGCCAGGCCTGGGCGAACTTGACCAGTTCCGCATCGGGCGGCTCGGGCAGGGTGACCACCAGCCGCGCCAGGAGATCGCCTCGCTTCCCCGCCGCGTCGGGCAGGCCACGGCCCTTGAGGCGCAGCATCGCGCCGGAATTGGCGCCGGGCGGGACGGTCAGGGTGACCGGCCCCTCCGGGGTCGGCGCCTCGACCTTTCCCCCGAGCACGGCGTCATAGACGGTGACGGGCAGGTCCATCACCAGCCGGTCGCCCTCCAGATGGAAGATCGGGTGCGGTCGGATGTTCAGCTCGATGAAGGCGTCGCCCGGCCCGGCCCGGCCCGGCGAGCCCTGGCCCTTCAGGCGCAGGGTCTGGCCCTCGGCCGCGCCCTTGGGGATGGTGACGTCGATGGTGCGCCCGTCGGAGAAGGCGATCCGCTTCTTGCCGCCGGCGATGGCTTCCTCAAGGTCGATGTCGAGGCGTGCGCGCACGTCCGCACCACGGGCGAAGCCGCCGCCGCCGCCGAAGCCTGCGCCCGGGCCACGCCCCCCGCCCCGGCCGCCGAACATCTCGCCGAGAATGTCGCCGAGATCGACGCCGTCGAAGGTTTCGGCCCGGGTCTGCCCGCGGCCCTCGAAGCCGCCGGGGCTCCAGCCGCCGCCATAGCCGCGGCCGGTCTCATGGCCATCGCCGTCGATCTCGCCGGCGTCGAATTTCTTGCGCTTGTCGGGGTCGCCCAGGATGTCGAAGGCCGCGCTGACCCGCTTGAACCGCTCCTCAGCCGCAGCATCCCCGGGATTGGCGTCAGGGTGATGCTGCTTGGCGAGCTTGCGGAACGCCTTGCGGATCTCGTCGGCGTTCGCGCCGCGGGCGACGCCAAGCTCCTGGTAGGGATCGCGCGCCAAGGAATGAACTCTCCCAGTCGGTTCTGTTTCGTCCGCCCCGTCGGGGGCTCTCATGGGCTCTAGATTGTGCGAGGGGCGAAGTCACGCAAGAGCGTGTGTGGCAATAAAGTCACATACACGTGGCTATTGTCCCCAGGGTTCAGTCGCCGCTGCGATCCTCCATCAGATCCCAGGCCGCATAGGTCCAGGCGTCCTCCAGATCCTCCAGCTCGTCCTCGCTGAAGGTTTCGCCGCGGATGGACACGCCGGCCGCGTGCACGCTCTCGGGGTCGCCCGTCACCAGCGGGTGCCAGACGGGCAGGTCCTTGCCCTCGTGCAGGCGACGATAGGCGCAGCTCAGCGGCATCCAGGGGAGCTTGGCGATATTGCCCGGGGTCAGCTTCACGCAGTCAGGGACATGGGCCTTGCGCTCGGCATAGTTGGAGCAGGCGCAGGCGTTGGAGTCGAACAGCCGGCAATGCACGCGGGTGGGGATAACCTGGCCGCTGTCCTCATCCTCGAAGCGAACGAGACAGCAAAGCCCACACCCGTCGCATAGGCTCTCCCACTCCTGAGCCGTCATCTGTTCGAGGGACTTGGTCTGCCAAAAGGGTTTGTGCCTGCTCACGCGCCCGTCCTAAACCCAAAGCGCCTCCGCCGCCATCCGGGCACCTAGCGAACGTGAACGACTGGACCCTCGACCCCTACCGTTTTCCGGACAATGAGCCGGAACGGCCGCGCCCCGCGCGCGCGCCGCAGCCCCGTGACGCCGCCTCAAAGCGCGCGTTGCGCGAGGGCGAGGACGGATTTGGCCGTCGCCCCCAGCCGCCGCGCCAGGGACCACCCCCGCCGCCCGGGGGGGACGACCCCGACGATCCCTTCATCCTGCCGCCCCGGGACCGGCGGAGACGGCGATGGGGCTGGCTGTGGAAGACCCTGGCCATCCTGGTCCTGGCGCTCGCCCTGGCGGTGGTCGGCGGCGGCCTCTATCTGCAGAATCGGTTCCTGCAGGACGTGCCGGAACTTCCGCCCCAGGCGCAGCTCTACGCCTTCAACCGGGCGCCGGGGATCAAGTTCTTCGACCGCAATGGCGACCTCATCGCCTCCCGCGGGCCGCGCTATGGGGACCGGGTGCGACTGGGCGCCCTGCCCGACTACGTCCCCCTGGCCTTCCTGGCGGCGGAGGACCACCGCTTCTACCAGCACGGCCCCATCGATCTGCAGGCCATCGCCCGGGCCAGCTATGTGAACTGGACGGCCGGCGGCGTGGTCCAGGGGGGGTCGACCCTGTCGCAGCAGATCGCCAAGAGCCTCTTCCTGACCCCGGACCAGACCTTCCGCCGCAAGATCCAGGAGGCGGCGCTCGCCTGGCGGCTGGAGCGGATGCTGACCAAGGACGAGGTGCTGGAGCTCTATCTCAACCGCATCTATTTCGGGGCCAACACCTTCGGCGTGGACGGGGCGGCGCGGACCTATTTCGGCAAGCCGGCCAGCCAGCTGACCCTGGCGGAGTCCGCCCTGCTGGCGGCCCTGCCCAAGGCGCCTTCGCGCCTGGCTCTGACCAACGACATGGAAGCCGCCTTGCAACGGTCCCGCTGGGTGCTGCAGCGGATGCACGACACCGGGTGGATCAGTCGCGCAGAGATGGAGGCCGCCCAGGCGCAGACGCCGCAACTGGCCCCCACGGCCACCTCCAACGAGGGTTCCTACGGCTATCTGCTGGACCACGCCACCAACGAGGTGCTGCGCCAGATCGGCCCCAATTCGCCGGACCTGCTGGTGCGCCTGTCGATCGACCCGGCGCTGCAGGTCGAGGCCGCAGCCATCCTCAACCAGGTGATGGCCACTGACGGCGCCCGGGCCGGCGCGGGCCAGGCCGCCCTGGTCGCCCTGGGACCCGATGGCTCGGTGCGGGCCATGGTCGGCGGGGTGGACTACGGCGCCAGCGTCTTCAACCGGGCGACCCAGGCCCGGCGTCAGCCGGGCTCAACCTTCAAGCCGTTCATCTACGCCGCGGCCTTGGAAAAGGGCGTCCTGCCCAGCGACGTGCGGGTGGACGGCCCGGTGCGGTTCGGCGACTGGCGGCCCGGCAACTATGGCGGCGGCTATCGCGGCCCGGTGAGCGTGGAGACGGCCCTGGCGCGATCGATCAACACGGTCGCCGTCAAGCTGGGGGCCGAGGCCGGCGGCCCGGCCCTGGGGGACATTTCCCGCCGCTTCGGCTTCACCACCATTCCAGCCAATCCCAGCCTGGCGGTGACCCTGGGCTCCTATGAGGTGAGCCTCATGGAGTTGACCAGCGCCTTCCAGGTGTTCCAGCAGGCCGGCGGCCGGGTGACGCCCTCGATCATCGAGGAGATCCGCACCGTCGACGGCGACAGCGTGTTTCTGCGCGCGCCCTCAGGCCCCATGCCGGCCCTCGATCTCACCTATGCGAGCATGATGGTGAAGATGATGAAGCGCGTGATCACCGGGGGCACCGGCGCGCGCGCGGCCTTCGACTGGCCCGCGGCGGGCAAGACCGGCACCAGCCAGAACTGGCGGGACGCCTGGTTCGTGGGCTTCACCGACGAATACGTCACCGGCGTCTGGGTGGGGAACGACGACGACAGCCCCATGAACCGGGTCACCGGCGGCGACATTCCCTCACAGATCTGGCGCCGGGTGATGATCGAGGCCCATGCGGGTATGGAGATCCGCGACTTCGACTGGCTGGTGGACGATCCCGAGCCGATGTTCGAGGACGACTACCGCAACGACTACTATCGAGGCTTGGCCGGCGAGTTCGCCCGCGCCGCCGCTGAAGCCGAACCCCCGCCCCTGCCGCCGGCGCCCGCCGTGCCCCAACCGCGGGACGAATACGACGCCAGCCGGCCGATCCCGGAGGAAGACATCCCCTTCTAGGGCAGGCCCGCGATGGGGCGCAAAACCCGTTGGCGTTCAGTTGAGGAGACGGGCGAACTGCACCAGGAGGTCCGGAATGCGCGAGGCTATGACGGGCTTGGTGATCCAACCCAGGGGACGCGCATCGGCGGCCCGTTGACGGACCTCAGCGTCGTTATGCGCGCTGACGAACACCGAGGGGATATCATACAGCAGGCGAGCGTCCTTCGCCGCCTCGACCCCATCGCGCTCGCCGAGCAGCCGGATGTCCATCAGAATAAGGTCCGGCGTCTCGCGGCGACAGATCTCCAGCGCCTCCTCGGCCGAGCTCGCCAGCCCCACGACCTCATAGCCGGCGCCCTCCAGGGCGGCCTGCCACTCGCCCGCCACCAACCAGTTGTCTTCTGTGATCAAGACCCGACGGCCCAGGGGGAAGTCGGCGTCCGCCTCTCCATCGCCCTGGGGCAGGCCGGGAGCGCCCTCTCGCGGCCCCCGGGGCTGGAGGCGGTAATGATCAGGATAAGGCATGGGTCGCCTCCGCAAGCGGGAACGAAACGACGGCCACGGCGCCGTCGTCAGACTGAACGGTGAATTGGCCGCCGATCTGGCGGCACAGGCCCCTCACCAGGCCCAGACCCGAGGAGGATGGCCCTGAAGCCGATGGGGTGAACCCCGGCCCGTTGTCCCGCACGGTCAGCACGGCCTCGTCACCGAGCCGGACAAAACTCAGCGACACGGCTGCGGCCGGACCATCGGCATACTTCACTGCATTGGTGAGCAGTTCGTTGGCGATCAGCGCCAGGGGGAAGGCCAGATCGTTGGGCGCCACAATGGGCTCGGCCCTGACCTCAATGGCGATCCGAACGCCCGCCAGGGTCTGGACCGTCTCGGCGAGGGCGCTGAGCATCTGATCGACCCGCAGGCCATTGCCGGCGTCCTCGGCGTACATCAGGCGCTGCGCGTCAAACAGCGCCGCAAGCTTGGACTGCAGCATCTTCACGAACTGCTTGCGGCCGGGATCGTCGCTCTCACGCCCGGCGGACGACACCAGGGCCAGGATCATCTGGAGGTGATTTTTCGTCCGATGCTGAAGCTCGCGATAGAGCACCTTGTTGTGCGCCAGGGATTCTTCGAGCTCGGCCTGCACCCGCCGGCGCACGGAGATTTCGCCATTCAGCTCCCGCACCTGTGCGGTCAGGGCGGCGAACTGGTCTCCAGCCGCGTCGCGGAGTTTGATGGCGTAGTCGATGGCGCCCTCCCGCCGCAGGGCCAGCGCCTCGACCTTCGCCTCGGCCTCGGCGGCAGGGGCCCCCGCCAGGCGGAGAGCGCCCAGCACCGGGTCGGCTGATCCCGAGGCGCGTTCAAGCAGGTTCTGCAGCCCGTCGAGGTCGGCGAACAGCTGGCGCCAGCTGTCGCCCGAATCCCCAAAGCGCGCACGGGCCGCTCGGTTCATCTCGATGATCCGCCCATCCCCGGCAAAAATGACGACGGGGTCGCGGATAAACTTGGCGATGGGATCCATACTCAGCAGTCGGCCAGGTCCGGCCGCACCCGGCGGAAGTACTCGCGCGCCTCTCCCTCCCCCTCCCTCGGGGTCAGGTAGACGGTCACATGGCAGCCCGGATCGCCCCGGGCGATCGCCTTGTCGATCTGGACGCGGGCATAGCCCAGGTTCTCGCCGGCCACGTGTCCGAAGACGTTGGAGGTCATCATGCACAGGGCCGGCCGACCGGCCACGAAGGTCCCGAACGGACAGGAATTGCTGGCGAAGACGATGCGATCCTCGCGCTGCTCGACGATGTAGAAGTCGCCCTTGATCCGTTGCTTGAGGTCCACGAGCACCTGAGCCACCTGATCTGCCGACAGGCGATCAACGGCCAGGGCGGCCCGGTACTTCTCATCCAGGGCCTTGCCCACCGCCGCCCCGACAACGCTGATATAGCCCGAGGCCTCCTCAAGGCCGACAACGTCCTGCAGGGCGCCCGACAGCTCGCGCAGCAGGGTCCGCAGGAACATGTCCCGCTCAAGATCGATCTCCAGGTGATCGAGCGACATCAGGGCTCCCGCCGCGACAAGCGCCGCGCATCGGCGGCCAATCGCAACCTATAGATTGTCCCGCGCCGCCCCAAAATGGTTTTCCGTAGCGCCTGCGGCGGGAGACGGCTCGCCCTTGACGCCGGCCTCCAATCAGCGGCCGGGATAGGGATGGCGAAAGAAACCGTGCACATCCTCCAGTCCTATGTCGCCGGCCGCGGAAAGGCCCTCAAGGCCGAACAGCAGGTCGGCTGCGCCAGCGCCGAGGAGGCCCGCCGCAAGGCCGAGCGGCTGGCGCCTCTGCGGGTGGCGGTGGTGGCCTTCTCGGTCTCGGCCGACACCGAGATGGGCGATTATGACGAGAACCCCGTGATCCTGTTCCGATCCGGTCCGCTTCCGCCGCCTTTCGACGAGGCCTGACCGGCGTTTATCGCCTGCGCCCTTGCGGGGGGGCCAAAGCGCGCTATGTGCCTAGCCCTATGAAGCCCCCCGTCCTCGCGCTCAAGAACGTCCGTCTCGCAGACGGGCCCCGCATGCTGTTCGACGGCGTCGATCTGGCGCTGGAGCCCCGCAGCCGAGCCGCCCTGGTCGGACGCAACGGGGCGGGCAAGTCCACCCTGATGCGGATCCTGGCCGGCCTCACCGAGGCCGATGACGGCGAGCGCGCCGTCACCCCGGGGACCAAGGTCGCCTATGTGCTGCAGGAGCCGCTGATCGTCGGCGACACCCTGCTGGATCACGCCACCGCCGGCGGCGCGGCCCCCCACGAGGCCGCCGCGGCCCTGGAGAGTTTCGGCCTCGACCCGAACAAGGCCGCCACCGGCCTGTCCGGCGGCGAGACCCGACGGGTCGCCCTGGCCCGGGCCCTGGCCGAGGACCCCGACGTCCTGCTGCTGGACGAGCCCACCAACCACCTGGACATCCTGGCCATCGAAACCCTGGAAGGCGCCATCGCCGCCAGCCGGGCCAGCGTCTTGATCGTCAGCCACGACCGCGCCTTTCTGGAGCGGGTGACGCAGCGCTGCTTCTGGCTGGAGAACCGCAAGGTCCGCAAACTCGACCGGGGCTTTTCGGCTTTCGACGCCTGGGTGGAGCAGCTCACCGCCGCCGAGGCCGACGAGGCGAGGCGCCAGGACAAGGCCCTGGAGCGCGAGACCCACTGGCTGGCCCGCGGCGTCACCGGCCGTCGCGCCCGCAACGAAGGCCGCCGCCGGCGTCTGATGGAGATGCGCGAGGCCAAGGCCGACCGGCTGCGCGACACCCGCGGCGCCATGGCCATGGGCGTGGCCACGGCCGGGACCTCCGGCCAGCGGGTGGTCGAGGTGAAGGGCCTCTCCAAGAGGTTCGGCGACCGGGTGATCCTGGAGGATTTCTCCACCCGCATCCTGCGCGGTGACCGGATCGCCGTGGTCGGGCCCAACGGGGCGGGCAAGACGACACTGGTCAAGCTACTGCTCGGCGAACTGCCGGCCGATTCCGGCGAGGTGATTCTCGGGACCAATCTGGAGGTGGCCTATATCGACCAGGCCCGGGCCGACCTGAAGGACGACATGCTGCTGAAGGACGCGCTGGCGCCGCTCGGCGGCGACCAGATCATGGTCCGCGGGGCGCCCAAGCATGTGGCCGCCTACGCCAAGGAATTCCTGTTCACCGACGCCCAGATCCGCCAGCCCGTCCGCAGCCTGTCGGGCGGCGAGCGCAACCGCCTGCTGCTGGCCCGGGCGCTCGCCCAGCCGGCCAATCTGATGGTGCTGGACGAACCCACCAACGATCTGGACATGGAGACCCTCGACCTCCTGGAGGAGATGCTCTCGGACTATGAGGGCACCCTCATCCTGGTGAGCCATGACCGCGATTTCGTCGACCGGCTGGCCACCTCGACCATCGGCCTCAATGGCCGCGGCCAGGTGGTGGAGACCCCCGGCGGCTGGCTGGACTTCCTGAGCCAGAATCCCGGCTTCTTCGGCGTGTCGCCCGCCAAGGCGCCCGGCGGGCGTCGCGGGGCTGCAGCTCAGGCGGCGGCGGCGGCTACGGCGGCGGCTGCGGCGGCTCCCGCCGCAAAGGCCGCCAAGCTCTCCTACAAGGAACAGCGCCGGCTGGAAGAGCTGACCGGCCTGATCGCCGACCTGCCCGACAA
>NZ_JAUSLG010000065.1 GCF_030646615.1 Phenylobacterium sp. | reverse complement strand
CGACGAGGGCGCCACCCTGGTGGCTGGCGGGACGGGTCGTCCCGAAGGCCTGGACAAGGGCTACTATGTGAAGCCCACCGTCTTCGCCAATGTGAAGCCGGAGATGACCATCTCGAAGGAAGAGATCTTCGGTCCCGTCCTGTCGATCCTCGGCTATGAGAGCCTCGACCAGGCCATCGCCATCGGCAACGACACCGAATACGGCCTGGCGGCCTATGTGAACGGCGCCGACCTGGCCAAGGCCCGCGAAGTCGCTTCGAAGCTCCGCGCCGGCCAGGTGTCGATCAACGGCGCGTCGGACATGACCGCTCCCTTCGGCGGCTTCAAGATGAGCGGCAATGGGCGCGAGTGGGGCGACTTCGCCTTCCACGAGTTCCTGGAGGTCAAGGCGGTCATGGGCTACGCGCCCAAGGAAGCCGCCGAGTAGGCTTCGGCTCGAAAGACCAGCGGCCCCCGGCGATGTCGGGGGCCGTTTTCGTGACTGCGCCGGCAAGAGCGCGACGACCCCCCAAAAGACGCCCCCCAGGAGGAGACGCCGATGATGGATCCCCACTTTCAGGCCATGCTGGAGGCCCAGGCCAAGGCCGCCGAGGGCCAGACCCCTCCGCCCCTGGACGCCCTGCCGCCGGACATGGTCCGCGCCGGCTATCGCATGCAGCGCCAGGCCGCCGACCAGAATGCGCCCAAGGATGTCAGCGTCCGCGACCTGAAGGTCGACGGCGCGGCCGGCGAGATTCCGGCGAGGCTCTACACCCCGGCCGGGGCGCCTTCGACCACCGGCGGCCTCGTCTATTTCCACGGTGGCGGCTTCGTGATCGGCGACCTGGAAAGCCATGACGGCCATTGCCGACGGATGGCGGCTCTGGCCGGCGTCCGGGTGCTGTCAGTGGACTACCGCCTGGCGCCGGAAAACCCATTCCCCGCCAGCCATGACGATGCGCTCGCCGCCACCCGCTGGGCCTTCGACCATGCCGCGGAAATCGGCTTCGATCCGGCCCGCATCGCCGTGGGCGGGGATTCGGCCGGCGGCAACCTGGCCGCCTCGGTGGCCGCCGACCTCAAGGATGATCCCCAGCGCCGGCTGGCCTTCCAGCTGCTGCTCTATCCCGGCATATGGCCGGAAAAGGAGACGGCGTCGCGTCAGGCGCTGGACGGCCCCCTGCTGACCAAGCAGGCCATCGCCTGGTTCGACAAGTGCCTGGCGGCCATCGGCCATCCCCAGTCCCACCGGGCCATGCTGGGCAAGATGGACTGCGCGGGCCTGCCGCCGGCCCTGGTGGTCACGGCCGGCTTCGACCCGCTGAAGGACGAGGGTCGCGACCACGCCGAGCGCCTGCGGGCGGCCGGGGTCCAGGTGGAGCACATCGAGTATCCCAGCCTGATCCACGACTTCTACATCATGGCCGACGTCTCGCCGGCCGTGGGCGAGGCGGCCAAGGCCACGGCGGCGTCGCTCAAGGCAGCGCTGGCCTGAGGTTCAGATCGTCTGGGCGGGCGCCTGGACGATCTGTTCGACCTCGGCCGTGAACTCATCCCAGGCGGCCTGCATGGCCGGCGTCCAGGCCTCGCCGGCGATGTCGGCGAAGGCCTCGGCCATGGCCTTGTAGAAGGCGGGGAAGATGTCGGCCGGCACGCCGATGTCGTCGTGATTGCGCAGCTCGGCCCGCAGGAAGTTGGCGGCGAAGGCGTTGGGGCCCAGATAGTCCAGCAGGGTCTCGATGGCCTGGCGCAGCATCTGGCCTCGGGCCGCCCCGCGCTTGTCGCCGATGAACAGGGCCTCGGTTTCAGGATAGCGGGCGAACAGGCGAGCATAGACCTGCGGCGCAGGATCTTCGCTGTGCTTAGCAATCAGGTCGAGGCTGTCGAGAATGGCCTGGGCGTCCATGGGCGCGAGCTTAGCGCCCGGCCGCGGGCGCGCCCAGCACGGTTTGGATGGCGCCAGTCAGGCGGTCCAACTCCTCATCGGTAGTGACGAAGGGCGGCGTCAGATAGACCACCTTGCCCATGGGGCGGATCCAGCAGCCCAGCTCGGCGAACCGCTGGCACAGCGCGCCTGCGTCCACCGCGGCCTCGAACTCCACCACCCCGATGGCGCCCAGGGTGCGGACATCGACCACCCCCCTGGCCTGACGACAGGGCTCCAGGCCCGACCTCAAGGCGGCCTCGATCCGCGCCACATCGGCCTTCCAGCCGCCGGCTTCGAAGAGGTCGAGGGAGGCGCCGGCCGCCGCGCAGGCCAGGGGATTGGCCATATAGGTCGGCCCGTGCATCAGGGCCGCGCCCGCATCGTCGGACCAGAAGGCTTCGAAGACCCGGCGGCTGGCCACGGCGGCCGACAGGGGCAGGGTGCCGCCGGTCAGCGCCTTGGAGAGCGTGATGATGTCGGGCGTCACACCCGCGCCCTGGCAGGCGAACAGGTCGCCCGTGCGGCCAAAGCCGGTGAAGATCTCGTCGAAGATCAGCAGTACGTCGTGGCGGTCGGCGATGGCCCGCAGGCGGCGCAGCACCTCATCGTCGTGGATCAGCATGCCGCCGGCGCCCTGGATGCGCGGCTCGACGATCAGGGCGGCGATCTCGTGGCCCTTGTCGGCCAGCAGGGCGTCGAGGGCGGCTTCGCTGTCGGCGTCGCGGGGCAGGGCGACCACGTGCTGGCTGGGCATGACGCCTGCAAACAGGCTGTGCATCCCCTCTTCCGGGTCGCAGATGGTCATGGTGGCGAGCGTGTCGCCGTGATAGCCGCCGAGGAAGCTGACGAACTTCGAGCGCCCGGACACGCCGCGATTGATCCAGAACTGGATCGCCATCTTCATGGCGATCTCCACCGAGACCGAGCCGCTCTCGGCGAAGAAGACGTGGTCGAGATCGCCCGGCAGCATCGCCGCCAGCCGCCTCGCCAGGTCGTAGGCCGGGGCAAGAGGCGGAAGATCGTCCGGCCGCCCTGCTGGGGGCGGCGAGCGGGCGCATGGCGCGGCTGGCGCGTCCTGGATGGCGGGGGCTTCGTCCACGGGGTGCTCAGCACCGGCAATATGAACATCACCGGCGAGAGCTCCGACTACGGCCCCGACCGCCTCCTGCCGCGCAACGATCCAACTTCGTGGCCGCCTATTTCGACCACAGCGGCCTCTACAGCTTTGGGCGCTAGGCCGAGGCGGTGTTCTGGAACCTGCGCCAGCCGGGCGGCTGCTTTTGCCTGGTCAGTCCGCCCGAACCCCTGGTCGAGGCGCTGAACAGGTTTGCGGGCTCCTACTGGGCCGAGCTGGTGAGTGCCATGCGTCGCCGGTTGGGGGTGCGCAGCTATGGGATGGACGCCGATTCCAGCCTCGCCCAGGCGGCGTTCCAGGCGCTGGCGGCCGGCGGCAAGCCCTGCGCCGGGAGCCCTTCTTCTTCGACTGGTTCGGCGGCGATGACGCCCGCGCCCTGCCGGGCGCCCGCGGCGACATCTCTCGTCAGGCCGCCTTCGAGGACTTCCGCGCGCAACTGGCGGCCTTCGAGCCGGCCAGGCGTAATACCAACCGGCGCTGATCAGTATTCCTGGGCCCAGTCTCTGAGGCCGATGGACATGATGCGCCAGGGCTGGTCGGCGATGGTGTTCCAGGCGGCGCAGCAGTGATCGACGATGTCCGCGTAGTTCCTGAAGATGCGGCTGGAGAGGCGGTTGTCGCGCAGGAACTGCCAGAGGTTCTCGACCGGATTGAGCTCCGGGGCCTTGGCCGGCAGCGGCAGGAGGGTGATGTTGGGCGGCGTCTCGAGGGCCTGGGAGGTGTGCCACCAGGCTTGGTCGAGCAGCAGGATCGCGTGATGGCCGGGCTCGACCTGGGCGCTGATCTCGGCCAGATGGGCGTTCATTGCCTGGGTGTCGCAATAGGGCATGACCAGGCCGGCGGCGGTTCCCTTCTGCGGACAGATGGCGCCGAACAGGTAGGCCGACTGGGTGCGCTGGTCCTTGGGCGCGGACGGTCGGGTCCCGCGCCTTGCCCAGCGGCGGGTGAGCTTGTTCTTCTGGTCGATGCGGGCTTCGTCCTGGAACCAGACCTCAAGCCGGGTTCGCCTGGGGAGCCGCTCGCGGATCTCCTGGACCCGCAGGGGGAAAATCCCGCTTGAAGGCCTCCAGGGCCTGCGGGTTCTGGGCGTGGTGTCTGGGCCGGGCGGACAGGCGTCTGTAGCCGAGCGCCTTGAGGATCCGGCCCAGTCGGCTGGGTCCAGAGACACGCCGTATTCGTCGTGAATCCAGCCGGTAAGGTCGATCAGCCGCCAGCGCACCACCCCGTGAATGGCCAGGATCTGGCCGTCCTCCACCAGCCGGACGACGGCCGCCAGTTGCTCGGGCGTCAGCTTCGGCCTCGGCCCCGGAGCCTGGCGGTCGATCGGCCCGTCCGGCCCCTCGGCGTTGAACCGCAGCGCCCAGTCGCGAAGGATCTGCCGGTCCATCCCGCCCGCCGCCGCGGCCTCGCGCCGGCTGGCGCCGTCGTAGACCGCCGCCAGCGCCAGCAGCCGTCGAACCTGACGCGCGTCCCGGCTGGTCCGCGCAAGCGCCCGGACCCTGGCGGCATCGTAATCCTGGCGAAGCGCGATAGCTGGCATGGCGAAACCCTCCGGTCCCACCATCGAATCCTGCTTCGCCGCTCAGCGGAATCCCCCAGAGTCAGACGCCGCGCCGATTGGTATAAGGCGCTCTCACACCCCTATTTCGCCGCGCCTGAGCCCCAGGAGCTGATCTATGAGGAGATCGAGGCCATCCGGGGGCGGATCGACCAGGCCGACGACTGGAGCGCCTTCGAGGCCAAGCTCGCTGCGCTGGAAACCGCCCGTCAGGCCTATGAACCGAGCGAGGACTAGAGCAGTTTCCAAGCCGCCTGACTCGGGGGGATTCCCTTGAGGCGGCGAGTCTGACTCACGCTGGCTGCCGGTGAGGGAGGCCGGTGGCGATGGGCAAGCCGCTGCCGGTGGATCTTCGGGAGCGGGTGGTGGGGGCGGTCGACGAGGGGCAGTCGCGCCGCAAGGAGGCCGAGCGGTTCGGAGTCAGCATCTCCAGCGCGATCCGCTGGACCAGCCTGCGGCGGCGGACGGGCGAGGTGCAGCCCAAGCGCCAGGGGCGACAAGCGCTCGGGAAGGATCGAGGCGCATAGGCCGCTGATCCTGTCGCTGGTGGCGGCCAAGGCCGACATCACCCTGGCGGAGTTGCGCACGGCGCTCGCCGAGCGGGGCATTGCCGTGGCGATCTCCACGCTCTGGCGGTTCTTTGAGCGTCACCGGATCACGCTCAAAAGAAGACCGGGCATGCTCCGAAAAGCCGCCGCCCGCACCGTCGCCGCCCTCGAACGCGCCATCGTCGAGGCCATCGACACCTTCACCCCCACCGAGTGGGCCAACTACTTCGCCGCCGCCGGATACGATGCGACGTGATCGGAATCTGCTCTAGGCGGGTGGGCGCTTTGTGAACTGCCTGATTCGATCGACCATGTCCGGTCCTGCGCCCTGGCTTCGATAAACCTCGTGCGCCAAG
Source organism: Phenylobacterium sp. (assembly GCF_030646615.1). Taxonomy (GTDB): domain Bacteria; phylum Pseudomonadota; class Alphaproteobacteria; order Caulobacterales; family Caulobacteraceae; genus Phenylobacterium. The sequence continues at coordinate 13,393 of NZ_JAUSLG010000065.1, read as the reverse complement.
CCGGCCGGCTGTGACAGGCCATCGGTTTCGGTCAGCAGCCGCTTGTTCGCGGCATGGCTGAATGACGAGTTGGTGAGAATTTCAGAGGTGAGGCTGTCCACGGCCGCTTCGAACTCAGCATCGGTCACGCACGCGTTGGCGAGGCCGATGGCCTCGGCTTGCCGTCCTGAATAGGTACGGCAGGTGAACATCATCTCGCGTGCCTTGTAGGTTCCCACCCGGCGCGGTAGCCGCTGGCTGAGGCCCCAGACCGGCGTCAAGGCCCATTTGGCGTGGGTGTCGGCGAATTTGGCGGATTCGGCCGCAAGAATGATGTCGCCAGCCAGGGCAAGCTCCAGGGCGCCGGTGTAGCAATGGCCGTGCACAGCGCAGACGACCGGCGAGGTAAGCTCGGCGAGGCGTTGGATGACATGCGACTGATAGTTAGGCCGGGGAAGTTTCTCGCCCTCGGCGATGTCGCCGAGATCGTGGCCCGCCGAGAAGCACCGCCCGGCGCCGCGCAGCACGACGACGCCAACCGGCGCCGCCTCCAGGTCGGCAACGTGGGCCTCGAGCGCCTTGAACAGATCGACATTCAGCGCGTTGAGCTTGTCCGGCCGGTTCAGCGTCAGCTGGCAGACGCCGTCCAGGTCAGAGCGGAGCACGAGATCATCCATTGAGTTCTATCCGATGTTCTTTTTCAAGGTTGTCGTCCTCTCCCGAAGTCAGGCAGCGGGGGCGTCCATCGCCTCGGCGTCGAAGCGGAACCCGGCGCCCTCCCGCATTATGTATCCCGCCGTCGGCGCCGCGTAGTGAGTGCCGATCACCAGAATGGGTTTGTCGGCCCATTCGGCGAACAGTCGCGCGCGCGTCGCCGCCGCCGCTCTCGGATCGCTGTCGAAGGGCGGCGACCAATGCGGATGGGCCATCTGGCACGGATGGTGGCTCATGTCGCCGGTGATGACCGCCGATTCACCGTTGGACTCGGTCATCACACTGACATGGCCAGGCGTATGTCCGGTGCTGGGCGTGAGCCGGAGGTGGGGCGAGATGCGGTGATCCATTTCGACGAACTCGGCGAGCCCCGCGTCGAGGATGGGCTGTACCGAGTCCGACAGGATCGTTTGCTGTTCCTCGTCGCCTTCTGTGCTCCAGTGGGCGAATTCGGTCTTGCCGAACAGGTAGCGGGCATTTGGAAACGTCGGAACCCATGCGCCGTCCTCAAGCTTGGTGTTCCAGCCCACATGATCCACATGCAGGTGGGTGCAGATCACGGCATCGACACTCTCCTGCGACCAGCCGACCTCGGCCATGGACTGCAGGAAGCCGGTGGCCAACGGCTGTCCACGCAGAATGGACCGGGGTCGATCGTTTCCGATGCAGGTATCCACCACCAGCCGTAGGCCCGGCGCATCCACCAGCAGCGCGTGGATGGACAGCAGCAGCTGATCCTGCTCGTTGACGAAATTCGGGTACAACCACGGGATGGCTCGCAACGCCTCGGGCGTCGCTTCAGCCAGAAAGGGGGCGGCTCGATTGTATGGGATCGGAATCTGGAGTTCCACGATCCGGGTGATCTTCACCGCCCCAACTTGCCAACTCAGCATCGCGGCCTCCCTTTGGTCATGGTCGTGGACCGCATCGCGGCGGAAGAAATCGACGCTGAAAAATTGTCCAACCGCAGCTGACGCTTAAGCCTCTGCTCGCCGCTCGCGGATTCTGCCACGCTCACTCGCTCAGTTGACTGCGGACAGATCGGGCAACCCCAGGATCCGCTTGGAGATGATGTTATTCTGCACTTCCTGGCTGCCGCCATAGATCGTGCTAGCCTTACCGCCCAGCCAGCCGCGCACGGCGTCCAGCTCCGCGGGGGTGAAATCCTCGCCCGCCCAGCCTAGGCCCTGGTGACCCATGATCTCGAGCGTCAGTTCGGCCCGGTCCTGAGTCCAGCGGGTGCCGGCGTTCTTCATGATCGAGGTCGCCGCCGACGGGCCGGCGTTGCCCTTGGCTTCCGCCATCGCCCGCATCGCCGTCTGCTGGAAGGCGCGCCCGTCCATCTCGTTTGAAACGATCCGGGTCCGCAGGTCGCTGTCGGCCAGGCGACCGTGCGCGTCGACGCCGACATAGGCCTTGGCGAGATCTGGAAGGGCCGCAGTGCCGCCGAGGGCGTTTCCCATACTCGAAATGCTGGAGCGCTCGTGCTGCAGGAGCCGCTTTCCGATTGTCCAGCCGGCGTTCAGGGGACCCACCAGATCCTTCTTCTCGGCGCGCGCGTCCGTCAGAAAGGTTTCGCAAAACGGCGAGCTGCCGGCGATCAGCTTGATCGGCCGCACTTCGACGCCTGGCTGGCGCATGGTGAAGAGCACGAAGGAGATGCCTTCATGCTTCTTCGTGGGATCGCTTCGAACAAGACAGAAGCACCAGTCAGCCCATTGGGCACCCGATGTCCAAATCTTCTGGCCGTTGATCCGATAGTGGTCGCCCATGTCCTCGCATCGCGTCTGCAGGGAGGCCAGATCAGAGCCGGCCCCGGGCTCGGAGTAGCCTTGGCACCACTGAACTTCGCCGCGGCAGATCGGCGGAATGTGCTCCAGCTTCTGTTCTTCAGTGCCGTACTCGAGCAAGGTCGGTCCGAACATCATGACGCCCATTCCCCCGATCGGGTTGTAGGCTCCAGCGCGCGAAAATTCCTGGTGGATAACTCGGGCGTGGGCCGAAGAAAGCCCCGCACCGCCGTATTCGGCAGGCCACGTCGGCGTCCCCCAACCCTTTCCGCCGACCGCCTTGCGCCAGGCGACCTGTTCCTCGGTCGGCTGCAGACGCTCTTCAAGCCCGGTCGGATTGCTCAGACCCTTCAAGTCCGAAGGGAAGTTGACTTCGACCCAGGCCCGCACGTCCTGACGAAAGGCCTCGATAGTCTGATCTGCGGCGTCAGCCATTACAAAAACTCCATTGTTTGAAGAGACGCGATCAGTTTCCAACTTGGCTAGAACGGCCACGTTTAGATTACGTAGTTATCAGAAGGCGCTCCTGTATGGTTCCGCCACGTTGTCGTGGCAGATCCAGTTCCATTCCTGCTCGCCCAAGCCCTTGGTGTGCTCTTCGAGCATGGTCTGCGACAAGGGGCAGGTTGAATCGGAACACGGGAAATCGTTCGCCCACATCAGTCGCCGGGCATTGCACATGTCCTTTATCCTGAACGCCACCCAGCCATTCTGGCAGCCGCGAATGCGCCGCGCGCCGTGATCTGCAGTGGGTCTTTGCCGGCGGCGACGACCGGCCCCGTTGGCATCGGCGAGGCTAGTCCTTCGATAACAAAGGCATCGCCGATCTTGTCGAGCCGCTCCATCCGCGGTGCTCGATCACGAAACTTCGGATCGATGTAGTCGACGTAGCAATGTTGCGGCTCGGTAATGTGGGAGTCAGCGGATATGGGCTTCTTCATCATCTTTATCCAAGCCCGCGTCGTTTCAGGGAAGCGTCCTCGCCGCGCCTGCGCTTGTGCGCGCGCAGCATTGACGGATGGCCGCCGCTTCTTGCTGTCTGGTCCAAGCGCGGTCGCTTGGCGATCACCCATCGTGTACGAGCGCAAAATATATATCTGTTAGCCCGAAACTACTATGTATTAAATGACATGGTGAGCTTGGCCGCCCTCCGCGGGTCCCGTGCTCACCGCCGGTCGCGACGGGCCAACTTGCCATATATGGGGGTATGCCGGCTTGCCGGGACGAACGCCTGCGAGGGGCCTTCAAAGAGAGGGTGGTTTGCAAGATGGCTCGACCTGCAGGGTTTCGCCCCAGGGGCCGGACGACCACGCCACCAAACACTCACGCTTCGTTTTGGCCATTTCAACAACCGACCAAAACTCTCAGTGCTGATCCTCATCATGAGGTCATTTATCGTATTGCGACTTACGAGAATGACGTGTACCAGCCATCAGCCGATGAGGCTCGCACGGTATTCGGCTTTTCGTCTCTGAGAGCACGCACTGCGGCCCCATCCTGCCCAAAGCTCCAGCCTACCTCCCGGGGCCCAGGGCAGCTTAGGCGGCGCGGAAGACCGGCCGTGCCGCCCTTTTTTTTGGCAGGTGTGCAATGGTCTATCCGCGCCTCACGGTTCGCGAAATTGCATTCGGCTCTGAGAGGCTGTTTGGAAAAGGCGTGAGCGGGGATTCCGCTTCGTCGTGGTCTGTGATTCAAGCTAGGCGACGCCGCCCAGCCCCAGGCCGCGCTCAAGGATCTCCGGGGTGGCGTCGAGCAATTCCAGCACCTGCAGGATGCCCAGCAGGATGGCCGCGGCGGCGAGAATGCGCGTGCCGACGATCGACAGGATGTAGGCATAGAGCTTCACGAGGCCCGGACCCTTGCGTCTCGAGCAGCCATAGCGCGGGTGATCCGGTCGCCTGCCGTGCCGATCAGCCGGCTGATAGGGGTTTCGCCAGGCCGGTTTCGGCTGCCCATGAACATCCAGACGCCAAACCCGGTGAAGAGGGCGAAGGGCGTCCAGATGCCGAAGAAGGCTGGGACGACCCCGCTCTCAGCCAGCGACTGGCCAAGCTGCAGGGCGTGCTGGAAGGCCAGCAGCAATATGCCTGCGAAGACCAGCCCCGGCGTGCGCCGTCCCCGTTTGGTGGCCAGGCCCAGGGGGAAGGCGATCAGCGGCAGGAAGGGCAGGAAGGCGGCCCGCGCCAGCCGGCCATAGAGCTCCGATAGCAGGGTGCTGCGGGGCAGGACGCTTTCGCCGGACCCCGCCAGGCTGGCCAGCTCGCCCAGGGTCAGCTCGCGCTCATCGCCGCCGCGGGCGCGCAGCAGTTCGGTGGCGCCGGCCAGGGGCGCGGTGGTGCTGAAGCTGTCGAAGTCCAGAATGTCATAGGTCCCGTCCGTCCCCTCCAGGATGCGGCGGCCATTCTGGAGGTTGAGGGTCACATTCAGCCGGTCCTGGGATACCTGCAGATCGGCCGTGGTGGCGGTGATCACTTCCTCACGGCCCGTTGGCGTCAGGCGGCGGATGAACAGCCCCTCCAGCCGCTGGCCCTGGGGGTCCGCCCGGTCAGCGGTCATGATCAGGCGATCCTCGGTGACGAAGGCGCCGGCCTGCAGTTCGCCGTTCCATCCCGCGTTGGCCGCCGCGTGCATCACGGCCCGATAGGCGTAGCGGCTGTAGGGCTGCATGTAGCCGAACACGATCAGGCTCACCAAGGTGAGCGCCAGGCCCAGGCAGATGAAGGGGGTGGCCAGCCGGGGCAGGGACACGCCGCTGGCCAGCAGGGCGTCGATCTCCGACCCGTCGCTCAGCCGCGTGATGACAATGAACAGCGCGACGAAGAAGGCCACCGGCAGGGCGAGGCCAAAATAGTGAGGCACCAGCTGGCCGGTCAGCTGCACCACGAAGCCGAAACGATCGCTGCTCTGGGCCAGCAGGTCGAGAAGGCGCAGCGCCCGTTCGAGCAGGAGGGCGATCAGGGTCACGGCCAGGCAGCCCAGCATCGGGCCTGCCGTCAGCCGCAGAACGTAGCGGTCGAGCAGGGGCAGACCGAACGTAAAGGTGGGCTTGGGCGTCAGAGCCGTGGTCACGCCGCGCGCCACTCGCGCCGCCAGGCCTCGGCCAGCGCCGCAAGACCTTCGGGACTGAGCGCCACGGCCGACGCCAGGTTGGGCTGGCCCGGCCAGCCGGCGTCGGCGAAGGTCTCGCCCGCGTGTTCACGCACGCCCTCGTACCGGGGAATCACGTGGAAATGTACATCGGGATCGACCATCATGAGCATCAGATAGTTGATCTTGGCGTAGTCCACAGTCTGGCGCAGAAGACGCTCAATCCCGCGGACCGCCACCTGCAGATCTTCAAAGGCCTGGCCGCTCAGATCTGAAAATGCCTGGACGGGCTCCTTGCACACAAGGACGAGAGACCCAAATGTAGGCTGCTTGGGGCGCACCAGCACCAGCCAATGGTCAGTCTCACCCACCATCGAGTGGGGATAGCCAAAGTTTACCGCGGTCGCATTGCTCATGAAGCACCCTGCTGATCGGGCGCCATCCGCCGTCGGCGCAAACATAGGGGGTCGTCACAGCCCATGAAAGTCCGAACAGCCCTTGCGGGCCTTGCCTTCGTCGTGTCGCTCGGGGTCGCTGCGCCCAGCCTGGCGGCCGACCAATGCGTGGGCCGTGAAGGGCCGCACAAGGTCTCGGTGGCGGTCACCGGCGTGAGCCCGATCAAGGGGGAGGTGGCGGTCACCCTCTATCCCGACAACCCCCGCCGGTTCCTGGCGCCCAAGGGCAAGCTGCTGCGCGGGTGAAGGCGACGCCGCGGATGACCGAGGTCTGTTTCTGGGTTCCCGAGCCGGCCTACTACGCCATCGCCATCTATCACGACGTCAACAGCGATCATGACTTCAACCGGACGATCATCGGCATGCCGGCGGAGGGGTTCGGGTTTTCCAACAATGCGCCGACCCGCGTCGGCCTTCCGTCCTTTGAGAGCGTGCGGTTCCGCGCCGGACCAGGCACCACCCAGGTCCCCATCTCCATGCGCTATCAGCGCTAGAGACTGATGCGATCAGACGGAACCGTCCGATCTTTTAATCAGGCTCGGCGCCTCAACGCCAATTCTGGCCGTCTTGCCCTCTGGCAAGACCAACGTACTGGCCCTCGACCTCGGGATCCGGCCCGGCTGGACCCTGGACGCAACTCTGGCGCGGATCACCCGTGGCCCGCTGAACCTGAAGACACGGCGTCCCCTGGCCCTGGGCTGGGCTGGCGATGAGCAGGCGGATCTCGCGGGGTTCATCTTTGGCCTCGGCGCCTTCGTTCGCGCCACCCAGATGTCGCAGTCCGTCCACCGCATGGGGGCCTTCCACAGCCTGGCGGTGGCCTTGACGGTCGTCGGCGCAGCCTTTGGCGCACTGTTTGGCCAGGACGGCGACGGCTGGCGCCAGGGGGTGCGCGCGAGCCTGTCCATCGATGGGCGCGAGACGACGCTCGCCCCGCGCTTCGTCGTGCTGGCCACGTCGCTCAAGCGCCTGCCCCTCGGGCTTCGCCCCTTCGGTCCCCCGCAGGATGGGATGAAAGTCTTGGACGTCGCCGCCCCCCCCAGGCGACTGGCGCTGGCCCTGCCGGCCGTGCTGATGGGTCGCGCTGAGACCTGGCTGCGACGCCAAGGTTACCGTCGGAGCCTGGCCGAGCGCGTTGTGGTTTCCAGCCCGGCGCCCGTGGTCGTTGACGGCGAGGTGTTCCCCGGCGGCGAGATCGCGATCGGCCTGGGCGCGCCTGTACGATTCCTGGTCCCGTGATGGAGGCTCTGCAGACCCTGGTCGGCGAAGACCTGGCGCGGGCCGCCCCACCGCCGGGGCGCGCCATGGCGCAGGCGCTGGCCAGTCGCATCGAGGGCGTCGCCGCGGTTCTGTTCTACGGATCGGTCCTGCGCACAGGCGATCTGGACGGCGTGGTGGACTTCTACGTCCTTACCCATGGCCCGCGCCCGGGTTGGCGCGGCCTGGCGGGCCGGGTTCTCTGGCCCGATGTCAGCTACCACGAGCTGGAGCTCGACGGCCGTATCCTGCGGGCCAAGGTGGCGACCATGACCCTGGCCCAGTTCCGCTCGGCGGTCACGGGACGGCGGATCGACACGACGATCTGGACTCGGTTCGTCCAGCCCTCGGCCCTGGTCTGGGCCTCGGGGGCGGAGACTGTTCGGGAAATCTCCCGGGCCGTCGCCACGGCCGCCTGCGCCGCCACACGGTTCGCCGCGGCGCTAGGTCCGCCGGAGGGGCCGGCTTTGGACTACTGGCGCGCCCTCTTTCGCCAGACTTATGCGGCGGAGTTCCGCGTCGAGGCCCGCGGTCGGGAGAACGACATCCTGAGCGTCGATCCTGACCGGTATGAGCGGCTGCTGCTGGCCGCCTGGCGGGCGCAGGACCTGGCGTTCGAGGAGACGGCTCAAGGGACGGTGCGACCCGTGCTGGGCGCGCGCGAGAGAGGGCGAGTCCTGGCGGCCTGGCGACTCCGGCGCGCGCTGGGAAAGCCGCTGAATTTGGCCCGCCTCGCCAAGGCGGCCTTCACCTTCGAGGGGGGCGCCCGTTACGCCGCCTGGAAGATCGAGCGGCACACGGGCCTGCGCGTGCCACTTACGCCGTGGCGGGAGAAGCACCCGATCCTGGCCTCGCCCGGGGTCTTCTGGCGCCTTTGGAAAGCCCGTCGCGCACAGGCGACGGGCGGCGGCGACAGCTAGCCGAGGGCGCGCTTGGGTGGGCCTTCCAGCACGCCCAGCTCCCGGGCGACCCTGCCCATCACGGCGATCACCTGGTCCAGCTGCTCGATGCTATGGGCGGCGCTGACGCTGGAGCGGAGCAGGGGACGGTTGTCGGGCGTCGCCGGCGGAAGGGCGAGGTTGAGATAGACCCCGTTCTGCAGCAGCAGGTTCCACATGGCTGCGGCCACCGCCTGGTCGGGCATGGTGACCGCCACGATCGGACTACAGGTCGGTCCCGTCGCCAGCCCGAGGGCCGTGAGCCCATCATAGAGATGCTGGGCGTTGGCGTGCAGGCGGTGGCGTAGTTCCGGCGCCTCCTGGAGCCGGCGCAGGGCCCCCAGGGTCGAGGCGATCACGGCTGGCGGCAGGGAGGCGGTAAACATGTACGGACGGCAGACGATGCGCATCACGTCAAAGTCGGCCATGTCGGAGACGCAGAACCCGCCGACCGAGCCCAGGCTCTTGGAGAAGGTGCCGACGATGACGTCCACATCGGCCTCGGCCGCCACCTCTTCGGCCAGGCCGCGGCCGGTCGCCCCAAGGACGCCCATGGAATGGGCCTCATCCACCAGCAGATAGGCGCCCATCTCACGCTTCACCGCCGCGATCTCCCGCAGCGGCGCGACGTCGCCAACCATGGAGTAGATGCCCTCGACGACGATGAGCTTCTCGCCAGGTACGTCCTTGAGGCGGCGCAGACGCTTGTAGAGATCCTCGGGATCATTGTGGCGGAAGCGGGTGACCTCGGCGTGGCCGAGGCGCGCGCCGTCATAGATGCTGGCGTGGCTGTCGGCGTCCAGAAGCAGATGGTCGCCCCGACCGACCAGGGTCGACAGCACGCCCAGGTTGGCCTGATAGCCGGTGGTGAACACCATGGCGTGCTGACGGCCGTAGAAGCTCTCGAGGGCGCGCTCCAGCTCCACATGCCCTTCATAGCTGCCATTGGCGATGCGAGACCCGGTCGTGCCGGTGCCCCGCTCGCGCACCGCCCGCACCGAATCTTCGACACAGGCCTCGTCGAATGTAAGACCCAGATAGTTGTTGGTGCCGAGCAGAATGGTCGGACGGCCGTTGACGATTCCCTCGGTGGGAGAAACCACCGCATCGAAGCGCACGCCGAACGGGTCCGCCGCAGCGTCGCGAAGCGCCTTGTAGGCGTCTCTGGACGCCGCATGCCTATCGAGCAGAGCCATGCTCAAACCTTGTTCCGGATGTTGTCGATAAGCGCCGCGAGGTCGCCGACGGTCTGGACCTCGCTCAGGCGGTCTATGGGGATGGAGATGTCGAAGCGGTCTTCCAGCTCCATCACGATGTTCATGAGCGCCAGCGAGTCGACAGCGAGGTCGCGCGAGATATCGGATGACGCCGTCACCACGACCTCACGCTCCAGCACCGCCTCAGCGGCCTTCGCCACCTCAAGCACGGTGGGATCTGTCACCAGTTGCATAGAGACCGACTCGCCCCCCTAGAACGATCGTCCGTTAACGCCGCATCTTTGGCGCAATATGACGCGGGCGTCAGCACCTGATCGCCTGCTGTAGCGGCGGTTTGCGAAACCTGACGCCGGAGGCCGCATACCCCTGAACCGTATGTAGGAACCCGTCGGCGAGATTAAAGCGGGCCGGCGGAAGTCCGGAAATCTGCTCGCCCGGCGCCACCGACCAGTCCAGGTGCGTCAACTCTCGCAGCTTGCCGAAGGTCAGCATGGGGGCCGATCGACCGCCCCACGCCGCGCCCATCACCGCGACGACGCCCAGGGCGGCGTTGGGGATCCGCTGGAAGCGGGGCCTGCGGCCAAAGGCGTCCGCCGCCGTCTGGAACACCTCGCGCCAGCCATAGCCCTGGGGGCGAGGATCGGACAGGCTGACCGTCTGGCCGCCCGGCTGTCCCGTCAGGGCGGCGATCTGCCGCGCCGCGTCCTCGACATGCATCATGGCCATCCGCGCCTTCGGATCGAGAAGCGGCAGGATCGGACTTGCGGCGGCCAGCTGGAAGAGGGGCAGGGTCTCGGCGTCGCCGGGGCCGTAAAGGGCCGGGGGGCGCACGATGGTCAGGCGCTCGCCCAGCACTGCGTGCGCCGCCGTCTCGCCGGCCCGCTTGCTGGCGGCGTAGTCCGAAAGTCCGGGCTCCCGCGCGGCCAGGGTGGAGATCAGCAGCACCGCGCCCTCGGCGCGCTCAGCCACCCGGCGGGCGCCTTGCTCATTGACGATGAAGAAGGCGGCCCGGCTGCGCGCCTTGATCAGGCCAGCCCCATGAATGACGACGTCGGCGCCGGCGCAGGCCCTGTCCAGGGCGCGATCATCTCCCAGATCGCCGGGCACGACCTCGACCTCCAGGCCGCGCCACAGGGGGTGGATAACGTCGCGGCGGGCCAGCACCCGTATGCGCCAGCCGTCGGCCGCGAGCGCGGGCACGAGATAGCGGCCGAGGAACCCCGTCGCGCCGGTGACCGTGACGAGACCCCGTGACACCCTAGGCCGGCTCGGCTTCGGCCAGCCCGGCGAGATACTCAGCCTTGGCCCGCGAACGGCTGAGCTTGCCCGACGAGGTCTGGGGCAGGGCGTGCCCGCCGACAAGGTTCACCTGGGCCTCCACGCCGTGGCGCTGGCGGAGCAGGTCGGTGACCTCGACGGCCAGCTTCTGGCGCGTTTCAGCGTCGCTGCTGCGGGTCTGGACCAGGACGATCACCGCCTCCTCGCCCTCGGCGGGAACGGAGAAGGCGGCGACATCGCCGCTGCGCAGGCCGGCGATCTCGGCCTCAGCGGTCCATTCCAGGTCCTGCGGCCAGATATTGCGGCCATTGAGGATGATCAGGTCCTTGCTGCGCCCGGTCAGGACGATCTCGCCCTCCGACAGATAGCCGAGGTCGCCGGTGTCGAGCCAACCCTCGGCGCCCAGGACGCGGGCGGTGGCGTCGGGGTCCTGGAAGTAGCCGCTCATCAGGCTGGGGCCGCGGGCGAAGACCCGACCGGTCCGGCGCTCCGGCAGGATCTCGCCCCGCTCGCCGCGGACCTGAAGCTCGTGCCCCGGCAGGGGCGGCCCGCAGCGGGCGAACTCCCGGACGCGGGGCGAGGGCGCGCCTGAGGCCGCCACGCCGTCGCGCTCCAGGCGGTCCACATCCAGTCGCTCGGTGACCAGGCCCTTGCCCAGGGGCGCCATGGTCAGGGCCAGCGTCGCCTCGGCCATGCCATAGCTGGCCACGAAAGCCTGGGGGTCGAAGCCCGCCGCCGCGAAGCGCGCGGCGAAGTCCCGCAGGGGCTTGGTGCGGACCATGTCGCCGCCGAGGCCGGCGATCCGCCAGCGCGACAGGTCATAGCCTTCGAGGCTGGCGTTCTCGGCCCGCCGCGCGCAGAGCTCGTAGCCGAAGGTGGGGCTGTAGGAGATGGTCGTACCGTTCTTGCCCATAAGGTCGAGCCAGAGCAGCGGACGGCGGACAAAGGCGCCGGTGGGCATGAGATCAGCTGACATCTGCGCCGTTAGCGGGCTCAGCAGGAAGCCAACCAGGCCCATGTCGTGATAGAGCGGCAGCCAGGAAAACGCCCTGTCCTCAGCCTTAACCTGAAGCCCGTCCCGGGTGATCGCCAGGGCGTTGGCCATCAATCGCCGGTGGGTGACCAAGACGCCGGTGGGAAAGCGCGTGCTGCCGGACGAGAACTGGAGATAGCAGGGGCTGTCTGGCCCGATCTCCGGCAACGCTTGTCCGGTGGACTGTGGCAGGTCGACCAGGGCGCCGGCGAACTGCATCGGGCGAACCGCGGCGGTTTCGGACGCAACGGGCGCACCCCAAATCACCACCCGATCAGTGAATCACAGGTCGAAAAGCGGAGATACAACAAACCGATCGGCCCGCGCAATTCGCAAGCTTTTGCGCACCCAATCCCCAAAACTTGCGAAAACGAATATCTGAAATCGCCGGGATTGACCGTCAAATCAAGGCGTTGATATTTTTCACGAGCGACTTCGGACTTATTTTAAGCACCGACCAGTGGCTGGTCGCGCGACCCGAGGGAGGGGCATTGCCTCAGGCGTGAACGGCGTTATGGTAATGGCCATTACCGTCAGCATAGAGGCAATAATGCCTAGCGACTGAGGGGGGAAACATGAAAAATTGCAAGAATCTACGATTCGCCTTCGCGAGCGGCGCATCCGCGCTCGCTCTGGCTGCGGCCTCGCCTGGTTGGGCGCAAGACACCGGCTTCACCATTGAAGAGCTGGTGGTGACGGCTGAAAGGCGCGATCAGCGCCTTCAGGATGTGCCCGTGGCCGTGACGGCCTATACAAGTGAGCGGCGCGACGTGCTTGGGGTAGCCAACGTCGAGGATTTGGCGCGTGTATCGCCGAGCGTCACTTATACCAACAACGACCGCCTCTCGATCCGAGGCTTTGGTCGCCTGACCAATGCTATCGGAACCGATCCTTCCGTAGCGCTGTACTCGGACGGCATTTTCTCAAACACCATGGCCGATGCATCCACGCCGTCGCTGTTTATCGAACGCACGGAGATTCTGCGTGGACCCCAGGGCACGCTGTACGGGCGCAATTCCATCGGCGGGGCGCTGAACATCATCGCCAAGCGTCCGACAGAGGATTTCAATGGTGAACTCCGCGCCGTCCTTGGGAACTACGGCACCTGGCGAACCGACGCCTTGGTTCGTGGACCGATCACGGATGGCCTACGCTTCCTTCTCGGGGGCTCTCTGGAGCGCCGAGAGGAAGGCTTCTTCGAGAACCTCGGGCCTGCCGGCGATTCCAGCGCTGTTAAACGGTACATAGTCGAGGCCCAGCTGGAAGCCGATCTTGGCGAGAACATCACGGCCCGCCTGCGCTATACGAAATTCGACTGGGATGACAGCTTCGGCGTTGGCAACGTCCACGAGTCGGTCACGAGCCGCTACGACACCACGTCTCCGACCGGTCTCGGCAATGCTGGCCTCTACTACAATCCGACCTTCGGCTTCGCAGGAACTAATCCGGCGATGACCGACCCCTACAAGATCAGCACCAACCAGACGAGTGAAGGTAAGCTCAGTAATCATGAGCGATTGCACTTAGACCTTACCTGGGATCTTGGCGGCATGACCCTCAAGTATCTGGCCGGCTACCAATCCTATCTCTACGACACGGCTGGGGACGAGGATCGTTCATCGCGCACCGGCCTATTCAGCGTGCC
>NZ_JAUSLG010000051.1 GCF_030646615.1 Phenylobacterium sp. | reverse complement strand
TCCGCGCGTGTCCGGATGCAGATCTACGCCAAGGGCATCACCGACATCGAAATCGCCCGTCCGGCCACCTTCGGCACACCGCAGTTCCGCAAGGACTATCCCATCGGCCGCATTCCGGTGCTGGAGGGGGACGGCGAGCCGATGGCGGAGTCCGAGGTCATCGCCGAGTATCTGGAAGAACGCTATCCCGAGCCCTCGATGCTGGGGTCGACGCCTCGGGAGACCGCCCAGATCCGGACCCTCGCGCGCATCGGCGATATCTACATCATGAACAACATGTTCATGCTCTCGCCCCAGTCGAGAGCCGACACCCGCAATCAGGGGATTGTCGATCTGCTGGGCGGCCAGGTGGTGCGCAACATCAAGGCCCTGGACAAGCTGATCGGCGAGGATGGCTTCGCCTCCAGCGGCCGCCTGACTCTGGCCGACTGCGCCATCGTGCCGGGCCTGTTCCTGGTGGAGAACGTCCTGCCGTCGGTGGGCATGGACAATCCCGTACCCTCGACCCCGAAGGTCGCCGCCTATTGGGCCGCGATCCAGAGCCAAGCGCCCGCCGCCAAGGTGCTGGAGGAGTTGCACCGGGGGCTGGAGGAGCGGCGCGAACTGATCCGCAGCGGCGTGTTCCAGAAGATGATGGCTAAGGCCGCCGCCGACATGGCCGCCGCGGAAAGCGAGTCCGCCTAGCCCAGGGGCGGCGCCAGGGGAGCGCGGGTTCAGGCCCACAGGACGGCCCAGCGCAGTCGAGGAATCGACACCGTGAGCCTTCAAGCCCTCGCTTGCCTTGGCGTCACCGACGCAGGCTGTAGCCGACCCGGATTGTCCGTGGCGCGCCAAGGGTCAGCAGGCCGTCGCCCGCCCGGCCGGCCTCGATGTCGGCGTCCAGGACATTGTCGGCCGCCAGATAGGCCTCGGCCGCCTCGCCCAGACGCCAGGCGCCGCGCAGGTCCAGGGTGGTGGCCGCCCCCAGGCGCCGCGTGTTCAGATCGTCCTCGTAGCGCTGGCCCTCATGCCGCGCCTCGGCGCTCAGCCGCAGGCGCGCGCTGGCCCGCCAGTCCAGTCCCACGGTGGCGGCGAATTCCGGGGTCTGAGCCGGGCGCAGGCCGGTCAACTGCGGGGCGGCGCTTCCGCCGTCGACCTCGGCGCTCGTGGCGACCGCCGCGCCGCGCAGATCGAGGCTCCCCCAGGTTCGCTGGGCGGACACCTCCAGCCCCAGGGCGTCGATGGCGCCGGCGTTCTGGCGCTGCCGCAGGACGCCGCCGGCCGGCACGAAGCCGGCGATCGGGAAGGTGCCGGGCCCAGCGCCGATCGTCACATTGGTGATCGGATCTTCCAGGCGGTTGAAGAACAGACCTGCCGACCAGCGCAGCGGCCCCGCCCCGCCGACCGCCGCCTCGACGCCGTAGAGGCGCTCGGGCTCCAGATCGGGATTGGCCTCGGTGAGGTCGTTGCCCACGCGAAAAGGCCTATGGAGTTCATTGAGGGTCGGCGGGCGGAAGCCGGCATAGGCTGCGCCGCGCAGGTATAGGGTTTCGGTCAGGGCCAGGCGGGCGCCCAGGCGTCCTGTGGGCGTCGTCCCGCTGGCGTCATCGGCCCGAGAGTCCAGCACGATGGCCCCGCCGTTCAGATCACGCTCGATCCGTCGCGCCTCCCGCGCCGACCAGCCGTCCAGACGCAGGCCGCCGGTCAGCAGCAGGCGTTCGGCCTCATAGGTGGTCTCGCCATAGACCCCGCCCACCAGGGTCCGGCCGCCGGCCACCCGGCCGCGGGTGAAGCCGTCCCCCAGATCCCTGAAGAATTCTCGGGTTTCCCCATCAGCCACGCGGACATCGCCGCCGACCTCCCAGGTCCAGGCGCCGCCCACCTGGCGCCAGGCGGCGTTAGCGCCATAGCCCAGGGCCGGAGTCGCCAGCTGCCGGGCCGCCGGGCGACTGGCCGAACGGTCGGGCTCCACGGCGGCGAAGCGGTTCTTCAGGTCGCTGGCCCGCAGCCAGGCCTGGATGCGCCACCCGCCGGCGTCGGTCTGCGAAGGCTGGGCCAGGGACAGGGTCGCCGCCCCGCCGCTGGCCTGCGAATTGACGCCCTGAACGCCCCCGCCGCGGCGCTCCTCATAGGCGTCGAGACGGAAGGCGGTCTGCACCCCGGCCACCTCGCCCTGCAGCCGTGCGGCGGCCGAGACCTGATTGAGGCCGGCAGGCTGGTCGACCTGGCCACGGCCCGCGCCGCGGATCGGGGTGTAGCCCTCGGTGGTCGAGCCGGAGATCACGGCGAGCAGGGTCTCCGTCCCCATGGCGGCGGCGGCGCGATAGGTCCCGCGGGAGCCTGCGGACACATCCAGCGCAGAAAGCCCCCGCGCCGGCGCCCGTTCGCTGAGCGCCACCACCCCGGTCAGAGCGCCCGCCCCATAGGGTCCCGCGCCGGAGCCCTTGATGATCTGGGCCGCCGCCAGCCCCTCCGGCGGCAGGGCCGACCAGATCACCCAGCCGCCAAAGGGATCGTTCTGCGGCGCGCCATCCAGGGTCACCAGGGTGCGCCCGGCGCCGGACGGCGCGATGGCCCGCAGGGACAGGCCCTGAACGGTGGGATTGGCCACCTCGCTGCCCGTTCGGCGGAACAGGGCGACGCCGGGCTCGCTGCGCAGGGCCTCGTCCAGGCGCGGCGCCGTCGCCAGGGTCTCGATCCTCAGGGTGGTGATGGCGAAGGCGGCGTCACCTGGGCTGGGGGCCAGGCGCGGTGCCGTAACCTGGAGCTCGGAGACCAAGGGGGGCGGCATGTCGGGCATCAAGTCGGCTCCGGAACGGTGAGGTCGGGGTCACGAGTGGGTGACTTGGGTCCCGGTCATTAGGAATTTGGACAGGCCGTGGCTGCAACCTGCGATACTGGCGCTCATCGCCAGCGCGAAGCTTCGAGTTCATCATGGCTGTCCCCGACCCCAGCGCCATTATCTCCAGCCTGCTCGCGGCCAGCCGCTGGTGGAGCGGATCGACGATCACCTACAGCGCCCCCGGCGCAGGCTCAACCTGGCCGGCCTACGAGCCCGGGAAAGAACCGAGCGTGGCGGGCTACAGCGTGCTGAACGCCTCGCAGATCCAGCAGTTCAAAGCCGCCATCGACGCCTGGGACAAGGTGGTCGCCGTCAACTTCGTCCAGACCGACGATTTGGCCTCGCAAGGCCAGATCCGCGTCGCCTTCACCGATGTCGACGCCCTGAGCGGTGGAGACGAGGATCTCTGGGGCTATGCCTACTACCCGCCGATCTATGGCGGCGCTGGCAGCCCTATCTCCGGCGACATCTGGATCGACCAGTCGCATGTCGCCTCCGACTTCGGCCAGGGCGGCAACAACTACAGCTCCCTGGTTCATGAGATCGGTCACGCCATCGGCCTGAAACACCCCTTCGAAGATGGGGCGGTCCTGCCTGCGGCCTATGACACCAGCCGCTACACGGTGATGTCCTACACCGACGCCACAGACAGCCTGCACTGGACGGCCGAGGCCACCGCTACGGGCGTCCGTATCATTCCCACCCGGGTGGCGCCCGAGACGCCCATGGTGTTCGACGTGCTTGCAGCCCAGGCGCGCTATGGCGCCGATCCGACGACGGCCGCCGGCGACACGACCTACGCCTGGGACGAGAGCCGGCCCTTCTTCCAGACCATCTATGACGCCGGCGGGGTCGACACCTTTGACCTCTCCAATCACAGCCGCGGCTCGGTCATTGATCTTGCGCCGGGCGCCTATTCCTCCATCGCCCAGTTCTCGGCCCAGGCCCAGATCGCGCAGATGCTGGTCCGCTTCCCCTGGGCGACCGACTTCTTCAACGAGCATATCCAGACCGCCGAGACCTACACCTGGTCGAACAATCTGGGGGTCGCCTACAATACGGTGATTGAGAACGTCATCGGCGGCCCCGGCGCCGACACCATCCTGGGCAACAGCGCCAACAACGAGATCCGCGGCGGCGACGGGACCAGCTATCTGCGCGGCTTCGACGGAAACGACCGCATCTGGGGCGGGTCGGCCTTTGATGACCTGCACGGCAATGCCGGCTCCGACACCCTGTGGGGCGCCGGCGGCGATGACTGGGTGGTGGGCGGCAAGGACGACGACCTGCTCTACGGCGAGGCCGGCAATGACACCGTTTATGGGAATATCGGCAATGACACCGGCTATGGCGGGGACGGAAACGACCTGATCCGCGGCGGCCAGAACAACGACATCCTGTTTGGCGGGGCCGGCGACGACTGGATGTCCGGCGACAAGGGCGACGACACCCTCACCGGCGGCGCGGGCGCCGATATCTTCAACACCTTCGGCGAGGCCGGGATCGACCGGGTGCTGGACTTCAACAGCGCGGAGGGCGACCGGGTGCGGCTCGAGCCCGGCACGGTCTGGGAGGCCGGCTTTTCGGGCTCGGACATGGTGATCAACATGGTCGGCGGCGCCCAGATGATCCTGGTCGGCGTGACGGCCGCCACCCTCGGCGACTGGCTCATCGCCTGAGCCACGGCGGTGGACACGGGGCCTCGCCTGTGGCTGTCCTTCGCCATGTGCAATGAGTATCTGAAGCGGGCCGCGGCGGCCAATCTGGCCGAGCTGTTCTCCGAATACGGCGTCCCGCTGCGGTTCGACGACGCGACCGCCAACCGCCCCGTGGATGAGCCGATCCGGCCCACCGAGCGGGCCACCATCCTGCGCCCCCTCGATCCCGCCCGGCCTGCCGCCGGCCTGGAACTGGTCGATCTTCGCTGGTGGCTGGTTCCAGCCTTTCACAAGGGACCGGTCAAGGACTGGCGGGCCATGAGCACCAACGCCAGGATCGAGACCGTGGACACCAGCCCCGCCTTCAAGGAGGCCTATCGTCGCCGCCGCTGCCTCGTACCCCTGACCAGCTTCATCGAGTATTCCGAGCCGGCGGGCTGGAAAAAGGGCCAGCCCAAGCAGCGCAATGAGATCGGATGGGCCGGCGACGACATCCGCTTCTTCGCCGGCCTCTGGGATCGGTCGGCCCCCGCCGACTTCCCAGAGGGCCTGGACAGCTTCGCCTTCATCACCGGCCCGGCGCCGACCGACATGGCGGCCGTCCACGACCGCGGGCCGCCGGTGCTGACCCTGGACGAGGGCATGGCCTGGCTGGACCTGGAGGGGCTGGGCAAGGCCAGCTTCGAGACGCCGCCGCCGGCCGGGACCTTCGAGGTCCGGATCAGCCCGCGCGAGCAGCTGATCTCGCCGGAGATGCGTCGCCTGCTCTGACACGCCGCGCCTTGGGCGCCGGCTCCGATCTGTTCTATATAAGTTCCAATGTCCTTTCCTGAATCAGCTCCCCCGCCCCCGGCGCCCAAGATCAGCGACCTCGCCCGCGTGGGCGGGCCCGGCCATCAGCCCGACTATCTGCAGGGCCTGAACCCCGAGCAGCGGGAGGCGGTGGAGACGATCGAGGGTCCCGTGCTCGTCCTGGCCGGGGCCGGCACCGGCAAGACCCGGGTGCTGACCACGCGGCTGGCCCACATCCTGACCACCGGGCGCGCCAAGCCCTGGGAGCTGTTGGCCGTCACCTTCACCAACAAGGCCGCCCGGGAGATGCGCGAGCGGATCTCGGCCATTATCGGTCCCCAGGCCGAAGGGCTGCGGTGGCTGGGCACCTTCCACTCCGTCGCCGCCCAGATCCTGCGCCGCCACGCCGAACTGGTGGGCCTGAAGTCCAGCTACACCATCCTCGACACCGACGATCAGGAACGGCTGCTCAAGCAACTGCTCGAGGCCGAGAACATCGATTCCAAGCGCTGGACGGCCAAGGCCCTGGCGGGCCTGATCGACCACTGGAAGAACCGCGGCTGGACCCCCGACCGCCTGCCGCCGGCCGAGGGCGCGGCCTTCGCCAACAATCGCGGCCAGGCGCTCTACCGGCTCTATCAGGAGCGGCTGCGGGTGCTGAACGCCTGCGACTTCGGCGACCTGCTGCTGCACAACATCACCATCTTCACCTCGCAGCCCGACGTGCTGGCCGAGTTCCACGATCGCTTCAAGTTCATCCTGGTGGATGAGTATCAGGACACCAATGTCGCCCAGTATCTGTGGCTCAGGCTGCTGGCCCAGAAGCGGCAGAATGTCTGCTGCGTCGGCGACGACGACCAGTCGATCTATGGCTGGCGGGGCGCGGAGGTGGACAACATCCTGCGCTTCGAGCGGGACTTTCCGGGCGCCAAGGTCATCCGCCTGGAGCGGAACTACCGCTCCACCAGCCACATCCTGGGGGCGGCGTCGGGCCTGATAGCCACCAACAAGTCCCGCCTGGGCAAGACGCTGTGGACCGAGTCCGACGGCGGCGAAAAGGTGGTGGTCCGCGGGGTCTGGGACGGCGAGGCCGAGAGCCGGCTGATCGCCGACGAGATCGAACGCGCCCGCAAGGGGACCACCGAGCGCGATCCGCGGCCCTACAAGGACATGGCCATCCTGGTGCGCGCCTCGTTCCAGATGCGCGCCTTCGAAGAACGCTTCGTCCTGCTGCAGATCCCCTACACGGTGGTCGGCGGCCCGCGCTTCTTCGAGCGGGCCGAGATCCGCGATGCGCACGCCTATCTGCGGCTGATCCAATCGGAAGACGACGACCTGGCCTTCGAACGGATCGTCAACGTCCCCAAGCGGGGAATCGGCGAGACCACGGTCCAGAAGCTGCTGCAGATCGCCCGGCTGAACGGCGTCTCGGCCGCCACGGCGGCCCGGCAGATCGTGTTGACCGACGAGCTGGCGGCGCGCACCCGCACCTCGCTGGCCAACTTCCTGCGCGACCTGGATCGCTGGCGGGCGCAGGGCGAGACCCAGCACCACAGCCGGCTGACCGAGATGGTGCTCGAGGAGAGCGGCTATACCGACGCGCTGCGCCTGGACAAGACGCCGACCGCCCAGACGCGGCTGGAGAACCTCAAGGAACTCGTCCAGTCCATGGGCAATTTCGAGACGCTGGGCGCCTATCTGGAGCACGTCTCCCTGGTCATGGATCTCGACCGCGGGGCCGGCGAGGACGCCGTCCAAATCATGACTCTGCACTCGGCCAAGGGGCTGGAATTTCCCCTCGTCTTCCTGCCGGGCTGGGAAGAAGGGGTCTTCCCCTCGCAGCGCTCCATGGATGAGAGCGGCGAGAAGGGCCTCGAGGAGGAGCGCCGCCTGGCCTATGTGGGCATCACCCGCGCCCGGGAGCAGGCCCACGTCTCCTTCGCCGCCAACCGCCAGGTCTATGGCCGCTGGACCAGCCAGCTGCCGTCGCGCTTCGTCGATGAGTTGCCCATCGCCCATGTGGAGGCCGCGTCCGACACCGGCTATTACGGCGGCGGTCCAGGCATGCAGCAGCACGGCAGCCGCTGGGACGAGAGCCCCAGCTTCGGCTCCGGCTATTCCTCGCCCGGCTGGCGCCGCGCCCAGGACCGTGGCTATCAGGGCAGCCATCCGGGTCGCCAGCAGGTGATCGAGGGCGAGGGTCGCCTGGTGGCCGTATCCGACCCGTCGGCCTCCAGCAGCGCCTTTTCCCGCGGCGACCGGGTGTTTCACCAGAAGTTCGGCTATGGCCAGGTGCGCAATATCGACGGCAACAAGCTGACCGTCGCCTTCGAGAAGGCCGGCGAAAAGAAGGTCATCGACTCCTTCGTGGAGAAGGCCGACGCTTCCTAGAGCCTAAGTCTTGAGCGCGTTTTGTTCCGCTCTAACGCCAGGGTTCGCCTTTGCGCTTGGCCAGGAAGTTGGCCACCACCGCCACGCCGCCCGCCAGCAGGGCCGCGGCTCCGCCGGCGACGGCGGCCGAGACGACACCCTGGCGCGGCGTCTTCGCCGCGCTCGCGATTGGCGGCTCCATCGCCACGTCCATAGGAGTCGGCTCGGGCGTCTCGGCGCCCGGGTCGCGGGCGAAGACCACCGTCTGGGCGATGCGGTCGACGGCCTCGATCCGCCAACCTACGCCCTTCCAGGCCTCGTGGTGAGGCTTATCGCCGCCCATCCACCAGGCGTTCTGATCCCTGGCGCTCTTGGGCAGCGGGAAGCCCAGGGCCTCTTCGAGCTCGGCGAAGCTGGCGCTCCAGTCGTCGGCCTCGCGCCGAGCCAGACGGTCGGACAGGGGCTTGTACTTGCTCATCGGTCTCCTCCTTCGGCTTGAGCGTAACACGCAAGTTCCAGCCCTGTTGCGGCGAGATGAGCCGGTCCCTGAACGCGTGTCGATCCGCCGATGAAACCTCCTGGCCGATTCGCGCGCTTATCGGCGCAAGGAGGCGGGCATGCAGGCGCTGTTTCATGGGATCACCCTGGCTGTGGCCAGCGGGCTTCTGCTGGGGGCGGCGTTCAAGCCCGACCTGACCTATGGCGAGGCCATGCTGGGTCCGCAGATTCATCTGCCCGCCGCCGAGGATCGCGACGACAGGCCAGAGCCGCAGGCCTACGCCTTCGCCCAGACTGGCGACCAGGCCGGCCAGGTCCCCGACCATGTGATCGGCTATGACTGGGTGGGTCACGATGAGCCGGCCGCGATGGCGGTGGCCTATGGCCCGGCGCCCATGGCCGAGCCGGACTATGAGCCGGTGGTCTATGTCGAGCCGGTCCGCCAGCATCGCCCCTTGCAGGTGATCCGCGTCGAGCCGCCCACAGCCGGAATCGTCGTTTCCTATCCCTCCATGGACGGCGACATCGTCCCCCGCCGCATGGTCCAGGCGCCCGAGCCCGCCTTGCCCCTGGCGATGGATGCGCCGACTACGGCTCGTCCCACCCAGGTGGCGTTCGCGCCCTCGGAATAGGCGCTTGCCTCTCGCCTAATGCGCCCTGCGGCTCTAGAGGAGGCGCATGACGCAAGACGCCTACCAGATCATCGCCCGCGGCCCCCGGGCCATCGCCGAGACCGCCGCGCTCGCCATCGATGAGCACCCCCTGCTGGAGGGCGTCACCTATTCGATCCTGGAAGAGGACGAGGATCGGGAGATCTGGCGCATCGACGCCTTCCCCACCACCGCCGAGGAAGCCGACGCCCTGCGCGACGTGCTGGGCGCCCATGCGGGGCTGACCACCAGCACAGAAGTCCTGGCCGACGCCGACTGGCTGGCCATGGCCCTATCAGGGCTGCCGCCGGTTCGCGCCGGCCGGTTCTTCATCTACGGTGCCCATGACCGGGGCCTGGCGCCGGTCAATGCGGTGAACCTGCGGATCGAGGCGGGCGCCGCCTTCGGCACCGGCCACCATGGGACCACGGTCGGTTGTCTCCTGGCCTATGACGCGCTTCTGAAGCAGCGGCGCTTCGCCCGCGTCCTGGACGTGGGCGCGGGTACGGGTGTGCTGGCCATCGCCGCGGCCAAGACCGGCTCTCCGGTGGCGGTGGGCACCGACATCGACCGGCCGTCCGTCCGAATCTCCCGCGAGAACGCCATCCTCAATCAGGCCAAGGCCCGCTTCGTCCACGCCTCGGGGCTCGGCCACCGCCTGGTCCGGGCCCAGGCGCCCTATGACCTGGTGTTCGCCAACATCCTGGCGGCGCCGCTGGTCATGCTGGCCCAGGACATCAAGGGCGCCCTGCGGCCCGGCGGCACGGCGATCCTGTCTGGCCTGCTCCGCTCCCAGGCCCGTCGGGTGCTGGCCGCCTATCGCAGCCGCGGCTTTGTGCTGGTCCGTCGCCTGAACCGCGACGCCTGGACCACCCTGGTCATCCGCCGCGGCTAAGCTCGCCGGAACTCACATCAGGCGAACTACGTTCTCAAGCGCGACAGGAAGCGGCCAACCGCTCCGTCCGAGGAGAACGACCATGACCTATGATCCGAACACCCCCCGTACCGATCCCCCGCCGGTGCAGCGTGAAGTCGTCCATAAAAGTGGCGGCTCGGCTGGCTGGTGGGTGGCCGGGATCGTCGCCATCGTCGCCCTGGTGGGTATGTTCTTCGTCTTCGGCAACCGCGGGACCGACGACGCCGATCTGGAGATGGCCCGCGATACCGGCCGCGCCGAGGCCATGATCGAGAACGCCGCCGACAGCGCCCAGCAGGCCGCCTCCGACGCCGCCGAAAGCTCGCGCCAGGCGGCTGACAGCATCGCCCAGAGCACCGAGGCTGCGGCCGACAACGCCGCTGCGGCGACCCAGAACGCCGCGGACAACGCCGCCGACGCCACCGAGAACGCCGCTGACCGTAGCGGCATGTAAGACCTGGCCCTTGCTGGCCTGAACTACCGAAGGGCGGCTCCGAAAGGGGCCGCCCTTTTTCCTGGCCTTGATCCTTATTTTATCCGGGTATATATCGGCGATCAGAGGAGCACCCCATGGACGCCGCACGCCGTCGAGATCTGATCCGGGCTCACAAGGAAAAGAAGGTCCGCGCCGGCGCCTTTGCGATCCGGTGCGCCGCAAGCCAGGAGGCCTGGGTGTCGCCCTCCGCCAATCTCGATGCTCAGCGCAACGGGCTCTGGTTCAGCCTGCGTCTGGGCGGCCATCCCAACAGCGCCCTGCAAGCGGCCTGGCGGACCCATGGCGAGGCCGCCTTCAGCTTCGAAATCCTCGAAGTCCTGGACGATGAGGACATGACCCCCCTGGGCCGCACCGACGCGCTCAAGGCCTTGGCCAGCGCCTGGCGTGCTCGCCTGAACGCGCGGCCAGCCTTCGGTTAGTCCCCCCAAGCTTCCGCCTAAGGCATCCGCTCGCGCCAGCGGTCCGTAGACTCCCGGAGCCCGACAGGGCGCCGCTCGGAGTTGACCCCATGCCGCTGGCCCATCCATCCGCCCTGACTCGGAGAGGCCTGATCGCCATGGGGGCCAGCGCCCTGGCCGCCCCCGGCGCCTTTGCGGCCGCGCCGGCCAATGGCCGTCTGGCCTTCGCCGTGTTCCGCGGCAAGGACAAGGTCGGCGAGCACATCATGCGCTTCAGCCGCAGCGGATCTGGCCTGACGGTCAGCACCGAGGTCGAGATGCGCGTGAAGCTCGGCCCGATCCCGGTCTTCCGCTACGCCCACACCGCCACCGAGCGCTGGCTGGACGACAACTTCGCAAGCCTGACCACCCTCACCGACACCAATGGCAAGGTCGAACAGGTCAGGGCCGAGGCGACCCCTACAGGCGTCACCATCGAGGCGCCTGGCGGCCGCCTCACCGCCCCGGCTTCGGCCGCCCCCCTCACCCACTGGAATACGGCCGCCCTCGACGGCCCGCTGTTCAATCCGCAGCTGGGCAAGATCATGAAGGTCAGCGCCGCCCGCGCGGGCCGCGAGAGTGTGCAACTGGCGGACGGGCGATCGATACCGGCCACCCGCTGGACGATCCGCGGCGAGGCCGAGATCGACAACTGGTACGATAGCGCCGGCGTCTGGGCTGGCCTGCGGGGCAGGCTCGAGGACGGGTCGACCATGATCTATCGCCGGCTCTGAGCCTTCACGGGCGGTTGAACCCCGATGGGCCGGAACGGCGTTATCCTGTCACCACACTTAACCGGAGGATCCCATGCGCAAGACCCTGACGATCGCCGCGCTCGCCCTCGGCCTGGCCGCCGCGCCGGGCGCCAGCTTCGCCCACCACGGCTGGAGCTCCTACGACGCCACCGAGCTGGTCCGTGTGACCGCCCCCCTCTCCGACGTCTCCTGGGGCAATCCCCATGGCGCGGCCAAGGTCGTGCATGACGGCAAGACCTGGGACGTCATCCTGGCGCCCGTCTCGCGGATGGAGGCCCGGGGCCTGACCCGCGAGATGCTGGGTCCAGGCAAGACGGTCACCCTCGAAGGCTATGCCCGCCGTGACGGTACAGCCGAGTTGCGCCTTGAACGGGTCATCGCCGAGGGCAAGACCGTCGAGCTCCGCTAGTCGTGGAGACCCTCGCCGCCCTGCTGGAGGCCTCGGCCCTTGGCCAGTGGGCGCGGGGGTCGGCCATCGCCTATCCGACCGCCAATGTCGCCCACCTGCTGGGCCTGATCCTGCTGGTGGGCGGGATCGGGGTGGTCGATCTGAGGCTGGCGGGCTTCCTGCGCCGCTTGCCGGCCGAGCCCCTGGCGCGGGCCCTGACGCCCTTCGCCCTGGCGGGCCTGGCCCTGCTGGCGGCCAGCGGCGCGGTGATGTTTTCCGCCGATGCCGGTCCCATGGCCGCTTCGAACGTCTTCCGCGCCAAGATGGCGCTGATCGCCGTCGGCCTCGCCCACGCCGTCCTGTTCCGATGGCTCTGGCGAGCGAAAATGGCGCGGTGGGACAGCGCCCCGCCAGCCCTGGGTCGGCTGATGGCGGCAGGGTCCATAGCCATATGGCTGTGCGTCGGCGCCCTGGGGCGGCTGATCGCCTACGCCTGAGCACGCACGATCCCCATGGCGCTCCGGCGCGCCCGGGCTTATTTCTTATCCATGCGCCAGACCTTTGATGAGACCACCGAGCGCGCCTTTGGCGCCCGCCACCTGCCCCTGATCCGCCAGGCCATGGCCGACCAGAAGCTGGACGGCTTCCTTGTCCCCCACGAGGACGAGCACCAGAACGAGTACCTGCCCGAGGCCAATGACCGGCTGGCCTGGGCCACAGGCTTCACCGGCTCGGCCGGAGCCGCCGTGATCCTCAAGGACAAGGCCGCCGTCTTCGTCGATGGTCGCTACACCCTGCAGGTCCGCGACCAGGTCGATGAGAGCCTGTTCGAAATCCGCGACCTGGTCGAGGGCGGCGTGCCGGCCTATCTGGAGACCGCTGCGGGCAAGGGCCAGGCCATAGGCTATGACCCCCGCCTGCACAGCCCCGACGGCCTCGCCCGCGTGCGGGCCGCTGTGGAGAAGGCCGGCGCCGAGCTGAAGCCGGTGGACCTCAATCCCCTGGACGCCGCCTGGGGCGCCGAGCGCCCGGCCCAGCCCCAGGCGCCGGTGGTCCCCCACCTGCTGGACTACGCCGGAGAGGACTCCGCGGCCAAGCGCGCCCGCATCGGCCAGGCCCTGGCGGCCAAGGGCGCCCAGGCCGCCGTGATCACCGCACCGGCCTCCATCGCCTGGCTGTTCAACATCCGCGGCGGCGACGTGATCCGCAGCCCCCTGCCGCTGGCCCAGGCGATCCTGGCCGCCGACGGCCGCGCACGGCTGTTCCTGGACCCCGCAAAGGTCAGCGCCGACCTGCCGGCGTGGCTGGGCAATGAGGTGAGCCTGGAGACCCCCGACGCCCTGGCCGGCGCCCTGGGCGACCTGAAGGGCCAGAAGGTGATGATCGATCCGGGCCAGTCCTCGGCCTGGTACTTCGACACCCTCGAGGCGGCCGGCGCCGAGCCCCTGCGCGCCGACGACCCCTGCGCCCTGCCCCGGGCCTGCAAGAACGCTGTCGAGATCGAGGGCGCCCGCCAGGCCCATGTGCGCGACGGGGCGGCGCTCGCCCGATTCCTCCATTGGCTGGCCACCGATGCCCAGGCCAGCCTGCCCGACGAGAAGACCGTGGTGCAGACCCTGGAGGGCTTCCGCGAGGCCACCGGGGCGCTGAAGGACCTGTCCTTCGACACCATCGCCGGGGCCGCCTCCAATGGCGCCATCGTCCACTACCGGCCCACCGAGCGCCTGAACAAGCGCACGGAGGCCGGCTCCCTGCTGCTGGTGGACTCCGGTGGGCAGTATCTGGACGGCACCACCGACGTCACCCGCACGGTGGCCATCGGCGAACCCAGCCGTGAGATGGCCGAGCGCTTCACCCTGGTGCTCAAGGGTCACCTGGCGCTTGCCCATATCCGCTTCCCCGCCGGGACCACCGGCTCGGCCCTGGACGCGCTCGCCCGGGCGCCACTCTGGATGGCCGGCCTCGACTATGACCACGGCACCGGCCATGGGGTGGGCAGCTATCTGGGCGTCCATGAAGGCCCGCAGCGGATTTCCAAGGCGCCCAACAGCGTCGCCCTGCAGCCGGGCATGATCGTCTCCAACGAGCCCGGCTACTACAAGACCGGCGCCTATGGCATCCGCATCGAGAACCTGCAGGTCGTCACCGGCGCCGACGAGATCGAGGGCGGTGAGCGGCCCATGCTCGGCTTCGAAACCCTGACGCTCGCCCCCATCGACCGGCGGCTGATCGTGGTCGAGATGCTGAGCCGCGAGGAACGCGCCCAGATGGACGCCTATCACGCCCGGGTGCTGCGCGAGATCGGGCCCCTGGTGGACGCCGAGGTGAGGGCCTGGCTGGAAGAGGCCTGCGCGCCGCTTTAGGCGTTTTCCCGTTCCGTCATGGTCGGACTTGATCCGACCATCCATGAACACGGTCCGTCATCCTGCGTGCATGGTCCCTCGGATCAAGTCCGAGGGTGACGGGGTGAGGTGTGGCTTGCGCGCCCCCTACCCCTGGCCCCCTACCCCTGTCCCACCAGCTTGAGCCAGTCGTCCTCGCTGATCACCTCGATGCCGAGGTCGGTGGCGGTCTTCAGCTTTGAGCCGGCGCCGGGGCCGGCCACCACGAGATGGGTCTTCTTCGACACCGAGCCGGAGACCTTGGCGCCCAGGGCTTCGGCCTGGGCCTTGGCCTCGTCGCGGGTCATCTTCTCAAGCGCGCCAGTGAAGACGATGGTCTTGCCAGCCACGGCGGTGTCGGTCTTGGGCCGTTCGGCCGCCTGGACCTGAAGTTCGGCCAGCAGGTTTTCGACAGTGGCCTCGTTGTGATCCTCGCCGAAGAACTCGGCGATCATCCGGGCGGCCACCGGGCCGACCCCATCCACCGCCGCCAGCTCGCCGAAGTCGTCCCCGGGGCGCTGGGCCGCCGCAGCCGCGGCGGCGGCCTCAAAGCTCGCCCAATCCTCGAAGCGACGCCCCAGGGCCTCGCGGGCCGTCTTGTTGAGCTTGGGGATGGAGGCCTTCAGCCGGGTGTCGAAGCCCGCGCCCTCGGGGACCATCACCTCGTGGGGCGCCGTCGCCCAGGCCAGGATCGCCTCAAGGGCCGTGGGCCCCACCCCGTCCAGCTGGGCGAAGACCTCGTGGCCGTCCCCGGCGCGCTGGGCGGCGGCGGCGCGGGCGGCGGCCAGGAAGGCGTCCACGGTCTCGAAGTGGCGGGCGAGCGCCAGGGACGTGGTCTCGCCGATGTGGCGGACCCCCAGCCCATAGATGAAGCGGTCCAGAGGAATGGCCCGCTTGGCGTCGATTCCGGCCTTCAGATTGGTGACGCTGGTCTCGCCATAGCCCTCGGCGCTGCGCAGTTCATCCAGCTTGGCCTCGTCCCGGGCCAGGCGGAAGATGTCGGCCGGCTCCTTGACCCAGCCCCTGTCGTAGAAGGCCTGGAGCTGCTTTTCCCCAAGGCCCTCGATGTCGAAGGCGCGGCGGGAGACGAAGTGTTTCAGATGCTCGATCCGCTGGAACGGACAGGCCAGCTCGCCGGTACAGCGGCGCACCACCGTTTCGGCGCCCGAGGCCGTGGTCTCCCGCGCGAGCGGCGTCTTCAGCGGACAGGGGCAGGTTTCGGGGAAGACGTAGGGCTTGGCGCCTGCGGGGCGCTCTTCCAGCACCGGCCCGACCACCTGGGGGATCACGTCGCCGGCCCGCTGCACGATGACGGTGTCGCCGATGCGCACATCCTTGCGGGCGATCTCGTCGGCATTGTGCAGGGTGGCGTTCTCCACCACCACGCCGCCCACCGTCACCGGGGCCAGTCGCGCCACGGGCGTCACCGCGCCGGTCCGGCCCACCTGCAGGTCGATGGCGTTCAGCACCGTGCGGGCCTGCTCGGCGGGGAACTTGCGCGCAATGGCCCAGCGGGGCGAGCGCGAGACGAAGCCCAGCCGATGCTGCCAGTCCAGCCGGTCGACCTTGTAGACCACGCCGTCGATGTCGAAGCCCAGGCGCGGCCGCAGCTGCTCCATGTCGCGATAGGCGCCCAGCAGGCCGTCCGCCCCCTCGACCCGCCGCGACTGCGGATTGGTCTGAAAGCCCCAGGCCTTCAAGGCCTCCAAGGCCTCCCACTGGGTCTGGGCGAAGGGGCCGCTCACCAGGCCCCAGGCATAGGCGAAGAAGCGCAGGGGCCGCTGGGCGCTGATCTTGGGGTCCAGCTGACGCAGCGATCCGGCCGCGGCGTTGCGGGGATTGGCGTAGGTCTTCTGGCCGGCCGCCTCGGCCGCGGCGTTGAGCGCCTTGAAGCCCTCATGCTCCAGATAGACCTCGCCGCGGATCTCGATGACCTCCGGCCAGCCCGAGCCGGCCAGCCGTTCAGGAATGTCGGAGAGGGTGCGCAGATTGGCGGTGACGTCCTCGCCCACCCGGCCATCGCCCCGGGTGGCGCCGCGCATGAGCCGGCCGTGCTCATAGCGGATCGAGGCTGACAGGCCGTCGATCTTGGGCTCGGCCGTATAGGCGATGGGGCTGTCGTCAAGCCGCAGGAACCGCCGCACCCGGGCTTCGAACTCGATCGCCTCCTCGTCGGAGAAGGCGTTGTCGAGGCTGAGCATCGGCACGCCGTGCTCGACCGGCGAGAACTGGGCCGAGGCCGCCGCGCCGACCTTCAGGCTGGGAGAGTTCTCGCGCACGAGGTCGGGAAACACCGCCTCGATCTCGGCGTTGCGGCGCTTGAGCACGTCGTACTCGGCGTCGGAGACCTTGGGCGCATCATGCTGATAATAGGCGATGTCATAGGCCGCCATGGTGTCGGCGAGCCAGGTCAGCTCTTCGGCGGCCTCGGCCTCGGTGAGGTCGGCGGCCGGCTTGGCGGTCGGGAAATCAGGCATCCATCAGGGCTCGTGCGGCGGCGCGGGCCGCATCGGTGATCTGGGCGCCGGCCAGCATGCGGGCGATCTCTTCTTCGCGATCGGTCAGGGAGAGCACCTCGACGGCGGTACGAACCATTTCGGCGTCGCCGGCCTTGGAAATCCGCCAGTGGGCGTCGGCCCGGGCGGCCACCTGCGGGCTGTGGGTCACCACCAGGACCTGGGCGTCCGAGGCCAGCCGGCGCAGGCGCAGGCCCACCGCGTCGGCCACGGCGCCGCCGACGCCCTGGTCCACCTCGTCGAAGATCATCAGCGGCTGGGCGCCCTCGGCCCGGCCGGCCAGGGCCGCCTTCAGCGCCAGGGCGAGGCGGGCGAGCTCGCCGCCTGAGGCGATCTGGCCCAGCTCGCCAAACGGCGCGCCGGGGTTTGTGGAGATTTCAAAGGCCACGCGGTCCTGGCCCTGGGGGCCGGTCTTTTCCGGCGCCAGGGTTTCGACTGTGGCGCGGAAGCGGGCCTTGTCCAGTTTCAGGGGGCCAAGCTCGGACATCACCGCCTGGACCAGCCGTTCGCCGGCCGCCCGGCGTTGCTGGCTGAGCTCCTCGGCCGCCGCCAGATAGTCGGCGCGGGCCGCGGCCAGGGCGGCCTCGGCGGCCTTCAGATCCTCGCCCGAGGTCTCCGCGGCCCGCAGGCGCTCGGCGAACCGGACCCGCAGAATGGGCAGCTCCTCGACGCTGACATTCAGCTTCCGGGCCATGCCGCGCAGTTCGAACAGCCGCTCCTCGGTCTTTTCCAGGCGGTCGGGATCGAAATCGAAGGCCTCCGCAGCGCCGTCGATGGCGGCCTCAGCCTCCTGGGCCTCCACCAGGGCGCGGTCGATGGCGCCGGTGGCCGCCGCCAGCCTTGTCACGGTCGGGCCCGTCTCAGCCGCGCCGGCATGGACGGCGCGCTCCCGGGCGCGGTCGAGGGCGCGGACAGCCTGGGCCATGCGGGGGGCCAGGCCGTCGAAG
This sequence comes from Phenylobacterium sp., assembly GCF_030646615.1. Lineage (GTDB taxonomy): Bacteria > Pseudomonadota > Alphaproteobacteria > Caulobacterales > Caulobacteraceae > Phenylobacterium. The sequence continues at coordinate 4,057 of NZ_JAUSLG010000051.1, read as the reverse complement.
GCCTCGCGGGCCGAGGCGATGTCGGACAGCGCCTTTTCGGCGGCGCCGAGCATGGCGCGGCTTTCGGCGAGGTCGGCCTCCTCCCCTTCCCGGGGTTCGAGGCGGTCGAGTTCGGCGAGCCGGAGGTTCAGCTCCTCCATCTCGGCGGCGGCCTGGTCGGCGGTGGCGGCGAGGTCGTCGCGATGGGCCTGGGCCGCCCGCCACGCTTTCCAGAGCCCACCGACCTTGGCCAGGGGGCCGCCCAGCTGGCCGAAGGCGTCCAGCAGGCCGCGATGGGTGCGGGTGTCCAGCAGGCCGACGGTCTCGTGCTGGCCGTGGACCTCCATCAGGAGGGCGCCCAGCTCCCTCAGGACGCCGACGCTGGTGGCCTGGTCGTTGACGAAGGCGCGGCTGCGGCCATCGGCATTGACCGTGCGGCGCAGGACGAGATCCTCGCTGGGGTCGTAGGCGAGGCCCTTCTCGTCCAGCAGCGCCCAGGCCGGGTGCTCAGGCGCTGGCGCGAACAGGGCCGTGGCCTGGGCCAGGGTCGCGCCCTGGCGCACCAGGGCGGCCTCGGCCCGTGCGCCGGTGGCCAAGCCCAGGGCGTCGAGGATGATCGACTTGCCCGCCCCTGTCTCCCCGGTCAGGGCGGTGAGCCCCGGCCCGATGGGCAGGTCGAGCGCCTCGATCAACACCACGTCGCGGATCCACAGTCCGATCAGCATGGGGTGCAAGATTGCTTGGAATCGCCGCGGGCGAAAGCCTGTTCGTTCGCCTTAGGTTCTATTGGCTTTCCGGAGGGCGAAGGGTGGCGTCCTTGTCCCGCTCCAGATCATCGGAATCGCCCCGGCCGCCGATGAACGGCACCCGCGACCACAGGCTCCGACCTTCGGACGCCGCCGGCGCATCGGCCGGCCGCAGGCCGCGGCTGGTGAGCAGGTCATAGGCGTCGCGGTACCAGACGGTGCCCGGATAGTTGAAGCCGAGGACGGCGCCGTTGCGCTTGGCCTCCTCATTCAAGCCCAGCGTCAGGTAGGCCTCGACCAGACGATAGAGGGCCTCGGGCGTATGGCTGGTGGTCTCGTAACGCTGGATCACCATGTTGAACCGGCCGATGCCGGCCAGGGTGTCGCCATTGCGCAGATAGTAGCGGCCGACCGTCATTTCCTTGCCGGCCAACTGATCGTTGACCATGTCGATCTTCAGGCGGGCGTCCTTGGCGTATTCGCTGTCGGGATAGCGTTGGACCACTTCGCGCAGGGCGTTCAGCGCCTGGCCGGTGGCGGCCTGGTCGCGGCCGACATCGACGATCTGTTCGAAATAGCAGATGGCCTTGAGATAGTAGGCATAGACCGCAGCCGGATTGCCGGGCGCCTGGGACAGGAAGCGGTCGGCGCTGGAGATGGCCTCGGCGTAGTCATTGGCCTGATACTGCGCATAGGCGGTCATCAGGATCGAACGACGGGCCCAGACCGAATAGGGATGCTGGCGCTCCACCTCGGCGAAATAGTCCACCGCCTGGTTCCACAGACCGCGGTCCAGCCGGTTGGCGCCGGTGTTGTAGAGCAGCTCGACCGGCCGCTCTTCATAGGCCAGCTGGGGCCGTTCTCCTCGTCCGGCGCAGGCCGTGAGGGCCAGGGCGGCGAGAACCGTCGCAACGGCAGGACCCCGAAGGGAATTGTGAAGCAGAGACACCTTCACCTCAAAAGGACCAAGCGCGCCCCCGCGCCGCGAGCCACCGCTTCTACACCACGTGGGCTGCGGCGCAAACGGAAGGTCAGACGGCCAGGGCCAGCTCCGGGGCGAAGGTGCGGATGCGCCAGGCGTCCGGCCGTTCGGTCAGGGCGCGGACGAGCTGGTTGTTGATCCCATGGCCGGCCAGGCGGCCTTCGAAACGGCCAATGATCGGCGCGCCGAGCACATAGAGGTCGCCGATGGCGTCCAGGGCCTTGTGGCGTACGAATTCGTCGGGGCGTCGCAGGCCTTCCGGATTGAGAATGCGGTCGCCCTCGATGACCACGGCGTTCTCCAGCGAGCCGCCGCGGGCCAGGCCCATGGCGCGCAGGGCCTCGACCTCATGGGCGAACCCAAAGGTCCGGCAGTTGGCCAACTCCTTGCGGAAGGCGGCCTCGTCCATCACCAGATCGACAGCCTGGCGGCCGATGACCGGCGAATCGAAGGCGATCTCGAAGGCCACTTCGAACTGGTCGCAGGGCAACAGGCGGGCGCTCTTGTCGCCGTCGATCACCTCGATGGGCGCCAGGATCTCGATATAGCGGCGGGGCGCTTCCTGCTGGCGGCGGCCCGCCTGGTCGAGGATCTGGACGAAAGGCTCGGAGGAGCCGTCCATGATCGGCATTTCCGGACCATCCAGCTCGACCACGGCGTTATCCACGCCGAGCGTCGCAAAGGCGGCCATCAGGTGCTCGATGGTGGAGACGGTGACGCCGGCGGCGTTGCCGATGACGGTGCCCAGCTGGGTCTTGCACACCGCCTCGGCCGAAGCCGCGATGCGGTTGTCCTGGCCCGTGACATCGGTGCGGACGAACACGATGCCCGTGTCGATCGGCGCAGGGCGAACCGCCACGCGGACATGGGCGCCGGTGTGCACGCCGACGCCGGCGAAGATCGCCGGACCCAGCACGGTGTGCTGGAGCGCGTGAGCGGAATGGGCGATGGCTGCGGACACGAACTGAAACCTTCCTGGCCAGACTTGTATGGGCGGCTCAAGAACAACCGCGAATGGCCCCACGCCCCGGATAGTTCCTGTGCTGCGGCGCCGCAAGACAAGTCCTGTTTCCGAATGTTTCACCTTAAGATCGAGGCGGCTTCTTGTTCTGAATCAGGCGCTTACCCCTTCGCCGACCCACGCTTGAATGGCCCAATAAAAGACGGCCGGCTCCGCGGGGAACCGGCCGTCTGAGACGGTCTGCGACGGGATCGCGCTCTAGTTGGCCAGGCGACGCAGGAAGGACGGAATTTCCAGGTCTTCGCCGGCGTCGCGATCAGGATCGGAGGCCTCGGCCGGCTGAGCGCCGCCGCGGCTGGGCGGCGCCTGACGGCTGGCGGGGGCCGGAGTCGGCGCAGGCGCCGGAGCGTCATAGCGTGGACGGCCGCCAAACAGGCTCAGAAACCCGCTCTTCTGCCGGCGATCATCGGCGAAGCTGTTGTCGGCGAACAGGGGTTCGTCGCCCTCTTCGGCCGCCATGGGATCGACGATGCGGGTGATCGGGCGCTGGGCCGGCGCAGGCTCAGGGGGCACATAAAGATCAGCCTGCTCGGCCTCGTGCTCATAGGCGCGGGCCTGGGGCTGGGGCGCCGGAGCCCGAGCCTGGGGGGCCGGCTGGGGCGGCGGCGAATAGGCCTGGGGCGCAGGCTCCGCCGCCCGGGGGGCCGGCTCCGGCGCATAGGCGACCGGCGCAGGGCGCGGCTCATAGGCCGGCTGGGGCGCGGGCTGACGGGCCGCTTCGGGCTGACGCACGGGTTCGGCCTGCCGGACAGGCTCCGGCTGGCGGGCCGCGGGCGCAGGCGGCGGCGCACGCCGGGTCTCGATCTTGGGCTCGATGGCCGCGATCGAGGCGCCGTCCATGCCGGTGGCCACCACCGACACGCGGATCATGCCATCCAGCGACGGATCGAAAGCCGCGCCGAAGATGATGTTGGCCTCGGGGTCCACCTGCTCGGAGATGGCGTTGGCGGCCTCGTCGACCTCCAGCAGGGTCATGTCCAGGCCGCCGGTGACATTGACCAGCACGGCCTTGGCGCCCTTGAGCGAGACTTCGTCCAGCAGCGGGTTCTGGATGGCGTTCTGGGCCGCCATCAGGGCGCGGTCGTCACCGGAGGCTTCGCCGGTGCCCATCATCGCCTTGCCCATCTCGGTCATCACCGTGCGGACGTCAGCGAAATCGAGGTTGATCAGGCCCGGCAGCACCATCAGGTCGGTGATGGAGCGGACGCCGGAATGCAGCACCTGGTCGGCCATGCCGAAGGCTTCGGAGAAGGTTGTGCGTTCGTTGGCCACCCGGAACAGGTTCTGGTTCGGAATGACGATCAGGGTGTCGACATAGCGTTGCAGCTC
>NZ_JAUSLG010000040.1 GCF_030646615.1 Phenylobacterium sp. | reverse complement strand
CCGTTGACCATCGTGGTGTGCGAGTCGGTGCCGACCAGCGTATCCGGATAGGCGACTTCATACATTGCCGTCTTCTTGCCGACGGTCATCTTCTCCTTCTTGGTCCAGACGGTCTGGGCCAGATATTCCAGGTTCACCTGGTGGCAGATGCCGGTGCCGGGCGGCACCACGCGGAAGTTGTTGAAGGCCGAGGAGCCCCAGCGCAGGAAGCGGTAGCGCTCGATATTGCGCTCATATTCCCGCTCGACATTCTCGCCGAAGGCCTTGGCGTTGCCGAAATAGTCGACCATCACCGAGTGGTCGATGACCAGGTCGACGGGGTTCAACGGGTTGATCTTTTCCGGATTGGCGCCGAGCTTGGTCATGGCGTCGCGCATGGCGGCCAGATCGACCACGGCCGGCACGCCGGTGAAGTCCTGCATCAGCACCCGGGCCGGCCGGAAGCTGATCTCGTGCTCCTTGGCGCCGCGGTTTTCGACCCAGGCGGCGATGGCCTTCAGGTCGGCCTCGCCCACCGAAACCCCATCCTCGTTGCGCAGCAGGTTCTCAAGCAGAACCTTCATCGAAACCGGCAGGTTGGAAATTCCGTTCAGGCCGGCGTCTTCCGCAGCGGCCAGGCTGTAGTAGACGTAAGTCTTGTCGCCCACCGTCAATTCGCGGCGGGTCTTCAGGGTGTCGATCGACGCCATCCTAAAGGATCCTCTCTCTGTTCAAGGCCGTTCATCTACCGCCCCCGGGATCGCGCGCTCAAAGAGCCGGACACACAGCGTCCGACCCCGCGCCGCGTACGCCCCCTCGGGTGGCGACGGCCGCGGCTGTCATAGACCCGGCCGCGAGACTCGTCCATGCGAGGCGTGAGGACAATTTGCGTCCTCTTCTAGTGTTGGCAGGCTCGATCACGTGATCCCACAGGTTTCGATCCAGTCCCTGGCCCTGTCGCGCGGGGGTCGCCAGTTGTTTTCGCGACTTATTCTCAACTTGATTCCTGGGGAGGCCATCGCCCTGGTGGGCCGCAACGGCGCAGGAAAGACCAGTCTTTTGCGGGCCATAGCGGGTCTGATCGCCCCGGACGAAGGGACGATCGCCTTTGGCGACATTGATCCGGCCGAGGCTCGCGAACACATTCATCTGCTCGGTCACCTGGATGGACTGAAGTCGTCCCGCACCGCCCGGGATGAACTGAGCTTCTGGACCGGCTTCGCCGGGGGCGCAGCTGGCGCGGTGGAGGCTGCTGCGGCCCGACTGGACCTCGCCCCCCTGCTGGACCTGGAGGTGCGTCGGCTGTCGGCCGGTCAACGCCGGCGCCTGGCCCTGGCCCGCCTGCTGGCCGCGCCCCGGCCCCTATGGCTGCTGGACGAGCCCTTGAGCCCCCTGGACGCTGAATGGCGGGCCCGGTTCGGCGAGATCATGGGCGAGCACCTGGCCACGGGCGGCATGATCCTGGCCGCCGTCCACGATCCCCTGCCGCTGGCGACCCGCACGGTGGAGATCGGCCGATGAGCGCGGTTTCGACCCTGCTGGCCCGGGAGACGGCGCTGGCCTGGGGCAGAGGCGGTGGGCCCATGGTGGCCGTGGGCTTCTATGCCGGGGTCGCCACCCTGCTGCCCCTGGCGGTGGGGTCCGAGCCCGAGCGGCTGGCGGCCATTGCGCCCGGCGCGGCCTGGGTGGCCCTGGCCCTGGCCGCCCTGCTCTCCCTCGATCGGCTGTTCGAGCGGGACTATGAGGACGGGGCGCTGGACCTTTTGACCCTGTCGCCGGTCCCGCTGGAGATCGTCTGCGCGGTCAAGTGCCTGGCCCAGTGGCTGGCCACGGGCCTGCCCCTGGCCATGGCCGCCCCAGTGGCGGCCATCGCGCTCGGCGCCTCGCCGCAACTCAGCGGCCTGGTGGTGGCCTGTGCGCTACTGGGCGGCCTGGCCTTTTCCTTCATGGGCGGCATCGGCGCGGCGCTCAGCCTGGGCGCCCGCCGGGGCGGCCTGTTGACCGCGGTGATCGTCCTGCCGCTGTTCGTGCCACCGGTGATCTTCGGCGGCGGCGCCCTGGCCAGCCTCGATGCGGGCCTGCCCTGGCGGGCGGGCTTCGCCCTGCTGGGCGCCTATGCGGCAGCCGCCATGGCCCTCGGCCCCATCGCCATGGCCGCGGCCTGCCGCAACGCCCTGTCCTGACGTCGCTGGCGGGGCCATCCAAAAGAACCTGCGACGGAACCGCGGTCGCCTGACGTGGAAGTCTTCAGAGGGGCACGACTGGAGACCAACTATGAAGACGATCAAGACCATCACCGTCACCGGCGCCCTCACCGGCGCCTTGGCCAGCCTGGCCTTCGCCACCGCCAGCTACGCCCAGCAACCGCCGGCCCAGGGCCCGCGCCCGGCCATGGAGGGCCGCGAGCGTCCGAGCCCCGAACAGATGCGCGTCCACATGGCCGAGCGCCTGCGCACCACCCTGCAGCTCACCCCGCAGCAGGGCGCCGCCCTCAACGCCTATGTCAGCGCCATCAGCCCGCAGCCCGGCGCGCGCCCCGAGCGCGGCGACCGGGGCGCCATGCGTGAGATGACCACGCCCCAGCGCCTGGACGCCATGGCCGCCCATATGGCGCAGCGCCAGCAGGCCTTCGCCGCCCGCGCCGAGGCCACCAAGCGCTTCTACGCCCAGCTGACGCCGAGCCAGCAAAAGGCCTTCGACGCCCTGCGCCCGGCCGGCCGCGGCATGGGTCAGGACAAGGGCATGGGCCGCGGCGGCCCGCACGGCGGCATGGGCCATGGCGGCCCCGGCGGCCGCTAAGGCGCCTCTCTACACGACGACCACAAGGGACAGGTTGGCGACTCCGCCTTCCTGTCCCTTGTTTTGCCTGAGCCTCGTCAGTCCATGTCCATCCAGCCGGCCGAGCCGATCGGCATGCCGGGCGGGGTTTCGGGGCGGACCTCCTTGGCGGCGGCCAGGCGGCGCAGTTCGGTCGGGTTCTCGATGAGGGCCGCCAGCCGCGCCCGGTGGGCGCGGGTCGCCTCGTCGCCGCCGCGGGCGCCCCCCAGTCGCGTGGCGATCGACGCCAGGGCGGCGCTCGCCTGAGCCGCCACACCCGGCGATGCGCCCGGATCCTGGGCCAGACGTCCGAGATCGAGCACGACGCGGGCCTGCACCCGCTGGGAGATGGGCGCCAGGGCGGTGTTGGCGGGCTCGGCGAACAGCTTGGCCACCAGCGCCTCCATCACCTCGCCGGCCCCCGGCAGGGACGGATCATGGCGGCGCTGCTCGATCAACCGGGCCAGCCGCTGGTCGTTCAGCAGCACATCCAGGGGCAGGCCGGCGGCCACCTCAGCCGCCGCCAGGGGGTCGAAGACCGGCCCGGCCAGGGTGGGGAAAAGCTCGATCTCCGTCTGGCGGTCATTCCGCCCAGTCTGGCCCGCCGACATCAGGGGGATCAGTCCCGGCGGGGTCTCCAGGGCGGCGGGGTCGAGGGTCGTGAGCAGGACGGCCAGCGCCGCGCGCTGGGCCGCCGCCGGAACCGGCGCGGACGTCTCCCGCCCGTCGCCGATCACCGAATAGGCGAAGTCCACCCCGCCCAGCAGCTTGCCCGCCGCCTCCACCTGGTAGCGATGCATCAGATAGATGGGCACATATTTGCGGCGCAGCGCCGCCACCGGCTCGCCGGGATAGAGGGCGCCCAGGCCGAAGCTGGAGAGCGCGGCTTCGCGCACCGCCATCATCCGGGTCAGTTCGGCCGCCGGGTCGGGGCCGTCGTCCCACAGGCTGCCCCAGGGCTGGCCGACGCTGAGGCCCCGGGAATCGGCGTCGGTGATGTAGCGCAGGCCATCTGTGGCCGTGGCGTTCTGGTGCAGCAGGGCCTGGGCCTGATCTTCCGGCCCATAGACGGCCGCGACGCTGACCTTGTCCCAGTCGCCGATACCCACCGCATAGGCGTCCGAAAGGTCGGGCCGGCCGTCCTTCAGCAGGATGCGCGGGGCCGGATAGTCCATCACCGAGGTGCGCCCCTGGGTGGAGCCGGCGAAGTTGTGCGCAAAGCCGATGGAGTGGCCGACCTCGTGGGCGCCCAGCTGGCGCAGGCGGGCGAGCGCCACCTCCGCCGGGTCATTGGGGCCGCCCTTGCCGGTCATGTGCGCCCCCACCAGGCCCTCGAAGATCAGCATGTCCTGCCGCACCCGCAGCGCCCCCAGCACAACCGAACCCTTGAGGATCTCGCCGGTGCGCGGGTCGATGATGGTCTGGCCGTAGGACCAGCCGCGGGTCGCCCGGTCGGCCCAGTTGATCATGCTGTAGCGCACGTCCAGGGGATCGGCGTCCGGCGGCAGCAGTTCGACCCGGTAGGCGTCCTGGAAGCCGGCCGCCTCGAAGGCGTCGGCCCACCAGGCGGCGCCCTCCATCAGGGCGTTGCGGATCGGCTCCGGGGCTGCGGGGTCCATATAGAAGATGATCGGCTTCTTCACCGGCGACACGGCGGCCGTGGGGTCGGTCTTCTCCAGGCGGAAGCGCAGGGCGTATTGCTGGACGATGGGCTGGCCCAGGGGGGCGGCGAAATCCAGGAACTGCAGGGCGTTGCCGCCGCTGCGGGGATCGAACATCCGCGGCTGGTAGCCGGGCTCGGGCAGTTTGACGAAGGAGTGGCGCACCCGGAGCGTCATGCGCTTGGCGTCCGGGGTGATGTTGGCCACCTCGGCGCCCGGCGTCTCCGACATGAAGGTCTGGATGGCTTCCAGCTCGACATTCTCCGGGAAGGCCTTGGCCTGCCCCGGATCAGCCAGGCTGAGATCCTTCGACAGGCTCCAGCCGGTTTCGCCCGAGCTCTTCAAGGCGTCGACCACGCCTAAGCCGTCCTGGGTGAGGAAGCTGGAAATGTCGATCAGGATGCGGCCCTGGGCGTCGCTCGACAGCACCTCGCCGGCCCAGACCATGGAGGGCGCGAAGGCCTCGCGGGCCGAGGCCTGTTCGGCGGCAGGGGCGCCGACCGCGCGGAAGCGGGGGTTTTCGTACTCGGCCACCACCTTGGCGCCCACCCGGCGGAAGGTCAGCAGCCGCGAGGGGCCGAGCCTGGCCTTGTCCAGGCCGATGGGCGCCGAGCCCAGGCCCGTGCGCAGGCTGGCCACATGGATGTAGCGGCCGCTGATCCCTTCGGCGTCCGGCGCCGGCAGCAGCATCAGGACCCGGCCCCGCTCGGCGTCGGCATAGATCGGGATGAGGCCCTCGGTGCGGGAAAGGCCGGCGGTGGCCGCGGCCATGGGCTGCGGCGCGGCCTGGACCGCCAGCGGACAGGCCAACAGCGCAGCGACCGCGGTCGCCGCCAGCAGAGTTCTACGGATCATGATGACGCCCCTGGATTGAATGGCCCAGCCTAGGGCGGCCAGGCCGCCCGGGTCTACGAGGGAGGCCGCCCAGTCGCCTGAGAATCGCCCCGGCGCCTGCGGTTCGCGCAGGGGCCTCATCTTGACGTTAACGTAAGATGCCGCTTACGCTGTCAGCAGAAACAAGCCGCCAAAAACCAGGCTCAACCGGAGAGACGCCCATGCCCACCGACCTGCGCCGCCCCCAACGCACCTATACGATCCGCCAGCTCTGCCTGGAGTTCAAATGCACCCCCCGCGCCCTGCGCTTCTATGAGGACAAGGGCCTGCTGACGCCGGCCCGCGACGGCATGAACCGGGTCTATTCCTATAAGGACCGCGCCCGCCTGAAGCTGATCCTGCAGGGCAAGCGCGTCGGCCTGTCCCTGGCGGAGATCGGGGAGATCCTCGACCTCTATGACCTGGACGACGGCGGCGCGGCCCAGATGGCCAAGTCCCTGCGCAAGTTCAAGGAGCGTATCGTCGCCCTGGAAAGCCAGCGGGAGGACATCGACCGGGCCATTCAGGAACTGCAGGTCGGCTGTAACAACCTCGAACAGAAGCTGATCGCCACCCGGCCGGACCTGCTGCCCCGGGCGGCCGACTATGATCAGATGCTGCGCCAGCGTCTCGATGGCCTGGAGCATGTGGCCGCCAAATAGGGCGCCCGCCACCTCGACCAACAAACCTTGACCGGGCCGGGCGACCGGCCCGGCCGACACCGGAGTCTCCATGCCCTACCAGCCCCCCGTTCGCGATCATCTCTTCCTGCTGCGCGACGTTCTGCAGATCGAGCGCTATGGGGATCTGCCGGGCTTCTCCGAAGCCTCGATGGATGTGGTCAGCCAGATCATCGAAGAGGCCGGCCGCTTCACGGGCGAGGTCCTGGCCCCCCTGAACAGCGTCGGCGACAAGCAGGGCTGCACCTGGCACGCCGACCATTCGGTCACCACGCCGGACGGCTTCAAGGCCGCCTACAAGGCCCTGGTGGAGGGTGGCTGGCCGGCGCTCGGCGCCGACAAGGCCTATGGCGGCCAGGGCATGGCCCATGTGGTCAACCTGTCCTTCTCGGAGATGTCCTCCTCGGCCAACATGGCGTTTTCAATGTATCCGGGCCTGACGCATGGGGCCTATTCGGCCATCCATACCGGCGGTTCCCAGGACCAGAAGGACCTCTACCTGCCCAGGCTCGCCTCGGGTGAATGGGGCGGCACCATGAACCTCACCGAGCCCCATTGCGGCACGGACCTGGGTCTGCTGCGCACCAAGGCGGTCCCGCAGGCCGACGGCTCCTATCGCATCACCGGCCAGAAGATCTGGATCTCCGGCGGCGAGCACGACATGGCCGAGAACATCGTCCACCTTGTGCTGGCGCGCATCGAGGGCGCGCCGGCCGGGACGCGCGGCATCAGCCTGTTCATCGTGCCGAAGTTCCTTCCGGACGCCGATGGAAAGCCGGGCGCGCGCAACAGCGTCTATTGCGACGGCCTGGAAGAGAAGATGGGCATTCACGGCAACGCCACCTGCGTGATCCGTCACGAGGAGTCGACCGGCTGGCTGGTGGGTGAGGAGAACCGCGGCCTGTCGCTGATGTTCG
>NZ_JAUSLG010000037.1 GCF_030646615.1 Phenylobacterium sp. | reverse complement strand
CGAACCCGCAACGGGGCAGGGGAGGTCAATTCCCTTCTCCGCCCAGACGCGCATTTCCGGCATCGACGTCGACGGCCGTGAAATCCGCAAGGGCGCGGTGGATGCGGTGCTCAAGTTTGTCGGTCTCGACAAGGCCCAGGCACCCGCCGAATTCAACGGGGCGGTCGACCTTGTCGCGCGCACGGGTGGTACGCCGCTGGCTGTGGCCGATGACAAAAAGCTGCTCGGTGTCATCCACCTGAAGGACGTGGTCAAGCCCGGCGTGAAGGCCCGCTTCGCCGACCTGCGGCGCATGGGCCTGCGCACGGTGATGATCACCGGCGACAATCCGGTCACCGCCGCGGCCATCGCCACGGAGGCCGGGGTCGATGACTTCCTCGCCGAGGCCACGCCGGAGGACAAGCTGCGCCTGATCCGCGCCGAACAGGCCAAGGGCCGTCTGGTGGCCATGTGCGGCGACGGGGCCAATGACGCCCCGGCCCTGGCCCAGGCCGATGTGGGGGTGGCCATGCAGACCGGCGCCCAGGCCGCCCGGGAGGCCGGCAATATGGTGGACCTCGACTCCGACCCGACCAAGGTCATCGAGATCGTCGAGGTGGGCAAACAGATGCTGATCACCCGCGGCGCGCTCACCACCTTTTCGGTCGCCAACGACGTGGCCAAGTACTTCGCCATCATCCCGGCCATGTTCGTCACCGGCCTGCCGGCCTTGGGCGCGCTGAACATCATGGGGCTCTCGAGCCCAGAGAGCGCGATCCTCTCGGCGGTGATTTTCAACGCCCTGATCATTGTGCTGCTGATCCCACTGGCCCTGGGCGGCGTCCGCTACAGGGCGCTTGGAGCCTCGAAACTCCTGTCGCGAAACCTCGCCGTTTACGGCCTTGGCGGGCTCGTCGCCCCCTTCATCGGCATCAAGCTGATCGACCTGGCCCTCTCCGGCCTGGGGCTGGCCTGATGGACCGGGAACTGCTGCGCCGGCTGCTGGCCGCGGGCGCCTTCTTCGGTCTGGTCTTCGGCCTCGCCTTTCTGAGTGGGGCGTCAGGCCCAAACCTGGCGCCTCTAGCGCCGGCGTTCGAACCCGAGCCGTCACGATGAGCCGCCTCCTCGAAAGCCGCAGCTTCTGGTTCAAACTGGTCTGTGTGCTCTGCCTCGCCTTCAGCATCATGGTCCAGGTTCTGCAGCACTTCCGGGACGAGCCCTCTTCCATCGCCCGCCAGCAGCCCGTGGAGGCCCATGCCCCAGGCGGCCGCCCTGTCAACCCAGATCAAGAGTAGCCCCATGCTCGCCCTCATTCGTCCCGCCCTTATCTCGGTGGGCCTGTTCACTCTCCTCCTGGGCCTGGCCTATCCCCTTGCCATAACCGGCCTTGCCCAGGCCGCATTCCCGCAGCAGGCCGATGGAAGCCTGATCGTTCAAAATGGCCGCGTCATTGGATCAGCCCTGGTGGGGCAGACCTTCACCTCGGCGCGCTATCTGCAGGGCCGGCCGTCGGCGGTCGATTACGACGCCACAGGTTCAGGGGCTTCGAACCTGGGGCCGCTGAACGCCGAACTGATCGCAGAGACGTCGGAACGCGCAGCCGCCTGGAGGGTCGCAAACGACAGCGCGGAGGTCCCTGGCGACGCCGTCACGGCATCGGCCTCGGGCCTCGACCCACATATCTCGCCGGCCAACGCCCTGGCGCAGGCCGAGCGCATCGCTGCCGCCCGGGGGGCCGACGTCGTTCAGGTCCGTGGGGTCATCGCAAGACAGATTGAGGGCCGAACCTTCGGCATATTGGGACAACCTCGGGTCAACGTGCTTCAGACCAACCTCGCCCTCGACGGCGCGTTCCCCCCGGAGCACCCTGACCGTCCATGACCGCTGAGCTTCCCCGCCGGCCCGATCCTGACGCCCTGCTCGCAGCCACGCGGGCGGGGCGTGGTCGGCTGAAGGTGTTCCTGGGCATGTCGCCCGGCGTGGGCAAGACCTACGAGATGCTGCGCGCCGCACGGCGCCGGAAGGCCGAGGGCCAGGACGTGGTGGTCGGCCTGGTCGAGACCCACGGACGCAAGGAGACCCAGGCTCTGCTGAGGGGGATGGAGGTCATGCCCAGGTCGCCCCTGGAGCACCGCGGGGCGACGTTACTGGAGTTCGACCTCGACGGCGCTCTGGCGCGACGGCCCGCCCTGCTCCTGGTCGATGAATACGCCCACTCAAACGCCCCAGGCTCGCGGCACGCCAAGCGGTGGCAAGACGTGGACGAACTCCTGGCCGCAGGGATCGACGTCTGGACGACGCTGAACATCCAGCACCTGGAGAGCCTGGTCGACGTGGTCTGGAAGATCACCGGCGTCCGCCAGCGCGAAACCGTCCCCGACATGGCGCTCGACCGCGCCGATGAGATCGAGCTGGTGGACATCACGCCGGCCGAACTGCGGGAGCGGATGGGCGAGGGAAAGGTCTATGTGCCGGAGACCGCCCGCCTGGCGGCTGAGCAGTTCTTCAAGATCGAGAACCTGACCGCCTTGCGGGAACTCTCCCTGCGCCGTGCCGCCCAGGCGGTGGATGACCAGTTGATCGGCGCCATGAAGCGCGCCGGTGTCGAAGGACCCTGGGCGGCGGGTGAGCGCATCCTGGTCCTCATCGGTCCAGACTCCATGGCCGGCTCATTGGTGCGGGCCGGTAGACGCCTGTCGGACATGATGATGGACGCCCCCTGGAGCGTCGCCCATGTGGAGCGGCCCAATCGCGCCGGGATCTCGGCCGAGGCCGTCCAGCGGCTTCGCGAGGCGGTCAAGCTGGCCGAACAGCTGGGCGCCTCCACCGTCACTCTCACCGGCGACGACATCGTGGTCTCCGTCCTCGACTATGCGCGGCGTAACAACGTCACCCAGATCGTCATCGGCAAGAGCCGCGCGAGGCGCCCCTTCCGGCCGAGTCTGGCCGAAGCCCTGCTGGCCCGCACCCAGGGCGCAGCCTTGCATGTCGTGACCGAGGGCTCTGAACCGGCTGCGCCCAAGCCCCCCGCTCCGGCCCGACCGGCGGGTCTGGCCTGGCGACCACAGGCTGGCGCCATGGCCCTGGTGGCCGCCGGATTCGCCATCGCCCATAGCCTGGACCGATACGTGGAGAGCGTGAACCTCGCCATGGTGTTCATGCTCAGCGTGCTGGTCGCGGGCCTGGCCTATGGCCTCTGGCCGGCGCTCCTGGCGGCGGCGGCCTCGGCCTTTCTCTACAACTTCTTCTTTCTCCAGCCGCGGCTGACCGTCTGGATCGGCCATCCGGCCGATGTCCTGACCTTCGCGGTCTTCTTCGCCGTGGCGCTGACCACCGGCTGGCTGACCGGGCGTGTGCGCGATCAGGCGCGGCTGGTGGCCCGCCGGGCTTCGGCCATCTCCGCGGTGCTGGCGGCCACCCGGCAACTGTCCTCCGCGCCGGACGCCAAGGCCGCGTCGGCGGCCCTGGCCGAACAGCTGGCCGCTGCGACCCGCGGAGACGCCGTCGTTCTGACCCCCGCGGGCGAGGACCTGCAACTGAGCGCGGCCTCGCTCGGCGCCGCGCCCCTCACCCCGGGCGACATGGCCGCCGCCCGCTGGGCCTGGGCGCGGGGGGAGCCGGCCGGCGCAGGCACCGGGACCATGCCCAACCTGCCCTGGGTTTTTCGCCCGCTCCAAGGGGTGAAGGCCCGGGCCGGCGTCGCCGGAGTCAGCGCCTCGGCGGTCGCCTCCGAGGATGGGGAACGGTTCGTGGCCGCCCTGCTCGACCAGGGCGCGGTGGCGCTGGAGCGGGCGGAGTTCGCTGCGACGGCCGCAGACGCCGAGGCCCTGCGCCGCACCGACCGCCTCCGGGCCGCCCTGCTCAACTCCGTCAGCCACGACCTGCGCACGCCGCTGTCCACCGTGCTCGGCTCGGTCACCACCCTGATCGACTATGGCGGCGGACTTTCGGCGGCGGTGCGCGACGACCTCCTCCAGTCCATTCGGGAGGAAGCCGAGCGGCTGAGCCGCTATGTGGGCGACCTGCTGGACATGACCCGGCTGGAGGGCGGCGCCCTGGTGGCCCGGCGCGACTGGCTCGACGCCCGCGATGTGCTGCGCGCGGCTGTCGAGCGGGTGAGCCGCCGGCTCGGCCAGCGGAGGATCACCTGGGATTTTCCAGACAAGGTCACCCTGGTCATGGCCGATCCGACCCTGCTGGAGCAGGCCCTGGTGAACATCCTGGAGAACGCCATCGCCTACAGCCCCGACGCCAGCACGATTGAGGTGGCCGCCTATGAAGACCACAGGAACGTGGTCATCAGCATCGAGGACGAGGGGCGCGGCATCCCGACTCACGACCTCGAGCGGGTGTTCGAGAAGTTCCGCCGGCTGGACGAGGCCAGCGACCGCGGCAAGGGATCGGGCCTTGGACTCGCCATCGCCAAGGGTTTCATCGAGGTGATGGATGGCCGCATCGCCGCGGCCTCGCCGATCCATGAGGGCCGTGGCACACGTATTCTGATCAGCCTGCCCAAGTCGCGGGCCACCCCGGAAGGACTCCTGTGAGCGGCTCCCGCCCCCGTATCCTCGTCATCGATGATGAGCCGCAGATACACCGGTTCCTCGGTCCAGCCCTCGATGCGGCCGGTTATGAGCCGGTGCGCGCCGACACCGCCGAGGCGGGCCTGCGCGAACTGGCGCGCCGGGCCCCCGACGCCGTGGTGCTTGACCTGGGCCTGCCCGATCTCGACGGCAAGGCGGTCCTGGCCAAGGCGCGGGCCTTCTACAGCGGCCCGATCCTGATCCTGTCGGCGCGGGACCGGGAAACCGAGAAGATCGACGCCCTGGACCTGGGCGCCGACGACTATGTGGAAAAGCCCTTCGGCGTCGGCGAACTGCTGGCCCGCCTGCGGGTCGCCCTACGCCACGCCGCCACCCGCGAAGGGGCCAAGCCGGTGGTCGTCGCGGGCGACCTGACCATCGACCTGGTCAAGCGGCTGGTCACCCGGGCCGGCGAGCCTGTCCGCCTGTCGCCGCGGGAATATGATCTGCTGACCCAGCTGGTGCAGGGCGCCGGCAAGGTGATCACACACCGCCAGCTACTGACCGCCGTCTGGGGTCCCGCCCATGAGACCGACGTCCAGTACCTGCGCGTCTTCATCGGCCAGCTGCGCCAGAAGATCGAACCCGATCCCGCAACCCCCGGCCTGATCCTGACCGAGCCCGGCGTCGGCTACCGCTGGTCAGCAACGTGATGGCCTCAGGACTTCACCACCGCCCGATAGAGATGCGTCTCGTTGGCCAGCGAAAGCGCGCCTAGGGGGCGAAGCGCCTCCTCCACCTCCGCAAGCAGGCGCTCCCGCCGGGCCGCTTCAACCATGTTGTAGTCCGAGCGCGTGCGGAGCTGGCGAACGAAGGCGGCCGGCGTCACCTGCTCGATCCAGGTGAACGCCCGGTGCGTGACGGGGCCGAACAAGCCTGAAGCGTTGAAGAGCTCGCGAACAGGTCCGCCCGGCAGGTACCAGGCCTGGGGCGGCGGTCGCCAGAGGTCCGGCGCGATATCCTGGTAGATCGGCTCCAGTCGCTGCAGAATGTCCGCAGGCGGCGTCATGGGCACATGACCGAAGACGGCCAGAACGCCGCCGGCCCGCAACGCCCGGGCGGCGCGGGGGAAGCTAATTGCCGGATCGATCCAGTGCCACGCCTGGGCCGAGGCCACGAGGCCGAAGGCGCCGGGTTCGGCCTCGAACGCCTCAAACGGGGAGACGTGGAAGCTCACCGCGCCTGTCAGGTTCGCTTTCGCCAGGGCGACGAGTTCATCGCCGGGATCGATGGCGACGACCTGCCAACCCCGGTCGAGGAAGCCTTGGGTGGCTTGGCCGCTGCCACACCCGACTTCGAGAACCCGCATCGCCACCCCGCCGACGACGCTCGCCAGATCGTCGTACAGTTCGACCGGATAAGTCGGCCGCACCGCATCGTACTCTGCGGCCACCGCGTTGAACGTGTCTCGCTGATCAGGCACGGCGGCTCCCCGGCGGCGTTTCTCGTGAACGACGCTACACGAGAGAGGGCAAGCCGCCACCTGCCGGCTGCGCAGATGACCGCATGGAGTGGAAGGCGTCAGCAACGGCCGCTAGCCTGAACCGCCGTCGCTGACGGGAGGATGCGCCGGGAGACCACGGGTGAATGAGACCGACGAGCTGATTGAACTCTGCGTACGCGCGCTCGCCATGCAGATGAGCGCAGCGCCCGGCGCAGAGCTCCACATGACCCGGCGCTGCATTCTGGCCCTGACGGATGAAATCTCCGCCGATCATAATCGCCTGATCCTGGGGGCCGACGCCGATGTCGAAGGCTTCCTCGTTCGGGCCGTGGCGCGGGCGAGAGAACGAGATCGGCCCCTCGTGGCGCTCATGGCGCCCGCGGTCGCGGAGGCCCTGCCACCGCTCGCGACGCAGCTTGGCCTTACCGCCGTGGGCGCAGCCCCGCTCATGGTGCTTCGCCCCAACGTCGCGGTGCAACCGACCCGTCCGATCAAGGTTGTTCGCGCGCTCGGTCCGGAGTTGGTCGGCGTCGCAGGCGACCTGATCGCCGCCGCCTTCGATGAGCCCCGCGACGTCATCGCCCGGTGCATCGAGGTCAGCATCACCCCGACCTCAGGGATGGAGACCTATGTCGCCTGGGACGAGGACAGGCCCGTCTGCACCGTCTCGCTGACCCTGACGGGGGATACGGCCGGCGTCACGCTCATGGCCACCCCGCCTGAGCGCCAGGGCCAGGGCATGGGCCGCGCCCTGCTCACTCACGTGATCGATGACTACCGACGCCGGGGCGTGGAGCGCTTCCACCTGGGCGCCACCGAGGCCGGCCGACCGCTCTATGCGAGCCTCGGCTTTGACCTCGTCACAGACCTACCGGTGTGGGTGCTGGATCGGGCTGGGCCGGTGTTCGTCCCGTGAGCGCCAGATCTGCGTTAGGGGTAGCAGCTCTTCATCGGCCAGCTTGACCACTTTGCCGGGCGCGGTGAAGGTGTGCGATGGCGTTACAGATTATCGGCTCGCCCCGGTCACGTACAATGCGGACGCTTTGGGCCGCCGCAGAACTCCAACTAGAGTATGAACATCTGCCTTGGTCGTGGGATGACCCTCGCCTGAAGGACCCCGAGTTCCTGGATATGAATCCAGCCGGCGCAATCCCGACCATCATCGACGATGGTTTTGCCCTCTCCGAATCGCTCTCAATCAACCTCTACCTGGCGAAAAAGTACGGCCATGGTGACCCACTTCGACTCTATCCCACGTCCCTTGAGGGCGAAGCACGGGTGTGGCGTTGGAGTCTGTGGGCGCAGAGCCACCTCGAGCCGTGGGTGCAACGGGATGCCGACCTGCTGCTGATCCGCGAAGCTGCCGCCGAAAGCTCGTTCAACGTGCTGCAGAAGAGCCTGCGCATCCTCGATATGGCGATCTCGAAATCAGGATGGCTGGTGAACGGCAGCTTCACCATTGCCGATCTCAATGTTGCCGGGGTGCTCTCCCCATCACGCGCGGCGACGGCGGGTGTCCATGACCATCGGCATGTCAGCGATTGGCTGGACCGTTGTTACCAACGTCCTGCAGCGCTCGCAGTTCGCGAACGGTTCGGTTAGCAGCTGCCGACAGTCTGGAACACGCAGACTGGTGGCCGGCTGGCTGGGTCGGCTGATGGCGACGACCCCGACGCTACAAGGCCGCCTGAATCTGGACTCAGGTCACACCAAAGGGCTCATACGGCGCGTCCGGAATATAGCGTCGGGCCCGGTCATTGCCCGAAAGGTAGACCTCTTCCAGGGGCCACACCCAGTGGTCGCGCACGACAGAGAAGGCCGCGGCGCCTTGCGCCAGTTCGTCGGCTGACGCGCCGGTGACCTGGCGCCAACTGGATAGAAACGCGACAGTGGGCTCAGGCTGGCCGCTGAACATGTACGTCGCAGCCCTGACGGCTTCGTAGGCCCGGGGAAGCAGCGCCGTCTGCTCCCAATCAATCACGGCCGAGACCTGCCCTTCGCTGAAGAAGAGGTTGCCGTGGTGGTAGTCGCCGTGGGTGACCTGAAGCGCATCGCCAAGGTCATGGCCGTGGCGGCAATCGGGGTGCGCCATCCAGGCTCTCTGCGCCCGTACGCGCGCCAGGGCGATTTCGTCACGCTCGTCGGCTTCAGGGCGCCGGAGAATGGCATGCTCCAGGGCCGTCAGCCGGTCTTCCCAGGCCCTCCCGTCCCAGAGAAGGCGTGGGGGCCGCCACTCAGCTTTAGGCAAGCCGCCCAAAACCCGGTGCAGCCGACCCGAGCATGTCGCCCACGGCGGTGGCGTCTTCAAGCGTCAGGTCCCAGGCGGCCTTCTGAGCGCCATCGGCAAACGGAAACAGGGCGAAACAGACGCCGTCGCGCTCAACATGAAGCTCGCCGCTGATGGAGACCATCGGCGAGATGGCGGGCAGCGCGTGGCGCCGAACCCACGTGGTCACGCGAGCCTCGCGGTTCAGCTGGATTGCTGTGCCGGCGCAATACCGGCGTAGAACGTAGCGACCTGCCGATGTCTTGACCGAGAAGACGCGGTTGACGGCGCCGCCCGAAAGCTCCTCCACCTCACACCATGGCCCGATGTCCCACAGGCCGTGGAGGTCATCAGGGATGAGGGTGTCAGTCTGGGCGAGGTCGGCTGGACTCATGGCCTGCGACGGTGGCGCCTCTACAAAGCGAGGTCGAGGATGATCCTCGAGCAGGCGGTCAGACAAGCTCCCATCGTTGCGACTGCGCCTCCCCTACCCCGCCATCGCCGCCACTTCCTCGACCGCGGTGAAAACGGCCTTTGGGTGCTCGATGGGGATGTTGTGCCCGCAATCGACCAGGCGCCGGAAGCCTCGCTCAGACAGGCCCGCGAGCTCATCGTGCATGGCAAACCAGGCCGCCGTCTGCGCGTCGCTTTCCAGGAACGCGCTTTGCGTCGTGTCCATAGCGCTCAGCACGGCGAGCGGGGTTTGGCCGAGCGGCCTCCGGTCAGCCGCCGCCTCGATGGCGGTTGCGGCCCGCAGATGCAGGCTCTCCGAGATGGCCGTGAGCAGGTAGGACGGGCGCGTCCACATCTCGTGGAAGGCTGCGTTCATGGCCGGCGAGAGGTCTGGTCGTGGCACGGCGATCCTAGCCTTGTAGTCCGCAGCCTCAGGGGTGAGCCGTCCCGCCTGCGCCAACGCCAGCAATCGCAGGAAGACCTCCCGCTCCTGGTCGAGGTGCGGGCTTGGCCCGCCATAGAGGCGCTGCTCCCAATCGGCGAAGCAGGAATCGACCATCACCAAGCCCTGACAATCCTGAGGATAAAGGGCGGCGAACAGGTGCATGCGTATCCCACCAGCCGAGTGCCCGACCAGAATGTAAGGTGGACCCAATTGCGCCGCGGCCAAGGCGGCTCGCAGATCAGCGACGATGGCGCTTGAGGTTCTGGGTTCCGGCCCTGCATCGCTGAAACCCAGGCCCGCATTGTCGAACGAGACAACGCGAAACCCCCGCGAAAGCCGGTGCTGGACGAGCGCCCAATCCAGGGTGATGCCGAGGTAGCCTGCGGCGAGAACCACAGTGATGGGGCCCTCGCCCGTGATGCAGAGGTTCAGCCTGCGGCTGGACGAAACCGGCGAAAGGGTCTGAGCGCGGGCGTAGATGTCCGTCGCAGCCGAGGGGCCGTGGGGTGTCGTATTCACGGGGTTATCCTGAGAGAAGATTGACGCGAGCCCACGGGCGCGCAGGCCAGCGCGTCTGGGCGTTCACGGCCTCGCGCAGAGCGCGAGAAGGGCTCAGCTCTCTTTCACCGGGCGAGCCTAGCCGCACGCTTGAGCGACCGCAATGTAAGTCGGCCGACCGGGATCGAGCGCTCGGACTCTCTTGACCAGCCTCGTGATCGGTCAGGAGGTTTGGGAACGATCACCGCGCCTCGCGGTGAGCCGCTGTGCCGCCAGTGGATCAGACGCTCTAGCGCTCGCGCCGGAGGACGCGAGAGCTCCGGCGATGACCAAGCCTCGTCCAGGTGACGCAGAGGCCCTACGCCGCGAGGCACGCCCGGCGCATTTGCTATTATCGACGATGGGGCGTCTTGTAGTTGAACTCAACCTTCCCGTGCAGCGGAGGCGCCCATGTCCCCCGATGAGCTTAGACGACTGAACATCGCACACTTCGAGCGACTTCTTGCTCGAACGACGGATCCGAAAGAGCGAACGAAAATCGCTGGATTAATCACCGAAGAACACGCCAAGACCGCCGACGCCTATCCGCGACAAGCACCCCGCGTATAGTCACAGTGAAATAGACCTTATCCGCCACCAACATGCCTATGTTTGACGGAATCTAGGTCATCGGCGTCCGTGCTGAGAGGCGCGGGGCCTGTCTGTGCCCGGCGCCGCAGCGGTCGCCCGATCCCAACGCACGGCGGACGCGTCGATGATCCTTCCTTTCCTCCCCCGGGAATGGGGAGAACCGCCCATGTGAGCCCCGCTCAAAACGCCCCGAGAAAAAGTGACTCTATTATTCCCGTAGAATTTGTATTCTTTCTGTGCGGCCGAGGTCGCGCAGCAAGAGCACGGGGATTTTTCGGTGAGTTTGATAAGCGTTCTGTCAGCCACAGCGGCCACGGCGGCGGCCCTTCACGGCGCCGGGTCGGAAACAGGCCCTCCAGTGCGCGAGTCCGTCGAACTCCAGGAAGTCGTGATCACCGCGCGGCGACGCGAGGAGCGCCTGCAAGACGCGCCGATCAGCGTGTCGGCCGTAGCGGGTCAGGTTCTGGCGGTGGAACGTCTGGATCGCGTGGCGGACTATTCGGCCAAGATTTCCAATTTCAATGCGCTTCAGCAGAACACCCGCGTTTCGACCGTGACCATCCGCGGGGTCGGCGGCAACGCCAACAGCGACGGCTCAGAGGCTGGCGTCGGTCTGATCGTCGACAATGTGTTCTTCACCCACCCCGGCTTCAGCTGGCTGGATTTCGTCGATCTGGCGAGCGTCGAGGTCGCCCGCGGTCCTCAGGGGACGCTGCTGGGCAAGAACACGACCATCGGTGCGGTCATTGTCACCACCCAACGCCCGAGCTTCACGCCTGAGGCCACCCTCTCCGCCACCATCGCCAACCACCATCGCTACCAGATCCGCGCGAACCTGTCCGGCCCCCTGAGCGACCGCGTCGCCGGTCGGCTGACACTCTACGGCGACACCTCGGACGGCTGGATCACCAACGGGCCAACAGGCGACGGCTATCTCGATACAGGACGCTGGGCGGTTCGGGGGCAGCTGCTCTATGAGGGCGACGCCCTGTCAAACCGGCTGATCGTCGAGCAGTATGGCACCCGGGAGTTCAACAACTTCTATCCGCCGGTCGGCGACCCCCTCACCTTCGTCAACGGCGCCCCTCGTAACGGTTGGGCTCGCAAGCTTCAGACCGGCTTCGGATATGTCCCCAGCTACGAGGTGGAAGACGCCAACCTGGACACTCAGGAGCGGCTGGTCTCCCGGACGACGGGACTCTCAAACCAGGCGGACTGGCGGCTGGGGGACCACACCCTCACCTCCGTGACCGCTTGGCGGAAGCTCTACTTCCGCCCACGCAATGACGGCGACAACTCTCCCTTCCCAATCTTTCATGCCGGCTACGACGTCGATGTCGACCAGTACTCGCAGGAGCTACGGCTGGCCTCGCCCAGCAGCGGCGTGCTCGACTATCAAGTGGGCGTCTTCCTGCTGCGACAGGACGTCACCAGCAACTTCAGGACCCCTTTCTATGCCGGGGCGACCGCGTTCTTCCTGAACCCGGCCTTGCCTGCGCTGATCCTCGACGGCGTCGAGGCGAACCAGTTGGGCGAAGCAAAGACCCTCAGCGGCGCCGTGTTTGGCCAGGCCACCTGGCGCCCGACGGAGCGCGCAGCTCTGACCGTTGGCGCGCGGTATACGCGTGAGCGCAAGGAGGCCTCTAACGCCGCGACATCCTTTGGCGGCGTCCCCCTGACCGGAGCGCTTGCGTCCCTCCAAGCCTATCGCGCCGCCGTCGCCGGCCCGACCTTTCTCGTCTCCGAGGAGAGCGAAGATGGGAGCGTGTCCTGGCTGATCAACCCGTCCTACAAGGTCAGCCGGGACATCCTCGCCTATGCCTCCATCGGCTACGGGGAGAAGTCCGGAGCCGCCAATCTAGGGGCCAAGCCCGGCGACCGGGTGATCATCGACCCGGAAAAATCCACCGACTTTGAACTCGGACTGAAGACGACCTGGCTGGACGGCCGCGCCACCCTCAACGGCAACCTCTACTGGAATGACATTGAGGACTATCAGGCGACCCTGTCTGACACCCGAGGCGCAACCAGCCGTTCCTATCTCGCCAATGTCGGCAAGGTTCGCATGCAGGGCGTCGAGCTCGAGGGCCAGCTGCAGGCCACCGCCGAGCTCAATCTGTCCTTCAGCGCCGCCCTCAACGACGCGCGATACGTCTCCTATCCCAGCGCTCCGGTTCCCCAGGAATACGCCTTTCCCGGCGCGCCGGGAGCCGTCGACCTTTCAGACACCCGTGTGCCCAACGCCCCACGCTTCACCGGCCAGGTCAGCGCCCGATATGAGCGTCCCCTGGCGGCCGGCGGCACGGCGTTCGCCTACGGAAATCAGACCTGGCGCAGCGACACCTTCTCGCATGCGTTGTCCGCCTATGGCCGGCAGGACGGCTACGGGCTGACAAACGTCGGCTTGGGCTATCGCACGGACGGCGAGCGCTATGCCGTCCAGATCTGGGCCCGCAATCTGTTCGATGAGCGCTACGCCGCCGCCTTCGGGCTTGCAGGCGCCTCAACGCCCTACATCGCCATCCTCGGGGAGCCCCGCACCTTCGGCGTGACCCTCACCGCTAAACCGTTCTGATGCGCTGGGGGCCCGGCGCCCCCGGCCTCCAAGGAGGCCTTGATAGTGTCCACCCCCGCTTCAGCCGCGCCAGCCCGTTGGCGTCTCGCCGCGTTCGCCTCCCTTGGCGTGCCGATGGCCGCTGCAGGCTTGCCGCTGGCTGTGTATCTGCCGCCCTTCTACGCTCAGGAGCTCGGCCTGGGACTGGGCGTGGTCGGCGCGATCTTCATGCTCAGCCGAGTGTGGGATGCGCTGACTGATCCCCTGGTGGGCATTCTGTCTGACCGCACCCGGACGCGCTTCGGAAGGCGGAAGCCCTGGATTGCGGCCGGCGCCCCAGTGTTTGCGCTCGCGATCACCGCCATCTTCATGCCGGCTCTCTTCGGGGTTCAACCCGGCGCGGTCTGGCTCGCCGTGTGGCTGGGGATCCTCTACCTCGGCTGGACCGCGGTCCAGATCCCCATGTTGGCATGGGCCGGCGAACTGGCGACCCAGTACCATGCCAGAAGCCGGGTCCAGACCTTCATCCAGGTCTCTCATGCCCTTGGCCTCCTGCTGGTGCTCATCCTGCCCGCAGGCCTGGACGCCCTGGCCGCGAGGAACGGCGTCGCTGCGTCCGGCTCGCTCAAGCTGGCGGCGATGGCTGGATTTGTCCTCGTCCTGCTTGGACCGACCCTCGTGGCGGCGCTCGTGTTCAACCGCGAGCCCCCAGCGACGTCGGCGGCGCGGGGACCAGGGGTCGCCAGGCAGCTTCGGTCAGCCCTTCGCGATCCTCTGATTCTGCGCGTCCTCGCCTCGGACTTTGCGGTCACCCTGGGCCAACTGATCCGGAGCTCCCTCTTCGTCTTCTTCGTGTCGGCCTATATGGGCCGCCCCGAATTGGCCGCCGGTCTCTTCCTCCTGCAGTTCGTGTTCGGGGTCTTCGCCGGGCCGATCTGGCTGAAGGTGGGGTACCGCCTGGGCAAACACCGCACCGCGGTCGCCGGTGAGGTGGCGCAGGTGGCGATCAACCTGGCGCTCTTTCTGGTCACCCCTGAGACCCTGCCCCTGCTCCTTGCCCTCACCGTCGCCCAAGGCCTCGCCCAGGGGTCCGGCAATCTGATGCTGCGCGCGATCGTCTCTGACATCGCCGACAAGCAGAAGCTTGAGACCGGGGAAGACCGCGCCGGGCTGCTGTTTTCCGCCTTCAGCCTCGCCAGCAAGGCCGCGACAGCGGTCGCGGTCGGGGTCGCCCTCCCCTTGGTCGCAGTTTTGGGGTTCAAGCCCGGCGCCGAGAACACGGTCGAAGCGCTGCTGGGCCTGAAGCTGGTCTTCACCCTCGGGCCAGCCCTGGCGCACGCCGCCTCCGCCCTGCTGATCGCGCGCTTCCCGCTCGACGAGTCGCAGCACCGCGAGATCCGGGAGGCGCTGGCCCTGCGCGCCAACGCCCAACCCGCCGAATGAATCTTCCGCTCAACACAAAGGAGTCTCCCATGAGCGACACCCGCCAGCATCAAGCCCTCGACATCCTCCCGGTCGGCGGACGTATCGGAGCTGAAGTCACCAACGTCTTCCTGACGCCAGAACTCGAGGACTCGGTGATCCAAGCGATCGAGACCGCGCTCTACGAGCACAAGGTTCTCTTCTTCCGAAATCAGCATCATCTGAACGACGCCAGCCAGGAAGGTTTCGCCGCGCGCCTGGGGCGCCCCGTCCCGCACCCCACCGTTCCGGTCAGGGACGGTTCAAGCTACCTCCTTGAGCTGGACTCCAGCCGGGGCGGCCGCGCGAACGCCTGGCACACCGATGTCACGTTCGTGCCGGCCTATCCGAAGGCCTCGATCCTGCGGGCTGTCGTCTCGCCGGAGGCCGGCGGCGATACGGTCTGGGCGAACACCGCCGCGGCCTATGAGAGCCTCCCCGAGCCGCTCAAGCATCTGGCTGACAGCCTTCGTGCGGTCCACACCAACGCCTACGACTACGCCGCCACGCGCTCCAACGTCCGCGAAGAGGATGTCGCCCGACACAGGAACGTGTTTGCGTCGACCGTGTACGAGACCGAACACCCGGTCGTCCGTGTTCATCCGGTCACCGGGGAGCGGCACCTGCTCCTCGGGCAGTTCGTGAAAGGGTTCGCCGGGCTCTCAAGCAGCGACTCCCGCCGGCTGTTCGAAATCCTGCAGGACCATGTCACCCGGCTGGAGAACACCGTCCGCTGGCGCTGGCAGGCTGGTGACGTCGCCATCTGGGACAACCGCGCCACCCAGCACTACGCCGTCAATGACTATGGGGACCGCCATCGCGTGATGCGTCGCGTGACCCTCGACGGCGACGTTCCGGTCGGCGTGGACGGCCGACCCAGCCGCGCCCTTGCCCCCGCGGCGGCCGCCCTGGCGGCTGAGTAACTTTCACAGGCGGAGATTCCAGACATGAACGCCATCGCACATCCTTCAGCGCCGGCCGCCGAAATTGAAGCCGGCCTGACCTTTACGCCAGCTGGCCCGCTCCTTGGGGCCGAGGTTGAGGGGGTTGACCTTAGAGCACCGCTGAACCCCTTGACTGTCGCCACGCTTCGCGGCGCTCTGAACCGCTACAAGGTGCTGTTCTTCCGCGACCAGGACATCTCGCACGGAGATCATGTTCGCTTCGGCCGCTACTTCGGTGATCTTGAGGGGCATCCGGTCACCACCACCGTGCCCGACTATCCCGAAATTCTGCACATCGAGGCTGCGGACGGCCTGAAAATCACCGAAGAGACTTGGCATCTCGCCCGCCCGGCCAACAAGTGGCACACCGATGTCACGTTTCGGCAGAAGCCGTCATTCGCCGGCATCCTGCGGGCGCGAAAACTCCCTCCGGCCGGGGGTGATACGATCTTCGCAGACACGGCGGCGGTCTATGCCGACCTGCCAACAGACGTGAAGAGCCGGATCGAGCGTCTGCGGGCCGAACACGACATTATCCAGAGCTTCGGCTGGCGGGTGGACGAGGCCAAACGCGCCCAACTTCGGGCTGAGCATCCGCCGCAGTCTCACCCGGTGGTTCGCACCCACCCAGAGACGGGTGAGAAACATCTGTTCGTCAATCACGTCTTTACGACCAGGATTCTCGGCATTTCAGAGGCCGAGAGCCGGGACCTGCTGGCCTATCTGACTGACCGGGTAAAGGCGCCGGAGTACCAGGTGCGTTTTCGGTGGAGCCCAAACGCCATCGTCTTCTGGGACAATCGCGCGACGCAGCACTACGCCGTGCTCGACTACGTTCCCCACGAGCGCATCGTCGAGCGTGTCACTGTGACCGGGGCGGACATCCCCTTCTGAGGCGTCCCACCCGGCCGCGCTCTGCGGCCGGGTGCGGGCTTCGAGAGGCTCATGACTGGCGGGACAGTCGGATTGAAACTATGTACCCCTTCGAACTAGGAATTTCGAAGAGGCCCCTAAGCGGGCCGTCGCGGCGGAACATAGATGATCTCAAAGAAGGCGCTTTACGCAATCCGCGCCCTCATGAGCCTGGCGCGGGCGGCGCCTGGGGCGATGAACACCGGCGAGATTGTGCTGGCCAACGACCTGCCGCGCAAATTCCTCGAGGCGATCCTGCTGGACCTGAAGCGCGCCAGGATCACCGTCAGCGAACGTGGCCGAGAAGGCGGACACCGCCTCGCCCGAGCGCCAGGGGAGATTAACCTGGCGGATATTATTCGCGCCATCGACGGACCGCTGGCGATGCTGCCCTGCGCCTCGGTCACCAGCTATCGACCCTGCGACGACTGTCCGGACGTGGAAAACTGCCAGATCCGGAGGGCGTTCGCCAAGGGTCGTGACGCCCTGGCCGAGGTGCTGGAGAGCACCACCCTCGCCGACCTGGTGGCGCGGCCCGACATGGCGCCCGCCGGAATCCTGGTGTGAGACTCCGGCGATCCGTTAGGTTCCCGCCGGGAATACGGTGAAACGCTCGGGCGCAAGACGGACCTGAGCCCCGCGGGTCACCCCGTCCGGCAACCTGCCGCGCGCCCAGTCGATCTCCATCACCTGGTCGCCCCGCCGGCATTCCAACCGGGTGGCCGGCCCCCTCGCGATGACCCCGACCACCTCAGCCATGAAGCCTCGGCCGTCGGCCGGATTGATCTCGACCTCGTGGGGCCGGAAGAAGGCCTTGACCTCGCCTGATCCATCACCGGGAAGAGGGAACCGCGCGTCATAGACGTGAAGCTCTCCATCCCGGACCAGGCCGCGCGCCTCATTGGCGGCGCCCAGGAAGTCGAAGACAAACGGGGTGGCGGGCGAGGCGTAGATGTCATTGGGCGCCCCAACCTGTTCGATCTTCCCGCCGTTGAGAATGGCGACCCGATCGGCCAGGTCCATGGCCTCTTCCTGGTCGTGTGTGACGAAAATGGTCGTCACACCCGTTTCGTCGTGGAGCCGCCGCAGCCAGTAGCGCAGCTCGCGTCGAACCTTCGCATCCAGGGCTCCGAACGGCTCATCGAGCAGCAGCATCCGCGGCTCGATCGCCAGCGCCCTGGCCTGGGCGACCCGCTGTCGCTGGCCCCCCGAAAGTTGCGAGGGGTAGCGTGCGCCATAACCCTCCAGCTGAACCAGTCGCAGCAGCTCGTCGGTTCGTCGCTTGATCTCCTCCGCCGAGGGCCGATCGCGACGCGGCCGGACACGGAGGCCAAATCCGATATTGGCCGCCACCGTCATATGCCGGAACAGCGCATAGTGCTGGAACACCATGCCGGCCCTACGCTCGCGAGCGCTCAACGACAGAAGATCGGCGCCGTCGAAGCTCACATCCCCGGTCGTCGGACTGATCAGCCCGGCGAGGATGCGCAGGAGCGTGGTCTTTCCTGAGCCCGAGGGACCCAGCAGCGCCAGGAACTCCCGGTCACCCACCTCAAGGTCAAGGTTGTGGAGCGCCTGGCTCTGGCCGTAGGTCTTTGAGATATTCTTGATGATAAGGGGCATGTGACTGCTCAGTGCCGGCGGCTGGCCGAGAGCTCGTCGGCGAAGCGCCATTCGAGCCCGGATTTGATGACAAGGGTGACGATCGCCAGTCCGGCGAGGATCGTGGCGGTCGCAAAGGCGCCGACGAAGTTGTACTCGTTGTAGAGAATCTCCACGTGCAGCGGCAGCGTATTGGTCTGACCGCGGATGTGCCCGGACACGACAGAGACGGCGCCAAATTCCCCCATGGCCCGCGCATTACAGAGCAGTACGCCATAAAGCAGCGCCCACTTTATGTTGGGCAAGGTCACCATGAAGAAGGTGCGAAACCCCCCTGCTCCCAAGGTGATCGCCGCCTCTTCCTCATCGGCGCCCTGCTCCTGCATGAGCGGAATGAGTTCCCGGGCGACGAAGGGCAAGGTGATGAACAGGGTGGCCAGGACAAGGCCGGGCACTGCGAACAGGATCTGAACATTGGCCGAGGCCATCGGCCCCGCCAGCCATCCGCTGGCGCCGAACAGCAGCACCCAGACCAGGCCAGAGATGACCGGCGACACCGAGAAGGGCAGATCAATCAGGGTGAGCAGCAGACCCTTCCCCGGAAAGTCAAACTTAGTCACCGCCCAGGCGGCCGCGACCCCGAACACCGCGTTAAGCGGCACAGCGATCGCCGCCACCAGCAGGGTCAGGCGGATGGCCGACCAGGTGTCGGAATGGGCGAAGATGTCGAGATACTCCGCCGGGCCCCGTCGGAAGGCTTCGACGAACACCATGCCCATCGGCAGGAGGATGAGAATGGCGACATAGGCGACGCCTATGCCGAGCAGAATGGGCGACGGCCGCCCTATTGATTTCTCGCTCATCGGCCAGCCCCCGGGGTCGCCATCAGTCGCTGGAAGCCGTTGACCGCCAGCAGGATCAGGAAAGAAAGACTGAGCATCGCCAGCCCGACGGCTGCGGCGCCCGCATAGTCGTATTCCTCCAGGCGCACGACGATCAGGAGGGGTGCGATTTCCGTCCGAAGGGGCAGGTTGCCGGCGATGAAGATGACCGAACCGTACTCGCCGACAGCCCGGGCGAAGGCCAGGGAAACCCCGGTGATCAGGGCGGGTCGGATCGCCGGGAGGACCACCATCCAGGTTCGCTGCCAGCTGTTGGCGCCCAGCGTGAACGCCGCCTCTTCCAAGCCGGAGTCCAGGTCCTCAAGCACCGGCTGTACCGCCCGCACGACGAAGGGAAAACCGACGAAGGTCAGAGCGATGACGACCCCAAGAGGCGAATAGGCCGCCCGAATGCCGAACTCCGCCAACCAGAGACCAATCGGACCATTGGGGGCGTAGAGGGCCGTCAGGGCGATGCCGGCGACGGCGGTCGGCAGGGCGAAGGGCAGATCGATTAGGGCGTCGAGAAGCCGGCGGCCAGGAAACTGCATGCGGACCAAGACCCAGGCGACGATCAGTCCCATCACGGCATTGATCGCTGCGGCGATCGCCGAGGCCCCAAAGCTCAGCTTCAGAGCCGCCAGGACGCGTGGGGAGGTGACCACGTCCCAGACCCCGGCCACGCCCAGTTCCCAGGGCCGCAGGATGAGCGCCGTAAGCGGGATCAGGACAATCAGGCTCAGATAGATGACCGTGAAGCCCAGGGAGAGCTGAAAGCCCGGGAGCAGTCTGGCGTTGCGTCGTCGCGGCGCCGAGGTGACGGCGAGGCTCATCGGGCGGCCGGCTGGTAGATCTTGTCGAACACCCCGCCCTCGGCGAAGTGCTTGGCCTGGGTCGCGGGCCAGCCGCCGAAGTCGGCGATCGTCACCAGTTCCAGTTGCCTGAACTTCTCGGCGTGCCGGGCGGCGACCTCTGGGCTGCGCGGCCGATAGTGATGCTTGGCCGCCAGTTCCTGCGCCTTTGGCGCATACAGGCCCTCAAGATAGGCCTCGGCCATGGCGCGGGTCCCGCGGCGGTCGACAACGGCGTCCACAACCGCGACCGGGGGCTCGGCCAGCACCGAGAGACTCGGGGTGACGATCTCCACCATGCCCTCACCCAGCTCCTCGATGGCCAGGAAGGCTTCGTTCTCCCAGGCCAGCAGGACATCGCCGATGCCGCGCTGGACAAAGGTGGTGGTCGAACCGCGGGCGCCGGTATCCAGCACGGGCACGTTCCGGAACAGCGCGCCGACAAAGCGTTCCGCCGCCGCCTCATCCCCCTGCGCCTTCAAGGCATAGGCCCAGGCCGCCAGATAATTCCAGCGGGCGCCGCCAGAGGTCTTGGGATTGGGGGTGATGACCTCAACGCCCGGGCGAACCAAGTCGGCCCAGTCACGGATCGCCTTGGGGTTCCCCTTCCGGACGAGGAAGACGATGGTGGAGGTATAGGGGCAGCTGTTATCCGGCAGGCGGCTTTCCCAGCCGGACTGGATCAGACCGCGCTCGGCGATTGCGTCAATGTCCGCCGCCAGCGCCAGCGTGACGACATCCGCGGCAAGGCCGTCGATCACTGAACGCGCCTGCTTGCCGGACCCGCCGTGTGACTGTTCCAGCGCCAGAGGCGGGTTGCCGGCCCCAGCCCAATCGCTGGAGAACATCTCGTTGTATTCTTTGTAGAATTCTCGCGTCGGATCGTAGCTGACGTTGAGAAGGGTTTGGGCGCTGGCTTGGCTGCCGCAGGCCGAAAGGGCCAGGGCGCTGCCCCCGAGCAGTAGGGCGCGGCGATCAATGGCGAAGCTCATGGTGTGGCTCTCCCTCGTGACGCCCGAAGCCAAGACGATTTAAACCTATCTGTCTAGTAGATTTAGTAGGATTGCCACACGCTCCCGCGGAGCCGCCGGAACCTAGGCGCCCAAAAAAGGGATTGATCATCGTTACCCTTTAATTCCTATTGGAGTAACATACTATCGATCGCGGAGGCGAAAGTGTTCGGGAGCCGCGCGCGTTATGCGCTGAGATCGCTGGTCTATCTCGCCCATCAGGCGCCTGCCGCCCGAAGTTCTCATCTCGTGGCGGCCGCCCTCGACGCCTCGCCCAAGTTCATCGAATCGATCCTGACCGACCTGGCGCAGCGGGGCCTGCTGCAAAGCCGCCGCGGCCGATATGGCGGCTACAAACTCGCCAGTCCGGCCGGCGCGATCACGGTCCTCGAGGTCTTGTCGGCAATCGGGGTCAGGGTGGGCGGACCGGATTGTTCGGTGGATAATCCAGCTTGTCACGGCTGCGCCGCAGAGACGGTCTGTCCGGTCCGCGACCTCCTGCGGCGGAGCCGTTCCGAGGTGGAAGCCCTCCTCGCGACCCAATCGCTGCTCGACCTGGCGACGGCGGGCGCCCCAGCACGCTACGCCGGCGGCGCCTGAGCTTTTCCCGAAGCTGAGGCAGAAAAACTATATATCCTTTCTCGATCGGCTTTGTAGGATTAGTAGGATTAAATGGCTGGAGGGATTTATGTCGAACCCATATCGCGTTTCAATGTTTGCTTTTGCCGCCGCCGCCGCCCTTGGCGGCGGGCCCGCGGCCTACGCCCAAGGCCCCGTTGCGCCGACGGTTGATGTCGATGAGATCACCGTCACGGCGCGCCGCCGGGTTGAGCTTCTGCAGGATGTGCCCATCCCCGTCACGGTGCTCAGCTCAAATTTGGCGGCCGACACCGGCACCTACAATGTCACGCGCCTCAAGGAGATCGTGCCGTCGGTGCAGTTCTATTCCACGAACCCGCGGAACTCGGCGATCAACATCCGCGGCCTTGGATCGCCTTACGGCCTGATAAATGACGGTATCGAGCCGGGCGTGGGGCTCTACATCGACGGCGTCTTCCATGCGCGTCCCGCGGCCGCGACGCTCGACTTTGTGGACATTGATCAGATCGAGATTCTGCGAGGTCCCCAGGGCACGCTCTACGGCAAGAACACCACCGCCGGCGCCATCAACGTCACCAGCAAGCGCCCGCAGTTCACGCCGCGCACCGACGTTGAACTGAGCTTCGGGGACTTGAACTATCAGCAGGCCAAGGCCTCCGTCACCGGCCCCATCACAGAGCGTCTGGCCGGCCGTCTTTCGTTCTCCGGCACCCGGCGCGATGGCGTGCTCTACAACACCGCCACCCAGGATGATCTGAACGACCTGAACAATCTGGGTGTGAAGGGGCAACTGCTCCTCGTCGTCTCCGACTCCCTGGAGGCGACCCTGGCCGTCGACTACACCCGGCAGCGGCCCGAGGGTTATGCTCAAGTGGTCGCTGGCGTCGCGCCGACCCTGCGGGCCGCCAACCGTCGATATGAAGGCATCGCAGCTGATCTCGGCTATGCGCCACCCAGCTTCGATGCGTTCGACCGCGTCACGGACGCCGACACCCCGCACCGTTCCTATCAGGATGTGGGCGGCGCCGCCCTGACCGTAGACTGGGACGTCGGGCCTGGCTCTCTGACCTCGATCACGGCGTGGCGCTATTGGGACTGGAATCCGTCGAACGACCGTGACTTCCTCGGCCTGCCGATCACGACAATCTCCGCCAACCCATCGGAACAGCGGCAGATTTCGCAGGAGTTGCGCTATTCCGGCGATTTGTCGGAAAACCTCAACTTCGTCGTGGGCGCCTTTCTCTTCCGGCAGACGATCGATTCCACCGGCAAGCAGGAGCAAGGCTCAGCCGCCGCCCGCTTCCTCCTGGCGCCCAGCGCCGCCGCAGCGACGCCGGGCCTGCTGGACGGCTACGGCCAGACCTCCGATATCTCATCCACCTTCCTGAGCGCGGCGCTGTTCGGTCAGGTGGAGTGGGCGGTGACCGAGCGGCTTCGTCTGCTTCCAGGCCTGCGCATCAACTACGACCAGAAGGAAGTCGATTATCAGAGCACCGTCTATGGTGGCCTGCAGACGACCGATGCGGCGTTGATCGCCCTTCAACGCTCCATCCTCGCGCCGCAGACCTATGCGGCGAAGACCGACGACACCAACCTCTCGGGTCAGCTGACGGTCGCCTATGAGGTCTCTGATCGGGTGAACGCCTATGCGACCTACGCCACCAGCTTCAAGTCCGTGGGCTTGAACCTCGGCGGGGTGCCCAACGACGCCAGCGGCGCCCCGGCGCTGGACGCCGCCACCGTACGCCCCGAGGAGGTCACGCACTATGAGGTGGGTTTGAAAACCCAGCCGTTCCGGGGGGGCACCGCCAACTTCAGCGCCTATCAGACCGAGATCGACGACTTTCAGGCCCAGGTCGTCAACGCCTCCGTCGGCGTCTTGCGGGGCTACCTCGCCAACGCCGAGAAGGTTCGGGTCCGGGGGGTCGAGTTTGATGGCCAGGCCAGGATCGGGGATGGCCTCAGCCTCTACACCGCCGTGGCCTATACCGACGCCATCTATGCCTCATTCACCGACGCCCCGCCGCCGCTGGAGCTCACCGGCGGTCCCCAGGTGGTCGACATTTCCGGTTCGCGCCTGCCCGGCGTCTCCAAGTGGGCGGGCTCGATCGGCGGCGAGTATGCGGCGCCCGTCGGCCTCGCCGGACGGGAGGGCGAAGCCTTTGCCGGGGTCGACGTCAGCTACCGCTCATCCTTCTCGTCGAGCCCATCGCCGTCCCAGTACCTGAACATCGACGGCTACAGCCTGACGAACGCCCGCCTGGGGTTCCGCGCCGAGGATGGATGGACGGCCTTCGTGTGGGCTCGCAATCTCTTCGACGAGAATTACTACGAGCTTCTGTCCGCCGCGCCTGGCGGATCCGGGCTCTTCGTCGGGCTGCCGGGAGACGGACGTACGTTCGGCGTGACCCTTCGCGGGAGCTTCTAGCGACCAGGGACGGTGGGCCCTCGCGCCGACCGTCCCGCCTATTGCATACCCCGCAGAGGATCACATCATGACTTCGCGCCCCACGGTCGCCGTCATCGGCGCGGGCTTCAGCGGCCTGCTCACGGCGCTGCACCTGCTTGCCGATCCTGACGGCCCCCAGGTTCGGCTGATCGAACGGGCGGGCGCCTTCGCCCGTGGCGCGGCTTACGCCACCGGCAACCCGCGCCACATCCTGAATGTGCGCGTGGCCAATATGAGCGCGTTTCCCGCCGATCCGCAGCACTTCCAGCACTGGCTGGACCGCCGTCCGGGCTGGCAGGCCCGGGCCGGCTTTGTGACCCGCGGCTGCTATGGCGACTATCTGCAGGACATGTTGTGGCGCTGCGCGGAGTCCCCCGCCGCGGCGGGACGGCTGCTGCTCGAGGCTGATGAAGTCACCCACCTGCGCCGCGAAGGCGCAGGATGGCGGCTGACCATGGCCATGGGTCGAGAGTTCAGCGTCGACGCCGTCGTCCTCGCCTTGGGCGTGATGTCCCCTGCCCCACCGACCGGGGCCAGCGCAGCCCTGGGGCAGTCCCCCCTCTACATCGCCGACCCCTGGCGCGCCGCAGACGCCGTGCCCGAAGGCGTTGGTCCCGTCCTGCTGCTGGGGTCTGGCCTGACCATGATCGATGTGGCGCTAAGCCTGGAGGATACGGGACGGCGCATGGTGGCCCTGTCCCGCCGCGGACTGTTGCCCCTGTCGCATGCCGAGGACGAGATCACCCCGCTCACAGGGCGTTACGCCGGATCTCCCGCTCAGGTGCTTCAACAGGCGCGGCGCCGTCGCGACGGGACCGAATGGCGCGACGTGATCGACGGTCTCAGGCCGCATGTATCCGGGTTGTGGCGGCAATGGGACCTAGCCGAGCGGCGTCAGTTCCTGCGCCATCTGCGGCCCTGGTGGGAAGCCGGGCGACATCGGATGGCGCCCTCCATCGCCCGCCGGATCAACCAGATGATCGCGCGGGGCCAACTGACCATCCAGGCCGGTCGCACCGTCGCCGTCGATCCAGGCTTCAGGCAGGTGCATGTCACCTGGCGACCAAAGGGCGAGAAGGCGACCCGCACGCGGGCGTTTGACGCCTTGGTCAACTGCACCGGCCCCGGCGCGGATCTCCAGCTCAGCGGCTCCCCACTGGTCCAGAGCCTTCTGGCGCAGGGGATCATCCGCCCCGACCCGAACCACGTCGGAATCGATGTCGACCCGGAAGCCCGGGTCCTGGATCTGACCGATGCCCCCCTCGACAGTCTCCGCGTCGTGGGGGCTCTCAGTCGGGCGGCCCGCTGGGAAATTACCTCGGTGCCAGACATCCGCGTCCAGGCCGCGGCGACGGCGTTCAGCCTGATCACCGCCTTGCGAGAGACGGCGCCTAGGGATGCGGGCGGCGATCCTGACTTCAGCCCATCGCCGGCGAATGCGCGCCTGCACTAGGCTGGTATGCGGCCTTCAGCCGAGGCTCGAGGCGCGCCCTTGGCCCAAAGGTTGAGCGCCTAGATGAGCCAGTAGATCGCCACGCTCGTCGCCACCCCGACCACGATGTTCATGGGGATGCCGATCTTCAAGAAGTCGGTGAACCGGTAATCCGCCGCGGCATAGACAAGCGTGTTGGTCTGGTAGCCGATCGGCGTCGCGAAGCTGGCCGAGGCCGCCATCATCACCGCCACAATCAAGGGCCGCGGGTCGAGCCCGAGTTCGTGGCCCAGGCCAATGACGATCGGAGTCATGAGGACGGCCACCGCGTTATTGGTCACGGCCTCGGTCAGCAGGGAGGTCAGGGCGTACACCGTCAGGATGAGCAGCAGCATCGGCGCCAGCCCGAGCCAGGGCGCGACCCAGCCCACGATCAGATCAACGCTGCCGGCGTTCTGAAAGCCGATGCCGATGGCCAGCATCGAGAAGATCAGGACCAGCAGGCTGCCGTCGACGGAGGCCCAAGCCTCCCCCGGATCGATCGTTCGCGTGAGCAGGACGACGGCCACGCCGATGATCGCCAGACCCTCAATGGGCATGACGCCCGCCGCCGCCAGCAGCACCGTGGCCAGCAGGGTGAGGATGGCGATCGGCGCCTTGGCCCGGCGATAGGGCGTGGCCTCCGATTTCGAGAACCCGGCCAGGTGGATATTCTGCTGGAGCGCCTCGATCTCCGGCGGCCGTGCGGCGATCAGCAGGGTGTCGGCCGCCCTCAGTCGCGCCGAGCGGAGATCCGGCCCCGGCAGATGTCGCGCGCGGGAAATGCCGAGGATGCGGATATTGAGGCGCGACAGCATCGCGATTTCATTCAGCTGGCCGCCGATGTTCGGGTGGGTCGGGGCGACCGTCGCCTCATAGAGCTGCAGATCCGGATCTCGCCGGGCCGAAGCCAGGCTGACACCGCCGCTGAGGCCGCTGATCCCCACCTCATAATCCTCGGTAAGCGCAAAGGCGGCCAGTTCTCGGGGCGAGGCCGATATGACAAGCCTGTCCCCGGCCTCAAGGACGTGGTCGGCCAGACCTGACCGAACGATCTCGCTGTTGCGCTTCACGGCCAGAACGCGGGCGCGATCGGACTTCAGCGCCCTCACCTCTCCGATCGGGCGCCCGATGACCTCGGCGTCCCGAAGGATTCGCAGCTCAGAAAGGCAGTCGTGACCGGCCTCGTCCTCCACCTCGCTCTCGGCACGGTCGGGCAGCAGCCTCGGGCCGAGCAGAAGCAGGGCGAGCGCGCCACTGATCGCGGCGATGAAGCCCACGCCGGTGATCTCAAAGATCCCGAAGGCGGGCTCGCCGGCCTCGCGGGCGACCCCATCGACCAGGAGGTTGGTGGACGTCCCCACAAGCGTGAGTGTTCCGCCCATGATGGCGAGATAGGACAGCGGGATCAGAAGTCGTGTGGCCGCCACCCCCAGCGAGCGTGCAAGCCGCTTCACGATGGGGATCATGATGATGACGACCGGCGTGTTGTTCACCACGCTCGCGGTGACCAGGGCTCCGCCCAGCACCTCGGCAAGCACGTGTTTCGGCTTCGCCTTCGCCCGGCTCAACAGAAAGCCGAGCACCGCATCGATCGCGCCCGTCCGCACCAGCGCACCCGACAGAATGAACAGCGCGCCGATGGCGACCGGCGCCGAGTTGGAGAAGACCGAGCGCAATTCGCTCACGGACACGAAGCCGAGCAGCAGGACGGCCGCCGCGCCGACGACACCGACCACAACCGGCGGAAAGCGCTCGGCGACGAATGCGGCGAATATGGCGGCGAGCAGCACGAGCCCGATCACGGCGCTGTGCTGTTCGATGAACCCCGACACGACGAGCATTGTTAGGGCGCCTCTCTGCAATGGGGCAGGTCAACCTGGCTGCAGGCTTCGATCTGAGTGCGTAGGGTAGCTCGGCCCGCCAAACAACCACAGAGGGGCCAAGCGGCGCCGGCCCCGGCGGGCGGGCGGGCTAGCGTCGCGTACGCCTCAGCAAGGCCGCCGCCATGGTGACGGCGGCGAGCAGTTCGGCGCTGTTGAACGGCTTGCCAACAAAGCCGAGCGCGGCGTGGTGGTCCACGAGATGCTCATTGGGCCCCCCGGAGACAAATAGGGCGCTTACGCCCCAACGCTCATGGAGCTGGCAAGCAAGCTCCACGCCGGTCGCCGGCCCCTCCAGCTCGACGTCCACGATGGCGAAATCGATGGCAAGCAAGGCGGC
The DNA here is from genome assembly GCF_030646615.1 of Phenylobacterium sp. Taxonomy (GTDB): domain Bacteria; phylum Pseudomonadota; class Alphaproteobacteria; order Caulobacterales; family Caulobacteraceae; genus Phenylobacterium. The sequence goes on along the minus strand of NZ_JAUSLG010000037.1, from coordinate 48,296 downwards.
CAAAGTCGCGGCCTGTTCGGCTGTCGCGGCCATGGCGACCACCTGGTGCCCGGCGTCTGTGAGGGTCTCGACCACTGCCGCAGCCAGCTCAGGATCATCCTCAACCACCAGCAGCGACAGGGCCGCAGCCCCATCGAGGAACGGCCCGCTATCAAGCGCCGCTGTGGCGGGCAGGAACACGCGGCCCACCGCGGCCCCCGCGCCCTCCGACGTCCCCACGAGGTCGCCCATCTGGGCGACAAGAAGCGGACGCACTTGCCGCCACAGGCCGCCCGCAGTGGCGTCAGGGTCGACCGCAAGATCAAAAATCCTGGCGAAGTCAGTCAGTACGGCGAGGGCGGCGTCATTGCCTTCGGCTCCAGGCTTCAGCAGGGGGTCATAGTCTGCGCAGAGGTCCAGGAATGCACTCCGCCGGACGTTGACCGGCACGCGATCCGGGCGCGGCGACTGAGGGTTCATATCTCGCCTCACTTCTGGTGTGCGGGGCGTAGTGGACGCCGACGCACTTCCAAACCTAAAAACCCACCCAATAGGTCGAGTATGAACCGCGCATTCCGCGCGCGCATTCATAACTGCGTGGGCGTACGTTCCCAGGCGGCCGCCCCGCCGCATGCAGGCGGCGCTTCTTCCCGAGCCCGCAGAGAGCCGCCGGAGGGGACTTCGGAGCGCCGCGCTATCGGCATGGAGGAGGTATAGCCGGCGCCGCGAAAGCAAGGGCCTACAACGGCAGGGCGTACTCTGCGCGCGATCAGGTCGGCGGCGAGACCGAGCACACGAAGCTGGCCGCATCGTTCGGGTCACCAGAGCCGCGTCGCCAGGCCTTGGCGGGATAGGCGCATAGCGGGCGCTGCATCGCCACGCCCTTGGCTGGTGATCCGTCCACATAGCGTGTGCTGATCACCTGATCCGGCGCAGGCGCGCCTTCGACCCAGTCCACAAGGGCCGCAAAGAGGTCGTGTCGCGGCGTCGCGGTGGGCGGCGGGATGGCCGAGGCGCCCGCAGCGTTGAACACATCTGGACCTGGGCCGCCTGCGCAGTGGGAGAATCCCGGCGCCATGAAAAGCCGGGCGAAGTCCTGGGCCTCCTCAAGGCCGCCGGCCTCCTGCACGGCCCGCTCATAGAAAGCGACGCTCTGATCGGGCGGCACGAGGCTGTCGGCCCAGCCGTGATAGATGATCAGTTTGCCGCCCCTGGCTTGAAAATCGCGCAGACTGCCGCGCGTGGCGTCGTTCACGATGGGGCCGAGGGCGGCGTCGACCTTTGCCATGTCGCGCTCGACCTGGAAGGCGGACCAGTCCCAATCGGCGCCGAACACCCACTTAAAGAGGCTCACGAATGGCGGCTGGCCATTCGGACGCGACTGCAGAAAGCGCCAGTCGAAGTGACCGGTCGTCTCGCTTCCGGGCAGCCAGCCGTAGAATAGCGGCCGTCCGCTCCGATCGGTCGGCCCCGAGTAGAAGGCGCGGGCCGTGGCCACCTCCCCTGCGGTCAGGCAGTCGTCCCGATCCTGGTCGCCACACGCCAGTTCCCCGGGATCGAAACGGCAGGCCTTGGGGTCGCCGATGAAGGGGTCGCCGCTCAGACCGCTTCCGCTTGCGCCGCAGCGCTGCAGCGCGGCCATGCTGAGCAGGCGAAGCTTCGTCTCCGAGAGGCGGCGATCGGGCTCCAGGTTTGCGGCGAGATCGTTCCACAACACCGCCCCGTGGCCCCAGGTGCGGTTGATGACCGGCGCGCCCACAAGAATGCCGTCGTAGTCGTGGGGATAGTAGAGCGCCTCGATCAGGCCCTCCTGACCGCCCGTCGAACATCCCGTGTAATAGGCGCGCCGAGCCGGCGCGCCGTAGAAGGCCTTGGTGATCGCCTTGCCCGTAACCGTCATGGCGTGGGTCGAGCGCCGAGCCCAATCCCGCCACTTCTGCGGCTGGCCGATCAGGGCCTCGCCGTCGAGCGGCGTCGCCGGGGCCGTGCCGGTGTCGGTGACGGCGGTGGCGTAGCCGCGCCGCAGTCCCGTGGTCATGGGTCCGTAGCCTGCGGCCAGGATGCCGCCGAAGCCGCCGTTGCCGTTGCCATGGAAGACGCCCCGCCAGCCCGAAAGCGGCAGCCAGATCTCCACCCCGATATCAGAACCCGGCTCGGTTCGGACCGAGGCCACCACGCGGCAGAAGGCCGGCAGGTCCTGGGCCCGGATCGGACCCATTGTGGCGAAGCCGCCCGCGGGCACAACCTCGGCGCTCCTGATCACGGTGTCCGGCAGGTCGAGCTTGTGGAGCGCCTCGCACTGGGTGGCCGCCGCGCTCGGGGCGGCGATGGCCAGGGCCATAAGGCCCGCCGCCGAAGCCAGGAGACCGCGAATCGACACACGCCGGCGGGTCCGTTGAATATGCCCCAAGACCATTGGCTGCACCCTCTGCTTGATATGCCGTGCGCCGTTCACCAGCGCCGAATCCGGCGCGAATCGTGGGCCGCCACCGGCAGGCCCGCGGCGCGCTTCTGCTCGTCCATGACGGCGCGCGTCTCCATCACCTGCCGGTCGATCCAGGCTGGCGGTTCGATCTGCCGGCCAAGGAAGCCGAGGGCGTCCGCCAGCCGAGGCCCCAGCGAGGGACCGACATGGTCGGCCCCGCGGACAAGGCGATATTCATGGGCCACGCCGGCATCGAAGAGGACGCGGTGGAGGAACTCGACCCCTTGGGCGAGATAGAGCATGTCCTGATCGCCCACCTCAACATACACGCCAAGATCGACGAGCCGGCGCGGCTCGCGCCGGGCGATCGTCGCCGGATTGTTGGCGGCCCAGTATTCGGCGTCTACGGGCGAGCCGAAGATTTGCGCGTAGACCTCGTCCGATCGCCAGAACTTGACCTCGGGGCCAACTTCGCTCCAAGCCAGGGTCGGCTCGAGGGCCGGCTCCACCGCAGCCACAGCGCCGAATGTCTCGGGGTGCTTAAAGGCGAGCCGCAGGGCGCCGAGGCCGCCCATCGACCAGCCGCCGAGGAAGGTGCGCGGCCGGGTCGCCGCAACCGGCAAGGTGGCCCGCAGATGCGGAACGAGCTCCTGTAGGATGAAGGTCTCCCACTGCTCGGAGCGATCCCGGTAGTCCATGTAGAGCGACCGACGCGCACCCGGCATGGCGATCACCAGGGGGGCGATCTGGCCTTCGGCGATAGCGCGGTCGATGACATCGGCGAAGCGGGCGAGATCCTTCTCACTTCCGCCGCCGCCATGCAGAAGGAGCAGAAGGGGATAGGCGCGGATCGGCGTTATCTCGAAGCCGGGCGGCAGATAGATGTTCAGCGGGATGTCACCCGGGACATGGATCGAGCGAAGACTGTGCGCGGTCAGCCTCCCCTTGGCATGGGCCATGGCCGAGGCGTTCGTCGGAATGGCTGCGGCGGCGGCCAGCCCTGCCAGGTCCCTGCGGTTGATCATGCGGGACTCGATGTCCGGGCGCCTTTCAGCCAGGTCTCCGCCTGGGCCTGATACCAGGGGATCACTTCGGGGTTTTCGACCCCGTCCAGGTTGATGACCTTTTTCAACGGCCAGCCCTGAAACAGGCGCTTGACGGGGAGTTCCTGCTTCTTGCCCGAGAGGGTGCGGGGGATTCCCGGAGCCTGGACGAACCGGTCGGGGACGAATCTCGGCGACAGCGCCTCACGGATGGCGCCGGCCATCGCTGCCTCCAGGTCGCCGTCCAACGCCTCGCCGGCGCGAGGAACGACGAACATCACAAGCTGGCTACCGCCCTCGCCGTCCTCCAGGTCGACGACCAGGCTGTCGGCGACATCGGCGAGACGCTCGACTGCGGAATAGATTTCCGCCGTCCCCATACGCAGCCCGTTCCGATTTATCGTCGCATCGCTCCGCCCGCTGATCGAGCAGCTGCCATCCGCCTCGACCTGCAGCCAGTCGCCGTGCCGCCAGACGCCGGGCCATTCATTGAAATATGAGCTCCTGTACCGCTCGCCGTCCGCGTCACCCCAGAAGAACAACGGCATGCTCGGGAAGGGACGCGTGCAGACCAGTTCACCGACGCGGCCGACGACGGGCCGGCCATCCTCATCCCAGGCCTCGACGGCCGCGCCCAATTGGCGGCACTGCAGCCGCCCGGGCGCCGGCGGCAGCTCTCGGTTTCCAGAGAGGAAGGCGGCGGCGATGTCCGTTCCGCCGGAAATGTTGCACCACCAGATGTCCGGCTGGCCGAGTGCGGCGAACGCTTCGCTGCCCCAGGCCTGCACCTCCGCCGGAAGCGGCGAGCCGGTGCTGCCCAGGGCCCGCACAGCGCCAAGATCGCCTGCCTCGCTCAGCCGCAGGCCGACCTTGCGGCAGCTGCTGAAGAAGGCTGCGCCGGCGCCGAACCACGTCACGCCGTGACGCGCTGCGAACCGCCACAGCCGCCCCCAGTCGACCTGGTCCCTCGCGCCGCTCGGCGAGCCGTCGAACAGGCAGATCGTGGTTCCGCTCAGGAGCCCGCCGACCTGGACGTTCCACATCACCCAGCCCGTGGCGCTGTACCAGTGGAACCGCTCGCCGAAGGTGTTGGTCGCGTAGCTCGGCCCCACATCCAGATGCATGTTGCCGACGATGCTGGTCAGGGCTACGCCGCCGTGCCCATGCACGATGGCCTTGGGGAGGCCGGTGGTTCCGCTGGAATAGAGGATCCAAAGCGGATGATCGAACGGCAGCCACTCCGGCTCGAACCCCGCCACCTCCGCGTCCTCCCTTGACTGGGCGAGAGCGAGGTCAGCGGCGCCGTCGATCTCGCCCTCACCATGGCCTGTCCGAAGAACGAAGACGGCCTCCAGGCTCGCAAGCCCGCGCCGGATTTCCTGCACCACGGCGCTTCGGTCCCTGGCCCGGCCGCCGTAATAGACGCCGTCCACAGCGATGAGCGCCTTGGGCGTCACCTGACGGAAGCGGTCAAGGACGGCGGGCGTGCCCATGTCCGGCGAGCAGAGCGTCCAGACAGCCCCCAGGCTGGCGCAGGCCAGCATGGCGACGACCGCCTCGGGCACGTTGGGCAGGTAAGCCGCGACGCGGTCGCCGCGCCCCACCCCAGCGCGCCGCAGTTCGAGGGCCAGCGACGCAGCTCGCCGCCGCAGATCGGCCCAGCCCATATGGGTGACGCGGCCGGTCTCGTCTTCGGCGATAATCGCCGGCTGTCCGGCGGCTTCCGCGGCCTCTGCATGCCGCATCACCTGCCGCGCGTAGTTCACCCGGGCCCCCTCGAACCATGCGGCCCCGGGCATGTCGCCGCGGACGACGGCGCTGTGCGGCGTGGGCGACTCCAGGCCGCCATAGTCCCAGACGCTCTCCCAGAAGCGCTCAAGGTCGGTCGTCGACCATCTCCACAGATCGGCATAGTCGCGAAATTGCAGCCCGTGGGCCTCGCCCAGCCAGGTTCGATAGAGGGCGAGCTGGGGGATGGGTGCGACCCTGTCGCGGCTGTGCATGGTGAGGTCCTGTGAAGTGGGGGCGCATGGCGAAGGAGGAAGCCCAGCCGGGGAGAGGCTGAGCTTCCGCACCGAAGGGATCAGAACTGACGGGTGAGGGTGACGCCGTACATTCGGGGCAGCCCGAGGGACCCCGTGACGGCTGCGTTGGCGCCTGATCCCGCCGAACCCTGGCTGACGTAGCGCTCGTCCGCGGCGTTGCGGACCCATGCCAGCAGGGCCCAGGCCCGATCCTGAGAGGCCAGTTCGAGCGAGCCGTTCAGAAGCCCGTAGGCGGCCTGCGAGTTCTGCCGATTGTTGTAGATGTCGAAGTAGGTACGGCTCTGCCACTTGTAGTCCACCCGGGCCGTGAGGTTCAGACTGGCGGTGACCGGGAAGCCGTACTGGGCGGAGAGGTTGTACTGCCAGCTTGGCGCCTGGGTGAGCGCGTTGCCCTCCAGCTGGACCGCCCCGGGGGGCAACAGCTCCCCGTCGCGGCTCGCTCCGACGCAGGAGGGCGAGGTCTGCGCCGTCGGGTACAGGGGGTCGTTGTTGCAAAAGAAGCCGAACGTGGCGTCCAGATAGGTCGCCGCGCCGGTGAGCCGCAGCCCCCGGATCGGGTTCGCCTCGGCCTCGAGCTCCACGCCCTTGATGGTCGCGGAGGTCGAGTTCTCGACCCGCGGGAAACGAACCTGGGTCTGGTCGTTCAACCGGAACACCGTCTGCTGGAGGTTCGAGTAGTCCGCATAGAAGCCGGTAAGGCCCATGCGCACCCTGCGGTCGAACATCATCGCCTTGAGCCCGGCCTCGTAGTTCCAGACGTATTCCGGGTTGAACCGGTTCACGGGCATCGAGACATCGCCCAGCGTGTTGAAGCCGCCGGATTTGAAGCCGCGCGAGACGCTGGCATAGATCAACGTCTCATCGGTTGGCGTGTAGTCGAGCACAAAGCGCGGCGTAAAGGCGCTGAACTTGCCCGAGTCCGAGCTGATACGCGGCGTGCCTGCGACCGATGACACCATCTCGTAGGACTTGTCGTCGGTGGTGTATCTCCCTCCCACCGTAGCGCGCAGCTGGTCGGTTAGCTGGTAGCGGAACTGCGCATAGGCGGCGTAGGAATCCAGCGTCTCCTCCGGCAGATAGACGAGATAGTTCTGGAAGGTGGGCAGGCTCAGATAGAGCGGCTCGCTGGACTCGCCGCGCATATAGAAGGCGCCGGCCACGATGTCGGCACGCTCGCCAAGGTTCGCCGTCAGGGTGAACTCCTGCGTCGCCTGCTGGGCGTAGATGCCGATCAGATCGAACCGCGAGGTGTTGTTTGGCGTGGCGTCAACATCCAGGTCGGTGAGATCGATCTCGTGGTCGATGAACCCCGTCGTGGAGGTCAGGGTGACATCGGGAGACAGCTCCCAGGTGGCGACGGCCGTCGCCCGGACGCTTTCTACGTCGCGGCGGTTCGGTTCGTTGAAGTAGAAGGTGAGGTTCTCGGGGTCGTTCTGCGGGTAGGCGTAAGTGGGCAGCTCCGGAACCGTCGGCCGCGCAGGATCGGCCCGGCCGAGGATCTGGGCGAAGCCGGGGTCGCTCCGGTCGCGGGTATAGTCGACCAGGGCCTTGAAGCTGAGGGTTGCGGTCGGCATGTACAGGAGCTGGCCGCGCACCTCGAAGACATCGGTGTCGTTGTTGCGCTTGCCGATGAAATCGTTCTTCAGCCAGCCTTCGGATTCTTCGCGCTGGAACGACAGCCGCCCCAGGAGTTGACCCGAAAAGGCCCTGTTGATGTGGCCCTTGAGGCCCTTCCGGTCGCGATCGCCCAGGGTTGCGCTGAGGCTTCCGTCATTCGTGTTCGCAGGCGCCTTGCTGTAGATGTTGATGGCGCCGCCGGTGGCGTTGCGGCCGGCGATGGTGCCCTGTGGTCCCCGAAGGACCTCGACCCGCTCGATGTCCATGAAGGCGGGGTTCATCATGAAGTGGTTGAGCAGCGGCACGCCGTCGAGCGCCACGGTGACCCCCGACTGGCTGCCGATGTCCTGGCCGGCCTGGCCAATGCCCCGCATGGCGATAAAGACGTTCGTGGACCGGGTGCCGAACTGCAGGCTCGGCGTCAGCTGGACCAGATCGCCAACCTCCTTGGCGCCGGCCCGCTCCAGGGTCGCGCTCGATATCGCCGTGATGGCGATGGGAATGTTCTGCAGGCCTTCAGCGCGCTTCTCAGCGGTGACGACGACCTCCTCGAGCATGGCTTCGTCCGAGCTCGCCGCTGTCTGCGCCAGGGCGTAGCCAGGCAAGGCCACGCTCCCCAGCAGAGCGGCCACGCCAATGGGCAGCGCGCCGATGCGGCGGGTCGTCTTGCGGTTCATTTTGCTTTTCATTGTTCCCTCCCTCGATTCCAAGATCGTTGCACCCGAAGTCTGGAGCTCCGGTCCCTGACCTTTGGCGGCAAGGGGGCGCGGCGCTCAATTGCCGGGCTGACAGCGTGATTTGGCGTATGTGACCAGCCCTGGCGGCGAGGCATCAGGCGGCTCTTCGTTCGCTCAGAATCGCCGTCGCGGTCGCGAGCCTGGCTGGATCTGCGCCGTATCGGGCGCGGTAGGCCGAAGGACTGGCGCCTGCCCAGGCGGCGAACTGGCGCGAGAAGCTGCCGGGGTCGCTGAACCCCAGGATCAGACCGATCTGCGTGATGGGGCGGTCGCTGGCGATCAGGTAGGCCCCGGCGAGTTCGCCGCGCAGCCTGGTCCTGATCTCCTGGAAGCAAGCGCCTTCCCTGGAAAGGTCGCGGCGAAGCCGTCGGGCGACGGTCCTGAGCCGCGCCGCGACGTCCACGACGCTGGGCGACCAGTCGCCGGCCCTGTGAAACTCCAGGAGCGCCTGCCGTGTGCGCTCCCGCCAGCTCACACCCTCCCCGGGGGGCTCCAACCAGTCCGGCTCGCTGGCGTAATAGGCTTCGTAGTCCTGGATCGCGCGGTGGATCAGGGGCGCCGACAGGTCGTTCCAACCGTAGGACAGGGCGTCGGCCGGGGCGTCGAACCGCACGGGGCAGCGAAAGACGGCGAAGCGGTCGAAGCCGCTGTCCTGCATTGGCCGCGGCCCCTGGATCGACAGGCCGCGGAGCGCCAGGGGACGGCCGATCAGCCAGCTGAAGAAGTGGTAGATCCAGAGAAACCGGATCCAGACCAGGATCTGCCGGTCGAGTCCCCTGGCCGTATGATACTCGCAGGTGTGCCGCAGGCCGCCGCCGTGATCGTCGGTCACCGCCGGCCCGGCGTCGGCCAGCATGGCGTTGGTGAACCGGACACTCACCCTGAGCGCCTCGCCGAGGGTGGGGCAACTCATCAGCGAGATCAGCCGCTCGGTCTCAAGCGCCAGGCGGCACCCATTCGCGAAGAAGCCGAGATAGACGTCGTCGAGACTGAGCTGGATCTGACGCACCAGCCGGACCAGCGCTGGGCCATCGATCGCAGTCGCCCTATCGCCGTAGACCCGGGGATCGATCCCGGCGTCGCGGAGGATTCCGACCGGATCCTTTCCGCGACGAACCGCGCCCTGCAGCAGGGCCTGGACCGCAGCACCGTCCGGCCCAAGCACCGGTGATGTCACGCCGCACATGAACGGACGCCCTCACCCGCGTTCGGCTTCGGCGACAGCGCCGAGGGCGACGTCGCTCGCCTGCCGATGGGCGTGCAGCCAGGACACGCAGATGAGCGACACAACACAGGTCGTCGCCATGTATCCGGCCACCGCCATGCTGTTCTGCGACGCCGCGAACAGCGCTGTGGCGATCATCGGCGCGAAGCCGCCGCCGAGCAGCACACCCACCTGGTACCCCAGGGACGCGCCCGAGTACCGGACCTCGGTGGAGAAGAGTTCGGCGAACAGGGCCGCCTGCGGGCCGTACATCATCGCGACAAAGCACAGGGCGATCGCGATAGCCGCACCGATCGCAATGGGTCCGCCCGTCTCCAGAAGCGGGAAGAAGGCGAAGGACCACAGGCCCGTCGTCACGCAGCCGAGCCTGAACAGACCATATCGGCCGAACCGGTCGGACGCGGCGGCGACGAGAAGCAGCGCGGGGATCATGCAGAGGCTGCCGAACATCACGCCCATGAGCATCAGCTCGCGCGACAGCCCCAGCTCCGTCGTCCCATAGGAGATCACCCAGGTGATGATCACGTAGAAGCAGGCGTTGCTGGCGATGAAGGCCCCGCCCGCCAGCAGGATCCGCCGCCAGCTCGTGACGATCACCTCCAGAATGGGAGAGCGTCGCGGCGTCTGGGAGGGGGCGGCCAGGGCCCGCCTTGCGGCCGCCGCCACGAACTCGCGCGATTCCTGCATCCGTGTATGGACGTAGAGCGCAAGGCCGACCACCACGACGCTGAGCAGGAAGGGAATTCGCCAGCCCCAAGCCTCGAACGCCGCCTGATCCATCAGTCGGAACGAGACGATAAAGGCGACATTGGCCAGGATCACGCCGGCCGGCACGCCGATCTGCACGAAGCTGCCGAACAGACCCTTACGCCCCTCTGGCGCGTTCTCGATCGCGATCAGCGCCGCGGCGCCCCACTGTCCCCCTACGGCGAACCCCTGGGCGAAGCGCAAGGCGATCAGCATCAGGGGCGCCCACATTCCGATGCTGGCATAGGTCGGCAGCAGGCCGACGAAGACGGTCGAGACGCCCATGATCATGAGCGCCGCCACCAGGGTCGCCTTGCGGCCGTAGAGGTCTCCGAAATGGCCGAACACAACGCCCCCCAGCGGGCGGGCGATGAACCCGACGGCGAAGGTGCTGAAGGCGGCCAGCTGGGCCACGAGCGGCGACAGATCCGGCGAGAAGAAGATGTACGGGAACACCAGCGCCGCCGCCGTCCCGTAGACGAAGAAGTCGTACCATTCGACGCCCGCGGCGACGGCGGAGGTCAGGGCCAGCCTGGCGGTGGATCCGCGCGCGGGCGTGGTGGTGGCGTCGGTCATCTGTAGTGCCTCCCTCGACGGGCCGATCTACGCCGGCTGTGGCGGGAGGATAGGAAAGAGCGGCTATAGAGTTTGAGGTCTTTGGCGGCCACATATATGTCTTTATCGGACAATCAGGAGCACAGCTTGGCAAAGACCAGACTGGGCGGCGCGCGGCCGGGATCCACCGCCGGGGAGCTTCCTCCGGCCGGACGCCCCCTCCGCCGCCCCCTCCCCAACCAGAAGACGTTCGCGCCGTACAAGATCGCGACTCTGATCGAGGCGACGATGGCGGGGGGCCTGACCGCCGAAGCCGTCCTCGCGGGAACCGGGCTCAGCCTGGCGGATGTCCGCGACCCGCGCACCCTCACCTCGATCCGGCAGTACCTGACGGCGTGCGAGAATGTCGTACGGGCCCCGGTGGACCCCGCCGTCGCCTATGAGGTCGGGGCCCGCCTCCATCTCTCAGCGTACGGGATGTACGGCTATGCGCTGATGTGTTCGCCGACCATGCGGGACTTCTTCGACTTCGCCATTCGCTATCACCCCCTCGCCACGCCCGTGCAGCAGCTCGGATGGCGACAGGAGGGCGATGTGGCGGTCTGGACCTTCACGGAGATCTACGACGATCTCATGAGCCAGGACCTGCGCAACTTCCTGCTGCGTCAGCAGATGATGATGACCTCGACCCACATGCGCGACGTCCTGGGCGCCGAGATTCGCCCCATCCGGGCGGTCTTCGGCCTGGTCGATGGCGGCACGACGGCGGCTGACGAGGCGTCGCTCGGCTGCCCCTGCCTGTTCGGACAACCGGCTCACGAACTCCACTATCCGGCGAGCGTGCTCGACCAGGCGCCTGAACTGGCCAATCGCCTGACTCGCGCCATGCTGGAGGAGACCTGCGACCGGTTGGTAGGCGAGGCGAAGATGACGACCAGCGTCGCTGGCGACGTCTATCAACTCCTGATGCTCTCACCGAACCGGCTTCCATCCGTGCAGGCCGCGGCTGAGCGCCTGGGCATGACCGAGCGAACGCTGCGCCGCCGCTTGAGCGAGGCGGGCTACACTTATGCCGGGGTCGTCGATGACGTGCGGCGCACTCTGACGCTGGAGTACGTCACGACCACGCGCATCAGCGCCGATGACATCGCCTGGCAGGTCGGCTTCAGCGACAGTTCCAACTTGAGGCGAGCGGTCAAGCGCTGGACCGGAAGAACCTTTGCCCAGGTGCGGCGTGGGTGATGAGGCGCTCACCTCCCCAGCCCACCGAACCTGTAGCCCGTCCCGCACAAGCGGCGCTGGTGGGCCCGGCAGGACTCGAAGGTGAGCTGGTTTCTCCAACATTTTTCGCTACTTATGAGTTGGAAACACGAATGGCGCCAGCAAGGGTACCAGCAGGACCGCTTTGCCGATCTTAGCAAAGGCAGCGCTCCCCCACCGACGGGTCCTCGGACCTCTCCGATGTCGATGTGAGGCCCGCGGCATTGCCGCTCTTGGAAGCGGCAGGCTCGGCGAACAACTGGATCGAGGTTCCGGAGCGCAGTCTCCTTAGAACGCTATCGGGGCTGCGGTCGGTGACGCGTTGGGCGCCACGTTCCACCTTAGCGACCCAGCGCCAAGCCGGTCCGCTCCTAGAAACAAAGGCGGCCCCACGGCGTGCCGGGGGCCAAGTGAGAAGCGTGGGAGTGCCAATTGGCGCAACTCCTTTGACTGGGAAACAGCACCCAAGCGCCAAGTCAGGAGAGGGTAGCCGCTACGCAGCCAGGACCGATTGCCTGTTCTCAATCAGGAGCTTGACCTGTGCGGAACACACTCGTGACAGCGGCAAGCACGGCCAGGCGGACGACGACGGGTCTCCCTAGGAATGTTGGGCTGCCGGCTTGAACAGCTTCAAGGCGCTCGTCCTCAGGGTGAGGCATGAATGACCTATGTGGAGGCCAGCATGAACCTGCAAGAGGCCAGGGCGATCCTGGGCGCCGTCAGGCGCCATGAAGTTAAGCGTCGCGCGGCCCAGCTGGCGGCCTTGCAGAGCCTGACGACGATCGAAAGGCGACAGCTGGACGCAGCCCGACTCATTCTGCGGCACAAGTAGTCAGCGGCGATCTCACGCGATGTCCTGCGCCTCCATGTTTGAGCTTCACTTCAAAGGGGCCGAAGGCAGATACGAAATCGTCCACCTCTACTGCGCTGACACTGAGATTATCACCCGGCTGAGACGCCTGCCGGCCGCCCAGGCCGCAACAACAATCGATGTCCAGCGCGACGGGCTCCTGCTGTTCACCCTAGCGCAATCCCCGTCGGTCCCGTGACGGCAGAGCCTCGCCCGCTCGAGGTCCGCCTAGACGGCGCGGGAATGCCGCAGGGCCTCCGGCTGAAAATAGGTGTCGAAGCATGCGCTGATCGACCGCACCAGGGGGCGGCCCGCGGGTAGCACTTGAATGTAGCTCCCGTCGATACCGACCAACCGGTCGTCTAGAAAGGGCTGCAGCTTTTCTATGGCGCCGCTCAGTTCGGCGGGGCTCCGAGTCTGGTGGCGTCCGCACACCGCCTCCAGATCAACGGCGAAGTCACACATCAACCGCTCGATGATTTCAGCTCGGAACCTGTCGTCTTCAGATATGGCCACCCCACGGGCGATGGGCGCCTCGCCACGGTCTATGGCTTGCCGCCAGGGCAGTTCCTGGGTGTGATTCTGGACATAGCCCCCTGGCAGAGCGCCGATGGCCGAGGCGCCAAAGCCGATCAGCGTTCCCGCGGAATCGGTCGTGTATCCTTGGAAGTTGCGCCGCAGTCGATGGTCGGCCTTGGCGCGGGCAAGCTCGTCATGGGGCAAGGCGAAATGATCCAGCCCGATGGAGACATAGCCCTCTCCGATCAGCTTCTCTTCGGCCATCAGCGCCTGTTCGAGACGTTCGGCCGGGCCAGGCAGCGCCGACTCTGCGATCAGTTTCTGATGTGACTTCATCCAGGGAACGTGGGCATAGCCGAACAGGGCGAGCCGCTCGGGCCGAAAGGCCAGGATAGCGTCGATGGTGTCGAGGACGCTCTGCGTCGTCTGGTGGGGCAAGCCGTACATCAGGTCGAGATTGAGAGAACGCACCCTGATCGAGCGCAACGCCGCCACGCATTCGTCGATCTGCTCGAAGGTCTCGTTGCGATTGACTGCGGCCTGAACCTTCGGATCCAGGGTCTGCACCCCGAGGCTCGCCCGGTTCAGGCCGAGCGCTCCCGCGGCGTCGACCCAGGACTTGGTCAGGCTGGCCGGATCCAGTTCGGCGGCGATCTCCATGTCGTCGGTAAATGCGAACTCGCGACCCAGGGCGCCGAAGACCGCCTGGAGTTCTTCGACCGTGAGGGTATTGGGGGTGCCTCCCCCCAGATGGAGCCCGCTTGCAGGCCGTCGGCCGTCGAGCTTTCGGGCGACCAGCTCCACCTCCCGAAGGAGATAGCGGACATACTCGCCGATCGGTTCGGGCCGATTGACCACCCGTGTGTTGCAGCCGCAGTACCAGCAGAGACGGGTGCAGAAGGGCACATGGACATACAGGCTGACCGCCTTGTCCTGCGGAAGGGCGACGAGCCAGTCACAATATTCGGCTGGGCCAACGTCGGTGGAAAACTGCACGGCGGTGGGATAGCTCGTATACCGCGGGGCGCGACCGTCGTGCTTGAGCACCCTATCTATTACACCCTCAGGGATGGAAGCGACCTTTGCCCGCGTCATGACAGCCTTCCTTGACTGAACCACCCCCAGATGGACTGGGGTTCAGATGAACTTGGGGAAAAGGATGTTGTTCTCGATGTGCATATGTTCACGCAGGTCTTCGTCGACCTTGCGGCACATCTCGTAGAGCGCGCGCCAGGTGGTGCATGCGCCAGCCGGCGGCGTAAAATCTGTCGTAAGCCGGCCCAGTTCGTCCAACTGTTCGCCGACGTCCACATGCTCGGCGAGCATGCGCTCGATCGGGAAACGGATCATCGCTCCCCCGCCCTGGAGCATCATCGGGAACAGGACGGCCTCTTCCTTGTGTTGATGCCCCTGAAGGTCATCAAGGATCAGCGCCAGATGATCGGCCAAGCCGTGGGGACAGTCGGGCTTGGCCCGGTGGACCGCCTCGACACGGCGAGCCAGACGTACCGCTTCGGGCAACTCAGCCATATGGACTTCATGATACCGGCTGAGGATGTGAGTGATCAGGCCGCTCGCGTCAGCCGGCAGATCGCCTTGATCGGCCGCAAGTCCATCAAGTTCGGCCTGAAGATCGGAGACTGACAGACCTCGCTGGATAGCTGCTTGTGAGAGCGAGGCCCCCCCGTCGCTACAGAAGTCGATCTTGTGTCGCCGGAAAACGGCCGTCGCCCCTGGGCGCTCTACAGCGATATCGCGAACAGTGGTGTCTTGGGAAATCATGAGAACCTCCATTGGGTTCTCTATAAAGCGCTGCGCTGGCGCCCACCTTGGCATGCGCCACAGTCAGCCTTGATGTTCGTCACCCAGCGGCTCGAACTCACCACCGAGAAGTTCAGTCGAAAGCGCCGCCCGCAAAGCTTGGAAGTGGTCGAAGGGGAACTTGATCGGCACGCCCTCCAGCGCCGCGGCGAGCATCTCCAGATGGGCGTCCCAGCCGGCAAGCCCGCGGGCCGGATCATCGGCCTCGGACGTCGTCAAAGATAGAAGAAGACGGCTGTCTGCAGGGCCAAGCGCTCGAAGACGCCAGCGCAGGGGCCGTTGCGGCTCACCGGGACCGCTCCAGGAGTAGTCAAGCGCCTGCAACGGGATGGCTTGCGTCACGGGGCTGTCGATCGCCGACCCGCTTTGGCCGAAGTCCAGGCGGGCAAAGCCGCCTGGACTCGCCTGGACCTGCCCCTCGGCAAGCCAAAGCGGCAGAAACTCAGGTTCGGTGAGATATGCCCACACTTTTTCGACCGCGTGGGGAAGGTCCCGAACCAGGACCCCCTCGATCTCACCGTCGGCGCGCCTGAGGACGCGAGCGCCCAGGGGAAGCGTCATCTTATCTCCGTCCTGCTTCCCGATCGTGTCAGTCACGCCTGGTCAGCGCGACGCTAGGACCTGGACTTGCAGCGGAGCGGCTTGCGCGAGGTTCTGAGCTCGCAACTTCGCATAGGTGCGCAAGGTCCGCGCCGTCGCCTTGTCGCGGCACCATTGCCGATCCAGGGGCTCCAGTTCGCCGTTGCTCAGGGCGGCGTCGCAGACGACGCCGGCGGCCTCTCGAACATCCAGGCGTACAGCCTGAACTGTGCGTCCGACATAGGGAATGGTCATGACCGTAGGCGCTCGCCCAATCACGGCGAGGTCAGCGACTACTTCAGCTCGGGCGACGCCGACGCTTAACCCGACGGACAACAGGGCGAGCGTAGCCGAGGTCGCCGCAGCGGCATTAGCAAGAGACTCGAGTCGAACATTCAGACGCATGACATCGCTCCTTGGAATTACCACACCCGTACTATGCGTCTGCTTGGATGACATTGCCGCGATTCAATCGTCGGATTGATATTCGTCTAGACGTCAGATGATATTGGACGATCCCAATTCCGCGGTCGCAGGCTAACCTGTGACGCAGGCAGATTTGACGCCCCCAGCATCAGAGCTCGTCGCTTCGGTCTGGTGCGGCGCATGGGCCGCTGCAACTCGCCTGACTAGTCGGAACGCGCTCTCCAAGGATCCGCAATGCTAGATGTGACGTCGAAGGCGCCCGAGACAGCCAGCGCCAATACCACCATCCTCTTCTTTGGCGCCGTCAGCGACCGTTTGGGGCGAAGCCTCCGGGTGCATGTGCCAGCTGGCGGCGTGTCGCTCGCTGGCTTGAAGGCTTTGATCGCCGCCCAACTCCCTGACGCCGCCGCCGCCCTAGCGGCGACTGGGATCAGGGCTGCGGTCGATCAGGTGCTCGTCATCGACGTCGCCCACATCCACCCTGGGGTCGAAGTCGCCTTTTTCTCCGCATTTTCTGGAGGTTGACCCCATGAAGCATGGCCTTGACGAGCGCTTGCCGTTCTACCCCCTTCGCATCGCGGTTCTGACCATCTCCGACACCCGGAACGAAACCACCGACACGTCCGGCGCCCTGCTCGCCGACCGACTGTCGGAGGCCGGCCACGAGCTGGCCGGCCGCGCCATCGTCCCCGATGAGGTCGAGGCCATCGGTCGTCAGGTCCGCGCCTGGGCCGACGACCCACGGGTGGACGTCATTCTGACCACGGGTGGCACCGGCTTCTCTCCGCGAGATGTGACGCCCGAGGCGGTCCGTCCGCTGCTAGGCCGCGAGATGGATGGCTTTTCTGTCGTCTTTCACCAGGCGAGCTATGGAACGGTGGGGGTATCAACCCTGCAGTCGCGGGCCCTGGCGGGGCAGATCGACGAGACGTTTATCTTCTGCGTCCCCGGCTCCACGGGCGCCTGCCGCGATGCTTGGGATCTGGTGCTGGCGCAGGAGTTCGACAGCCGCTTCCGCCCCTGCTCCCTCGTCGGCCAGGTTCCTCGCTATCGCGGCGTCTGCGCGTGATCAGTTTCGACGAAGCCTGCCGCCGTCTGACCGACCTGGTCGAGCCCCTGGACGCCGAGTCAGTGGCCCTGGACGAGGCCGATGGCCGGGTTCTGGCCCACGACATCCTCGCCCCGCGCGACAGTCCCGCCCAGGCGGTGTCGGCCATGGACGGCTATGCGATCCGCGACTCCGAATTGAAGGCGGGGCGAACCGCCTGGACTGTCAGCGGCGAAATCTATGCCGGCGATGCGCCGTCCGGCGAATGGCCCGCGGAGGTATGCGTGCGCATCTTCACGGGTGCGCCACTGCCTGTCGGTTTCGATCGGGTGGTGCCGCAGGAACTGGTGCGAACGACGGCGGAGGGCATGAGCCTAGATCCTCATCAGCTCTCCAGCCCCCATGTCCGGCAGGCAGGATCTGACTTTCGGGCCCAACAGATTCTCCTCAGACGAGGATGTGTTCTGCACCCTGGCGCCCTCCTGCTCGCGGCGGCGGCCGACCGGCCGTTTGTCTCGGTGAGCCGCCGTCCGCGGGTCTCCATCATCTCGTCCGGCGATGAACTCGTCGCGCCAGGAACGGCGCTGGATCGGCCCGGCCGGGTTCCCGACAGCGTGTCCTATGGAGTCGCCAGCCTGGCCCGCCAATGGGGCGCGGGCGTCGTCAAACGCCTTCACGCGCCTGATGATCTGGCCACGCTGCGCCGCGCTGTCGCCGAGGAACAGACGAACGCCGATGTCATCGTCATGACCGGAGGAGCCTCGGTCGGGGAAAGGGACTATGCCCGAGCGGCTTTCGAGCCGCTTGAACTCATCATCGACAAGGTCGCCATGAAGCCGGGAAAGCCGGTCTGGGTTGGCCGGTCGAGGGGGCGGCTGGTGGTCGGCCTGCCCGGCAACCCCACCGCCGCCATGGTCACGGCGCGCCTGTTCCTCGCGCCCCTGCTGGCGGCGCTGAGCGGCCGATCACCGACTGAAGCCTGGGTCTGGCGCTATGCGCCAGTCGGCCAACCCTTTGCGCCCACGGGTGAGCGGGAGGTGTTCGTTCGAGCCCACATGGATGCAGCCGGCGCACACCCTTGCGGAAGCCAGGACTCCAGCGCTCAGGCGGTCATGGGCGAATGGACCCTGTTGGCGCGGCGAGGTCCCGACGCGCCGGGCTTGCCGACCGGGAGCCAAGTGCAGGTTCTAGCGCTCTAGGGTTCAGCTGCGCCCCAGGAGGACGGCGGCGGAGGGGGCCTCCAAAACCCAAGCCATCGCATGGAGCCAACGCACAGGCCGGCTCGGCGTGGGGGTGTGCGAGGGCGTTGAGGCGGCCTGCGCCAGACGGTCGTCGTCGACCAGGGGCGGGCGGCGGGCGAACTCCCGCTCGACGATCTGCATCTCGGAAAGCATTTGGGCGATCTCCTGAGTGAGAGATCACCTTGGGCCTATGCGCCGGGGAGCGCATTGAAGCCCCTGCTCCCGGGGCTTGATGTCCGTCACCTGGCCGACCGCAGGTTTTCGCAGCCCTGCGACACCCCGTAGGCCCTGTCGCGCGCCGCAGCGAATCGAACAGCCTCCAAGGCCCACCCAGGAGGCAGGCTCATGGCGTTCGACAATCCTCTCGCCCAGGAAATCTGGTCCAGCAAGTATCGCTTCGCACCCGCGTCAGGCGCCGAGGCCGACGATTCCATTGAGGCCACCTGGCGCCGTGTCGCGATCGCCCTCGCCGAGGGCGAGGCGCCCGATATGCGCCAGGCTGCGGCCGAGCGGTTCCTGTCGGCGATGGAGGACTACAAGTTCATTCCCGCCGGCCGGATCCTGGCTGGGGCGGGGTCAGGGCGCGCGGTCACGCTCTTCAACTGCTTCGTCATGGGCAAGATTCCTGACAGCCTTGAGGCCATCTTCGGCCAGGTTCGTGAGGCGGCGATCACCATGCAGCAGGGCGGTGGGGTCGGCATGGACTTCTCCTCCATCCGCCCGTCCGGCTCCCCCGTCCGCGGCGTGGCCGCTGACGCTTCCGGTCCCATCAGCTTCATGGATGTCTGGGACTCCATGTGTCGCACCATCATGTCGGCAGGGCAGCGCCGCGGGGCGATGATGGGATGCCTTCGCATCGACCATCCCGACATCGAGGCCTTCATCGACGCCAAGCGCGACCCGCTGCGGCTTCGCAACTTCAATCTCTCCGTCCTGGTGACAGACGCCTTCATGAGCGCCCTGGAGGCGGATGCCGAATGGCCGCTCGTCTATCAGGGACAGGTCGTCCGGACCGTCGCCGCCAAGGACATCTGGCGGCGTCTGATGCAGGCGACCTACGACGCCGCCGAGCCAGGGGTCATCTTTATTGATCGGGTGAACGCCCAGAACAACCTAAGCTATTGCGAAACCATCCTGGCCAGCAATCCGTGCGGCGAGCAGATGCTCCCGCCCTACGGCGCCTGCCTGCTGGGTTCGATCAACCTGGCCCGTCTCATTGAGGCGCCCTTCAGCGCCGGGGCGCGGCTGGACCTGTCTCAGCTCACCGACCTGACCTACACGGCCGTGCGGATGCTGGACAATGTGATCGACATTTCGCGCTTCCCGCTCGAAGCCCAGGAAACCGAGGCCAAGGCCAAGCGGCGCATCGGGCTCGGGGTCACCGGCCTGGCTGATGCGCTGGTGTTCTGCGGGGCGGCCTACGGTTCAGACGAGGCCGTCGCGCTAACCCGTGAGTGGCTGGGCCACATCAAACGCGAGGCCTACCGCGCCTCAGCCGATCTGGCGGCCGAAAAAGGCGCCTTTCCGCTCTATGATCCCGCCATCCTGGACCGTCCGAACCTTCGCGACCTGGATGAGGAGACGCGTGCGCGCATCGCCCGCCATGGCCTGCGCAATGGATGCCTGACCTCGATCGCCCCCACCGGCACCACATCGCTGTTGGCCGGCAACGTCTCCTCCGGCATCGAGCCCGTGTTCGCCTTCGCCTATACGCGCAAAGTGCGCCAGCCGGACGGCGGCACGCGCGAGGAGGCGGTCGAGGACTATGCTCTGGCGCTCTGGAAACGTCTGCACGGCGACGCAGAACCTCCGGCCGACATCTTTGTCACCGCACAGACGCTCAACCCCGCCGACCATCTGCGCATGCAGGCTGCAGCCCAGGCGCAGATCGACTCGTCCATCTCCAAGACGGTCAACTGCCCCGAGACCATCGATTTCGACGCCTTTGGAGATGTCTATCTGGAGGGCTACCGGCTCGGCTGCAAAGGCCTGACCACCTACCGACCCAACGCCGTGACAGGCTCGGTGCTCTCGGTGACGCCCCCTGCAGATGGGGCTGCAAGGAGCGCCCCCGCAGTCGCCGCCAATGACCTCCCCGCCCGCCCGCCCGCCCTGGAGGGAGCGACCTACAAGCTGAAATGGCCGGAGAGCGCCCACGCGGTCTACGTGACGATCAATGATGTCGTTGATGAAGCAGGTCGTCGCCCCTTCGAGATCTTCATCAACTCCAAGAACATGGAGCACTACGCCTGGACCCTGGGTCTGACGCGGATGATCTCGGCCGTGTTTCGTCGAGGCGGTGACATCGCGTTTGTCGTGGAGGAGTTAAAGGCGGTTTTCGACCCGCGCGGCGGAGCCTGGATGGAGGGCCGCTATGTGCCTTCACTGCTCGCCGCCATTGGCGCGGTCATTGAACAGCATCTGGCGCTGCGGCACGGCGTCGGCGATGTCGCCGTCGCCCCGATGGCCGAGGCCGAGTCGATCGAGCCGTCTCAATCGCCTGCGGGGCGAGCCTGCGCCTGTCCCAGGTGCGGCGGCTTTGAGCTGGTCAAGCGCGAGGGCTGCGAGACCTGCGTGGATTGCGGCTATTCGAAGTGCGGATGAGGCGCCCGCTGCTTGATGGGGGTTAAGGCGCCCCGCGGAAATGCGGCGCATTCTCATTCCATGAGCACCGCATCGCGCCGCCGCGCCTACACCGGCCCAATTGTCTTCAGCTACGGCTTCAGGCCCTTCTTCCTGGGCGGCGCCATCTGGGCGGCGATCACCGCCCCGCTCTGGGTCTGGAGCTATCTGGCTGGGGACGGTTGGCTGAGCCGGGAATGGCACATCCATGAGATGTTGTTCGGCGCCCTGGCGGCCATTGTCGCCGGCTTCCTCACGACCGCGGTTCCGAACTGGACGGGCCGCATGCCGGTCGTCGGCGCCCCTCTCGCCGGCCTGTTTGGCCTATGGGCGGCAGGTCGGATCGTGATGCTCGCGCCGGGTTTATCGCCCATAGTCATCGGCGCCGTCGATAGCGCGTTCCTGATCGTCTTCGCCGCGGTGATCTGGCGCGAGGTTCTGGCAGGCCGCAACTGGCGCAACCTCCCGGTCTGCGTGCTGATCAGCCTGATGGCCCTGGGCAATGTCGTGTTTCATCTGCGTCCGGTTTTCTGGGACACCGACGTCGCCTGGCGGGTGGGAATCGCTGCGGTCGCGCTGCTCATCGCACTGATAGGCGGACGCATCGTACCGAGCTTCACCAACAACTGGTTGAAGGCTCAGGGCCAGGCGCCCTCAGCGCGCCCTGAGGCGCGGTTCGATCATCTGGCCCTGCTGGCGACGGCGGGAGCGCTGGCGGCCTGGCTCGCCTCACCTTCGAGCCCGATGGCTGGAAGCGCCATGGCGGCAGCGGGCGCACTCAACCTCATCCGCCTCGCCCGCTGGCGTGGTTGGCGAACCCTGAAGGAGCCGCTCGTCTGGATTCTGCATGTCGGGTACGGCTGGCTTGCCCTGGCCCTCGGCCTGCTTGGTCTGGGCGTTTTCGTGCCAAGCGTGCCTCCGACGCTCGGCGTCCACGCGCTCACGGTCGGCGCGGTGGGCGTGATGACCCTTGCAGTAATGACGCGCGCCAGCCGGGGACATACGGGGCGCGAGCTCGCCGCTGACCGCAGCGTGCAAGCGATCTACCTGCTGATCAATCTGGCGGCGCTCCTGCGCGTCAGCGCAGCGGCAGGATCGCTCAATCCAGCCCTCCTCAGCGCCTCCGTCATCGCCTGGTCGCTGGCCTTCGGACTGTTCGCCGTCACCCACCTCCCGATGCTGACCCGCCTGCGTCCGATGGTCGCGCGGCAGGCTTGATGGGGGTCAATCGAACGAGGGCTCGCCTGCTCTAGGGTTGTCTCTATCGGCGGCGCATTCGTCCGTCGCTACGCTCCGAGCGCGTCGCCCTAAAGCCGTTTGGCCATGGGCGCCCCGCCGAGCCGCCCAGGGCGGCAAGGGTGAGGTTGGAAACGGCCTCGTCTCCCGTGCTTGGAAAGGGGCTCACGTGGAAACCTTCGCAGACGGCTTCGGCCGTCGATTCCGCTATCTGCGCATCTCGCTGACCGAGGTGTGCAACTTCCGTTGCGTCTACTGCCTGCCGAACGGCTACCAGAAGGTCGCTGGCCCGACCCTGATGACGCCGCTGGAGATCGAGCGTCTGGGCCGGGTCTTCAGCCAGCGCGGGGTCGCGAAATTCAGACTGACCGGCGGCGAGCCTACCGTGCGTCGCGACCTGAGCGAGATCATAAGCCGCCTTGCCGCCCTTCCGGGCGTCAACAAGGTGGCCATGACCACCAACGGGTGGAATCTCGCCCGGCACGTCGACCAATGGGCGGCGGCTGGCCTGACCAATCTGAATGTCAGCGTCGACAGCCTGGAGCCCGACGTCTTCCATCGGATCACCGGACATGATCGTCTGAATGCGGTGCTGGAAGGTGTGGACCGCGCCCTGGATCTCGCCCTGCCCAGCGTAAAGCTGAATGCTGTCCTGCAGCGCAGCGCGGTCGGCGAGGGCTTTGATCGCTTCGCAGACTATGTCCGGACACGGCCGGTGGCCGTGCGGTTCATCGAACTGATGCGCACTGGCGACAACGTCGCCTTTTTCCAAGACCAGCATGTGCCGGGGAGCCATTTGCGAGAGTGGTTGGCCGCTCGTGGCTGGAACCCCCGCCCTCGCGGCTCCGACGACGGACCCGCAATCGAATACAGTCATCCAGACTACATCGGGCGGCTAGGGCTCATAGCGCCCTATTCCCCAGGCTTCTGCGATAGCTGCAACCGGCTGAGGATCACCGCCACCGGGAAGCTCCGGCTCTGTCTCTTTGGAGACGATGGCGTGGACTTGCGTCACCTTCTGGCGAGTGATGAGCCCGCCCCTCTGGAAGCGCTCATTGAGTCTGCCCTGAGAATCAAGCCGCGCAGTCACAGGCTGGCGGAAGGGCGCTCGGGGGATACCCGCAACCTATCTCAGCTGGGAGGGTGACCCCACTGCCAACGCAGCTTGATAACTATCAAGCGACGACGCCCTATATATCAAATATATCATTGATCATATTACTGCGAGATCATGTATTGCCGCGACAATTAGACTGAATTGCCGTTGCGCACTGCAGCAATTGATCCGCATCAATCAGACTAGACGATAGTTCGTCCTATCCCTGCTTCACCGAGATTTGGCTCGGTCACGACAGGGGGGACGATCGGTGAGCGCACCGACAGGTCATCAGCAAGGCGCCCAGACAGCATTGTGGATGAGCACGTTCTCATTCACGGCCTGCTTCGCCGTCTGGACCATCTTTTCGATCATAGGCGTGCAGATCCGGACGGATCTCGGCCTGTCTGGCGCGCAATTTGGACTGCTGATCGGCACCCCTATCCTGACCGGGTCGTTGATCCGCCTGATCCTGGGCATCTGGGCCGAGCAGTACGGCGGCCGCATCGTCAACCTGGCGGTCATGCTCGCCGCGGCGGTAGCGACCTTCCTGCTGTCCTATGCAGAGACCTATCCGCAATTTCTGATCGCAGCCCTGGGTGTCGGCATCGCTGGGGGCGCCTTCTCCGTCGGCGTGACCTATGTCGCGAAGTTCTTCCCCAAGGAGCGCCAGGGCACCGCCCTGGGAATCTTCGGCGCCGGGAACGTCGGCTCCGCAGTCACCAAGTTCGCCGCGCCCTTTGTCATGGTCGCCCTGGGCTGGGAGGCCGTAGCGCAGATTTGGGCGCTCGCCCTGGCGGGGATCGCCGTCCTGACCTTCCTGATTACCCGTGACGATCCGGAACTCGTCGCGCGCCGCGCCTCAGGCGAGAAGCCCGCCCGGGCTGGGGCCCAGCTCACCCCCCTCCGCAAGCTGCAGGTCTGGCGCTTCGCTCTCTATTACTTCTTCGTCTTCGGCGCCTTCGTGGCCCTGGCGCTGTGGCTGCCGAGCTACCTGGTTGGCGTCTACGGCCTGAACATCAAGGCCGCTGGCATGCTGGCCGCAGCCTATTCCATCCCCGGCTCACTCTTCCGAGTCTTCGGCGGCTGGCTGTCGGACAAGATCGGCGCACGGCGCGTGATGTACATCACCTTCAGCGTCAGTGTGATCTGCACCTTCCTGCTCTCCTACCCAGCAACGCAGTATGTCATCGACGGCATCAACGGACCTATCAGCTTCAGCCTGTCGACCGGCCTAGCTCCCTTCGTCGTTCTGATCTTCGTCCTGGGCTTCGCCATGAGCCTCGGCAAGGCTGCCGTCTACAAGCACATCCCCGTCTACTATCCCGGCCACGTCGGCGCGGTCGGCGGCCTAGTGGGCATGGTTGGCGGCCTGGGCGGCTTCATCCTGCCCATCGTCTTCGGCGCGCTGAATGACCTCACCGGCGTCTGGACCAGCTGTTTCATGCTGCTCTTCCTCCTGGTGACGACGGCGCTGACCTGGATGCACTTCGCCATCCGCCGGATGGAACAGAAGTCCGCCCCGCAACTCCGCGACCTCCCGGCCCTGCCTGAGATGGTCGGCATGATCCCCAATCCACCCTCCGCGTCTGGCGCTGTCGCGCCGACTGCGCGCTGACACTCGAAAGGGCAAGAAGCCATGTCTTCGGCAACACCCGCCCGCCACGTCCTGACCGACTGGCGCCCGGAAGACCCCGAGTTCTGGACCTCCACCGGCCGCTCGATCGCCAGCCGAAACCTCTGGATCAGCGTTCCGAATCTGCTGCTGGCCTTCGCCATCTGGATGGTGTGGTCCATGGTGGTGGCCAAGCTGAAGCTGATCGGGTTCGCCTTCACCACCGACCAGCTCTTCTGGCTCACGGCTCTGCCGGCGCTGTCGGGGGCGACCCTGCGAATCTTCTACAGCTTCCTGGTGCCGATCCTCGGCGGTCGGCTGTGGACCACTGTCTCCACGTTATCGCTCCTGGTTCCGGCCGTTGGCATTGGTCTCGCTGTCCAGCAGCCTGAGACCCCCTACTGGGTGTTCGTCGCCCTGGCGCTCGCCTGCGGCCTTGGCGGCGGCAACTTCGCCTCGTCCATGTCCAACATCTCGTTCTTCTATCCGAAGGCCGAGAAGGGCAATGCCCTGGCCCTCAACGCCGGTTTCGGCAACCTCGGCGTCAGCGTCATGCAATTCCTGGTGCCTG
The DNA here is from genome assembly GCF_030646615.1 of Phenylobacterium sp. GTDB lineage: Bacteria > Pseudomonadota > Alphaproteobacteria > Caulobacterales > Caulobacteraceae > Phenylobacterium. Next base: position 23,039 of record NZ_JAUSLG010000037.1, on the reverse strand, counting down.
TGGTGATTGTCGCCGGCGCCTTCGCCCCCGTGGTTGGCGCGCCGCAAGTCGCGATGGTGGGCGAAGCCCGCAGCGAGTTGTGGCTTCAGAACGCAGGCTTCGTCTGGATCCCGTTCATCATCGCCGCTGCGGTCGCCGCCTGGGTCGGGATGAATGACATCGCTTCGGCCAAGGCCTCCTTCGCCAGCCAGGCCGTGGTCTTCAAGCGCAAGCACAACTGGATCATGTGCTACCTCTATCTGGGCACCTTCGGCTCATTCATCGGGTTCTCTGCAGCGTTCCCGCTGCTCATGAACACCCTGTTCCCTGAGGTGAACAGCCTTCAGTACGCCTTCCTTGGCCCCCTGGTGGGCGCCGCGGCGCGCGCCCTGACGGGCTGGGTCTCAGACAAGTTCGGCGGCGAGCACGTCACCCACTGGGTCTTCCTGGCCATGGCCGCGGGCGTGGGTGCGGTGCTCTACAGCATTGGCGCCTGGGGCGCGGAACCTTCGTTCCCACTCTTCTTCGCCAGTTTCATCTGGCTCTTCGCCTGGACCGGCATCGGCAACGCTTCGACCTTCCAGATGATCCCCGCGATCATGCGGAGCGACATGCCGCGGCTGATGCCCAAGGCTGACGCTTCGGCCCGCCTCAAGGCCTCCGACATGGAGTCTGCGGCTATCGTCGGCTTCTCGTCCGCCATAGGCGCCTACGGCGGCTTCGTGATCCCCAAGCTCTTTGGAGAGTCGCTCAAGGCGACCGGCGGCCCAGAAACCGCCCTCCTGATCTTCCTGGCCTTCTATCTCAGCTGCGTCGCGGTGAACTGGGCCTTCTACGGCCGCAAGACCTCCATGCTGCACGGGCCCCAACAACCTTCAACTCTCGGAGCCGCCCAATGAGCCATACGCTCGACCGCCTGGCGTTCTTCACGCGCAAAACCGAGCTGTTTTCGAACGGCCATGGCGTGCTCAACGACGATGACCGCACCTGGGAACAGGCCTATCGGGACCGCTGGCAGCACGACAAGGTCGTTCGCTCCACGCACGGGGTGAACTGCACCGGCTCCTGTTCCTGGAAGATCTACGTCAAAGGCGGGATCGTCACCTGGGAAACCCAGCAGACCGACTATCCCCGGACCCGTCCGGAGCTGCCGAACCATGAGCCGCGCGGCTGCGCCCGCGGCGCCAGCTATAGCTGGTACCTCTATTCTGCGAACCGGGTGAAGTACCCGCTGATCCGTTCGCGCCTGCTGAAGCTGTGGCGGAAGGCCCGCGCGACGCTCAGCCCGGTGGCGGCCTGGGCGGCGATCCAGAACGATCCCGCGCAGCGCGCCTCCTATGTGACCATGCGCGGCGCCGGCGGCTTCATCCGCGCCACCTGGGACGAGGTGACGGAGATCATCGCGGCCGCCAATGCGCACACCATCAAGGCTTGGGGTCCTGATCGGATTTTCGGCTTTTCGCCGATCCCGGCCATGTCGATGGTCTCCTACGCAGCCGGCGCGCGCTACCTGCAGCTGATCGGCGGAGTCTGCGGGTCCTTTTACGACTGGTACTGCGACCTACCGCCGGCCTCTCCCCAGACCTGGGGCGAGCAGACTGACGTCGCCGAGAGCGCGGATTGGTTCAATTCCGGCTTCATCATGCTGTGGGGCTCCAACGTCCCGCAGACGCGGACGCCTGACGCCCACTTCTACACCGAGGCCCGCTATCGGGGGGCCAAGTCGGTGGTGATCTGCCCTGACTATTCGGAGGCCTCGAAGTTCTCCGACCTCTGGCTGCCTGTTAAGCAGGGCACTGACGCGGCGCTCGGCATGGCGTTCGGCCACGTCATCCTCAAGGAGTTCCACGTTGACCGGCAGGTGCCCTACTTCCGCGAATACCTGCGCAAGTACTCCGATTTGCCCATGCTGGTCCGGCTGGTGCCGCAGGACGGGGCCTATGTGCCCGAGCGCTTGCTTCGGGCTGCGGAGTTCGACCAGGCGCTAGGCGAGACCAACAACCCCGACTGGAAGACGGTCGCGCTCGATGAGGCGACAGGCGAAGTGATCGTGCCCAACGGCTCAATCGGCTTCCGCTGGGGCGAGGACGGCAAGTGGAACCTTGAGGAGAAGGACGGCCTTGGCCGCGAGACCTCGCTGCGCCTGGGCCTGAAAGGTGTCCATGACGAGGTCGCCGCCGTGCGCTTCCCGTATTTCGGCGGGGCGGCCACCAACGGCTTCGCCATGACGGACCACCCGGACGTCCTGGTCCGCAATGTGCCGGTCAAGCGTATGAAGCTGCCGGAGGGCGAGACCCTGGTGGCCTGCGTCTATGACCTGTTCCTCGCCAATTACGGCGTCGATCAGGGCTTCGGCGGCGATCATATGCCGGCCGATTACGACGACGTGCAGCCCTATTCGCCCGCTTGGGCTGAGGCCATCACGTCGGTGCCGAAGGATCAGATTGTCGCCGTCGCCCGTGGCTTCGCCGGCAACGCTGAAAAGACCGACGGCAAGTCGATGGTGATCATCGGCGCGGCGATGAACCACTGGTTCCACATGGACATGAACTACCGCGCTGTCATCAACATGCTGGTGATGTGCGGTTGCGTCGGCCAGACCGGCGGCGGTTGGGCGCACTATGTCGGTCAGGAGAAGCTGCGGCCGCAGACGGGCTGGGCGCCGCTGGCCTTCGCCACTGACTGGGTCAAGCCGCCCCGGCAGCAGAACTCGACTTCATTCTTCTACGCCCACTCTGACCAGTGGCGCTACGAGACCGTCGAGATGAGCGAAATTCTCTCGCCCACCGCCCCCGAAGGCGTCTGGGACGGGTCGATGATCGACTTCAACGCCAAGGCCGAACGGATGGGCTGGCTGCCCTCGGCGCCGGCGCTGAAAACCAACCCGCTTGAGGTCGCAAACGCGGCGGCCGCGGCTGGCCAGGACCCCAAGGCTTATGCGCTCGCCCAACTGAAGAGCGGCGATCTTGAGATGTCCTGCATGGACCCCGACGACCCGGCCAACTGGCCGCGCAACATGTTCATCTGGCGCTCCAACCTGCTGGGTTCATCCGGCAAGGGTCACGAGTACTTCCTGAAGCACCTACTGGGCGCCAGCCATGGCGTCCAGGGCAAGGACCTTGGCGAAGACGGCCGACGCAAGCCCAATGACGTGAAGTGGCACGACGAGGCGCCGGAGGGAAAACTCGACCTCTTGGTCACCCTCGATTTCCGGATGTCGACCACGGCCGTCTACTCCGACATCGTGCTGCCGACGGCCACCTGGTACGAGAAGAACGACCTCAACACCTCCGACATGCACCCCTTCATCCACCCGCTTTCGGCGGCTGTGGACCCGGCCTGGGAGTCGAAGTCGGACTGGGAAATTTTCAAGGCGATCACCAAGCAGTTTTCTAATGTCGCCCCAGAAGTCCTGGGCGTCGAGCAGGACGTCGTTCTCACCCCCATCCAACACGACAGCGCAGCCGAACTGGCCCAGCCGTTCGACGTCCGCGACTGGTCCAAGGGTGAGTGCGAGGCGATCCCGGGCAAGACCATGCCGCAGATCACCGTCGTTGAACGGGACTACCCGAACACCTTCAAGCGCTTCACAGCGTTGGGGCCATTGCTCAAGGCCAGCGGCAATGGCGGCAAGGGCATCGGCTGGAAGACCGAACACGAGGTCGATCTGCTGGCAGAGCTGAACGGCCAGGTCCTCGAAGAGGGCCAGACCCAGGGCATGCCGAAGATCGACACCGATATCGACGCCTGCGAGACCATCCTGATGCTGGCGCCAGAGACCAATGGCGAGGTGGCGGTCAAGGCCTGGGCGGCGCTCGAAAAGCAGACGGGCCGCGAGCACACCCATCTGGCCCTGCCCAAGGAAGACGAGAAGATCCGCTTCCGCGATCTCTTGGCCCAGCCGCGCAAGATCATCACCTCGCCGACCTGGTCCGGCATTGAGAGCGAAAAGGTCTGCTACACCGCCGGCTGGACCAACGTCCATGAACTGATCCCTTGGCGGACCCTTACCGGACGCCAGCAGCTCTACCAGGACCATGAGTGGATGCGGGCGTTCGGCGAGGCGCTCTGCGTCTACCGTCCGCCGATCGACCTGAAGACCACCCATGTCCAGGGCGCCAAGCCCAACGGCGAGACTGAGATCGTCCTGAACTTCATCACCCCCCACCAGAAGTGGGGCATCCACTCAACCTATTCCGACAACCTGATGATGCTCACCTTGAACCGCGGGGGCCCGGTCATCTGGATCTCCGAGGTCGACGCCAAGAAGGCGGGTCTGATCGACAACGACTGGGTGGAGGCTTTCAACGCCAACGGGGCTCTGACGGCCCGCGTCGTGGTGTCTCAGCGCATCCGTGAAGGCACGACCTTCATGTATCACGCCCAGGAAAAGATCGTGAACACGCCGGGGTCGCAGATCACCGGCAAGCGCGGCGGCATCCACAACTCGGTCACCCGCACAGTGCTGAAGCCGACGCACATGATCGGCGGCTACGCCCAACTCGCCTACGGCTTCAACTACTACGGCACTGTCGGCGCAAACCGCGACGAATTCGTCGTGCTTCGCAAGATGACCAAGGTCGACTGGCTCGAAGAAACCCTCAACACCAAGGATTTCGCCCAATGAAAGTCCGCGCCCAGATCGGCATGGTGCTGAATCTCGATAAATGCATCGGATGTCACACCTGCTCAGTTACATGCAAGAACGTGTGGACCAATCGGGAAGGCGTTGAATACGCTTGGTTCAACAACGTAGAGACCAAGCCAGGCGTTGGCTTTCCCCGCGACTGGGAGAACCAGAAGCGCTGGAACGGCGGGTGGACTCGCAAGGCCAACGGCAAGATTGAGCCCAAGATGGGCGCCAAGTGGCGCATCCTGGCGAAGATCTTCGCCAACCCCGACCTACCGGAGATTGACGACTACTACGAGCCCTTCGACTTCGATTACGGCCATCTGCAGACGGCGCCTGAGATGAAGGCGTTCCCGACCGCGCGGCCGCGCTCGAAGATCACTGGCCAGCGGATGGAGAAGATCGAGCGGGGCCCGAACTGGGAGGAGATCCTGGGGGGCGAGTTCGCCACGCGTTCGGCCGACTACAACTTCGACAGCGTCGAGAAGGAGATCTACGGCCAGTTCGAGAACACCTTCATGATGTATCTGCCGAGGCTGTGCGAGCACTGCCTCAACCCCACCTGCGTGGCGGCGTGCCCTTCGGGCGCGATCTACAAGCGCGAGGAGGACGGCATCGTCCTGATCGACCAGGACAAGTGCCGAGGCTGGCGCATGTGCGTCTCCGCCTGCCCTTACAAGAAGATCTACTACAACTGGGAATCCGGGAAATCGGAGAAGTGCACCTTCTGTTTCCCGCGCATCGAGGTCGGCCAACCGACCGTGTGCTCGGAAACCTGCGTCGGGCGCATCCGCTACCTCGGCGTCCTGCTCTATGACGCCGACCGGATCGAGGCTGCGGCCAGCACGCCTGACGATCAGGACCTCTATCAGGCCCAGCTCGACATTTTCCTCGACCCTGAAGATCCGAAGGTGATCGCGCAGGCGCGCGCCGACGGCGTTCCGGAAGCCTGGCTCGACGCAGCGCGACAGAGCCCCGTCTACAAGATGGCCATCGACTGGAAGATCGCCTTCCCGCTGCACCCTGAATACCGGACCCTGCCGATGGTCTGGTACGTGCCGCCGCTCTCGCCGATCCAGAACGCCGCGGCCGCAGGCGCCATTGAGATGGACGGCGAAATGCCTGACGTCCACTCGCTGCGGATCCCGGTCAAATACCTCGCGAACCTGCTGACCGCCGGCCGCGAGGCGCCGATCGAACTGGCCCTGAGGCGCATGCTGGCCATGCGCGGGTACATGCGCGCCAAGACCGTCGAGGGGGTCATCGACCACAGGCTGGCGGGAAGCGTCGAACTCTCCGCTGCCCAGATCGACGAGATGTACCGCTACCTGGCGATCGCCAACTACGAGGACCGCTTCGTCATCCCGTCCGCGCACCGTGAGGTGGCGGAGGACGCCTACGACATGCGCGGATCCTGCGGCTTCTCGTTCGGCAACGGATGCTCCGGCGGGCGCACGGAACTCGGCCTTTTTGGGCCCAACAAGCGCAGTCGCGCCAAAACACCGATGGAGGCCTGACCCATGGCCCGTACGTATCAGGCGCTTGCGCACCTGCTCACCTATCCGACTCCCGAGCTGCAGCGGCTCGCGCCTCAGGTCCTGGCACTCATCGAGGCCGAGGGGATGGTTCCAAAGGCCGTCCTCAAGGCCCTGGGACGCCTCGTTGAGCAGATCGCCAGCGGCGACATCTATGACCTGCAGGAGGGGTATACCGAGCTCTTCGATCGCACCCGATCCCTGTCGCTCAACCTCTATGAGCACGTGCATGGCGAAAGCCGGGACCGCGGCGAAGCCATGGTCGCCCTGGCCGAACTCTATCGCGCCCACGACCTGCACCTGTCGGCCAACGAACTGCCCGACTTCCTGCCCGTGTTCCTTGAATTCCTCTCCACCCTGCCCGACGCCCAGGCCGCCTCCCTGCTGGGGGAGGCGACGCACGTCCTGGACGCCATGGGTGAGCGCCTGAAGTCGCGGGGCAGCGCCTATCGCGCCATCTTCGGCGCGCTCGGCAAGCTCGCCTCGCAGGCCGCCGACCCAGGCGCACTGGCCGCGCTGTTGAGCGAGCCCGACGAGGATCCCAACGATCTGGAGGCCATCGATAAGGCCTGGGCGGAAACCGCCGTCACCTTCGGCCCCTCCGACGTGGGCTGCCCGAAGGCCACCGCTCTCGTCGATGCGATGATGGCCGAGCCCGGCCGTCAGCCGCGCCGCGCCGCCGCCAACGCCTGAGGTTCGCCATGCAACTCCTAAACCAATTCCTGTTCGGGGTTTTTCCCTACATTGCCCTGGCCGTTCTTGTGTTGGGTTCGGTCCTCCGCTTCGATCGTGAACAATACACTTGGCGGACGGGCTCCTCCCAGCTGCTGCGGCGCAAGCAACTGGTGTTGGGCTCCGTACTGTTCCACGTCGGAATACTGACCATCTTTGGCGGCCACTTCGTGGGTCTGCTTACGCCGATCTGGGTGTTCGACGCCCTCGGCGTGCCGCATGGCGCCAAGCAGATCCTGGCCATTGTCGCCGGCGGCTTCGCAGGCGTCCTCTGCCTCGTTGGCGGCCTGCTGCTGCTGCATCGTCGGCTGTTCGACCCGCGAATTCGGGCCACTTCCAGCTTCGGCGACACCGCCATCCTGATCCTGCTGCTGGCTCAGCTGATCCTGGGCTTGGCGACCATTCCCTTGTCGGCCGGCCACCTGGACGGCCATGAGATGCTCAAGTTCATGAGCTGGGCGCAGGGGGTTTTCACCTTCCGGCCGGGCGTGGCGGCCTACGTGGCCGATGTGCATCCGATCTTCAAGGCCCACCTGGTGCTGGGGATGACCATCCTGCTGGTCTTCCCGTTCACCCGCCTTGTCCACATGCTGTCGGCCCCGGTCTGGTACCTGAACCGGCGCGGCTGGCAGCTGGTGCGCACCAAGCGCTCCATGCCCCTGCGAAAGGTGGCCGCCGCGCCGGTCTATCCGACTGTTCCGGTGTCGCCGGCGGCCCGCAACGCACCAATCCAAGCCGTTCGCCCCGAAGCCCTCAAGGCCGCCGAGTAGCCCCATGACCAGCACCCTCGTCGTCGAAGGCGTCGAAATCCCGGAATTCCTCATCGCTGAGGAGGCCCAGCACCATCCGAGCGCAAGTCCGTTGGAAGCCCGCATCGCCGCGGGGAAGGCGTTGGCGGTCAGGGCCCTGCTCCTTCACAGGGCCGACGAACTTGGCCTGGAAGCCCAGCCGCTGCTGGATGACAACGGCCGCGAGGAAACTCCCGAGGAGGCGCTGATCCGCGCCACCCTCGATGCCGAAGTCGAGGTGGAGTCCCCAAGCGGGGCCGAGTGCCGACGCGTCTATGACGCACAGCGTCAGCGCTTCTCGACCCCCGTGCTGACCGAAGCCGCGCACATCCTCATTGAGCCGAAGTCCGATGACGCGGCTGGATGGGAGTTCGCACGGCAGACCGCCCAGGACATGCTCGATCAACTCATGGTCAAGCCAGACCTGTTTGGCGGACTTGCGAAGACGGCTTCCGACTGTCCCTCCGGGGCGTTGGGCGGCTCCTTAGGCCAACTCGGTCCAGGCGACCTGGTGGTTGAGGTCGAGCGCGCGCTCGCGGGCCTGGAGGCTGGGGAAATTCTGACGACTCCCGTCCGCTCGCGCTTCGGCTGGCACGTTCTCAAACTTGAACGTCGGATCGAAGGGAGGGCGCTCCCGTTCGAGTATGTCGAGGACAAGATCAGGCTGCATCTCGAGAGCCGGGCCTGGACGGCGGCGGCGGCGCGCTATGTCGCCCAGCTCGCCGACCGCGCCCGAGCCGAAGGCGTTGCCTTCAGCCTGACACAGGACGGGCGGTTTTCCGAAGGCACCCCGTCCCTCGGCGCAATGCTCTCGGACGGCGCCTCGGCCGACCGGCTTGAAGCCTGGATGGATGCGACGGACCTAGACTTGGCCAGCCGGGTCAAGGCCGCAGCGGCGAGCGAAAACCTCCAGGTCGCCGTCTTCGTGCGCCGCGCGGTCCGACACTTCGTCGATCACGCCAATGACGAGTCTTGGACCCAGCTCATTTCCGCCACCCAGGGGGCCGCTGATCCGGCGCTTGCGGCGATGGCTTCTCTGCTGAAGGCGCGGCTCACCCCCAAGGCCGAGCGCAAGCATACCTACACCCTTATCAAAAGGAGATAAGCCATGCGGTTGGCCACTGTCGTGCTCGGTCTGGCGACCCTGGCCACCCCAGGATTCGCGCACGCCTCCGATACCCCCACGATCATCCTGGAAAGCCGCCTGCGGCATGAGGCGGTCGATCAAAGCGGTTTCTCCAACACCGCTGCGGCGCTGACCCTACGCACGCGGCTCGGCTTCGAGACCGCCCCCTGGAAGGGCGTTCAGCTCCTCATTGAGGGCGAGAATGTCGTGGCCCTCGGGGAGGAGTACAATTCCACCACCAACGGCGAGGTCGCCTATCCGGTCGTCCCCGATCCAGAGACAACCGAGCTCAATCGTCTGCAGCTCGCGTGGAAAGCCGAAAAGGCCGCCGCCGTTGTCGGTCGCCAGCGGATCATCCTCGGTTCGGCTCGCTTCGTCGGCAATGTCGGCTTCCGACAGAACGAGCAGACCTTCGACGCCGCCCGAGTGGACTACAGGCCGAGGTCAGACCTCGCGGTCACCTACGTCTACGTGGATCGCGTTCAGCGCATCTTCGGCGATGACCATCCACAGGGCGACTGGCGTTCAGACAGTCACCTTGCCCAGGCCGACTGGAAGCCCGCCTGGGGCCACCTGACCCTGCACGGGGAATGGCTCGACTTCGCCAACGCGCCCGCCCAGTCCAGCGCCACATTGGGCGCAAGCCTGCGGCTGGAGCGGCCTCTGTCAGACAGCGGGCTGAAGGGGAGCCTGGAGGCCGGCTATGCCCGGCAGGCCGACTACGGGGGGAACCCTGCCGACTTCGACCTGGACTATGCCTCGCTCAGTCTTGGCCTCCGCCAACAGGACAGCTGGGCGAGCCTCACACTCGAGCGCCTGGAGGGGGACGGGAGCCGCGGCTTTGCGACGCCCCTGGCCACGCTCCACGCATTTCAGGGATGGGCCGACGCCTTCCTGACCACGCCGCCCGACGGCGTCCAGGACCTCAACGCCAAGATCGGCGCCACCTTGCGTCCGGAAGGCTTGCCGCCTGTCCGCCTCGCAGCGGCCATCCACCGGTTCACCGTCCCCGATGGCGGCGACGACTACGGCACGGAGCTTGATCTTCTGGCGGCCGCGCCCCTCACCCCGCACCTTTCGCTCGAAACCAAGCTGGCTTGGTTCGAGGGCGACCGCCCCGGCTACGGCGACCGCACGAAGGTCTGGATCAGTCTCGACTACCGCTATTGAGCCTCCTTGGAGAGCCGGCCATGCCTTGCGCCCCGCCTGCGGATATTGAAGTCATTCCGCGCGAACTGCTCCGTGAGCCGCTCGACTGGTTCTTCGCCGAGCACTATCGGCACAGGCAACTCTGCCGGATGATCGAGGAGGTGGCGGCCAGCCCTGTCTTCAAAGCTGACCCCATCAGCCAGATCATCGATTTCATCCGCTATGATCTTGCCTTGCACGTCATCGACGAAGAGGAGGATCTCTTCCCCCTGCTCCGGCGTCGGGCCCTGCCTGAGGACGAAATCGAGAATGTCCTTGGGCGTCTGTCGGCAGAGCACCGCGCTGACGTCACCCAGTCGCAGGTCGTCCGGGACCGACTGGAGTCTGCACTGACATCCCAGCGTGCGCCGGGGCTCGATCCGGAGGCCAAGTCCGTACTTCTCGCCTTCGCCCGGCACGAGCTTCGCCACCTGGCGCTCGAAAACGCCGTGGTGCTGCCGATCGCGCGGCTGCGACTGACCACCGCCGACCTGACGGCGCTAAGCCGACGACTGGCCGCCAGGCGGGGCCTCTTCCTCGACGCCCAGCCATGATCTCCGAGCTCTTTGACAACAACATTCGCTGGGCGGCGACCCGTGCTCGCGTCGATCCGGAGTATTTCCGCCGCCTGGCGAGCCTGCAGGCGCCTTCCTACCTTTGGATCGGCTGCTCAGACAGCCGGGTACCTGCCAACGAGATCGTCGGCCTCGACCCCGGCGAGCTGTTCGTTCACCGAAACGTGGCCAATCTTGCCCCGCCTCAGGACGCAAATTTCCTCTCGGTCCTTCAGTTCGCCGTGGAGGTCCTCAAGGTCCGCCACGTCATCGTCTGTGGCCACTATGGCTGCGGCGGCGTCCGCGCCGCCCTCTCCGAGGAGCGCCACGGCCTGATCGACCACTGGCTGACCCCGGTCAGAAGCCTCTCGTGGCGTTGTGAGCATGAGCTCTCCTTGATCACCGATCCTGAGGCCCGGGTGAACGATCTCTGCGAGCGCAATGTGATCGAACAGGTGCGACAGATCACCGCCAATCCCTTCGTGCGGGACGCCTGGCGCAAGAAGCAGCCCCTCGAGGTTCACGGCTGGATCTACTCCATCCAGGACGGATTGCTGAGGGATCTGGAGGTGTCTGTCGGGCGGGTGGAGCGGGCGCGAGCGCTGTGGGAGACGAAACCCAACAGTTCCAGCGCCGCCGTTACAGGAAAACGCCGATGAGACTTTGTGTGGTGCTGGCCGGCGGGGCGGGTCGCCGCATGGGCGGCGACAAGCCCCAGCGCCTCTATCAGGCCCGCGCCCTCGGCGAACACGCCCTGTCCCTGGCCGCAAGCTTCGCCAATCACGTGGCCCTGTCGGTTCGCGAGCGGCGGCAGGCTGACGAGCTCCCGCCAGTTCAGCTGCTATTTGACTCACCCAAGATCGAAGGCCCCCTGGCTGGGGTGGCCAGCGGCTTGGCCCACGGCGCGCAGATCGGGGCCGCCCACGTTCTGACGATCCCGTGCGACGCGCCCCATCTCCCCGATGATCTGTACACAAGGCTGGAGGAGGCGCTTGTTCAGGATCCCGACGCCCTCGCGGCCTCGGCAGGAGACAGCCGCCAGGGCCATCCAACCTGCACCCTGTGGCGTATCGAGGCTCTTGAGCCCCTGTTGTGCTACGCGCAATCAGGCCGCAGGTCGCTCCGCGGCTTGCTTGTCGAGCTCAACGGCCGTCAGGTCGTGTGGGAGGACCCTCGAGGCCAAGTCTTCCTGAACCTGAACACGCCGGAAGACCTGACTAACCAAAGTGGCCAAATGGCCGCACGCGCCGTCAGGGCTCTCCGTGACATAGATCAAGGATGGAACGCGCAAGAGCGCCATGGTCCGCCTGAGTGGAGGACCATGCATGCCGATCAAAGAGGTCGATCTCGAACGCGTCAGGGAGCTGCCGTTTCTGAAAACGGCCAATGACGACACGTTCCGTCGCCTGATCCAGGGGGCTTTCCTTCAACGCTTCCCGGCGGGGACAACCCTGCTCACCGAAGGCGACAGCGTTGATTTTCTTTATATTGTCCTCGACGGGACGGTCGAACTCTCCGGCACCTGGAATGACAAGGAGACGATCCTCGCCCTGCTGGGTCCCCTATCGACCTTCATCCTGGCTGCGGTCGTCCTAGACACGAGCGCCCTGATGAGCGCTACGACTCGTGATCGGTCCGACATTCTGATGATCTCGGGTGAGACCCTTCGCCGGGCGATGCAGGAGGACGCCGCCTTCGGTTTCGCCGTGTCCCAGGAATTGGCGGGCTGCTACCGCGGTCTGGTTCGCTCAATGAAGAGCCAGAAGCTCCGCGGCGGGATCGAGCGACTGGCCAACTATCTGATCACCCAGCGCGTGCGCCAGGGCGATGTCGAGACCATCACCCTGCCGCACGAGAAGCGCGTTCTGGCCTCGCTGCTGGGCATGACCCCCGAGAACCTGTCCCGCGCCTTCGCAAGCCTCGCCGACTATGGGGTGGCGGTGAACGGTCCGCTCGTGACGATTGGCCGGCCAGTGGTGCTGACGCGCCTGGCGAAACCTGATGCGCTGATCGACAATCATGCGCCTGAGGTTATGCGCGGTGGAGGCAAGGCGCGGCTTGAGGCCTGGCCAAACCAACCCGAGCGCATGACGGTTTGAAGCCCTCAGGCTGACCAAAGGCGGACGTCGCGTTGACGGACGACATTCGTCGTCGTTCCGCCCCGCCCTAGACCTCGTCCGGGCGCCTGTTCTCGCCCGGAAAGGGCGATGATGCACTTCTCAGAGGAACGCCTGTCTGCGCGCATTCTGACAGACTTGGCGCTGGTCCTACGACCGCCCATGGAGATGATGCTCAATCTCGCCGTCAAGCGGGCTTGGCGGCGGTCGGCCAACGCCTTTGGTCGCCTGGGCCGCTTTCAAGGTCGCCCGTATCTGATCGATCCCGAAGATCTGCCGGTCGCATTCGAGTTGACCCTTTTCGAGGACGGCGGCGGCGTGAAGGTGGTTCGCCGCACGCGTCGGCCCATGGGCTATGTGGCTGAGATTTCGGGCGAGCTCATGGATCTGCTCGCACTCTTCGATGGCTCGGCCGATGCCGACGCAACCTTCTTCGCCGGCGGGCTGACCGTGCGGGGCGACACAGGGGCGGTGCTGGCCCTCCACAACGCGCTGGAGGCGGCGAACCTGCGCCTCGCCGACCTGCTGGTTCCGGCCGCCCTGGCCCCAAGCCTCGATCCGGTTCTGCAGCGCGTGGTGGATTGGCGTCGCGCGACCAGGCGCACAGGAGGCATGCCCCATGGGGTCCATTGAACTCGTCTGCCCGGCAGGCTCGCCGGCCATGCTGGAGGCGGCCATCGAGGCGGGCGCCGACAGCGTCTATTGTGGTCTCCGCGATGAAACAAACGCGCGGAACTTCCCGGGCCTCAACTTCGACGCCACAGAACTGACGCGCGCTGTCGATTTCGCCCACCGGAAGGGCTCCAACGTGCTCGTAGCCATCAACACATTCGCCCGGGCTGGCGGCGAGGATCGTTGGCGGGCCTCTGTGAAGACCGCGATCAACGCCGGCGCCGATGCGATCATCGCCGCCGACCTCGCCGTTCTTGCCCATGTTCGTCAGCTGAGCTCGGCTGTGCGGCTTCACCTGTCGGTGCAGGCGGCGGCGAACACCCCTGAGGCGATCCGCTTCTATGTGGAGACGTTCGGGGTTCGGCGCGTGGTCGTCCCTCGGGTAATGTCCGCTGCGGAGATCGCCGACCTGATCAAGGAATCGTCGGCCGAGATCGAGGCCTTCGTCTTCGGCGGGCTGTGCGTCATGACCGAAGGGCGTTGCGCCCTCTCATCCTATGTCAGCGGACAATCCCCTAACCTCTCTGGCGTCTGCTCGCCGCCTGAAGCAGTGAGTTTCGAGCGCACCTCCGAGGGGATGATTTCACGGCTGGCCGGGCTCGCCCTCGACAAGACTCCGACCGGAGCCACGGCCGGATATCCAACCCTGTGCAAGGGGCGTTTCGCGACCGATGGGGACGCCACCTACCTGTTCGAAGAGCCGACCAGCCTGAACGCCATGGGCCTGTTGGCCAGCCTGCGGGACGCAGGCGTGAAAGCCGTCAAGATTGAGGGTCGTCAGCGCGGAAAGGCCTATGTCGCGCGTGTGACCCGCGCCTTTCGCAAGGCGATCGACGCCCTCGATCGCGGCGAGAGCACGGCGCCCTATGAGCACATGCTGACCGATCTCGCTGAGGGCGGTCGGGAGACCGAAGGCGCCTACAACAAGCGGTGGCGGTGACATGTCGCTCGAGATCACCCTCGGCCCCCTGCTCTTCAACTGGCCTGCCGCCGACATTGCCGGCTTCTATGAGCGCATGGCGCACGAGCCTTTGGTGCGTCGCATCTATCTCGGCGAAGTGGTGTGCGGAAAGCGCGAACCCTTGGCCGCAGCAACCCTGCTAGGGGCGGCCGACCTGTTGCGAGACGCAGGCAAGGAGGTGGTCTGGTCCACCCTTGGCCTGATCTCTACGCCGAGGGACCGACGCCTGCTGCGCGGGGTGGCGGAGCAGGACGGCTGGCTGCTGGAACTGAACGACCTCGCCGCCCTGAGCCTGCTTCCGAATTGCCACCCCTTCGTCGCAGGTCCGCTGCTCAACATCTACAATGGGTCAGCCGCCCAGATTCTTGTGGACCGCGGATGCGAGCGCCTCTGCGCCAACATCGAGCTGTCCCTGGCGGCGATTGGGGAGATCCACCGCGCCTGCCCTGATCTCGAAATTGAGGTATTCGGCTTTGGCCGGCTGCCCCTGGCGCTTTCAGCGCGTTGTTACCATGCGCGGCAAGCCGGGTTGTCGAAGGACACCTGCCGATTTGTCTGCGATCGCGACCCCGACGGCCAGGCGGTTCAGACCCTGGAGGGCGCGTCCTTCCTCAGCATCAACGGCATTCAAACCCTGTCTCACGGCGTTCATACGGTGGCAGCCTCGCCCGGTGAGCTGCAGGCGGCCGGCGTCCGCGCCGTGCGGCTGTCGCCGCACGCCTGCGACATGTCAGGCGTGATCGCAGCCTATGGCCGGTATTTTGAGTCTGGCGACCGTGGACGTCTGCTCGCTCAGCTTCTCGCCTGTGATCTTCCCGGCCCTCTTGTCGACGGATACCTGGGGGGAGCCGCCGGCATGCGTCCTGCGGTCGCCTTGTGAAGCCGCCGGTCTTTGAGGTCGTCATACTCGGAGGCGGTATCGCTGGCGCATGCATGGCTGCGCAGCTGGCGCCCCGGATAAAGACCTTGATCGTGGAGAAGGAAGACCGCCTCGGTCGACATGCGAGCGGGCGATCGACGGGCATGTTCATTCCCTCCTACGGCGGGCCGGTCACAGCAGCCCTTGCAGAAGCAAGTCGAGCCTTTTTCGAGGACGAGGCCTCTGATGCCGGCGGCCCGCTGCTGCGCGCACGCCCCGTCCTCCACATCTCGTCCCAGGAGCGCCCCCAGCCGATCGCAACTGCTATTCCAATCCATGGCGTTCAGGTCAGGAAGCTCTGCCCTATTCTGAGGACCCGCCACATCAAGTCGGCCTGGCTTGAAAGCGGAACTGGTGAGCTGGACGTAAGCCGCTTGCACCAAATCCTGCTGGCGCGGGCGACACGCCAAGGCGCCGCCCTCTGGCTGGGCGCAGGTGGACATGTCTCTGGCCATGATGGGACCCATTGGCGGTTGACGATCAATGGCGAAGAGCTTCGCTGCACGTCGCTGGTCAACGCAGCCGGAGCCTGGGCCAATGAGGTCGCAGCAGAGTGCGGCGTGGCTCCAATTGGCCTGAAATCTTACCGGCGGACGGCCATACTCATCGACCCTCCTAGCCCCGAAGGGCTCGTTCTCGGCGGACCCATCGTGAAAGACATGGGTGAGAAATACTATTTTCGGCCGTTTGGCGGGGATCTGTTGATATCGCCCTGCGACGAAACGCCCTCTCCGCCTGTGGATGCCCAACCTGAGGAGGCGGACGTCGCGCTCGCGGTGGCCCGGTTTAGGCAAGCCACGGGATTCAAGCCCCCTCGTATCAAGCACAAGTGGGCCGGGCTGCGCAGCTTTGCCCCAGACCGCTTGCCGGTGATCGGCTGGGACCTACGAGCGCCGAATCTATTCTGGTTCGCCGGCCTTGGCGGATATGGCATCCAAACAGCGCCCGCCGCCGGTCGCCTGGCCGCTGACCTCTTCTTCAAAGTCGAGGCGTCAACCACCGGTGAGGCCAAGGCCCAGATCGCCCAACAGTTTTCGCCCATGCGCTGGACCGGGAGAAAACACCAGCCCGCTACGGTATAAGGCCCCGCCCGGAACAGGGGCGCCAGCAAACCTAGGATTGCTCTCAATGGCAGACTCGCACTTCGACCAGTTGCTGAAGGCCGCCGCCAGCCAGCCAGAGCCTCAACAGCTGCTGTTTGTGTTCACGTCCGCAGAACTGCCCGCCGACGCGACCGAAGCCCAGCGTGAGCGCTTCTTGGCTGGCGCCGGCGGCGCCCTTGCGCCCCTGATGTGCGTCGACAAGGCGCCATCCGAGCTCGCTGGCTTTTCCGATCTGGTTGCAGAGGCCAAGCTCGCCGGGCCGCCGTGGCAGATCGTCTTCGCCGCCGCGCTCGGGGGTGAGGACGGAAAGCCGCCGACCCAGGCGCAGGTCGAGGTGGCGCTACAGGGCATGGTCGACGCGATCCACGTCGGCGGCGTTGGCCGGTACGCCGCATTCGACGTCAATGGCGACCCGATCCAGTTCGGCGGGCTCTGACCCTCAGACGGAAGCCCCCTCAGGCCGCCTCTGACGCCGCAGCACATCTGTCGCGTTGCTATTTGGGCTCAATGAGGCGCCTTGCACTCGGATTCAAAGACCCGCGTTACGGAGGCCCTGATGTCGCCGGCTGAGCTCAGAAGGCTGAACGTTGAGCATTTCGAGCGCGTTCTTGCGCGAACGATGGACCACGCGGAGCGAAGAAAAATCGCCGTGCTGATTGCCGAAGAACGCGCTAAGCCAGATGATGCATACCCGCCGCAACGTCATGGGCGATAAGCTCTGAAATATCAGCGATGTACTACTCAAACAGAACGCCTGACAAACGCCGGAAAAGGATCATCTAATCTACCCAAGCGATCCGCTTTATATTTTTACGTGGCGATTAGTTCCCATATCTCTGGGGCGGATACTTCCTCATTAGCCCCGCTGGTGGGCCCGGCAGGACTCGAAGAATTCGGAATTTTTCCCACTTAAATAATTGGTTAGACGCTCCCCTTCGCAGAGATACCCGCGCCTCTACCAACTGGCTCAAGAAGGTCGGATTTCGTCGAACAGAAATGCCGCGCTCCCCAGCGACCGCCAACGAAAGGTCTGAAGCGGGTGGTGAGCAGACATTAGTCCTCGGGGATCGGAACCTCACGCCATTCTGACATTTTGGGCCCCTGAGGGCCGATTGAGAGATTCGCGCACAGCTCGTGGGTTGCGCCCTCGCGCCGGGTGCAAACGACATCGCGTACCACCCGGCATGTGCCGCCGTCGGTAAGCGCTACGGCTTTTATCCAAAGTCGTCCGTCCCGGCAAAAGTACATGCCGGGCTCTCCTTCGCTGAGATAGCGGAGAAGCTCCCAATCAAGAGCAGGCCGGGAAACCGGCGCAGTTGGGTGATACGGGACATCAGCTCCGGAGTCGGAGCAGCCTGCACAGGCGAGAATGACGACGCAGACTGCAGCTGATGCGCCTGATAATCTTGGCATCCTGGATTATCCTCGTTTGCATAACGCCTGAGAGTGAGCGCATTTGACGGCGGCGAAAGGTCCGCAGTGAGGATTAGCGGAAGCCGCTCCCCATGCGGGCCGGCACGAAGAGGTAGTCTCCCGTTCCGGTAAACGCGGCAACTGGCTCAAAATCGGGTGCCCGTAGGGCTTCGTAGCCGAGCGGCGCAAGTTCGGACCAGATATCTCCCGGCGAGGAACCCGCCCGCGCCAGCGCATCTTCCGCAACTTCTAAATAAAGGGCGGGGCGATGCTGCTCGATAGTGCGCTTCCCGCCGCGAAGCACGTGCGCTTCCCAGCCCTCAACGTCCGCCTTGAGGAAGTCTACCCTTTGCACCCCGCTCCGCTCAGCGAACCCATCCAGGGTCTGGAGTGGCACTGAATGTGTGGTGGTTCGCCGGTCACCTGAAGCACCCGCGAGAGACGCCAACCCAAAGCCAATCCCACCTCGGCTCTTGATTGGAGTGCTCAGCGTTGCTTCGCCTTCAGCGTCGGAGAGGCCGGTTGGCACCACCTTCACATTCTGAATGCGGTTCCAAGTCAACGCGCGCTCCAGAATGGAACGTGCGTATGGGGAGGGCTCAAAGGCGAACACTTGACCTTCCGGCGCCATTTGGGAAAACAGCTTCGCGAACTGACCAGCGTGGGCGCCGACGTCCACAATGACCGCAGACGGCCGGATCAGGGGCTGGAAGATCGCCGTTAGCTCTTGATGATGTTGCTGGAGGCAAGCCGTCGCGAGATGCCTAAGCCAACTCACGCGCTGGCGGACGGTGAGCATGAACTCTCTCCCACAAGCACAACCGTACATCGGCTCGCTGCCCGGCGATTAGCACCCTTAGATCGTGACGGCAATTTGGCAGCCGCTGTAGTTGCGGCGTCGAGCTACCCTCTCTGAGTCCGTTCAGGGTCGAATCCCGTCAGGTAGCCCGGAGCCGAAAGCGGGCCTCGCGCTCGCGCCGCGGAAAGCAGACCTGCCGAACCGAGCTCGGGCCGGAAACGAGAAGCGGACCTGGAGCTGCTCGCCGAAGGCTGGGCACTGAACGCCGCTTGGCCTGCCGTTTGCGGAGTCCCTTGTCAGTTGTGCAATAATGACACGGACGGGCCGTATGATCATTCAGGGACCGTGGACCAGAGATCGGCGTAACAATTCGACACGTTCGGGTGATCGCCGGCGGCAGCACAGAGTTCGCGGTCTGTTGGGGGGAAAGATATACTACGGCTCAGGTCTTACTCTGGGCTGCACCATCCACAACCTCAGCGACGGCGGGGCGAAGATTAAGATCCAGGGTCACCCCGGTCCTGAAGGTTTTCATTTGATCTTGGTGAGATCGGGCCTGGCGATGAACACTCAAACCGTCTGGCGCGGGAGCGATGATACGGGCGTGCGGTTCTTGGAGGGCATCGACCTTAACAACCCGCCGGCTCAGCACTTGGTTATGCGAGACATTTGGATGCAACTCATTCCACGCTGACGTCACCAGGGCGGCGTCCTCGGTTTTTGGCGTTTGGCTCGCCGACCGGATCAAGCGCCACCCGCAGAATCCCCTCCAGCACCTCAGCCCGCCGGTCAGCTGCCGCTAAGCGGTCGTCGAAACTGTCTACGGTGGGTGGTTAGCCGAAGTCCGGTAGGAAGTCGGTCCGACGGAGCTAGCCGACCAGTGGGCCCAAGAGCGCCCCCTCCGCGACGTCTAACAGGCTGGTACGGCTGCGAGCGCTATGGCGTGGAACATAGCATGGCTCGTGCTGTCGCTATGTCGCGGTGCATCTGGTCGACTGCCTGTGAATTGCTGAAGTGACCATGCTCGTCGACGTAGCTCTCCTCTTCACGGAGAAACGCAATCAGCTCGATCTCGATAACCTCGCCGCAGAGGTCCTGGTCAGAGTCAAAGAGCGTCACCTGCAACATTGCCTCGACGGAATTGGCATCCCGGTTCGATCCGATGCTCACCACTCCGGGGTACCTGCGCCCATCGCTCAGGTTGGTGTAGGTGGCGTAGACGCCGCTACGTGGCGCCACGTAGCGGCCAAGAGCAATATTAGCCGTAGGAAAGCCGCGCCCACGGCCAAGTTGGCTGCCTTTCTGTACAGGCCCTTCGATGGCGAACGGTCTGCCGAGGATCGCTGTTGCGAGGTCGGGTCGACCTTCGCGCAAATGTCTCCGCACCACGGTGGAAGAGATCACATTGCCGGCCCCACGCACCACTAGATCAGCGATTGAGACGGAAAACCCGTACTCAGCCCCATATCGTGTAAGGGCCTCTGGATTCCCCGCACGGTTCTTGCCAAAGCTCGTATTGGCGCCAACAGCCACATGCCGGACACTGAGCCCTCCAACCAAGACTTCCTCGATGAAATCGCGGTCAGAACGGGCCGCCATCGCTGCGTCGAAAGGCAAGAGATAAAGCCGCTCCACACCTAAACGCTCAACGGCGCGGGAGCGTTGGCTGGCGCTCATCAAGCGGGAAGGTGGCGCCTCGGGTTGAAACAATTCATGCGGACAAGGCTCCAAGCTAACCACGCCAAGTGGAACCCCGAGCCTTCGGGCTACTTGCGCCGCGTCGTCGATCACACGCTGATGGCCGATATGGACACCGTCGAACTTGCCAAAGGCAATAACGACACCCTGATCTTCAGAATTCAGGGCACGCCAATCACGCAGCACTTTAAGGGGTGAATTCGGCTGCATAGGGCAAAACCTGTGAATGGCGGTAGCATCGCAACGCGCCACAGCCTAGCAGAGCGGAGAGATCCGGGTCAACCATGTTGTAGTCCGAGCGCGTCCGGAGTTGGCGAACGAAGGCGGCCGGCGTCACCTGCTCGGTCCAGGTGAAGGCCCGGTGCGTGACGGGGCCAAACAAGCCCGAGGCGCTAAAGAGCTCGCGAACAGGTCCACTCGGCAGGTACCAGGCCTGGGGCGGCGGTCGCCAGAGGTCCGGCGCGATATCCTGATAGATCGGCTCCAGTCGCTGCAGAATATCTGCAGGCGGCGACATAGGTACGTGACCGAAGACGGCCAAAACGCCGCCGGCCTGCAACGCCCGGGCGGCGCGTGGGAAGCTGAGGGTCGGGTCAATCCAGTGCCACGCCTGGGCTGACGCCACGAGGCCGAAGGCGCCGGGTTCGGCATCGAAGGTTTCAAACGGGGAAACGTGGAAGGTCACCTCTCCAGTCAGGTTCGCTTTCGCCAGGGCGACGAGCTCATCACCAGGATCCACGGCGACGACCTTCCACCCGAGATCGAGGAACCCCTGGGTGGCTTGGCCGCTGCCACAACCGATTTCGAGAACCCGCGCGCCATCCCCGCCGACGACGCTCGCCAGATCGTCGTAGAGCGCCCTCGGATAGGGCGGCCGCACCGCGTCGTACTCTGCGGCCACCGCGTTGAACGTGTCTCGCTGATCAGGCACGGCGGCTCCCCGGCGGCGGTCCTCTTGGCGCGACGCTACACGAGAGAGAACGAGCCGCCACCTGCCGGCTGCGGCGAGGACCACAGGAAGTGGAAAGCATCAGCAGCGGCCGCTAGCCTGGACCGCCCTTGCTCAGGGGAGGATACGCGGGGACCACGCGGATGAACGAGACCGACGAGCTGCTTGAACTCTGCGTGCGCGCGCTCGCCATGCAGATTAGCGCAGCGCCCGGCGCAGAGCTCCACATGACCCGGCGCTGCATTCTGGCCCTGACGGATGAAATCTCTGCCGATCATAATCGCCTGATCCTGGGGGCCGACACCGATGTCGAAGGCTTCCTCGTTCGGTCCGTCACGCGGGCAAGGGAACGAGATCGGCCGCTCGTGGCGCTCATGGCGCCGACGGTTGGGGAAGCCCTGACACCGCTCGCGACGCAGCTTGGCCTCAGCGCCGTCGGCGCAGCCCCACTTATGGTGCTTCGCCCTAACGTCCCGGTTCAACCGACCCAGCCGATCAAGGTTGTTCGCGCGCTCGGCCCGGAGCTGGTCGGCGTCGCAGGCGACCTGATCGCCGCCGCATTCGATGAGCCCCGAGATGTCATCGCCAGGTGTATCCAGGTCAGCATCACCCCGACCTCAGGCGTAGAGACCTATGTCGCCTGGGACGAGGACAGGCCCGTCTGCACCGTCTCGCTAACCCTGACGGGGGATACGGCCGGCGTCACGCTCATGGCCACGCCGCCTGAGCACCAGGGCAAGGGCATGGGCCGCGCCCTGCTCACTCATGTGATCAATGACTACCGACGCCGGGGCGTGGCTCGCTTCCATCTGGGCGCCACCGACGCCGGCCGGCCGCTCTATACGAGCCTCGGCTTTGAGCTGGTCGCCGACCTGCCGGTCTGGGTCCTGGATCGGGCTGGTCCGAGGCCGCAAAGCCTGCCCTAGGCGCCTATGCCGACGCCCCCTCCTGACGCACTGAAGATGGGACGCCGGTCCATTCCGGTCGCCGCAGGACGTTGATAGATTGCCAGGGTGGCATTCTCGGGGGGGCGGATGATCGCGAACGAGCAGGCGAGTTCTGAAGCCTTCATCGCCGCTCTGGAAAGCGGCGACCTCGAAGGGGTCAGACGGGCGCCCAAGGCTGAGTCCCACACCCATGGCCCGTTTGGCGGCGACCGGGTCTGGCTGCGGGACCAGACAGGGCGAGACATCGCTCCAGTCACCAAGCCGCTCGGGTCCATGGACGAGATGCACGCCTGGACTGCCAGCCATGTCGGCGACCTTTTCAAGGGCAAGGCTGGCCGGCGGCTGGGCTGGGAAGGGGCGTTCGTGCGAGCGCGTCAGGATGGTCTCACGCGCGTCGAGTTTGGCGACGACGTGTGGATGATCACCCAAGGCGTCGGGGATGCTGCGGAGCTATTTGCGGATATCGAAGCGGCGCGCTTGGCGATCAGTCCTGGCATCGAGTGGACGCCTCAACTGGGCTTCTCACGCCATTGCAAACGGTCGTGGCTGTGGCATTGGCTCACGCCGTTTCTGGACGCTGGCGGTTGGCAGGCCGTGGACCTTTCGGGGGACGAGTTCGCCCAGCCGATCGATATCTTTCAGCCGCTCTATCGCGCCTGCAAGGAGCGAGGCATGCGGCTCAAGGCCCATGTAGGTGAGTGGGGCGCGTCCGACGATGTCTGGCGGGCAGTCGAAATTCTGGAGCTTGATGAGGTCCAGCACGGCATAGCTGCAGCCGATTCACCGCGGGTGATGCGATTTCTGGCCGACCATGCCGTCACGCTTAACATCTGCCCGACATCGAACCTTCTGCTCGGACGGGTGGCGCGCCTTGAAGATCACCCGATCCGCACGCTCTACGACGCCGGGGTGAGGGTCACGATCAACAG